>CAZKBK010000016.1:0-104771 GCA_964551035.1 uncultured Roseivirgaceae bacterium | reverse complement strand
AACGATGACAAATAAAGTTGACACGTCACGCGAGGACTTTCCCCGGACAGCAGTGCTTCCGAATCCCGGACTGTGTTCGCCACTTGGAAACTGAACGCGAAAGCCGGAACTTTGACGGGAGACGAAGCCCGCAACCGAAAACATGATCCGCATTCTCGACACCCGCCAGATTAAAGCGCTCGATGCACACACGATTTCGTCGGAGCCGGTGACATCCATCGACCTGATGGAGCGTGCTTGTCGGGCGTTTGCCAACTGGTTCATCGAGCACATCGACAACAGCCACAGGGTCGGCGTAGTATGCGGCACCGGCAACAATGGGGGAGACGGCCTGGGCATCGCTCGCATGCTCGTGGAGGCGGCTTATGGGGTCAACGTTTGGGTCCTGCGAGGTTCGGTGCCGGAATCAGAAGATTTCAAGATCAATTACCAAAGGCTGAAAGGGAAAGCGCCGGTGGTGGAGGTTGCAACGTCACCCGCGGACGATCTGTTTCGGGGCTGCGATGTCCTTATCGACGCCATCTTCGGCTCAGGGTTGTCCCGCCCGGTCGAGGGTATTTACGCCGAGGCCATCCGTTGGATGAACCGATGCGACGCCACGCGCATCGCCGTCGACATTCCGTCGGGACTTTCCGCCGACAGGCCATCGACCGGTGAAATCGTACAGGCGCATTATACCGTTTCATTTCAACTTCCCAAGCTGGCGTTTCTCCTGCCGAACGCCTTCCCGTTTTGTGGTGAATGGACCACGGTTGACATTGGCCTCGACCGGGGATACATCCGCGGCGCCGACACGAAATATTTTGTGAGTGCGATGAAAGACGTGAAGCGGATGCTGAGACCGCGGCGCCGTTTTGACCACAAGGGAACTTTCGGACATGCGTTGCTCGTAGCGGGTAGCTATGGGAAAATGGGCGCGGCGGTGCTTGCGGCGCGTGCCGCCTCGCGGTCAGGCGCCGGGCTCTTGCATGTTCATGTGCCGGCATGCGGATATGACATCATTCAGTCGGCTGTGCCCGAAGCGATGGCCACGGTGGATGAGCACCATGAGTTGTTATCCGCGGTACCTGTGTCAGACCGGTTCAGCGCTGTGGGCATTGGCCCCGGGTTGGGGCAGGCTCACCAAACCGGTGACGCGCTGGTTGCGCTGATGAAAAGCTTTCGGAAGCCGATGGTGCTGGATGCCGACGCCCTGAACATCCTCGCGTCCGCACCTGCAATGCTGGAATTACTCCCGGAAAACAGTATCCTGACGCCCCATCCGGGTGAGTTTGAACGGTTGGCGGGGCAAGCCGTCGATGACTTCGACCGGCTCGAACGTCAGGTCGTGTTCGCCCATAACCATGGCTGCGTTGTCGTATTGAAAGGCGCCTACACCTCCATCGCATGCCCGGACGGTAGGGTATTTTTTAACCCCACGGGCAATCCAGGCATGGCCACGGGGGGTAGTGGTGATGTGCTCACGGGCTTGTTGACCGGATTGCTGGCGCAGGGCTACTCGTCACGGGATACCGCGATCCTGGGGGTGTTCCTTCACGGTCTCGCCGGAGACCTTGCCCTCCCTGAAAAAGGGTCGGAAGCAATGAATGCTTCCGATTTGGTGGATTTTTTGCCACAAGCCTTCCTGAAGGTGGCTGGAATACGGTACTAGGGACGAAATTCCTTTTGCCGGAATACCGGCCCCTAAAGCCGCCCGGCATCTAAAATTTGAGAAAATAAGCCGCTTGCCCCAACTTTGGTGTAGAATTTGTCGTATATTGGGTAATAACTTTACATGAAATGCGTTTAGTCAGGTTGGTTTTTGTCATCGTTCTGGCGTCCACTGCCCAGTGGGCCATGGGCCAGATTACGAGCAGACCGGCTGATTTCATGAGTACGGAGACCACCCCCGAGAAGGCGGTCAATATCTATCCGAACCCGGCCACAGAGTGGGTGGACATTGAGTTTCGCGAATTGCCTGCCGAGAAAGTCCAGTTGGTTGTCCACAACATCATCGGGAACCCCATCGAGGTGGAAAAGGAAATCAAAAGCGAGCACATCATCCGTGTTCACGTAAAGGAACTTGCCGCGGGCTATTATCTGATCGCGATCAAGGACGACGAGTCTCAATTCAAGGGAACCTACAAGTTCCTGAAACGCTGACCGGCACTCAGACGCCGGATCTGTTCCCCAAAATTTTTCACATCTTCCTCATGCGTATCGAAGGCGCACATGAGCCGCACTTCCGATGTTTTGTCGTTCCAGACGTAGAAAAAGTATTCTTTCTGCAGCCCTTCGATCAACGCCGCCGGCATGATGGCGAAAACGCCATTAGCATCCACCTCCTGTGTGATTTTGATAAAGGGGTGCGGACGTAACTCCTCCTCCAGGAGGCGGGCCATGGCGTTGGCATGAACGGCATTTTTTTTCCATAGACCGTCCGTGAGCAACGCTTCGAACTGAGCGCCGATGAAGCGCATCTTGGAATGCAGTTGCATCCCCTGCTTTCTCAGGTAGTTGAAATGCCGCGCTTTCTCAGGGTCAAAAATGAGAACGGCTTCCCCGAACATGAGACCGTTTTTCGTACCTCCGAACGACAACACGTCAACGCCGGCGTCGCGCGTGAAGGATCTGAAGTCCTGGTCGAGGCTCACCGCGGCGTTCGCGATGCGCGACCCGTCCATGTGCAGGAAGAGGTCATACTTTTTTGCAAGGGCCGACAAAGCGCGGATCTCCTCTGTCGAATACACCGTGCCGTATTCTGTACTTTGTGAAAACGAAATCACTTTTGCCTGCGGATGGTGTTGGTCGTTCAGGCGTTGAATTCTGGCTTCAACGTCATCGGGGCGCATCTTCCCGTCCGGCGCCGGTACCGGCACCAACTTGCACCCGAGAAACTTTTCGGGGCCCGTCGACTCGTCCACGTTGATGTGTGCGAGGTCTGCGCAGAGGATCGAATTGAAGGATTGTGCGAGCACACTCAATCCCAGAATGTTCGCGCCGGTGCCATTGTAGACAAAAAAGACTTCCGTATCCTGCCCGAACAAGGTCTTGAACCGGGAGATTGCCGCAGCCGTGAATACATCGGTTCCATAGGAGGGCGCGTGCTCGTGGTTAGCGCGTAGCAACGCATCCATGATTGTTGGGTGTACGCCTGCGTAATTGTCACTTGCGAAAGTTTTGCGAGTCATTGTGTGAGCAAGAAGAACGAAAAATAAAACGAAGATGGCGAAAAACCGTTAACTTCAAAGGATAAACCCGGCCCCATGCTGAATATCCTCGTTCCCACTGATTTTTCACCGCTGTCGAAGGTTGCCGTCCAGTATGCGATCAAGATCGCCAACCAGTTTGAAGGAAGAATTACATTGCTGCACGTGGTGACGGTTACCGAGACCGTGCGCGCTACGATGCGAATGAAAGTGAAAGAACTCGACCACGACCTTTTCGATTTCGCGGAGCGGGACCTTCAGGCGCTGATGCGAGAGGTCTCTTACGAACTCCTAACCGATGAGCCGATTAATTGGAACGTCGTGCGCGGCTCCGTCGTTCGGGACGCGGTAATGAGTGAGGCTAACCGGCTGGGTGCGGGCCTCATCGTAATGGGAACCCGGGGTGCAAGCGGGATCAAAAAGACAATGGTAGGCAGCAACACCGCCTCGCTGATCGAGCTAAGCGACATCCCGGTGCTCGCTGTTCCCGACTGTGCCGAGTACCGCGGCTTCAAGGATATCGTTTATGCGTCGGACCTCTCCTGGCTCGAGCGGGAATTGGAGACCCTGATCCCTTATGTCGAAAAATTCGGGTCCGTGATCCACCTCGTGCACGTCACCCGGCATGGGGAGGATATCGATGCCCTCGAAGAGAAGGTCGAAGGTGTGGTGCGTAAGCTTGGGTACGACAACGTGGTGACGCTGGTGCTCGTCGATCAGGTTGTCGAAGGCGCGATCGATCAGTATCTCACCGTGTCGAAGGCCGACCTGTTGACCATGTTTACGCACAACCTGAATTTTTACGAGAAGCTTTTTGACAAGAGCATGACGCGCAAAATGGCGTTTCACAGCCTGGTGCCGCTGCTCGCGTTTAAGAAGCCAACTCCGTAAAGAACGGCTGGCCTTATCCAGCTTCATCTTAGAATTCGGCGTTACCAGGAAAGCGCGGGTAGGGGATCACGTCGCGGATGTTGGTCATGCCGGTCACGAACAGGATAAGCCTTTCAAAACCGAGGCCGAATCCGCTGTGGGGCGCCGAGCCGAAGCGGCGCAGATCCAGATACCACCAGAGGTCCTTTTCCGGCAACCCAAGTTCGCGAACGCGCTGCTCGAGCCGGTCCAGCCGCTCCTCGCGCTGGGAGCCTCCGATGATCTCCCCGATTCCCGGGAAGAGCACATCCATCGCGGCCACGGTCTTGCCATCCTCGTTTTGCCGCATGTAAAACGCCTTGATCGACGCCGGATAGTTGTAGAGGATCACCGGCTTCCTGAAATGTTTCTCCACCAGATAACGCTCGTGCTCCGACTGAAGGTCCACACCCCAGTCGCTGATCAGGTATTGAAATTTCTTCTTTTTGTTGGGATTGGAGTTCCTGAGAATGTCGATCGCCTCGGTGTAACTCAGGCGTTGGAATTCATTCTCGGCGACAAACTTCAAACGCTCCATGAGGCCGAGTTCGCTGCGCTGGTCCTGCGGTTTGGATTGTTCCTCTTCGCGTGCGCGCTTGTCCAGGAACTCAAGGTCGTCGGCGCAGTGCTCGAGTGCGTAGCGGACAAGATATTGGAGGAAATCCTGGGCGAGCTGCATGTTGTCGGGCAGGTCGTAAAACGCCATTTCAGGTTCAATCATCCAGAACTCTGCCAGGTGGCGTGTGGTATTCGAGTTTTCCGCCCTGAAGGTGGGGCCGAAGGTGTAGATCTCACCGAGGGCGAGCGCGTACGTCTCACCTTCAAGCTGGCCGGACACGGTCAGGTTCGTCTCGCGTCCGAAGAAGTCTTCGCGATAGTCGGCCTTTCCCTGTTCGTCTTTCGGGGGATTTGCGCTGTCCAGCGTGGTGACCCTGAACATGGCGCCGGCGCCTTCTGCGTCGGATCCCGTAATGATGGGCGTATGGATGTAGCAAAAACCGCGGTCGTTAAAGAATTTGTGAACCGCGTAGGCCATGGCGTGCCGCACGCGCATGACCGCGCCGAACGTGTTGGTCCGCGACCGGAGGTGAGCGATCTCACGAAGAAATTCGAGTGAATGTTTTTTTGGTTGAAGTGGGTATTTCTCCGGATCGCTGTCGCCGAGAACCTCCAGGGTTTTCACTTTCACTTCTACGGGCTGCCCCTTGGCGGGGGATGCCACCAGTTCACCCGTCAGGGAAAGGCATGCGCCGGTGGTGATACGCTTCAACACCGCCTCATTGGTATTGGTGAAGTCCACCACGGCCTGAAGGTTCTTAATGGTTGAGCCGTCATTGATCGCGATAAACTGATTGTTTCTGAACGTGCGCACCCACCCCTGCACGGTCACCTCCTGGCCCCTGGGTGCCGTCTCGAGCAGTTCTTTTATTTTGATCCTTTTCATTCCTGCATCGCATTTGCCGGACATTGGTCCGAGGCACGCAAAAAACGCGAAAACTTGGGGAATTTCATAGCGGATATAGGCGTTTACCCCCGGGAAGGCCATTCGTTCAGCCCAAAAGGAAGGAGCCTGGGCAAGCGTCACTTTCGGACCAGATCGGGTCAGGCGGGGGAGGGGGAAATTTCTCCAGGTCGACAACACGGAAAGGCGAACAAAATAATTAGCGCTTTTTGCAGGAAAATCCAAGTAAACGCGACCGTTTTATAAGTGGCCTTAATTGATAACTTTGCGTGGGAAAAAAGTAAGAATACGCATTTGGCATGCAAAAACTTGGGTTAAGCCAGTCGCTACAACAAAAGCTGTCGCCGCAGCAGATACAGTTCATCAAGCTGTTGCAGGTACCTACGGCCGAACTCGAGAACCGCATTGAGGAGGAGTTGGAAGTCAACCCCGCGCTCGAAGAAGGATCCGACGAGCCTGCCCAGGAGGAAGACAACAGCAAGGACGAGGAATACGACGATACGTCGGGGTCGGAAGACGAGGTCGACATCAAAGATTACCTCCGCGACGACGACTACAGCGGCTATAAGATGCAGGGAGACGGCGATGAGGATGATGACCGGGAAATGCCTATCCCCATGTCAAGCTCACTGCACGAGCAGCTGATGAGCCAGCTCGATTTCCTGGGACTCGACGAAAAGCAGTATGCCATTGGTAAACAACTCATCGGCAGCATCGAAAGCGATGGCTATATCCGGAGAGAACTCGAGGCCATCGTGAATGACCTCGCCTTTTCGCAAGGAATTGAAACGACATCGGAAGAGGTGGAGAACGTGCTTAAAGAGATTCAGACGTTTGACCCCCCGGGCATAGCCGCCCGAAACCTGCAAGAGTGCCTGCTGCTTCAACTCGAGCGTATGGATAATGGCCACGACATCGACGTGGCTGTGGCGAAGAAGATCATCTCAGATTGTTTCGACGAGTTTACAAAGAAGCACTACCACAAGATCCAGAAGAAACTTGACACGGAAGATGAAGATTTTGTCCGTGACGCGATCGAATTGATCGTCAGGCTAAACCCCAAGCCCGGTGGCGGCAATGCTTCCACCATGACGAAGAATCAGTACATCATTCCCGATTTCATTCTCAATAACAACAACGGCAAACTGGAACTTGCGCTCAATAGCAGGAATGCCCCGGAACTCCGCATCTCCAGGTCTTATACGGAAATGTTCAAGGCCTACGACAAGAGCGACAAGCGCGATAAAAAATTGAAAGAAGCCGTTTCTTTCGTCAAGCAAAAACTTGACGCCGCGAAATGGTTTATCGATGCCATCAAGCAACGCCAGCAAACGCTGTTGAAGACCATGCGTGCCATCGTGGATTTTCAGTACGATTTCTTCCTCGAGGGCGATGAGACGAAGCTCAAGCCGATGATCCTGAAAGACATTGCTGCCATGATCAACATGGATATTTCCACGGTATCACGCGTGGCAAGCAGCAAGGCCGTACAGACCGATTTCGGAATTTATCCGCTGAAATATTTTTTCTCCGAGGGTATTACGACCGATTCGGGGGAAGAGGTGAGTAGTCGTGAAGTGAAGCAGATCATTAAGGACATTATCGAAAAGGAAGACAAGTCCAAACCGCTTTCCGACGACAAGCTCGAAAAAATCCTCAACGAAAAAGGTTATAACATTGCACGTCGCACGGTTGCAAAATATCGCGAGCAACTGAACATCCCGGTGGCGAGGCTGCGGAAAGAGATCTAGGTGTGAAGACAGCAGCGCGAATTATTTCCGTTCTCTTTCATCCACTGCTGATGGCTTCGTACATGTTTTCGCTGCTGGCCATCGCCCTGCCTTCCGCATTGTCACCGGTACAGCCGGGCTCCCACTTCACTTTCCTGACGACGATTTTCCTGGTGACGTTCCTGCTGCCGCTCTTGTGCATGGGCATCTTCCGGACGTTCGGAACGATCGACTCACTGCTGATGCGGACGCGGCGCGAACGGTTTATTCCGTTTTTGTTTATTGCCGGCATCTACGTTTCAGTTACCTGGATGTTCATCTCAAATGGCCGCCTTTCATTTGATGACAATTTTGTCAGACTTTTAATGGTTATCGACCTCCTGGTTCTTATGTCGACCGTGGTGACGTTTTTTTTTAAAGTCAGCGTGCACAGTATCGGGATCTGGGGACTGGTCGGTATTATGGTGCCGCTGTCGCGCTTGGCGGAGGTCAACGCCATGCTGTATATTTCGGCTGGGTTGATCCTTATGGCGGGTCCGGTTATGGCATCGCGATTGTACCTGGGCGCCCATGACTACCGCGAGGTGATGTGGGGAGCGATTCTGGGCCTGGCTGCAAGTGTATCGGGAATGTTGATCCTGTTCTAACAATAATTTACCGCTATGAGCACCTTTAAATTTCTGCTCCTCACCGTTGAGCAAGGGGTTGCGACCATTACGCTGAATCGACCGGATGTTTACAATGCGCTTAACGATGAAATCACGTTCGAACTTCAGGCGGCGCTGAAGGCGATCGCCAGGGATGAAGGCGTGCGCGTGGTGGTGCTCACCGGCGCGGGGAAAGCCTTTTGTTCGGGACAGGACCTGAAGGCCGCGTCCGGCGAAGAGAAGCGCTCGTTCATCGATTCATTGCACAAGCGGTACAACCCGATCATCAGGGCTATGCGCAGCTTGCCAAAGCCCGTCATTTGCAGACTCAATGGGGTGGCCGCCGGCGCCGGTTGTTCGATCGCCCTGGCGTGCGATCTGATCGTGGCCTCTGCGGAGGCAAGTCTCATCGAAGTCTTTATCAACATAGGGCTTGTTCCGGATTCTGGCTCGTCGTGGTTCCTCCCACGCCTTGTGGGCATGGCCAGCGCCTTCGAGCTTTGTACTACCGGAAAGAAGGTCACCGCCAATGACGCCCTGTCGATGGGGCTGGTCAACAAAGTGGTATCCGCAGATGAACTTGACGATGCAGTCCGTCAGTACACGGATTATTATGCGCAGGCGCCGACCAAGGCCATCGGGCTGATCAAGAAAATGCTTAACAAGTCGGGATCGGCGTCGCTGGACGAGATGCTCGAGTATGAAGCGTGGTGCCAGGAAATCGCCGGTAATTCGCTGGACTATAAGGAAGGTGTGACTGCTTTTCTGGCGAAGCGAAAACCAGCTTTTACCGGGAAATAGAAATATCCCGCGTACGGGCCGCGGGATATTCTCCGACTGGCGCGTGCTGCATGCTCATCCCGTCACATAATGACCTTTTGTGGTTTCACGTTTTGCAGCCATGTCGCTGTCGGAACCGGTGGTTCTGTTGCCCGTATTGCCTACTTCCCGCTCCGGGTTACGCGCGTGGGAACTGATGCCTGCCCGCAATCGGTTTTCGACATTCTTCACACCCGACACCGAGTCGGCCAGGTCTTCGGCCCTGCGTTTTGAACCCCGGTCTTCCACCATGCCCACCAGGGTGACTTCGCCGTTGGATACGGTGACCTCGATCTCTGTGGCGTCGACAAACGGGTCATCGCTCAGCCGGTCGTTTACATCTTCAAGAATGCGCTGGTCGGAGCGGTTGTAGTTCTTGGGGCCTTTGCCACGGTGGCTTAATTCGCGGTCGTGATCCCTCCTGCGTTCCGCACGTTCATCGCCGAACCAGGATGATACTTCATCGCGCGTGCGGTCCCACCAATTTCGCTCGTTGGGATCCTCATAAAAGTCCTCATGGCGATAGCTGCGGCCGTAATCGGTGCCGGACCCAAAACGACCATAGCGATCCTCATCAAAGGTTCTGTAGCTGCCATAGCCCCGGTCCATATTTCCATACCGGCCATAGTTGGCGCCGCCCATGCGTGTGCTGTGGTAACCGCCTCGTCCGAGTCCTTCATAGTCGCGGTCATAAAGATTCCGAGACCGGCCGTAAGATTTACCCCAGCGGCCCTGGTCCATGTCATCGTTGTTGTCGGAACGGTAACGGCTGTACGGGCCACCACCGCGGTTTTGGTCCTCTCGCTCATACCGGCTTTGCCAGCCTGAATCGTCGCCGTAGTCGTGGTGCCCTGTGTCATAGGTGCGGTCAGCATAGCCGTAACGATCATCGTCCCACCTGCTGTCTCTGCTCCTGTCGCTCCAGTCGTGGTTCTGGCGGGAGGAACTTCGCTGATTTCGAATGTAGTCTGCCATGATATTTTTTTTTGAGATAGTAACAAGGGAAGGGCAACAAAACTGTGCCCCATCGTTGCAACGGAGCGTCAGTCTTTGCAGGGAAACTGCAGGAAGAATGTCGTGCCCGCGTTTTCCTCGGACTGTACCCGGATGGAACCGCCATGCAGGCTCAGGATCTGCTTGGACAAACTCAGCCCGATACCTGAGCCGTTTTTTTTGGTCGTAAAGAAAGGTATAAAAATTTCCGGGCGTTCTTTTTGGGCAATGCCCCTTCCGTTGTCGTGTACTTCGACAATGAGGTAGGGGGTACGCCTGTAGGCGCTGAGCCGGATTTCGCCATTTGACTTTCCTTCAAGGGCGTGGATGCTGTTGGCCACCAGGTTTATGACGACTTGTTCGAGCAGCGCGCGATCGATGTGGAGGGAGACGGGGTCGCCAGTTACCCGGGCGGTGATGGCGTGCTTCTCCAATTCCGGCGCCATCAGGAGAAGGGTGGCGTTGAGAAATTCCAGGGCGTCAACGCGCTCGAGTGTTGGCCTTGGGACCCTGGTGAGTTTCCGATAATTGTAAACAAACCTTAGAAGGCCCTCGCTGCGTTTCCGGATGGTTCCAAGGGAAAAACGGATGTCGTGTATGTTTTCTTCCGTGAGGTCGCTGAGTTTTTTCTGATTCCCCGCCCGGTCTTCCAGCATACTTTGTAACGTTTCTGTCAGGGAAGAGATCGGCGTTACGGAGTTCATGATCTCATGGGTAAGGATCCGGATCAGTTTGTGCCAGGCGTCGATCTCTTTCTGCTCGATTTCTGAGTTGATATCCTGCAAGGTGATCAGCCTTGACGGCCGGTCCAAAATGATCAGGGTGCGCACGTTGACGGCAATGAATCTTGTTCCTGTAGGCGAACGGATCTCGACCAACTTTCTCCCCTCGGTGCCGAGTTCTTCCACATGGCGGGCGAACTCCGGCGCGCGCTGCGAAAGAAACCGCCACGACCGCGCCCCTTCAAACCCCAGTAGCCGCTCTGCTGCAGGATTCATCAGGCTGATGTTTTCGTTCCCTTCGACCACGACAATCCCGATGTCGAGCTGGCTAACGAGCATCTGGAGGAAATGAAACTGCGCTTCTCTTTCGATCTTCACCTGCTTGTAGGCCTGGATGAGGTTCACCATCGACGCTTCAAGGTCGGCGAAGCCGGAGCCGAGGCCCAACGATTTGAAGGTGACGGAGAAATCGTCGTGACGTACGGCATAAAAGAGCCGGGCGAGCTCGCGGTTGGTGCGATTGACGAACCGGATGAGTTCCCACACCTGTACCACGAGGACAACGGCGAGAATAACCTGGTTAAAGAATAGGCGGCGATCGCCAAAGATCTGGGCGATGACGATCGCATTAGCGAGAATGAAAACGATCCTCAGGGCGACGCGTGTGGTGAATCGTTTGAATCCCATGACGGTCAAATTCCGTGTTTCTTCATCCGTCGATAGAGTGCGGTCCGCGTCATGCCGAGCGTGATGGCGGTTTGCGTGACGTTACCGGCGTGGTCTTCGAGCGATTGCAGGATGAAACGCTTCTCCATTTCTTCGAGGGTTTTCGGGGTGTCTTCCCGACGCTGCTTTTGTCCCCCCGGGCCCATCATGAGTTCGGGTGCGGTGATCACGCGTCCTTCATTGAGGATCACGGCCCGTTCCACGGCGTGTTGCAATTCGCGAATGTTTCCCGGCCAGTGATAGTTCTTGAGGCGGGTCAGGAGGGACTTATCGACTTTGATGTCCTGGCGTTTATACTTTTTGCTGTAGCGGGCAAGGAAATGATCGATGAGAAGGGGTATGTCTTCGGTTCTTTCACGCAGCGGCGGGACGCGTATTTCAACGGTGTTGATACGGTAAAGGAGATCCTGGCGGAACTGTTTATCGACTACCATGTCGTTAAGCGGCATGTTGGTTGCGCTGATGAGCCGGAAGTCGACCGGAATCGTTTGGGTCGATCCGACGCGCTGCAGTACGCGGCTTTGCAGGACGGTCAGAAGCTTTGCCTGCAACTCGGGGGAGAGGTTTCCAATCTCGTCGAGGAAGATGGTTCCACCCGCGGCAAGTTCAAACCTTCCGGCTTTGTCCTGTCGGGCATCGGTAAAGGCGCCCTTCACATGACCAAAGAGTTCGGTTTCAAAAAGGGTGGCGGCGATGGACCCAAGATCGACGGAGATGAAAGCTTTGTTTTTTCGCAGAGAATTACGGTGGATGGCGCGGGCAACCAGTTCCTTCCCGGTTCCGTTTTCGCCAAGGATCAACACGTCCGCATCGGTTCCCGCGACACGGTCGATCAGTTCCCGAACACGCTGGATGGCTGGCGATTCGCCGATGAAGTCGCGGTCCGGTTTCGCCATGACATCCACGAGCTTTTCCTGCGCGGTCTTCAGGTCCCGTATTTCCATTTTGGATTGCCGCAGTTGAAGGGCAGCCATGATTGTGCCGAGAAGCTTTTGGTTTTTCCACGGTTTCAGCACAAAATCGACGGCGCCCTTTTTGATGGCCCGAACCGCCAGGTCAATTTCGCCGTATGCGGTGATGAGGATCACCACCGCCTGGGGATCGATCCGCAGGATCTCATTCAGCCAACGAAATCCCTCCTCCCCGTCGTTGAGCCCCGCGCGAAAGTTCATATCGAGAAGGATCACGTCGTAAGCGTACGTGGCCATCCTTCCGGGTATCTTCGTGGGGTCTTGTTCAATGTGAACGGTGGAGAATTCCTGCTTGAGAAACATTCGGGCGGTCTCAAGGATGTCGGAATCGTCGTCGACAATAAGGATGCTGGCGGTGAGCATGATCCTTGAAAAATTAATCCTTTGGCAACAGTTCGTACCACACCTCCACCTCGTAGCCGTCGGGGTCTTGAAAAAAAATGTAGGGCGAACCCGGTACAAACTCTCCTTCGTCTATGATGACACCTCCAGCATCCACAATTTTCTCCCTAACGTCCGCGATGTGCTTTGATTCGCGCAGGCGGAACCCGAAATGCGCTATTCCACCGGAAGACCCGCTTGCGTCCGCTTTCTTCTCAAAAACAAGGATGTCATGCGCGCCTGGCGTGGTCAGTTGGATGAAGTCCGGCTCATCGTACATCACCTCCATATCGAAAACGCGTTGGTAGAACTGTTTTGTTCTCCGGAGGTCGCGTACGGAGACAGCGATGTGGGTCAGGCCAAACGTCAACGATCTTTTCATGGGTCAGAGGCAGGGGAAGGTACAAATTTCAGCGGAGAAAACCTTCATCCGGTTCGTCCTTTCAGGACCTTGTGCGCGACGCTCCCGATGGAGAGTCCCTGAACGACGATGCTAAAGACGACCACAAAATAGGTAATCTCCAACAGCAAGTCTTTCATGGGGCCACTGCCCATTGACAATACGAGCGCTATGGATACGCCCCCGCGCAGCCCGCCCCACACAAGGACGACAAGCGTTGAGCGGGTGAACTTGTTTTGAAAAGGCACGATGAGTGCGGGGAACCATATCGCAAGCGTTCTTGCCAACAGCACGATGAGAATCGTGAGCATGGCCAGCGTCCAGTGGGCAAGGAGATCGGGGATGATGAGCAATTCAAAACCGATGAACAGGAAGAGCACGGCGTTGAGAATTTCGTCTACCAATTCCCAGAACTTGTTGAGATAATCCTTTGTGATGTCTGACATGGCGGTCTTCTTACCATAGTTGCCGATAATGAGCCCGGCTGCAACCATGGTCAGCGGGCTTGAAATATGTACCGCTCGTGCTACAAGGTATCCACCCATAACCACGGAGAGGGTAATGAGGACAGAGACGATGTAGTCGTCAATTCTGCGCATGGCGCGTGAGGCGATGAATCCAAGGGCCAGACCGAGTAACAATCCACCGGCGGCCTCCCGTATGAACAGCCAGGCGACGTCGCCGGCCGAGAGATCGACATTCCGTTGTTGGACGATCTGCAGGATGACCGCAAAAAGCACGACGGCGACGCCGTCATTAAACAAGGACTCTCCGGCGATCTTGGTCTGGAGAGACTTTGGCACCTTCGCTTGTTTTAACACACCGAGAACGGCAATGGGATCTGTCGGCGAGATCAGCGCGCCAAATAAAAGGCAATAGATAAAGGGAAGTTCAATGGCCACCAACGGCGCTGAATAATAGAGCAACCCCGCGACAAAGAAGGTCGACATCACGACGCTGACCGTAGAAAATGTGAAAATGGGCATCCGGTGCTCGCGCAGGTCTGAAAAATTGACGTGAATAGCGCCCGCGAAAAGGAGGAAATTCAACATGGCGCCCATGAGTACCTCGGTAAAGTCGAGGCCGCGGATAATCGTCATGAAGTCCGCCGTGATGTCCGGAAAAATGCTCGTACCTCCCACTCTTATGATGATTGAGAGGAAAATCGCCATCAGCATGACACCAATGGTGGCAGGAAGCTTAATGAACCGAAGATTCAGATAGGCGAATACCGATGCCACGACGATGAGGACTGAAAACGAGTAATAGAGTTCCACTAGCGATTCATTTAAATGAAGCCCAAGTAAGGAAGCGCAGGCCAAAAGGTAAAGGTTCGTTAATATTTTTTTAATAACAACTTTGCACGCGGATTGTCAAAGGGTATAAAAAAAGGCCACGCGAAGCAATTCACGTGGCCCTATCGGGGGAGTCGTTATTCCAGCCCAATCATCATGAACGCGCCCCAATAGATCGGTTCGGGGTACTCGAGCCTGAGTTCTTTTTTGGCGTCGATGAAACTTTGGCGGAGGTTGTTGGTGGTTGTCCACTTGAGGTAGAACTTCTGCATGAGTTTTTGCGTGGCGACGTCGTCGACCTTGAACATGCTCATGATAAGGGCTTTGGCGCCGGCCACAAGGAATGCGCGTTGCAGGCCCATCACGCCCTCGCCGGCCTCGAGTTTGCCGAGACCGGTTTCGCAGGCGCTGAGCACCACAAGATCCGTCTTGTCGAGGTTGAGACTCATGGCTTCGTAGGCGGTGAGGATACCGCTTTCCATGTTGTAGTTGTAGTCGGTCTTTTCGAGGAGGTCGCCGGCGCCTTTCAACAACAGGCCGGTACGCATCAGCGGGTTCTGCGTGAGCACGGCCTCGTTGCCTTCTATCTGCTCCTGAAGCGTGACCTCCTCAATGGGGTTGTATAGGCCATGGGTTGCAAAGTGAAGGATCTTAGGACTGTTGACTTCCTTGATCCGTTCTTCGGCGGCCAGCTTTTCCATGTACTCCGCCGTTTGCCAACCCTTGTCCTGAAGGATGGCTTCCACCTGCGTGATCTCCTTTTCGGTTCCCGGTAGCGGCGCGATGGTACGGTCGTTGGTCGACGCGCTGACGTAAAAGGTCGGGTTGCCGAACATCAGTGCGGTATTTTCCTGCGACTGCTGTCTGCCTTTGGTCTGGCGCAGGAAGATGTCTTTCGTGTTGCTGACCAGCACGATGTTCGAATTGTCGATCACATATCGGCCATCCGGCGTAGGGATTGCCTCGAGGTTGATCTGGTTATAGACGCCGTCGGCAGAGAGATAGATTGTGGACACCTGGCCGATCTCATCGATGATCGGTTTCCAAAAGACACCGTATGAGATCCGGTCGTGCACCTTGCTCATGATTGCATTTCGATAGTAGGCGAAGAAACGCGTTTCCATGCGCTGGCCATCTTCGAGGATGAGTGCCTTCGGTTCCTTGAACTCAGGCTTGATATACAGCACCGCGTAGATCACCGAATCGGTAAAGGTGTGGCTGAAATGCCGGTAGCGCACAAACTCCAGGGCCACTTCGTTGGGCTTTAAGGCCGATTTTACGTCCGTGAACTGAATGCGTTTCGTCTCGACGTTTTGAGAGAACAGCTCTGATTTCTGGCTGAGTTCTTTTTCCAGGCTTTCAACTTCCTGTTGCAGGCGCGCCGGATCGATTCCGTTTTCCGTCAGCTGGGTTTCATTCATCGAGAGCGCCAGGGTCAGCAATTCCTTCTTGTCGACCCAGTTGTTGTACTGCGCCTTTAACGTTTCGTCATTGCTGTTAAGGATGCGCTCGCGGATCTTGATGGAGGAACTGAGCAAGAGGGCCTTGGTCAGCAGCTGGTAGTTATATACCCTTCCTGTGATCCTGCGCAAGTCATCGAGGTTGCTGAAAGCAAGCGTGTTGTAGAATTCAAAGTCGCCGCGAATGGTGTTCCAGTACTTTGCCTTTTCGCGCTCGCTCAACGCGGGGAAATAGGTTTTGATAAATCCTTCGTAGTTGTCGAGCGCGGTCTCGATAAGGTCCCTTGACGTTTTGTAGTCCTTTTCCATATAGGCCACCTTGGCCAGCTTGGATACAATCTTGACGTACTCCGGATGACTCTTGCTGAAAAATCGCGCGTAGAGGTTTTTAGCCTTGTCATAGAATTCCTCAGCTTTGTCGTAGTTCTTCAATTGGTAGTATACATCGCCGGTGAGGGTGTAGATGGCGGCGGTATTGATATTGTTTTTGCGGCCCGTTTTTGCTTTCCAAATGGCCTCGGCCACGGTCAGGGAATGGAACGCGATGTCGTACCTTCCTTCCGAGATATAGAGCACGGCGACATTCTTGAGGATTTCCGCGTATTGAGGATTGTCCTTTCCGAGTTTCGCCGCCATAATGTCACGGGATTCAAGCATCAGTTTTTCGATCTCGTCTTTGTTGCCACCCTTATGGAACATGATAAGCGAATGTTGAGAGAGGGATTTCGCCACTTCAATATGCATGCGACCGAATTGTTTCTCCTGGCTCTTTATCGCCTTGATAATGTTCGTTTCCGCATTTTCGTAATCGCCGAGCGTGTAGTTGATGTCCGAAAGGAGCTTTTGGGTGGGTGCTGCCTTGGTTGAACCCTCTCCGTAGATGCTTACCGCCAGCTGATTTGCGCGTGTGGCGACATGGGCAGCTTCCGTATAGTCCCCTTTGGCGAGGAGTATCCGGCCTTTGTTGACCAAAGGATCAATCAGGCGGAGTGTGTTTTTCCCAAAGAGAAGTTCGTATTCATCGATAAGATTGTCGAGCAGCTCGTCGGTGTCGGAATATCGTCCCAGTTGGATATAAAGCGCCGCAAGTTCGACCGCCGCTGACAACTCATCCTGGCCGTGAATATCATATTTCCGCTTGACCTTTTCCGCTTCCTTCAGGTTGTCCTGGGCTTCGTCAAAGAGACCTTTAACGCCGAATAGCCGCGCTTGTGTTTCGAGTGCGCTGGTATAGGCAGGAACATACTCCGCGTATTCACGATTATGCCTGAGGTCGATGACTTCGATCGCTTTCAAAATATTGGCTTCGGCGGCGTCGTAGTCGCCGAGACGTACCTGAAGTTTTGCGATATGGTTAAGTTCCATTCCCAGAAGAATGTCGGCATTGTCATACTTGACAAGGGCCGCTTCCCGTGCATCGTTCAACGCCTTGGTAGCCAATTCGAAATTGTCGGTGTATTCGTACCACTGGGCGATGTGATTAAGCGCGGGAATGATATCGGGGTGGCGTATGTCGTACTGTTTTTGGATGACGTCAAGAAAACTCTCCTGGTAGATCTTTCCGGCTTCGTCGATGCGGTTGGTGTAGTCCAGATAGAAATTGGCGAGTCGGACCTTTGCGAGGTGGTGTCTCGGCGTGTTTTCGCCGCATAGGTCCGCTGTGATTGCCACAAGCTCCTTCAGGTAGGTCTCGGCGTTGGCATATCGTTGTTCGGTCACGGCGACATCGTAGAGGAACTTGTAAATGCGCACGGAGGTCTTGTGATTCTTCGGCATTGATTCAGAGCCGACCACGTTAAGGGCATCGTTTTCGAGTGTCCTCGTCCGGTCCTTTGCCATCTTCGCGTCAAACTCGATCGCTTTCATATTCACGCGATGCAGACTGGTTTTGGGATAGTAGCGGTCGATCAATCGTTCGTATTCGAGCTTCACGTTGTGGTATCGGGCGCTTTGCGAACCTTCCATGAGCAACTGGAGGTAGCCGAGATACACTTCGTGCGCAAGCGGGTGGGTCGGGCTGGTTTTCTTTTTTAAGTCGGCGAGGATGTTATCAAACTGGAGGCGTTTGTCGCTCATCTCCTTGTTGCCGTTTTCGCGGTAGGCCTGCGCCCACAAATAGCGGTATTCAATATCAACGAGGGTTGCACCTCCAAGGTAGCGCCCGTTCCTGCCGCGCAGCCATCCATCCAGCTCGTTAAAAGTTCTTTCTGCATCGGACTCATCAATGTCGCCCCCCACGGACAACCTTCCTTTTTTGGCGTAGGCGTTCGCGGTAAGCATCTTCAGCCTCGCGTAGTCGTTGAACCTTGAGAAAATCTCATTGTCGGGAACCCTGCGCGTCTTGATCTCTCCCTCTTCCACATAAGTCTCCTTGTCTACAGCGCGTTTTGCAAAATATTGCTCATGCTCGCCCAGCAGTTTGATGGCGTCGTTGGAGTACCCCTGTCCAATCATGGCTTCGGCCTTGGCCAGCACGATACGTCCATTCAACACCTCGCTCAGTTCGTTGGTGTTCGTAAGGATGGTTTCTGCCTGTTCGATATAGGCGCGGGCCATCCGGAAATTGCCATAGTTCAGGTAATTGTCGGCCGCGTCCAGGAGCGTGATCGCGTAGGTGGTGCTGGTTTCGCCGAATGCCGTGCGGCTGGTGTTCAGCGCCTCGTTGAGACTCGTCTCGAATTCGCCCACCACACCCAGCGCGAAACTGATCTGCGCCGACTTCAGGTGGTAGGTTACCATATAGCCGTTGTCGCCGCCGAGTTTCAAAACCTTTTTCTTGAACTTGCTCAGTTTTTTTTGAGCCTTTTCAAAATTGCCCGCATTGTAGAAGGTATTGATCTTGCCGAGTCGCTTGTCGAGTTTCTTATTCTGGGCCTGCGCGGCGCATGCGATCAAAAGCACTATCGGTAGAAAGAACAGTAGACGCCTGGCGTTGTTCATGGTATAGGTTGGTTTAGCGTACGACACCAAATTTAGCGATTTGAAGCCATTTAAATAGGGGAAGGGTTTCGCTTATATTAATAGAGTCATAACCCTCGCAAAAATCCCTGAAAAAGGTTAAGAATCCATCCGGATTGGACCAGTGCAGGAAAGATTGCGCAGGCCCCACTCCCGGCGGACGGCCGTGTTCCCGGTATTTTTCTCGCGAGGTAGCTTTCCCCGGGACAGTACTTGTCATGATTACTTGTTAAACTTGGGCATCGAAGGCAACGCTTTGCAAAAAGTATTTTCCATATACCGAAGCTCCGCCGGAAGCGGTAAAACCCGCACCCTGGCGCGTGAATACCTGAAGCTCGCGCTCCGTTTTCGGGCAGACTACTTCAAATTCATCCTTGCGGTGACCTTTACCAACAAGGCTTCGCAGGAAATGAAGGACCGGATCCTCGCTTATCTTGACGATTTCGCAAAGGGTAAGGACAACGAACTCGCCGAAGAACTCAAGCAGGAACTCGGTTACGACGACCAGACGTTCCGGCAGCATTGCCAGGAAGTTCAATCGGCGATTCTTCACCAGTATTCGGGGTTTGCCATTAGCACCATCGACGCATTTTTTCAGCGCGTGATCCGGTCCTTTACCCGCGAAGCCGGCCTTGTTGGTGACTACCGCCTTGAGGTGGAGCATGATGCGGTGCTAGAGCAGGTCATCGACAACCTCATCGATGAGTTGGGTAAAAATCGGGAACTTACCGACTGGGTGGTGGAATTCGCCAGGGAGAATCTGGAGAACGAAAGGGCATGGGATGTGCGCTACAACCTGATCGAATTCGCAAAGGAAATTTTTCGTGAAGAATTCAAGGCCGTTGAAGACGAAGTAAACAAAACCACCGGCGATCCCGCGTTCTTCCGGAACCTTCGCGAGAGACTGTGGTCGATGAAGAATCGCTTTCTCGGAAGAGTCTCGCGGCCAGCCCGCGAAGTTCTTGAGGTCATTGACGCGCAGGTCTGGGGATATGACGACTTCAAGTGGGGTAAGAACTCCGGCATACAGAAATTCTTTTTGCAGCACGCCTACAACCGGAATATTTCGTCCCTTGAGGAACCTAAGGAGCGGATGAGATCCGCGTTCATGGAGGCGAAAAACTGGCCGGGCCCGGGGACGGCATTTGCGAAGGAGATTGCCACAGTTGCGGAAACCCGTCTGATTCCTGCCTTGCAGGAGATCGTGCGGGCGTGGGATGAGGATTATGCTGTCGCCGTAACGGCCGAGGTTGCGTTGAGGAACCTGTACGTCTATGGCCTGATCGCAGATATTGCCCGAAAACTTAAGGAGTTCAAGGATGAAAACAACCTGATGCTGCTCGCGGACGCGCCAAAATTTCTCAACGGCGTCATTCAGGACAGCGACACGCCTTTTATCTACGAAAAAGTCGGATCATTTTTTCGGAATTATCTCATCGACGAATTCCAGGATACATCCGGCATGCAATGGAAAAATTTTCAGCCGCTCATTGTCAATAGCCTCGACCAGGGGTATCCGGCAATGGTTGTCGGCGACGTGAAGCAGGCGATTTACCGCTGGCGTGGCGGCGACCTCAGCCTTTTGCAACAGCAGATCATATCAAACGTGGGTGAACACCGTGCCGGTGTCAGGGCGCTTGCAACCAATTTTCGCAGCGCTCCCGAGATCGTGAACTTCAACAACGAACTGTTCGGCGAGGCGGCGAAGCACGTTGCCCTGGAGACGGGAGCCTCCATCCCGCTGGAGGCTTACAAGGATGTGGCCCAGGACAATGCACGCGCTTTCAAGGGTTTCGTGAAGATTTTTTTCATACAGGAGAGCGATGACCGCGTTGAATCAACCGGTACGCGTCGCCGGTGGTACGACGATGCGATGGAAGAGATCCCCAAAGCGATGGAAGAATTGCAGGGCAAGGGCGTGCGCCTCAATGAGATCGCGATCCTTGTCCGGAAAAATGACGAAGGTCAGCGCATCGCTTCATGGCTGCTTGAATACCGGAACTCGCCCCGCGCGCGGGCAGCATGCCGTTATGATGTTGTCTCCAATGAGTCCCTGAGAATCGATGGCGCCGCTTGCGTGAACCTGCTGCTGGGCGCCATGCGGTACTTGCTGAACGCCGACGATGCCGTGGCACGCGCGCAGCTTGGATTCGAATACGCGCGCCTGCACGAGCCATCGCGCGACCTGCCCGTGGTTTTCTCGGTGTCGAACCAGGCGTTCTTTGAGAATAACCTGCCGCCGGCATTTACGGCCCGCAAGGTCGTTCTGAAGAAACTTTCGCTCATAGAATTGACTGAAACGCTGATCGAAATTTTTGCGTTGGGCAACGACGAAGGCGAGATGGTATACCTCCAGGCGTTCCAGGACATTGTATTGGAGTTCTATCACCGCGAGCGCAGTGACCTCGCCGCCTTCCTGGAGTGGTGGGAAGATAACCGCCAAAAACGGTCTGTGCAGGTCGCGGGGGAGGTTGAGGCCGCGCAAATTCTGACGATCCACAAGTCGAAAGGACTTCAGTTCAAATATGTGATCGTTCCGTTTTGTTCGTGGGGTCTCGATCATGATGCATGGCAGGCGCCGAACCTTTGGGTGCGGTCCAAGGCCCGTGGATTCGACGATGCCGGCTACCTGCCCGTGAAATATGGGAAGGTTCTGGAGCGTACTTTTTTTTCCCCGTACTATTCGGAGGAACGTACGAAGACGTATCTCGACAACCTGAACCTCCTGTACGTGGCGTTTACACGTGCAGAACGGGGGCTTATCGCCGTTGCGCCACATCCCGGGGTGCGCCAGGCCAGGAACACCGTCGCATCCTTGCTCTTCAACAGCCTTAACAGTTCGAAAACGCTTAGCGATCGGTGGACAACGCCGGAAGGAGCGTGGGCTTCCGGAGAATTGGTGAACGAAACGGAGGAAGCCCGGCCGCACACGGCAACCCTTAGCCTGCGCCAATACCGTTCATCCTCGTGGCGTGAGAAACTCGTCATCCGCCAGTCGGCAAAAACCTATTTCGACGCCGTATCGGAAAAAGAAATCCGGATCCGTTATGGTATCCTGATGCATACCATTCTTTCCCGCCTCATTTATGCCGATGATATCGATAAGGTGCTGCGCGACATCGTGTCTGAGGGGCTGATCCTCCCCGAGGAGACGCAGGCCATGAAGGATCAGCTCTCGACGTTGCTGCAAACGGAAACCGTGGCGACCTGGTTCACCAGAGACTGGGAAGTAAGGACGGAGGTTCCGGTGCTCTTGCCTGGTGGACAGGAGAGCCGCATGGACCGATTGATCTTTCAGGGAAAGCGGGGCATCGTCATCGATTTCAAGACGGGTGAAAAGAAAAAAGCCCATCACCAGCAGGTGCTTGAATACATGAACATCCTTCATCAAATGAACTTTGTGGATGTGACGGGATTCCTCCTCTATCTCGACGACCAGGCCGTTCTCGAAGTGACCAGCGCCGTGAGGCTCCGAACCCGAACGAAACCATCCAGCGATCAATTATCGTTGGGATTCAAGTGATAAAATGAGCGCATTTCTCAAAGACGTAGCCGAATTTGTGATCGCACACCACCAGCGCCTGGAGGAGGTCACCCTGGTGTTCCCAAACCGGAGGGCTGCGCTCTTCTTTCGGAAACACCTCGGCATGTTGCTTCAGAAGCCGGCCTTCGCTCCGCGCCTGCTGACCATAGAGGATTTTTTCAAACGGCTTTCTTCACTGACGGAGCCTGACAAGCTTGAGCTTATCTCCGAGTTGCACCAGGTTTACAACAGCGAATTAGGCCATGGCGATGCAGGCGATCTGTTGAGCCGCTTTGAGAACTTCTATTTCTGGGGCGAAATGTTGCTCCGGGATTTTGACGAGGTGGACAAGTACCTCGTCGATGCGGGGCATTTGTTCAAGGACCTGAGCCATCAGAAAGCGCTCGATTCCGGATTTGATTTTCTTACGGATGAGCAACGTGAATTCTTGAGGAGCTTCTGGGCAAATTTTGACGAACACCACTCCGCCAACAAAGGAAAGTTCCTTGAACTGTGGCGAAAACTGCCTCACATCTACGAGACGTTCCGACAGCGCCTGATGGATAAGGGCCTGGCATTTGAGGGAATGCTCCACCGGGCTGTGGCGGAGGCTGCCAGCAATAATGAGATCGACACCTCAGGTGCGCCAACGATGATATTTGCGGGATTTAACGCACTCACGGTGGCCGAAGAGCGTTTGCTCAGCGCATTTGTCCTCAGCGGTTCGCGCGTGTTCTGGGATGTCGACGCCTATTACGTGAACAACGTCACGCAGGAGGCGGGCCGGTATTTCAGGGAATACCAACAGCACCCTGTGTTAGGCAGAACCTTTCCGGAGCACATCCCTTCTCACGATCTGTTGCAACGCAGCGGTGGCAACGATCCGCGCATACACATTTTTGGCGCCGTGCAGCCCATAGGGCAAGCCAAACTCATGGCGCAGGTGTTCGGCGATGCACTGGCCGGGGGAATGAATCCGGAGGAGACCGTTGTCGTACTGCCGGACGAGAAATTATTGCTCCCCGTGATGCACGGGGTCGCTTCCAGCGTGGCGCACATGAACGTGACAATGGGGTTTCCCCTTACCGCTACGCCCATGTTTAATTTTATCGAGTTGTTGATCGACCTGCAACTCACCAGAAAGGATGACCACTTCCACCACCGCCAGGTGTTGGCTTTGCTCGGACATCCGTACATGGCCGCCGCCGACGCAGTCAAGGCGAATACGAAACGCAAGGAGATCCTCCGCTTTAACTGGGTACACATTCCACAAAGTTTTCTTGCCTCCGAGGTTGCGTTACATCGCGTCACTTTCCGGGATGCCCTTGCTGACGACACGGCGCATGCGACGCTACAGCAGATCGATTATGTCGTATCCGTCGTTGAGGCCGTGGCAATGCTATCTGCGGTCGGAGACCTCGACAAGGAGTATGCTTTTCATTTCGTGAAGTTTCTTAATCGCCTGCGGGCGGTGGTTAGCGGTGAAGCGGTGGCGGAATCCGGGTCCCGTGGCAAACGGGTTTCAGATATCAAACTTTTCCTCCGCCTTTTCAGGCAACTTGTCCGGTCGCAGAAGGTTCCGTTTTCTGGCGAGCCCTTGAGTGGCCTTCAGATCATGGGCGTCCTGGAGACCCGCAATCTTGATTTCAGGAATGTGTTCATACTCTCACTCAATGAGGGCGCGTTCCCGGCGGTAGGGCAAACCGGTTCCTATATTCCCTATTCAATTCGCCGGGCTTACCGGTTGCCCACTACCGAGCACCAGGACGCGATGTATGCCTACCTGTTTTACCGCATCCTTCAAAGGGCGGAAAATGTGTACATATTTCATAACGCAGAAACGGACGTGCTCGGCCAGGGTGAAACGAGCAGGTTTTTGCAACAACTGATATTCGAGTCGGGACTGCCCGTTGAAAGGAAAGTGCTTCATAACAGCATATCGCCGAAGGCCGTGGCCCCGATTGTCGTGCAAAAATCCGATATGGTTATGGATGCCCTCCTCAAAGCGAATGAAGGGAGCCTGCACTTCAAGGGGATTTCGCCTTCTGCCCTGAACACTTACCTTGAGTGCCGGCTGAAGTTTTATTTCAGGCACGTCGCCAAGATCCGTGAAGCCGATGAGGTCGAAGAGGAGCTCGACGCACGGGTGTTGGGAAACTTTCTTCACGACGTGATGGAGCGTTTTTATAAATCGATAGTGGAGCGGAAAAGGTCCAGGCTGATAGAAGCCGGCGATTTTGAAAATTATCCTGAGGCGGTCGATGCGCTCATCGACCAGGCCTTTGTCGAAGCTTACCGGTTGAATCCGGCGCAGAAGGTCGAATACCATGGTCAGCGTCTCGTTGTCCGTGAGATCGTGAGCCGGTTTGCGCACCGCATCATTGAAGTCGACCGGGGTTACGTACCATTTTCAATGGAAGGCCTCGAGCAAAGCGGTCTTACATTCAATGTCCCGATTTCGCGACCGCCGCACCAGGCGATAATCGGCGGTAAGATCGACCGGGTTGACAGAAAGGAAAATACCGTGAGGGTTATCGACTATAAAACAGGAAAGGATAAATTGAGTTTCGAAAGCATCCAATCCCTGTTCGCCCGGGAACCCTACCGGAATAAGGCCGCTTTTCAGACCCTTCTCTATGCTGTTCTCTATCAAAAGAATTTCCTGAATGGCACAGCACCCGTCCAGCTTGTTCCCGGCCTGCTGAATCGGATGAATCTTTTTGACGATGACTTTTCCTTTGGCCTGCGCCTCGGAAAGACGCTGGTCACCGATGCGGCGCCGCTTTTGACTGAATTTGAATCCCTGCTTCAGGCCCTGCTTGAAGAGCTGTTCGATCCGGCGGTTCCGTTCGACCAGACCGGCGACCGCGATGTTTGCAGGCTTTGTCCCTACAAGCACATCTGCTACCGGTAGTTTTTCCGTGACTACGACTCAAATGTTGCATCTCCGGGTTAGACAGCGGCCGGTTCGCTCCGTATTGTCGAAATGGTGCAAAACGTTGATTTTTTAATCATTGTTGACACGTCACGCGAGACTTTCCCCGGACAGCAATGTTTTTTAGTTCGAAATAGTTGGGAATATTGTTTCGGGAACCGCGTACCTGTGTAAATTTAGTTCGAATTAATTCCAGTGTATGGCCACCGAAAAAATTCTTGTCCCTACGGATCTTTCCCCGAGCGCAAAGGCCGGAATGCGCTTTGCGATCCAGCTTGCAGCGCAGAACAAAAGTTCACTCATCTTCCTTCACATCATAGAGATCCTTAAACCGACCCGATGGTCGGAAAGCAAATACAGGACCTATGCCCGGCAGGAGATGGGCCCGGCGCGGGCACTCCTTGAGAAATCCGTCGAAGCGGAATACGGTGCCACAGGTATCAGACCGGGAGCCTTTGAGTGCGTCGTCGCCAGGAAAAACCGCTCTGTCCATCAAACGATTGTCGATCAGGCATCAAAAACAAACTCGGACTACATCTGTTTGAGTACAAGGGGAGGAGGTCCGCTGAAGAAGTTGTTAGGGACGAACGCGTCGATTCTTTTGACGACATCGCCCGTGCCCGTCTTCGTGGTGCCCCACAAGTGGCGCAGGGCGCCTATCCGGAAGATACTTTATTCGTCCGATTTTAACGATCTCGCAAGGGAAATGAAGCGGGTCAGGCGGTTTGCTGCCCCCTTTAAAGCCAGCGTGGATGTTTACCATTATGATTATTTGCTGAACGTCACGGAGACGGTGGGTAAACTTGAAAAAAAGGCAGAACGGTATAAGGCGCCAGGTGTAACCTTCAACTTCAGGAAACAGCACATCGAGGAGTCGTTGTCGAACCGGTTGAGTCGTGATGTGAAGCGATCAAAGGCGTCGATTGCTGTGCTTTTCACGAAACAAAACCGGGGCTGGTACGAACGCATCTTCCTATCGAGCAATTCGGCAGCGCTGGCTTTTGTTACAAGCGTGCCCTTGCTCGTCTTCAGAAAATCATCCTGAAAGCGTTCCGAACGATCTCCGTTTGTGCCGGCACAGGGCTACGGTCCTTTATGTTCATCTTTATCGTCAATCCGATTCCCGTCGCGGTCGAAACGAATGACCTGGGTGTCGGCGCCACTCTTCAGCTCGACGACATATACTTCCATGCTCTGGGTCTCGTCTACGGTTTCCGTCTGAGTCGTGCGGTAGGCCGAACTGATATTCCACCCTGCGTATTCGGTAGATTCCAGGGCCGTCCGTATGGGTTGTGGCAGGTCGCGAATCGCTACCTTTTGCCGGTCCTGCTGTCGTGGTTCCGGCGTCCCCTGGTCCTGTGCGAACGACGGGAAGGCGGCGAGCAAGGCTATAACGATGATGGGAAGTAGCTTTTTCATGGTTCATGGTTTTGAACTCATGATGGCTAATCCCGTGCCCGTGCAACTAGAATGGAGCGCTAAGCGGCTTCAGAGAGCTTTTGTACCGCTGGTTGTGGTATGTATTTGCGGAACCAGCTTTGTACGGTCATTTGCAACACGCCAAAGAAAGCTTCCTTAAAGATTCCTGCAGACATTTTTGATTCGCCTCGCGTGCGGTCGGTAAAGATGATCGGCACTTCATTCAACCGGAAGCCGTACTTCCAGGCCAGGAATTTCATTTCGATCTGAAAAGCATAGCCCACGAACTTGATCTGATCCAGCGGAATCATTTCCAACACTTCCCGCTTGTAGCACACGAAACCGGCCGTGGTATCGCGGATGGGCATGCCGGTGATCAGGCGAACATAGCTGCTGGCAAAGTATGAAAGCAGTACGCGTCCGATAGGCCAGTTGACGACGTTCACCCCGGTTGCATAGCGTGATCCGATCGACAGATCGGCCCCTTCGTCTTTACAGGCGACGTAAAGGCTGACCAAGTCCTTGGGGTCGTGCGAAAAATCCGCATCCATTTCGAGAACATAATCATATCCCCGGTCGATGGCATAACGGAAGCCTGCGATGTAGGCCGTGCCAAGGCCGAGTTTGGCGGCACGCTTCAGCAGGTGGAGTTTCACCTCACGCTTGTTGTAATACCGTTGCAAATCCTCCACAATCTGGGACGTGCCGTCAGGCGAGTTATCGTCCACCACCAGGACATGAAAATCCTTCGGGAGCGCAAATACCGCATCGATAATTGCTCGGATGTTCTCTCGCTCCTTGTACGTGGGGATGACTACGATTGCATTACTCATCACAGGACGGATTGGGTTGGGCTCGGAGAGTCAAACAAATCTATGAAAAGAATGGTTTTATCCAATTGTTTTTATTGACCGACGACATTTTTTCGGCATAAAATACGGAATGAGGAGTTCGACGAATCGAAACGGCAGTTGGAATGACTTTCACCTTTGTGGAACCCCTGCCACACGCAGTGAATTAGAAAAAAAAGCTGCCAACGGCAGCTTTGTGAATGATGGCGTGTGTGCGTTTCGTCACACCAAAGCTTCTTCATGCGCCGACTTTGCAACATGCTGTTGCACTTCATACGGGACAGGCGAGAATTCTGAGAAGCGTTGGTGAAAGCTGGCGCGTCCCTGTGAAAGGGATCGGAGGGTGGTCGAGTATCGGTCGAGTTCGGCAAGGGGAGCGCGGGCTTTGATCACCTGAAAGTTGTCTTTGCTGTCCATTCCCATGATCATTGCCCGGCGCGTCTGAAGGTCGCTCATAACATCGCCCATCACTTCCTCGGGCAGCATGACCTCCAGATCGAAAACGGGTTCCAGCAGTTGGGGCTCGGATTTCAGGAAGGCATCTTTGAATGCCATCATCCCGGCGATCTTGAAGGAGATGTCGTTGGAGTCTACGGGGTGCATCTTGCCGTCAAACACACACACCCTGACATCGCGCACGTACGACCCCGTGATGGGGCCCTGTTCCATTTTCTCCATAACACCCTTGAGGATCGACGGGATGAACCGCGCGTCAATCACACCGCCCACAATGCAGTTGAAAAAGGCCAATTTCCCGCCCCACGGCAGGTCGATGATTTCTCTTCCGCGCACGGTGTATTCGCCCGGGTCAGCCATTCCTTCGGTGTACGGCTCCACGCTCAGGTGTACTTCGGCAAACTGGCCGGCACCCCCCGACTGTTTCTTGTGGCGATAGCTGGCAACAGCCGATTTTCGAATCGTTTCCCGGTACGAGATGCGGGGATTCTCAAAAGTGACGTGAAGTTTATAAACCTGTTCAAGGTACCATTTGCACACCGCAAGGTGCAGTTCCCCCTGCCCGGAAATGATCAATTGCTTTAGTTCATTGGAAAATTCAACCTGTACGGTGGGATCCTCCTGGTTAATCCTATGCAGTACCTCCCCGATCTTTTCGTCGTCGTTCTTGCTTTGCGCAACTACGGCCGTGCGAATTCTGGGCTCAGGATATTGGATAGGCTGAACGGTGACGTCGCGGTCACTGGCGCGAAGGGTCTGGTTGCTGGACGTGTCCTTCAGCTTGAGCGTGGCGCCGATGTCTCCGGTCACAAGCCTGTCCACCGGTGTCCTGTTTCTTCCATCCATGATGAAAAGCTGATGGATTTTTTCAACGGCGCCGGTTTGGCTGTTGGTCAATTCGGTTCCGGCGTTGATCTCGCCGGCGATCACCTTGAAGAACGACAACTTTCCAAGATTGGGTTCCAGGTGCGACTTAAACACGAAAAGAACGGGAGGCGCCTGTGTGTCCGCAGGGATTTTGCTCCCGTCAGCGGCCGTTTCGGGTTTGGTCTCAAGGGGAGATGGTGCAACGTTGTCGATGAAGCCCATCATTCGTCCGCTACCCATATTCTTTTTTGCCGACATGCAAAAGACCGGGAATACGTCGTGGTGTATCATTCCGAGCTTAAGCCCCTGCCGCAGTTCGTCTTCGTCGAGGCTCCCTTTTTCGAAATACTTTTCCATAAGCTGCTCATCGTTTTCGGCAGCTTTTTCAACAAGGAGGTTGTGAAGCCGGTCCGCCTTTTCCTTCTCGCCGTCCGGTATGGCGAGCTTTTTTGGTTTTCCACCGTCAACGGGAAACTTATACATGACCATTTTTAGCAAGTCGATGATGGCATTGAAGTCTTCGCCCTGGTTGTAAGGGTATTGCATTTGTGTGACCGCGCTTCCGAATCGGTTCTGCAGTGAAGCCAACGCCGCATCAAAATCCGCTTTTGGGTGATCGACCTGGTTGATCGCAAAGAGGGTGGGTTTGCTGAACTTGTCGACATAGTTCCAAATGAGTTCCGTTCCCACTTCAACACCATGTTGTGCATTAATGACCATTACGCATGTATCGGCGACCCTTACCGATGAAATCATTTCGCCGACAAAATCGTCGAACCCGGGTGTGTCGATGATGTTGATTTTATAGTCGCGCCATTCCGTGTGCAACGCCGTTGCAAAAACGGAATTACCGCGTTCGTGTTCTATTTCATGATAGTCGGAGACTGTGTTTTTACCTTCAATGGTACCGCGCCGGTGAATGATTCCGGCCTCAAAGATCATGTCTTCGGCCAGCAAAGTTTTGCCGGCCTTAGTCGCCCCCAGCAGGACGATGTTCTTGATGTGCTTTTCATCGTACACTTTCATAATGGTAATGGTTTAATGTTAAGACAAGGCGCTGCGCATGAAACCCCGGGGAGTGGGGTGGCTTCTTTCGCTGATGAACCCGGGTGGTACTTCATAGGCGAGCTGATTGATGAAAAAAACAGGAAAGGGAAATGAAGTTAACGCGAAAAAACCGGAATTGGAAAGGGAATGGCCTTAATTAAAATGACCTTTAAAACAGCCGCTTTAACAAATCGCCGGGGACTTACCAGCGGTGAAAACAGCCGCTTCAGGGCCCGCCGCTATGGCACGAAATGCCAAAGGCCGTCGCAGGTTCACGGCGCCTCCCATCGGGATTCGGGATGGTCATCGAGAAAATGATACGGTGCCTGGACGCCGGCATAAAGACCGCGGTCAGCAAAAAAAAATGGAGGTATCCGGGATGCCCGGGGCTACCAAAAATGACACAGGACGTTGGGAACGGCCATGACGAATGCCGGCATCAACCCTTGCCCTCTTGATATCCCAGCACCTTCAGCATGCTTTCGCTGGACTGTTCCGGGGCGAATAACCGGGTCGAGATCTCGCCATCTTCATTGCGTTCAATCAGCACATGCTTGGGAGCGGGGATCAGGCAATGCTGAATGCCGCCGTAGCCCCCCAGCGATTCCTGATAGGCGCCTGTATGAAAGAAACCGATATAGAGTGGCTCGTCATCATTGATCATGGGAAGGAACACTTCCCCGGTATGCGCTTCGGAATTGTAATAGTCCATGCTGTCGCAGGTCAGGCCGCCCATGTTCACTTTGTGGTAGGGATCATCCCATTTGTTCACCGCCAGAAGAATGTACTTCTGATTAAGCCCCCACGCGTCAGGAATGTGAGTGATGAAGGAACCATCGATCATGTACCAAAGCTCCTTGTCGTTCTGAAGTTTCTGGTCGATGACCTTGTAGAGGATGGCGCCGCTTTCACCGACGGTATAACTTCCGAATTCCGTGAAGATATTCGGAACGGGAACATTGTTCTTGTCGCAGATCCATTTGATGTTTTCCACGATCTGTTCGATCATGTACTTATAGTCATAGTGGAAGGTCAACGAAGTTTTTATAGGGAACCCGCCCCCGATGTCGATCGAATCGAGCGTGGGACAGATCTTTTTCAGTTCGCAATACTTGAAAATGAACCGGCTCAGTTCGCTCCAGTAATAGGCCGTATCCTTGATGCCGGTGTTAATAAAGAAATGCAGCATCTTCAGCGATGCCTTAGGGCTCTGCTCGATCTTGTCGCGATAAAAGTCGGTGATGTCGCTATAGCGGATGCCCAGGCGCGACGTATAGAACTCAAACTTAGGCTCTTCGTCGGCGGCGACGCGAATGCCCACGTGGTAGGGGCCCTTCACCTGCTTTTCGTATTCATCGATCTCACCCATCTCGTCGAGGATCGGCATGCAATTGTGAAAGCCTTCATTCAGCAATCCGGCGATATTCTGGGTGTACAACGGCATTTTAAAACCATTGCAAAGGATGTGGGTGTCTTTGGAAATTCTACCGCGTGCGTAAAGCGATCTGACAATGGGGATGTCAAACGCCGAAGACGTTTCAATATGCACATCGTCGTTCTTCAGGGCTTCCTCCAGGACGAAAGAGAAGTGTGAAGACTTCGTGCAGTAACAATAGGTGTATTTGCCGTTGTAGCGGAACCGTTCAATCGCGTTGTTGAAGGTGGCCTGCACGAACCGGATGTTCTCGCTGATCCGGGGCAGGTAGGTAAGTTTCAGGGGCGTCCCGTATTCCCCGATGATTTCCATCAAAGGGACGTCGTTAAACAGCAGTTCGTGCTCTCTGACTTTAAACTCTTTCTGGGGGAATTCGAAGGTTTGTTCAATCAGCTCCCGATAGCTCTTCATTGATCGCGTTAATCGTTATAAGGTTGCCTGCTATTGGAACCGCAATTCACTCACCGTCAGAGAGTTAGTCTGAACGATTAACGTTACTCGAACATGGATAAACGATTCCAAAGGGAGTGCAATATTGGGATAATTTTGCCATCTTTGCAATAATTCAAAGAGTATGGTAAACCACCTGCCCCTCCTCGTTTTTCGAATCTTGCCGCCCGATTTCTAAAGGGCGAGGGCCAGTTTTTTTCCAAAGACAAACCGTCCTTCGAACCCATATTTTTTGCCGGTTACCTGAGTTTTTAAAATCTGTCGACTGGGCGCAGTCATAATAAACGCGAATATGAAAGAGATCAAGATTATTGAAGTGAAGTCGGAAATCGGGGCTGGTACTCGCGGTGCCAGCCTTGGTGTGGAGGCAATGAAAATTGCAAGCCTTGACCTCAACTCGGATTTTTTCAAACAATACGAGTCTATCGAGGTTGAAAACGTTAACGAATTATTGTTCGACGGTGCCAAGCATGCCTATGCGAAATTCATCGACGGCGTGTTGATCATGGAGGAACGTGTATGTCTGGAAGTGTATGAGCAGCTCTTCGACGAGTATTTCCCGCTCATTATGGCCGGTGACCACAGCACGGCCTATGGGACGATTGCGGGCATCAAGAAAGCGTATCCCAAGATCCGCCTTGGTGTGATCTGGATCGATGCGCACGCCGATTTCCACACGCCTTTCACCACGCCAAGCGGAAATATGCACGGCATGGCGGTGGCCATGGCCTGCGGCGTCGACAACTTTGAATGCAAAGTCAATGACCCGCGCGGCGAAACGCTCGACTACTGGGAACAAATAAAGAATGTTGGGATCCCCGGACCGAAGATCTATCCTGAAGACATCGTTTACATCTCCGTGCGCGACCTGGAAAAGCCTGAGAATTACCTCATCAACAAATACAACGTCAATTTCATTGAGACGGAAGAGGTGAAGAAATCCGGCGCAAAGGCTATCGCCGGGAAGGCGCTCGACATGCTGGACCATTGCGATATGATCTACGTTTCTTTCGATGTAGACAGCATGGATTCCCGCATTTCTACCGGAACCGGAACACCGGTGCCCAACGGGCTCACTGTCGACGAGGCGAAGGAACTCAATGTCGAACTTGCCCGAAGTCCGAAAATCTGTGCATGGGAGATCGTGGAAGTAAACCCGACGCTGGACACGGAGAACCGAATGGCGGAAAGCGCGTTTGAAATTGTCGAAGCGACAACGCGATCCATCCTCAGCCGGCCGGTACTTGCCGAGTAAGCGTCATTTCGATCCCGCATCCCCGTTGGCCTCCAGCAGTTCCACGTACGACGTGATGGTCGACATCATGTTGCTGCGTATGACCGGGTCCGTGAAAATCCTTGGAATACCGAGCGGCATGGACAGGATCCTGTAAGTGATCCTGGTCTTGCCGTTCAGGTTCTCAAATAACCAACTGCCGGCCAAAGTCATGCGGGTTGCGTCTTCATGTACCGGCGCCCGCGCATCGTCTATCGTGCTCTCGAAGGTAAGGAAGAGTTCCTTCCCGGGAATGGAGGTAACAACCCTGTATTCCAGGTAATGGTCCTGGTCGCTCACCGGCCAGGGAATGTCGTGGTAGGAGTACTCATGCCACAAGCTATCATTCACCGGATACACGCGAAATTTCGAAACATGACTTTGCCAACGACCAATCTGCGATTGGTCGCGAATGAGCGCGACAGCCTCGTCGATGGAGCACTGTGCGAAGAATTCACCTTTCACCTCACGCGCTTCTACGGGCGGATCGCTTTTTGGAAAGAATACCCAACGCTCAAAGATTTTGACATCATCCCGCTCTTTGACGAGCTCAAAGCCCTCATCAGAGGGGCGCGTTTGCGCCAGAAGCGCTGATGAGACAAGACAAAAAACAACCGTCAGTTGCAAAACAAACACCGATACCTCCTTCATAAAAGGGTAAGATATTAGAAAAAACAATGACATCCCGCTTTTTCAATGCCTTTCACCCGGCCGATTCGCCGTCGCTTGAATCCGCGACGCGCAAGGGTGGCGGCTTCTTCGCGACCAATTTTGCCGTCGCATCACACGCGGGAAACTTCTCTCCCCTTTAACCCAAACTTTTGCCTTATTTCTTTAATTTCGCCCCCAAAATCAAGCACCGCCATGAGTCAGGACAGACCGATTTCATCCTTTATCGAAAAGCACTTTCTACATTTCAATGCTGCGTCGCTGGTCGATGCGGCCAGGGCGTATAAAACGCATGTCGAAAGCGGCAAAAAGATGATGATCACCCTTGCCGGGGCGATGAGCACCGGTGAACTGGGAATCTCGCTGGCGGAAATGATCCGACAGGACAAAGTGCAGATCATCTCGTGTACCGGCGCTAACCTCGAGGAAGACATCATGAACCTGGTAGCTCATGACTACTATAAGCGCATTCCCAACTACCGCGATCTTACCCCCGAGCAGGAGTGGGAGTTGCTTGGCAAGGGCATGAACCGCGTAACTGATACCTGTATCCCCGAGGAGGAAGCCTTCAGAAGGTTGCAGAAGCACATTTATGAACTTTGGAAGGATGCCAACGATCGCGGCGCGCGCTATCTCCCTCACGAGTTCATGTACAAAATGCTCAATAGCGGCGTGTTAAAGCAATACTATCAGATTGATCCGAAAAACTCATGGATGATCGCCGCGGCTGAAAAGAACCTGCCGCTTGTGGTCCCCGGCTGGGAAGACTCCACCATGGGAAACATCTTCGCCTCATATTGCGTCACCGGCGAACTGAAACCTACCACCGTTCGCGGTGGGATTGAGTACATGACTTTTCTCGCTGATTGGTATACCGAGAACGCAAAACCCGAAGGGATTGGGTTCTTCCAGGTCGGCGGCGGTATTGCGGGTGATTTCCCGATCTGCGTTGTGCCGATGCTGCACCAGGACCTCGGGCGCGAAGGCGTGCCGTTCTGGAGCTACTTCTGCCAGATCAGCGACTCCACCACCAGCTATGGATCGTACTCGGGAGCCGTTCCCAATGAAAAGATCACCTGGGGAAAGTTGAGCATCGATACCCCCAAGTTTATCATTGAATCCGATGCCACCATCGTAGCTCCGCTGGTGTTTGCTTATGTGCTAGGGTGGTAACGCGCAACCCCGGCGTAAAAATGGTCAATGGAAGATGAGCCCCGAACTGAAACTCCGCGAAGCAATCCAGCATACGATCACCGATCTCTTCGGGCAAAGGGTCGACACCGTTCAGCTACAACCCACTAACCAGGAGTTTGAAGGTTCGCACACGCTGGTGTGCTTTCCGCTGGCAAGGATTTCCGGCAAGAAACCCGACGAAACGGCATCCCTTATTGGTGAACACCTGAGCGCGCATTCAGGGATCGTGGCGCGCTTTAATGTGGTGAAGGGCTTTCTGAATCTCGTACTTCACGACAAGATATGGGTCGAGACGCTGAAGGCTATTTTTGAAAACCCTGACTTTGGCCAGCTCCCTTCCAACGGCGAAGAGATCATGGTGGAATATTCCTCGCCAAACACCAACAAACCCCTTCACCTCGGCCACCTGAGGAACAACTTTCTAGGCTGGAGTGTGTCGGAAATTCTTAAGGCCAACGGGTATACGGTCCATAGGGTGCAGATCATCAACGACCGCGGCATTCATATCTGTAAATCCATGGCAGCGTGGACCTTGTATGGCGAGGGTGAGACGCCGAAATCCAGTGGCATAAAGGGTGACCACCTGGTGGGTAAATATTATGTGGCCTTTGACAAAGCGTACAAAGCCCAGGTAAGTGCGTTAAAAGAGAAGGGCATGGGTGAGGCCGAGGCTGAAAAAGAGGCCCCGATCATGAAACTTGCCGCAGAGATGCTGCGCAAATGGGAACAGCGCGACCCAGCCACGCTCGAACGCTGGCGGACCATGAACGGCTGGGTTTACGAAGGCTTTGCCGCGACGTACAAAACCATGGGCGTCGCATTCGACAAACTCTACTACGAATCAGACACCTACCTCCTTGGTAAGGAGGAAGTGCTGAACGGCCTTGAGAAGGGCGTCTTCTTCAAAAAAACGGATGGCTCAGTCTGGGTAGACCTCACGCGCGATGGGCTGGATGAGAAGGTGCTGCTGCGCTCCGACGGGACTTCAGTCTACATTACGCAGGATATCGGTACGGCCATTCTCAGGTTTCGCGATTTTCCGAACATTGCCGGCCAGATCTACACCGTGGGCAACGAGCAGGAGTATCACTTCAAAGTCTTGTTTCTCATTCTTGAAAAACTCGGCTTCCCGTGGGCGAAGCATTGTTACCATTTGTCGTACGGCATGGTGGACCTTCCCTCGGGCAAGATGAAATCGCGCGAAGGTACGGTCGTGGATGCCGACGACCTGATGGCTGAAATGATCGCGGAAGCCGAACAGCAGACCCGAACACTGGGCAAGGTGGACGAGTTGTCTGACGAAGAGGCACGCGCGTTGTTCAACATGATCGGCCTGGGGGCGCTCAAATTCTTCCTGCTCAAAGTGGACCCGAGGAAGCGCATGCTGTTCGATCCCAACGAATCTATTCAACTGCAAGGGTTTACTGGTCCGTTTATCCAGTACACGCATGCGCGTATCCGGGCGATCCTTCGGAAAGCCGCCCAGCTAAACCTGGTGGTCACAGTGGCTGACCTCGATGGCATTTCCTCGCTGGAGAATGCGGAGAAAGAGGTGCTTCACGTACTGGGCAATTTCGAGAACCGGATCCGCGAAGCGGCAAGCGCATACTCACCAGCGGTTGTCGCCAATTTTGCATATGATTTGGCGAAGGAATACAATCAGTTTTATCAAAACATCCCTATCTTTAACGAAGCAGACCCGGCAAAACTCAGGGGTAGGGTGGCCCTTTCCCGTGCGGTTGCTGACGCCTTGAAAAGGGCCATGCGGCTATTGGGTATCGACGTCCCCGAGCGCATGTGATGACCGATGAACGTTCCGGTGCCGGCCGGCGTTTTATGGCTAAATCCATATATCTATGAAAACTTCAATGATTCTTCTGTTGATTACATTGTTCGGCACACCTATGGACTCCATCTACGATTTTAAAATGAATGCCATCGACGGCGAGGCGATCGACTTCGCCCGGTATGAAGGGAAGAACCTGCTCATCGTCAACGTGGCTTCCGAATGCGGCTACACACCCCAGTATGCAGATCTCGAGAAGCTGCATGAAACCTACGGGGACAAGGTGATCGTGCTCGGCTTCCCCGCGAACAATTTCGGCGGACAGGAGCCGGGAACCAACACGGAGATCGCCCAGTTTTGCCAAAAGAACTACGGCGTGAAATTTCAAATGTTCGAGAAGATTTCGGTCAAGGGAGAAGACCAGCACCCGCTTTATCAATGGCTGAAAGAAAAGAGCGGAAAGGAGCCCACCTGGAATTTCTGCAAATATCTCGTCAAGCCGGATGGTACCGTGAAGTTTTTCCCTTCGAAAGTTAAGCCTCTCGATGCGGAAATTGTCGGTGCCTTATAGGCAGCCCTGCCATGGGACTTTTCTCGTTCGTTAACGGGCTTTTCGCTCCCCGGGAGAAACCCGTGCTTTCGTTGTACAACGTTCACATGCGATCAATCGATGGCGAGGAAATTGACTTTGATACCTACCGGGGACGTACCCTTATGATCGTGAACACAGCGTCTAAATGTGGTCAGACACCCCAGTACGCCGATTTGCAAAAGCTTCATGAACAATACAGCGAAAAAGTGACGGTTCTTGGATTCCCTGCCAACAACTTCTTGTGGCAAGAGCCGGGAACAAATACCGATATAGCTACCTTCTGCGAAAAAAACTATGGCGTGAGTTTCAGGATGTTCGAGAAGATCTCGGTGAAGGGACGGAACCGCCATCCGCTATACCGTTGGCTGGAGAAGCAAACCGGGAAACTACCGACCTGGAATTTTTGCAAGTACATCGTTGACAGGAATGGGAAAGTAGTTGCATTTTTCGGCTCTAAAGTCAATCCTCTCGATAAACGAATCATCGACCTGATCGCCCCTTGAGCAACGTCCGCACCTGGATTAAAGCCTTTCGCCTGAGGACGCTACCCCTGGCCATCTCCTCTATCGCCATGGGCGGATTTCTGGCCGCAAGCGCGAACGCGTTTCGCTGGGATATATTTCTCCTTTGTGTGACCACAACGGTATTCCTGCAGATCCTTTCAAACCTTGCCAATGATTATGGCGATTCCGTACATGGCGCCGATAGCCGCACGCGCACAGGCCCGTCGCGCGCCGTACAGTCCGGAGCCGTCACCCGCCGCCAAATGATCACGGCTGTCGCGTTGTTGGTGGCGCTGTCTCTCGTGAGCGGTATCCTTCTGCTGATTGTCTCCTTTGGATTTGAATGGCGCGCGTTCCTTTTTTTCTTTGCATTGGGCGTCCTGTGCATACTGGCGGCAATCGCTTACACCATGGGACGGAGGCCATACGGTTATTCCGGCCTGGGAGACTTGTCTGTGCTGATTTTCTTTGGATTTGTGGGTGTGTTGGGGTCGTGTTATCTCTTCACCAAGGACCTTTCCGGGCTCAACTTCTTGCCGGCATTGAGCTGCGGCGTGTTTGCCATGGCGGTACTGAATATCAACAATATCCGGGACATCGAATCCGACCGGGAGGCGGGCAAATTTTCCGTTCCCGTACGGATCGGGCGGAAAAATGCGGTGGCGTATCATTGGTGCCTGCTGGCTTTTGGAATCGCCGCGGCCCTCATCTACACGGCATTGACCTATCAGTCCCCGTGGCAGCTTCTGTTTCTCGCTACGCTGCCGTTCTTTGTGCGAAATGGCGCTGCCGTCACGAGCAGGGTGGGCCAGCAGCTTGACCCATTCCTGAAACAAATGGCCCTTTCCGCTTTTGCGTTTGTCTTACTTTTCGGCGCCGGCCTTGTCGTCGCATCGTCGGGATGGTAATGCGATTTTGGAAGCTCGTTGTGTTGTACAAGAGGTACAATTTTTGTTCATCAGCAACCGTTACAACAATATGAAGAAGATTGTCGCCTGCGGCTGTTTGGCCGTTCTCATTTTCGCCAGTGGATGTTATCCGGAGCCGGACGCCGCCTCCCTCGTCGACGACCTGGTCGTAGTCACGAATTTCGATCCGGAGGCCGACTTTTCGTCCTATGTGACTTATGCCATCCCGACGGACACCATTGGCTTCATATCCAACAACTCCAACGACACAACGATCATTCAGAGTGCACAGACGAATTTCCCGCGTCCGGTATTGACCGCGTTGAGAACCCATTTGAATGCGGCAGGTTACGTCGAGACCGATAAATCACAGGACCCGGACCTCGGCGTGAACGTCGCCGTCGTCAATGACCTCAATATTTTCCAGAGCGTGGTTTACCCCGATTTTTATGGATACCCCGGATACTACTATCCCGGCTACTACGGCTACGGAGGCGGATACTATCCGCCTTATGTGAACACCTATGCGTACAATACCGGTGTGCTGATTGTTGAAATCGTCGACCTGAAGAACAAGAATGGGAATAATGAGGTGAAGGTGATATGGAGCTCCTTCATGGGAGACCTTTACAGCACGCTTGACCTGGTACCTCAAACCGAACGGGCCATCGGGCAGGCTTTCGATCAATCACCTTATCTCCGGCAATGATGAAAGGGCTAAAGTTCACCATCTTGCTCCCGCTGGTTTTCGCCGCAGAGGCGGTGTTCGCGCAGGAAAAATATTTCTATCTCGCCTGGGACGCGAACGTACCGCTCTCCTCGCGGGAGTGGATTGGCAACACGAGTACGCGCGGTGTGAAGGCCGGCTACAGGGTATTTATCACACCGGCGGTATCAGTCGGCCTTGATGTGACGTCCGCGGCATTCGACCAGTACTTTCCCGCTGTGACGATCACCAATCCAACGGGAGCGGTTACCACCGACTACTTCAATTACCTCTACGCCGGGTCAGCTGTCCTTAGTGGCCAGTACAATCGCTATCTGAATGAGAATGAGACGCTCGTTGCCTATGGTGGACTTGGCCTCGGCGCCAATATGAATGAGTACGTAAGGTTTTACAATATCTATGACGAGCGCGACCGCGCATGGGGTTTTATCGCGAGACCGGAGGCTGGCATTTCGCTGAGGTTTGGCCGGCGCAGGGGCATGGGCATCATGGCGGCGGTGCATTACGACTTCTCCACCAATCGCAGCGAAAACTTTGACTACAACAACTTCAACGCCGTGGGATTCCAGCTCGGGCTGATGTTTTGGGATTGATCGCAATACCCTCGTTTTCAAAGACATAAATTTTTTTTGTCCGGCTAATTGAGGCGCTGGCGTTCTGTTATCTTTGCACCATGTCCCAACAAATCCTGATTCTGGATTTCGGCTCCCAGTATACGCAGTTGATCGCCCGCCGGGTAAGAGAACTTAATGTGTATTGCGAAATCCAGCCCTTCAACAAAATACCGCCCCTCAGCAGTGACATCCGCGGTGTCATTCTTTCCGGAAGCCCGTGTTCGGTACGGGATGAGGGCGCGCCCGATGTAGACCTGTCAATGCTCACCAAGGTGCCCGTTCTGGGCGTGTGTTATGGCGCCCAACTTATCGCTCAAAAGCGCGGAGGAAGGGTTTTGCCGTCGCATACGCGCGAATATGGAAGGGCCCGTCTGTCGACGGTCGACCACCACAGCAACCTGCTGAAGGAAATTTCCCTCGAGTCTCAGGTTTGGATGTCGCACGCCGACACCATCGCGGAAGTGCCGGAAGACTTTGAGATTATCGCCGGCACGTCATCCGTGGCGGTGGCAGCATTTAAGGTGCGCGGCAAGGAGGTGTACGGCATTCAGTTTCATCCTGAGGTAACCCACACCACCGAGGGCAAGAACCTCCTGCGTAATTTCGTGGTGCATATTTGCGGGTGCTCGCAGGATTGGACGCCCGACCAGTTCGTGGAGTCCACCATCGCCGGCCTCAGGGAAAAGCTTGGTGGCGATAAGGTGGTGATGGCCCTGTCCGGCGGCGTCGATTCCACCGTGGCGGCAACCCTTATTCACAGGGCCATTGGCGCCAACCTCCATTGCATCTTTGTCGACAATGGATTGTTGCGCAAGAACGAGTTTGGCCAGGTTCTTGAGTCTTACCGTCATATGGGCCTCAACATCCAGGGCGTCGATGCGCGCGAGCAGTTCTACCGCGCCCTGAACGGCCTCGTCGACCCTGAGGCCAAGCGGAAGGCGATTGGCAAGACGTTCATCGACGTCTTTGATCAGGAAGCGCACAAAATATCAGCGGTCAAATGGTTGGGACAGGGGACCATTTATCCCGACGTGATAGAATCCGTGTCGGTGAAAGGACCCTCTGCTACGATCAAGTCGCACCACAACGTCGGCGGGCTTCCGGAGACCATGAAACTCAAGGTGGTGGAACCCTTGAATACCCTTTTCAAAGACGAAGTGCGGGTGGTCGGCAAGACGCTGAACATCGACCCTGCCATCCTGGGCAGGCACCCCTTTCCCGGTCCCGGACTGGGTATCCGGATCCTGGGTGATATTACGCCGGAGAAGGTGCAGGTCTTGCAGGAAGTCGACGACATATTTATCAGCGGCCTGAGAACCCACGGCCTTTATGATAAGGTATGGCAGGCCGGCGCAATCCTCACGCCATTGCAGTCGGTGGGTGTGATGGGAGATGAGCGTACCTATGAACGCGTGGTGAGCCTGCGCGCCGTGACGAGCACGGATGGTATGACCGCGGATTGGGCGCACCTCCCTTATGAGTTTCTCGCTGAGGTATCGAGCGATATTATCAACCGTGTAAAAGGTGTCAACCGCGTGGTTTATGATATCAGTTCCAAACCGCCGGCCACCATCGAATGGGAATAGTTCAGATAACGCTAGCTTGAAGAAGATGAAGAATATCCTGGTTTGTTATTTCGTTTTGTTGGCAGGGCATGTCGTTGCGCAGATTGACTACAGCACCCAGTACGCGAACGCGAAGGAGTTGTTTGCGCAGGGCAAGTACAACCTGGCCATGGAGAGTTTCAAACCATTGATACCCTACGACCAGAACAACCCTTATGCGGAGTACGCATCGTTTTACTATGCCATTTCGGCTTATCGCCAGGGTTATCTGGCTGTCGCCAGGGATATGCTCACCCAGATCAGCACGGTGCATCCCGAGTGGGAAAAGATGAACGAAGTGAATTTCTGGCTAGCCCGAATACACCTCGATAACGGCGATTACTTTCAAGGCATGCGTATCCTGAAGGCAATCGATAATAAGGCGTTCGCGGAAGACATCGAAGCCTTGAAGGCAGCTTACCTCGTGAAGATCACCGACGCGGAAACCCTCCGCATGATGTTGGAGGATTATCCGAGGGATTCTGTTGTCGCCCGAACACTGGCCAACGTCCTTGAGCGCAGCCTCGGCGACCCGGAATCGCGTGCGCAGTTGGAGGAAATCATCGATCGATTCGAATTTGAACGGGCCGAATTTATTCCGGAAGCGCCGAAGACGGTGTACAAGGATCGTTATGCGGTCTCATTGATGATGCCTTTTGACCTTCGGACATTGGAGCCCACGCCGGGTAGAAAGCGAAACCAGGTAATACTCGACTTCTATGAAGGAATGAAACTCGCGCTGGATACGCTGACGAGCAAGGGGATTGACATCAGCCTGCGCGCCTACGACACCGAACGCAGCAGCGAAAAGCTGGAGGCGCTGCTCGGCACCGAGGAACTCCGGGCAACCGATCTGATCATCGGTCCTCTTTTCCTTGATGAAAGCGCCGTTGTCAAGGAATTTTCCGAGGCGCAGCAGATCAACGTCATCCATCCGTTTTCGCGGAGCCTCGACGTGATCGGCGAAAACCCGCATTCATTTTTATTTCAGCCTTCCTCGCAGACACTGGGTGTCAAGTCGGCCGACTTTATAGCAAAGGACACAATGCAAAAGAGATGCTTTGTTTTCCTGGGGCCGGGTAAACAGGATTCTGTGCTGGCGTTCAGCTTCATGCAGCGGGCGGTTCAGAACGGCATCAACGTGATCCACTTTGAAAGGGTCATACCCTCAGAGTCAAGGATCATCAATGAAATTCTGACGACCGCAACGGAATTTGACGAATTCAACTATCCTACGGAGTTTACGCTGAAGAAGGATAGCATCGACTGTATTTTTGTTGCCACCGATGACCCGGTCATTTATACGAAAGTTGTTGGTGCTGTTGAAGCGCGGAACGACTCCATTCTTGTTGTTGGGACCGAAAAATGGATCGACGACAATGCCATCGACCCCGAGCGGTACGAGAGCCTCGGGATCCGCCTCGCGGCCCCTAATTTTGCTGATCCGGACCAACCTGAATACAAACGCTTTTACGAAGCCTTTCTTCATCGCTATGGGCGTAAAGCGAGCAACGTGGCGCGCATGGGCTACGAACTGATGCTGTTTGTCGGCCACCAGCTCCACGACCATGGTGTCTACTTTCAACAGGGCTTGAACGAGGCGGGTGATGTTCCCGGATTTCTCGGTGAAGGTTTCCGCTTTGAATACAGCCGCGACAACCAGTTGGTTCCCTTCATCGGTATGATGGAAGGGAAGTTCACGTTGGTAGACAAACTCTGACATTCTCATGAACGCACACTCCAAGAGCGCCTCCTTATTTGAGCGCGCAAAGCAGGTCATTCCGGGCGGTGTAAACTCTCCCGTGCGCGCATTTCGTGCGGTCGGCGGTAACCCGGTCTTCATTCAACGCGGACAGGGTGCCTGGCTCTACGACGAGGATGGCAATGCCTATGTCGATCTTATCAATTCCTGGGGACCGATGTTGCTGGGCCATGCGCACCCGCTCATTGCAGACGCTGTGCGGTTTGCCGTTGCGGGGTCTCCGTCATTCGGCGCGCCAACGGCCCGCGAGGTGGAGATGGCCGAGCTTATTTGCGACATGGTCCCGTGCGTGGAAAAAGTACGGATGGTGAATTCAGGTACTGAAGCGACAATGTCCGCCATTCGCGTGGCGCGGGGGTTTACCGGAAGGAACAAGATCATTAAAATGGAAGGCTGCTATCATGGTCACGGCGATTCGTTTCTCATCGCCGCGGGCAGCGGGGCGCTCACCCTTGGACATCCCGACAGTCCGGGGGTTACACCCGGAACGGCGAAAGACACGCTGGTAGCGCCTTTCAACGATCTTGCGGCCATTGAGACCCTGGTTGAAAAGAATGCAGGAGAAATTGCGGCGATCATTCTTGAGCCGGTCGCAGGCAATATGGGATGTGTTCCACCTGGGGATGGCTATTTACAGGGACTGCGGCAACTGAGTACGAAGCACGGGATTGTTCTCATCTTCGACGAGGTGATGACCGGCTTTCGCCTGGCACGGGGCGGCGCGCAGGAGCGTTATGGCGTAATCCCTGACCTCTGTACCCTCGGTAAAATCATCGGCGGCGGCCTTCCCGTTGGCGCCTACGGCGGATCGCGGGAAATCATGGACCACGTTTCGCCGGCGGGACCGATCTATCAGGCCGGAACGCTGTCGGGAAATCCCCTGGCGATGGCAGCCGGATTGGCCATGCTCACTTACCTCAACGAGCATCCGAAGGTGTATGAGGCACTCGAAACGACGTCAGCCAAACTCGTTGAAAGGTTGGAAGCGGAGACCGGGAATGCGGGGTTCTCGTTTACCATTAACCGCGTTGGGTCGATGTTCACCCTCTTCTTCACCGATCAAGATGTAACGGATTTCAACAGCGCTAGAGGCTCGGATACCGCGCGTTTTGGGCGGTACTTCCAGGCCATGCTGAAGCAGGGGATCTACCTTGCGCCATCGCAGTTCGAAGCGATGTTCATCTCAACGCAGATCAATGATGAAATCATCGGAAAGATTGTGAATGCGCATGCGAACGCCCTTACCGTTCTGGGCTGACTTTTGGATAACGAAGGAATAAAAAAAGGGGCCCTGGCCCCTTTCACGTTATTTTCCACCCCGTGTTCGCTGTTGGGGTTGCGCAGCTTCGTTGATGGCATCTATGGCCTGGCGGGCCTCAGGATGCTGGGGATCGAGCTTCAGAATCTTATTGAAGTAGCCCTTGGCCTTCGGGATGTCGGGTTTGATGTTGATAAAATAACTTCCGAAGTATCCATAGGCTTCAATGAGTTCCTTTTTCCACTTTGTGGTGTCCTCCACGGCTTGCGCGATGAACGTATCATACATGGGGTTGGGTAACGCCAGCGCGCCGGTTGAGTCGATCTGCCTGCGTGCCCTGGCAGCGTACAACGGGCCATAGAGCATATTAGGCGCTTCTTTGGTTACAATGGTCAAGGCGCTGTCGGCCTTCACCCATTGCTCGTCGAGGAAGTAGTTGATCCCCACGTTCCAGATATCCTGCGTCAACGGGTTTTCCCGAACCGCTGCAAGGCGTTCGTAGGTTTCGGCTGCCTTACCGTAAAGTTTGCGATCCTTATAAGTTTCGGCATGGAGGGTCAATACATCGACCTGGGCTGAATCAAGGACCAGACTTTTTTCGAAGTATTCGTTGGCGATGGAATCGCCTTCGGGTGTTTCCATCGACAACTGCAGTTTACCGTAATATTCGAAGTCCGATGCCTGAATGTCTTCCTGTTTGGCTTTGTCAAAATACTGCTGGAATACTTTCAGCGCCTCGTCTTGCTTTTCAGCGACGGTCAGCGAGTAAGCATAATACTTGAGTGCGACCACCGGTACTTCAGGCTTGTTAACCACTTCCTGGAATATCTTGTTGGCCTTGTCGTATTTTTTAGCCATAAAGAGGAAGAAGGCCTGCTGGAACCTGGCGTTGCCGGGGTTCTCGGTTAGCGGCAAATACTTGTCATAGGCCGCCACGGCTTTGTCGTATTGCTTTTCCTTGTAGTATAATTCCCCAAGCTGATGGTATGCGGGGGCATATTCAGGGTCGGCCTCGATCGCGCGCTGGAAAGCGGCGATGGCATTTTCGACGCCGCGCGCCTGTTGCCAGATGCGGCCGATCTTGTAATGAGGGGTCCCCGATTTAGGGTCTGCCGATGCCGCCCGCTCATAGGAACTGATTGCCGGGCCACCCTGCTGCGGATTTTGGATCAACAAGGCGTCCCCGAGAAGGATATGGGTTTCCGGATCACTTCCGTCAGCTGCCTTTGCCTGTTCCAGCATGCTGATCGCGTCGAGCAGGTATTTCGTATCGGTAAGGTAAGCGCGTCCGATGGCCTTCATGACATTCGCGTCCTTCGAACGGGAATATTTCAAGGCCAGATCGAATTGCTCCCTGGCCATCGCCGGCTTTTTCTCGAGCAGATATGCATGGCCTTTGCCCGCGTAGTTGAGGCCGTCGCGCTTGTCGAGTTCGATACCCTTGTTGAAGTTAGCCATTGCCTGCTCAAGGTCTCCGGATTGAAGCTGCGCCAGTCCGAGATAGTAGTGATAGCTGGAGTTTTCGGGATTCGACTTGACGAGCTCCTGCAGGGCGCTCATTCCTTTTGAGGGTTGCTCAATGTGGAAAAACCGGAAGGCTTTCCGTACCTCGGGGGATTGTGCGAATGCCGCAGATCCGCCTACAAGCACAAGAAGAGCGATCGCGAGAAGGCGCTTTCCAGGGTAAGGTGCGGAAGCCTTTGCAGGCAACCACCCTGCTTGGAACGAATTCATATCACTTTGTTTTTTGTTAAAGATCATTTTTCGGGTTTTAAAATTAACACGCCGGGTTTACAAATCCGTGTTTTTTATCTAAAGAATCGTTGTTTATTCTTCTATATCAAAATTTGAAGGGTCCACGTTGACGATGCGCAGGGGCATGGTCACAGGCAGTAACCCCGCCTTCAGGACGATTCGTTGGCCCCTTTCGCTGGCGAAGAAGTTCAGGAACCCGCGGCCGAGGCCCGCGCGCGCCTCGCGGCTCAGCACGGTGACCCTTCTTGGCAAGGGGTACTTTTTTAAAGCGAGGTACGCCTGGTAAGGCTGATAATATCCGCTGTCTTCATGCACCGCAATTCCCGCCACACGAACGCGCGTTAGAAAACTGTTCGACAGCGAATCGTTCTTGTCACTGATCCATTCAAGACCGATAAATCCGAGCGCGTTCGGATTCTCCGCGACAAAATCGACAACACCCATATTGCTGTTGGCCGCATAAACGTTGTCCGGCAGTGTTTCGATTGAGGCAACGGAGTCTTTAAGATGCCTTACCAATCCTGAACTCGGGTGATCAAACACAATCTCTATGCCATCCTGAGACCGGCCGTCCAACTGCTCCCAATTGCTGATTTCGCCGCGCAGGAGCCCTTTTATTTCATCCATTTTCAAAAGGGTATCCGGGTTGCTGTTGTTGAGGATTACCGCTACGCCGCTAATGGCTACATCGAATTCGGTAGGGGTAATCCTGATTTCCTTGAAATAGGCGCGCTCCTCATCTGTAAACCTTCTGGTGACAACCGCGAGCCGCACGCTGTCTTTGAGCAGCAGGTCGATGGCATCCGCTTCGGAGACGTAGTCGCAATCCAGATCGGCGCGCGTGTAAATTCCTTCAAAGGTGGCGACCTCTGCTTCTACGAGTGGCCGAAGGGACTCATCGGCAGCAATGCGAATAGAGCCCGATACGGGCGTATCCAATGGCTTTTCGTTCTTATTGCACGCAATGAGTGCAATCAGGATGAGCGACAATACCCAGGCGTTCGTTCTCATAGGAAAATTTCTAATAATACCTTCGATATATTTTCCATGCGCGAAACAGTCCGTACAGGATCAGGACGATGCCCAGGATGAGGGCAGATTTTTCGGGGATGCTTTTCATCCAGGGGGGCCTAAAAATAATGGTTGTACCGAGCACGATGTACAGTACAACCATTATCATTCCGAAGACCCTGGAGACCTGATCGGCTGGCGCCAACTTTCGTCTTTCAGGATGTTCTTCCAAATCAATTCAGTTTGAACCTGATCGGCAGGTTAAATCTCACGAGTACGGGTTTACCATTTTGTTTTCCAGGCTTCCAGTTCGGCATGCTCTGCACCACGCGCACGGCTTCCTTGTCGCAGTCGGCACTGATGCCCCGCAATACCGTAACGTCATTGATCGAACCATCCTTTCCGACGACAAAGCTAAGGTACACGGTGCCTTCCGTTCCCATTCGCCGCGCGCTTGCGGGATACCGTACGTTCTTGCTGATAAAGCGCATCATGGCTTCATAGCCGCCTTCAAATTCAGGTTGCTGCTCCACCACCATGAAGATCTTGTTGGGGTCTTCTTCAATGACCACTTCTTCGACGGGTTCTTCCCAGACGATTTCGCCCGGACCCTCAACCTCCTCAGCGGCGACCTCATTCATTTTGATCTCTTCGATGGTTGGGATTTCCTCGACCACTTCTTCCTTCACCACTTTCGGGGGAACGAACTTGATCACCTTCTGCAGCTTGGGAAGCTGGATCTGCGGTGGCGGCGGCTTGGGCTTGTCGATTGGCGGCGGCGCCGACAATTCCGTGTAGACAAGCTTTCTCGGCGGCGCCTTCATGACTTCTTCTTCCCCGCTGAGCAATTCGGCAATCTTGGGTGCATAGATCACCAGCGTAATCACCGCACAGGTCATCAGCAGACCGACCAGGATGTTCTTGGTGTACAGCCTGCGCAATACGTAGGCACCATAGGCCTGGTTGCGGTTTTCAAATACAATGTCGTCCCAGCGTCTTGGAAGCGCTACACTAGTTGATGCTGTTTTCATTGTTGTTGTTCAACGGTTAAAAGTTCATTGAGGTCGATTCCTTCCAGCCCGGCGGTAATAATCTTCTTGTCGTCATCGGTATAATCGACAATGGCGTACCGCTTGGTGTTGGTGATCTCCATCTCATCCAGAATGTCGACCATGTTTTCATACCTGGCGCTGTCTTCCGGCTTGATGAGAACCATCAACTTCGGGTTGAGCTGGTTCTGTTCCAAAAGCACCTTGCGCACTCCCTTCGCGCTATAGTTTGTCTCGTGAACGGGAGGCTCAAGTCCGATATACCAATAGATCTTGTTATTCTCACTCAAGATGAGATTGAGAATGTCCTGATCGTTGATCTTGGTCTGCTCTGACTCGTCCTGGACTTTGTCAGGCATATTGACTTCCATTGTTTTCGGCTTGTTGAAAGTGGTCGTTAGGATAAAGAAGGTCAGCAGGAGGAATGCCAGGTCCACCATGGGCGTCATGTCAATCTTCGTAGATTGTTTTTTGACGCGAACCTTGCCGCCATCCTTACCGCCACCACCTTGTTGTTGTACTTCAGCCATATTTTTATTTGCTATTGGGCGGTCGGTTTGTTAAAACGTTCGGCCCGTGGTTTATAACACAAAATATTATCCTTCTTGTTCCAGGCTGGTGATCAGATTGAACCGGAGCACTTTCTTATCGATCAATGTACTCACCACCTGCTTCACCACTTCATAGTTGGCATCCCGGTCGCCTTTCACCGCGATTCGAATCCGCGGGTTGCTCATGCGGGCATACATGATCCAGTCGGCCAGCTCATTGTTCACGGAGTCGGACGGTATGCCCGGCTGTGTGATCTGGTCGCGCTCTTCAGGGCTCATGTCCAGAAACTGGGGAAGGTTCCCTATTGGTACGCCAAACCCCGCGAGGATCGAAAACGAGCTCAGTTGCTCTTCAGTAAACTGAATGTCGTACTTCTGCCCAATGGCCTGCAGCATCGATCTGCGGTAGTTCTTGTTATCCATGTCGAAGAACACCCGGCCGTCGTCGGCCACCGAAATGATCATCCTGTCGTTATCCGGCAGGATAATCTCCGAGACCGACTTGGGGATATCAACGACCACCGGCTCGTCCGGTGCAAATGTGGTGGTAAGCATAAAGAAGGTTACCAACAGAAAGGCAAGGTCCACCATGGGCGTCATGTCCAATGAAGGAGGATTCCGATGTACTTTAACTTTTCCCATAGTTCTACTGTCGTTTGATCGGATTACGCCTTGTTACGGGCAGTGAAATTCTGGATGATGCTATAACTCGCTTCGTCGATGCCGTAAGTCAGCGTATCGATTTTGCTGGTAAAGAAGTTATAGAAAATAATGGCGATGGCGGATGTTCCGATACCGAGAGCGGTGTTGATAAGGGCCTCCGAGATACCGTTCGCCAGGGCCACTGCATCCGGTGCGCCCGACGTAGCAATTGCAGAAAAGGCAGCGATCATACCCGTAACCGTACCCAACAGACCCATGAGCGTTGCCACCGACGCGATCGTCGCAATAATGACGAGGTTCCTTTCAAGCATGGGCATCTCGAGCTGTGTAGTCTCTTCGATGTCCTTCTGAACCAATAACACTTTCTTTTCGGGATCGAGTTCCGTATTGCGGCTCAACTCGTCGTATTTCTTAAGGCCGGCTCTTACCACGTTGGCCACGGATCCACGCTGACGATCACATTCCGCCAGGGCTTGCTGAATATTGTTCTGCTCTACGAGCGAGCGGATGCGCGTGACAAAACGCTTTACGCTGCCACGGCCGGTTGCCCCGGCAATGGTGATGAAACGCTCGATACCAAAGGTGAGGGTGATCATCAGCAATGAAATAAGGATAGCAACAACGACACGACCCTTATAGATGATGCCAAGCCAGTTGCCCGGCAGCGGGTGGTTGTTTGGGTCGCCTCCCTCGAAGTTGGACGGATCACCCAGGACCTGATAGTAAATAATAAAAGCGATCACCACTTCAAGGGGAATAACGATCGCGGCAAAAGTGGACTTAAGACTATCTCCAAGTGAAGAGCCAGATTTCTGTGCCATGTTTAGTTAGATTTTAGGTTTATAGTTACGTTTAGTTGGCAAAAGTAATTAGAAAGCGTCAAAAATCCCGTTTTTGACAAAAACCACCAAATTAAATCGTCATGATTTAAGGGGTCAATTCCCCCCGTGGCGGTCGATATGGATGTGTTAGAAGTCACGTCGGGTTCATTCCTTTGGTGCGAGGAGTTTTTTGTTTTTGAAATAGGTCACGATCACCGGAATTGCTGAGATTACGATCATGGCTACGACGATAAGCTCGAGGTAGGTGGTAATGTTGGGAAACAGACGACCGAGAAAGTGGCCGGACAATACCATTACGCATATCCAGATTGAAGCTCCCAATATGTTGAAAATCACAAACTTAACCATGTCAATGCGCACCATACCCGCGAGAATGGTAACAAAAGTCCTTACGATCGGAAGGAAGCGGCCGAGGATAAAAGCCATCATCCCGTGCTTGTCGTAAAAGGCCTGCGTAATATCCAGGTACTTCTTTTTAAAATACCAGGTATCCTTTCGGTGCTTCAGATAGTTGCCAGCCCACCGGCCGGTGAGGTACCCAACGGTGGAGCCACTCACAGCCGCAACGACAAGCAAAAGGATAAGGAGTCCCACCTGAATGTCGAGGTGCTCTGGTCCCGTCATCAGGCCTGCCACAAATAACAAGGAGTCACCGGGGAGAAAAAACCCGAAAAACACTCCCGTTTCCGCAAAAATGATGAGCAGAAGCAATCCGAGCCCCCCATATTGGATGATGTTCTCCGGGTTGAAGGAATCGAAAATGGCCAGGATGTTCATGAATTGCGGTTCAAAACTCATTGTCAAATCGTTTGGATCAGTGAAGGGACTAAAAAAGGTACGCCAAAATTAAGCCTGTGCGCTTCACCGGTCCATGACGTCAGGATGCATGCGCACCCCATTTTCCATAATGGTAGCGGAGGTGCAAGTCCGAGCCTTCGAATCTAAAGGGACAGACTTGCCCAATGAAGCGTGGCAAGGTAAAACGAAAATCAAAGAATGGACTTACCGTTTCTAAAAAAATTTCCCCGTGGATGGATGGCCCCCCTGCTCACCGTCCTTGCCCTGCGGGAAAGTTTGCACATTTCCTTACACCGTTCTCGGGCGCGCCCCCTTTTTCAGTAACTTGTGGAGGCCGAACTATACCGTTACGAGAATGACAAAAGCATCCCGCTATGCACTCTTCTTTGCCGCCATTGGCGTGGCGATTACATTGCTCATCATCTACGTTCAGCGCAACATCATTGGCACTTATGAGGAGAATGCGCCGTATGTCAGTCTGGGTAATCAGCTCGGTGACCGGGCAACGCGGGCAAGCCGGGCCTTTACGGAACTCCTCGCTGGTAGCAATAGCCTACGGTTCGATGCGGATGTGCTGGGGCATTACGCTGCCTGTCTGGCCACCCTTCAGACTGCTTACGACGGAGGCACCATAGATGACGTAACCTACAACGGCAGGCAGGAGGAGGATACGAGGGTCCTTTTGAAGGAAGCGTTAATCGCCGTGGAAGAATTGAAGAACATCGCTGTCCAGCGCTTTGAAGCCCACAGGTCGGACGCATTTTCGACGGGCGAGACGGATCGGAATTTTGTCCTGGCGGAAAAGGCCTTCATGACCGCGGTTGACCGCCTGGTGAGTCATGTGACGCAGGGCATTGACGAGGACACCGCGAGGCTCAACACCATCACCTGGATCACGACGGCCGGGGTGTTCCTGGTGTTCGCAGTGCTTTCATTCGTGATCTACCGCCTTCAGCATAAGACCGACCAGTTGGTGCGTACGAACGAAAAACAACTCGCGGACGAATCCAGTCGCGTTGACACCCTGACGAATTTTATCGAGGCCGTGTCTGCCGGCGACTACAATATTGAACTTGACGACACGGTGAACGCGGGGGACAATCTTACGACGACCCTGATCAAGATGCGGGACAAGCTCAAGCAAAACGGGGAGGACGACCGGAAGCGGAACTGGACCACGAGCGGGTTGGCGCAGATCGGAGAAATCCTCCGGGGTGGAGGCACCTCCTCGCAACTCTACGACAATATCATCCAATTCGTCGTTAAGTATACAAAGAGCAGCCAGGGTGGTTTGTTCATTCTTCAGGAAGAGGAATCGGATCGGTACCTCGAGTTGGCGTCCTGCTATGCGTTCGAACGCAAGAAATACATCACGCGTCGCCTCGATGTTGGGAACGGCCTTGTGGGGCAATGCTTCCTCGAAGGCGAGCGGATCTACCTGCTTGAAGTCCCGCAAGAGTACATCAACATCACCTCTGGCCTGGGCGGCGCAAGCCCAAATGCCTTGCTTATGGTTCCCCTGAAAGTCAACGACCAGATCTACGGGGTGATAGAACTCGCGTCCTTCAAGGCGTATGCGGAATACGAGATCGAACTCGTGGAGAAACTGGCGGAGAGCATCGCATCGACAATCTCGAACGTGCGTGTTAACGAGACCACCCGGGTACTTCTTGAACGGACCCAACAGCAGGCGGAGGAGATGAAATCGCAGGAGGAAGAGATCCGCCAGAACATGGAAGAACTTGAAGCCACGCAGGAAGAGATGCGCCGCAAGCAGGGGATCCTGGAAAAGGAACTGGAGCAGTCGCAGCAACAAGGTGAGCTATTGCGGAGGCAGGAGGCCAAATTGACGGAGTCCCAGCATACGTTACAGGCAATCGTGGACAATATTCCGAGGGCCATTTTTTGGAAAGATCGTGAATTGCGGTTCATGGGCTGCAACCGGATCTTTGCCGCCGTCGCTGGTGCAGCTTCACCCGAAGCGCTTATTGGGAAGTCCGACTTCGACATGGCCTGGAAGGCGCAGGCCGAGGCATACCGGAAGGATGATCTGGAGGTGATGAAAAACCGCAATGCCAAACTCGATATTGAAGAAGTTAATGTAAACAGCGAAGGCGAGGAAAGCTGGGTACTTACGAGCAAGGTTCCCATCGTCAATAACAACGATGAGGTCGTGGCGATACTGGGGATGTTTGAAGACATCACCGCGAGGAAAAGAAAGGAAGCCGATGTAGAGAAAAAGTTACGCGAACGGGATGAGTTCCTGAAAGAACTCACCGCCCTGAAACAGTTGATTCAGTCGGGGAAAGCCTGACGGCCGGGGCCGAAACATTACGTGCATCAGGCTTGCCTTCTTTATGACTGCCGGTTTCCCGGATATTTGCTATTTTTACTCTATTGTTTACCCTACCCCTGAGGTATGAAGCACATTTTTTTGACGCTTGTTGCGTATTCGGCTCTGGCGGCCGGACTTTTTGCGCAAGACCGGAGCGATAAGACCCCGGTAACCTATGAGGAAATCTATGACGAGCCTTACTCCGTCAACAAGTTATTTGTCGGTTTTCAACCGCTTTATGGTGAGTTGTTTGTCGGTAACGTCAATGCCGGCTTTGGGGTGGAGGCGGTGTACTACCACGAGGACAAGCTCGACTTCAGGGCACATTTCAGGAAAACTTACACCCAGCAGTTCTTCGACTACTCCCGACAACTGGCCGTGACCCGGGGTGACAACGAGAACCGTGCAGAGGTCTTCAATTATTTCGAGATCGGCGCAACGTATCACGTGAAGGATTTTGAGGAGAGTTCAAAGACCCGCATGGTCCTTTTCAAAAACAGTTATCGCGGTGATCGCTGGGCTTCCCGCGTACCCCTTCACGCCGACGTTCCCTGTAAAGTGAGGAAGATTTATGGTGTTCGCGTTGGTGGAATTCTCTGGGACAGCTCCACCGATATCAATCGCGCCCTGAAGGCCCAGGACCTCACGCACGGCGAACTGGTGGTAGCCGGATCAGATAAGGCTATACCCATGCAGGAATTCGATCAATACGGCTTACAGGAAGACGTGGATTTGTTCTCCAATATTTACGCAAAGGGATTTTATCTCGGCGGGTCCATGAGCTGGATCAGGAACGTCGCCGTCAACTTCGATAAGTTCGAAGAGGGCGTCGATGACCTTATGTTCACCGCCTATGCCGATGTGCTTTATTCGCCATCCATTGTGGTTGACGACATCGTGTACTCCCCCAAGGATGAATCAGGAAATAGGATCGTGAGCGAGACGAACACTTATTCCACTAGCCCCATCCGCATTCAAAACTTTGGCTTTCGCGTGGGCATGGATGGTCGCTTCAACCGTACGTTGGGATGGGCCTACGGCGCCGAGGTCGGTTACAGGCCGGGTATCGAGGGTCGCATGTTTTACGCAATGTTCAAGATCAGTTTTCCGGTCTACAGTTCCAACCTGGATTACAGCGTGGAATCTTTCGGAAAATAGCATTTAATTCATTCCTTTGATCCATGAAAATGAACGTTCATGGATTGTGATATTCTCATCACCAATATCAGCGGGCTGGTGCAGGCGAGAACAACGCCCGTGTCGGTGGTTGCCGGAGGTGACATGCAAAAGCTTCCGGTCCTTTCCAACGCCTTCGTCGCCATACACGACGGCCAGGTGCGGGCGTTCGGTCCTATGGACGATCTTCCTGTCCTGACTTCCAGGGAAACGATTGACGCCACAGGGCGTTTTGTTTTTCCATCGTTCGTCGATTCGCATACCCACCTGGTGTTTGCCGCCAGCCGTGAAGAAGAATTTGTGATGAAGATTCGCGGCGCATCGTATCAGGAGATCGCGGCAAAGGGAGGGGGGATTCTCAATTCGGCGAAACGGTTGCATGATACTTCGGACGACGAACTTTTCGAACGGACCCTGAACCGCGCCCGCGAGATTATCAGCACCGGTACGGGAGCTGTCGAGATCAAGAGCGGCTATGGACTCCGCGTCGAAGATGAGCTGCGAATGTTGCGTGTCGCCCGGAGAATCGGTACATCGACACCCCTTGCCGTCAAGACCACATTCCTCGGCGCACATGCTGTTCCGGCGGGCATGAAGAAGGAGGATTATGTGCGGGTTGTGATCGGTGAAATGATTCCCGCGGTGGCGGCGGAGAATCTCGCGGACTATATCGACGTTTTTTGCGAACAGGGATTCTTTGACCCGAACGAAACCGAACGTATTGTAGAAGAGGGAAAACGGTTTGGGATGAAACCCCGCATTCATGCGAACCAGCTAAACCGCTCGGGCGGCGTGCAAGTCGGCGTGAAGACCGGGGCCCTGAGCGTTGACCACCTTGAGAATATTGGCGACGCGGAAATCGAATCCCTAAAAGGAAGCGATACGATGCCCACGGCATTGCCGGGCGCGGCGTTCTTTTTGGGGCTGCCCTTTCCTCCCGCCCGAAAAATCATTGGCGCCGGTCTACCCCTGGCGTTGGCTTCCGACTATAATCCCGGCAGCGCGCCGAGCGGGAATATGCCGCTGATCATCGCGCTCGCATGCATCCGCATGAAGATGACGCCCGAGGAGGCGATCAACGCCACAACCATCAATACAGCCCGCGCCATCGAACTGGAAGGCTCGTTTGGCAGTATTGGCATTGGTAAAACAGCGAGCCTGTTTATCACCAGGCCGATGCCGGCCGTGGCCTATTTGCCTTACGCATTTGGAACGAACCTCGTTGACCAGATCATCCTGAGGGGAAAGGTGATTCAAAACAGTGAAATAATGCAATAAGAATACCGGCTACGGTCGCCGTACTTCCACGGAGAAGGCAATGTCGGCGTTGAGCGTCGACGCCACGGAGCAATACTTTTCCAGCGAGAGCCTGGCGGATTTGTAAAGTTCCTCTTCGGTAACATCGGGCGAGGTGACGATAAACTTACAATGTATGTGCGTAAATCCCCTCGGCGGATTTTCGCGCCGCGTGCCCTCGGATGCTATGACAAAATGGTCAATCTGTTTTCTCCTCTTCTTAAGCATCGAAACGATGTCTACGGCGCCGCAGGCGGAGAGCGACGACAGCAATAACTCCACAGGCGATTGAGATTTCTTTTGGGGCAAAGCCCGCATGTCGATCGTGACCTTGATATCGTCGGCAGTCGCCGCTTCATAGACTTCGTCCTCGATCATTGTTGTCAGAATCTTCATAAATAGGTGTTTTGACGTATATTTGACTGGCGCCCCGTAAAATTACAATATGCACCTCGTCGATCAATTAAAATCCCGTGTGCGCGATGTAAAAGATTTCCCCAAGCCCGGGATACTGTTCAAGGACATTACGCCGGTGTTTAGTGATCCGGCGTTGATGAAGGCGATCGCGACATCTTTCAAGGAAAAATTTGCCAACGAAAGAATCGATGCCGTCCTCGGGATTGAAGCGCGCGGCTTCATTTTGGGATCATTGTTAGCCTGCCAGTTGAACCGCCCCTTTATTCCGGTGCGCAAGGCGGGAAAATTACCCTACAAAACGCGGCGGCAGGAGTACGCGCTCGAATATGGGACTAACGCGATCGAGATGCACGTCGACGCCATCCAATCCGGTTGGCGTGTGTTGATTCACGACGACGTGCTTGCAACAGGTGGTACGGCAGGCGCCGCCGGCGACCTTGTGAAGGCAGCGGGCGGGGAATTGGCAGGCTTTTGTTTCATCATTGGCTTAAGTTTTCTTGAAGGTTCGAAAAAACTTACCGAGCGTTTCGGTGTCGATCCCGTGTCGCTCGTGTTGTATTGATAGCAATATAAACCGCTACCATGTCGCAGACCTTGCTCATCCCGATGTTTCCGCTGACCTTGCTTCCGTTGCCCGGGGAACTTGTGCCCCTTCACATCTTCGAACCCCGATACAAGGAGTTGCTTCTCGACATGGAAAATCTCGACGTAAGTTTCGGGATCTATTGCACGCACGCCATCAACGCTGAAAAGGTGGGGTCCCTCATGAAACTCGAAAGCGTCATCAAACGCCATGGTAGCGGCGAAGCGGACATAATCGTTCGATGTGTCGACTATTTTACCATGGACAAGCTCTACCGAACGTACAAGGCCAAAAAGTACCCAGGCGGAGATGTGACGCTGAAGCATGTTTCGCTTTCGGAAGTTCCGGGGGTCGAACTATATGAACTGTTTTTGATCTATCAATCAAAACGGAAGATCACAAATCACTTTTCGACTTTTAGCACATTTGAAGTTGCCAACGAGTTGAACTTCGATCTGTACGATCGCTACCGGTTCCTCACGCTTTCTCCCGAACGCCGAAACCGTTTCCTTGTCACGCAGGTCAAGTTTCAGATCCACATCCTGCGCCAGGAGGAGAAGAGCCGGGATGTATTTCACCTTAACTGATTTTTTCGGAACGTTCACGCAACCTTTTTCGAGGGCAACCGTTGCCGGAATATTTTCGTCGATCGGACATCCTGTACCTGGCGATTTCCGTTTAAGGCTTTTTTCATTTTATGCCAGCTTGTGGTATCCTCCACCTTGCGTGATTTGCGCTTCATGGCTTGGGTTTTGATTCCGTCGCTGCAACTTTCAAACGTGTGCGGTCGTCATTAACCCATAACAAAAAACAAGTGCTATGAAAACATTCTTTGTTTCGACGATGATGCTCGTGCTGGTGGCCAATCTGGCAATTGCCGTGCCCACTGTGGATCCGGAGGCGCCTGCGAATATGGCGGTGGTCGGGATCGCTTCCGGTTTTAAACTGTACTACAAGGGCGACGCGCCTGGTGACGTGACCATCACCATTTACAACAACGATCACGAAGTTGTGTTTACGGAAACGATACGGGACATGGACAGCTTTATCAGGCCGTACAACCTGACGTTGCTGGGAAAAGGTGAGTATGTTGTGGAACTTGATGGTGGCAACGGCCGGCAGACGCGGAAAGTTTCATTCGGAAGCGAGACGGCGGAGTTGCTCGCGAAAGTAGCACCGGTGACAGGCTCCAGCGGCAAATACGTGCTGTATGTTCCCGGGAATGGAAGCGATGAGCTGCATGTTGAAATTTATGGAGAGGCGAACGAATTGTTGTACTCGGAAACGAACGCGGTGAGCGACGATTTTGCGCGTGTGTATGACGTTACCAGCTTTCGTGGTGCCGTGGCATTTCGCGTGAGCGATTCACATGGCCATGTTCGCGTTCTCAATGTGAAGTAGCTTTTCTTCCGGTATGTAGCCTGATGGGCCGCTGATCAAGGCGGCCTTTTTTATGTGCACAATCGTTTGTTGCCTTTTCGATGCGCTTACATCCCTGGGTATTTTAAAAGCGTTTCCGCAAACCGTTTCACAATCGTTGCGCGCTAAAAGTACCCGGATGATCGGTTCGCTGAAACCGCAAACGTTATTTCCCGCAATCCATACAGCTTTCCTTACAAATCAAAACCTTGTCGCCCGGCGCGGCGTTTCTTTGCACAGAAACAAAACACAAAACATGAAAACAAAATCTCTTTTCCTCGCACTCATGCTGCTGGGAGCAGTTGGATCGGCTATCGCGGCGGAAGGCCCGGTAACGAAGGGCATGGTCGTTGTTCCTGTGAAGGGGTCCGAAACTTACAAGGTAATTTACAAAGGAGCATCCACGGGTAAAGTCACGCTAAATATCTACGATGCGTCGTCGGATAGGATTTTTACGCAGACGTTCAACGGCGTGGACGGGTTCATTTGCCCGGTCAATTTTTCCGGCGTGGATGCCGGAGCCTACACCATTGAGCTTGTGGATGCGGAGGGAAAACAAATGCAAACGATCAGGCATGGCGCCCATAGCGCGCGCGAGACTGCCGCACACGTTAATAAGTTGCAGGGCCAGGAAGACAGGTATCTTCTTTCGTTCGTCAGCAATGAGGCGGCTGATGTGACGGTTCGGATTTTTGACGGAAGCGACCGGCTCATCTTTGAAGAGACGCGCCCTACAAACGGTCAGTTTGCGAAGATATACACCCTGGCGGCTGATTTCGACAAGGTGCGGTTTGAAATCCGCGACACGAAAGGTAAGATCAAATCCATTACGTTCTGATTAAGGGTGATTGCAACCACGGACCCGGAAGCTCGCGTGGCAACGGGTCTCGTGGCTGCATTTGCATCCCCCTTATGCCGGTTCATTACCGGTTTTTTTTTTGCCAACGCCGGAGCGACAGCCTCATTTGAGTCGCAGAATTTATTGCGAGTGGTGTGCGGGCTGATTTTTCTCACGTATTTTTAGCCGGATGATCCCGGCAAACGATTATTTGCAGGAGGTCAGAAAATTCGCCTCCAGTCAATATTGGTACTCCGGCCTGCGTATTACAGCGGGGGTCATGGTACCCCTTATCGTGTTGGCTAAGACGGGCAACGTCGCTGCTGGCATTCCTTTTCTTTGGGGTTCCCTGTTCGTGAGCCTTACCGACACTCCCGGCCCGATCCACCACCGGCGGAACGGGATGTTTGTCGCCACCCTGCTGAATACCGTACTGGTCCTCCTCACCGGGTTTACGCGCAACTTTGAGTTTCTCCTTTTCCTCCAGGTCATTGTCGCCGGGTTTGTGCTGACCATGTCGGGCGTTTATGGCGCGCGGGCGAGCGCCATAGGTTCTCTCGCGCTGGTTGTTTCCTTGTTGACCCTGTTGTCATTCCGGGAAGGGGCAGATGCCCTTACCGACGGGCTTATGATTGCCGGCGGAGGGCTTTGGTATACCTTCTTCAGTCTTTGGTTGTACCGCCTGCGTCCTTATCGTCCGGTAGAGCAGGCGTTGGGAGAAAACATCATTGCCATGGCGGATTATCTCCGGGCCAGGGCGTCTCTGTACGGAGAAACGGACCTTACGCTTGCGTTTGCCCGCGTAATGAAGGAGCAAAGCCGCGTGCAACGCCTGGAACAACAAAGCAAGGAGTTGCTGTTCAAGACGCGGACGTTCGTTTCCGACCCCAGTCCGAGAAGCCGTCGAATGATGATGATGTACCTCGATTCACTCGACCTGTATGAACAATTCCTGCATTCGTACCTCGATTACGGAGAACTTCGGCGGACACTCGCACCCTCTGGTCTGCTGACGCGCGTCTACGGTCTCATCCATCAGCTTGCAGCCTCCCTCGAGTATGTTGGTCTTGCCGTCCAGATGGGACGGTCCATAAAGAATGATGTCGACCTCAACCGTCAGCTTGGCGATGTCAGGGAGGAGTTGTCCCAGGCGCGCGTTGGCCGGGACGATCCGCATAGTCTTGACGTCGTCGGGAAAGTTCTCGACAATGTGCAGGACATCGTGAATGGCATCAACAAGCTTGTGCTCTACACGCGTGCTGAGGCCGATCACAGCGCTTTTAAGAAGGGGATTGAACGGGCTGGCCGGAAGGCTTTGGGGCAGGCGGTGACCGTGGAGTTGTTTCTCAAAAATCTGACCTTTACCTCGAACACCTTCCGCCACGCCCTTCGCCTGACGGTTGCACTTGCTGCCGGCTATGGTGTAGCCATCCTTTTTTCCATCACACATCCCTATTGGTTGCTGCTCACCATTGTCACCATCATCAGGCCGGTGTATTCAATTTCCAGGAAAAGAAATATTGCCAGGCTCTCAGGCACCCTGATGGGCGTCTTGATTGCGTTCATGATTCTACACTACGTCCACGAGCCGACCCCGCTGCTGGTCATTATGATCCTGTCCATGCTCATGGGCTACAGCCTGCTCAGGATTCATTATTTCGGCTTTGTGGTTTTTCTGACCGTCTTTATCGTAATCACATTTCACTTTCTGAATCCTGTTGAATTCAACACCATGATTCAGGAACGGATAATCGACACGGTGATAGGGTCGGTGATCGCGTTCTTCGCTTCGAGGTTCGTTTTTCCATCGTGGGAACACGAGGCGATCCATGCTTCGATGGTACGCATGATAGAAGCTAATCAGCGATATTTTTCCGCCGCGTGGAAGGCGCTTAGGTCCGGCATCGTACCGGATGCTGACTATCAGCACGCGCGCCAGGAAGCCGTGGTGGCCCTTACCAACCTGTCGGACACTTTTCAGGCCATGCTCGCTGAACCCCATCAATCGGAAGCATCGCCGTCAATCCATCAATTTGTGATCACCAACCACATGCTCACCGGACATATCGCCGGATTGTCGTCGGCATCAGTGGAGCATGAAGAAGTCGGCGATGCGGAACGGATGGCCAAAGCCATTGAGGGAAGGCTTGCCCGCTCCAGAATACAACTCGATGGTCAGCGGGATGTTGAGCTAGTGAATCCGGACGTCGCCGGACCCATGGCCCATCACACCCTCAACCAGTTGTCGATGATCTATGCCCTTTCCAGGGAACTTGTGAGAATTACCAGTCACCCACAATCTCGCGGTAGCCAGGTGGCCCACATGTGATGGCGCGGACGGGAAAACTGTGCTAACTTAGGAATTCATTATTAATACAACACCTATGAAGAAACTACCTGGGTATGCACTCGTTCTCTTACTGACCTTTGGGTCCCAGGCCGTCCCCGCGCAGGTGGGTGTCGGCACAAAACCTCCTCCCGGTGCGGAAATGTATCTCGATGGATCGCGCGAAATGCTCGATGCGAAGTGGACGTACTGGCAGGGGCCGCGCCTTTCGGCCGAATTGCCGATCAAGTGGCAGATTGTACGCAACCCGACCGGACCGGGCTGGGCCGTCAGCGCAAACGACCCCGCAGGCGCGGGCGGCAGGTATGGCGCTGCCGACATTGTCACAAAGGAAAAGTTTCGGGATTTCCGCGCCCATGTCGAATTCCTGATCAAACAGCCTGGCGGAAACAGCGGTGTTTATCTTCAGAACCGTTACGAGATCCAGATCCTCGACGGAGATTCTACCGTGCATGGATTGGGCGCTATTATCAATGAAACACCGTCGCCTTACCACGCCTACAATGGCGTTGGAAAGTGGAACGCATACGACGTGGTGTTCCGGGCAGCCCGCTTCAGGGATGGCGAACTCGTCGAAAAGGCCATGGCCACCGTTTACCTCAATGGAAAAAAGGTACACACCAACCACGTTATCAGCCAGGTTTGGGGCGGCCCTAACTCGGGAATCGACGGTGGCAACGATGGTGGCCGCGGCATCACCGATACGCCGGGTGGACTAAAGTTGCAGGCGGAGGGCCATGAAGTGCTGTTCCGGAATATTTGGATCGGGAAGATTGAACTGGGAACGGCCGACACCGATTTTTAACCTGGCGGTACACTATTTTTCCCCTGCTCAACGGTCAAAATATTTTTGAAATATGAGGGGAAAGTTTTTGTGGACGCGACTCATGCTGGTTGTTCTGGCGGGGGCGCTGCTGAATTGCGAACGGGCGCCGAGGGGCGATGAGGCCGAGATCCGTGAAGAACAGGAAGGAGTCGTTCCGACCGGCGTCTCTTATGTGATTGATACGGCCCGTTCGTATGTCAGGTTCACCGGACACGGCGTCGGCAAGAACCATCCTGGGATATTCAGGTTGAACTACGGTGCCGTCGCCGTGATGAACGATTCGATCTCGGGGGGGTCGTTCGTGATTAATATCAAGTCGATGGACATGGAGCAGGAAGGGGAGGACATTGAGACTAAACTTCGTCCCCATTTGTTGAGCGGAGATTTTTTTGACGCCGATAAATTTGGTACGGCCACGTTTGAGATCACCAATGTTATTCCGTATAAACCATCGGAACGAGACAATTCCCTGGTCGAAGGCGCGAACTACAGCATCAGCGGAAACCTTACGCTGAAAGGGGTAACTAAAAATGTCACCTTTCCTGCACGCGTCGACCTCGACGGGAACATCCTTCGGGGTGAGGCCAATTTCGACATCGACCGCACCGATTGGCAAATGAACTACGGCAACGACCGCACGTTGGGAGACCAGTTCATTTCCGAAACAGTCAACATCCAGCTTTTTCTTGAAGCCCGCAATGTCAAGGCGATAGAAGACGGCGACATCAGCACGTAACGGCCCGCCTGTCTTACTTTCCAAAGTGGCTTTATATGGGCCTTCCTTCGCGATCCCGGACAGGCAGAGAGTTAAGCGCGACCAAGAACGAAGCAACGCCATCGACGTAAAGATGTTCATCATCGCACAGTCGGTGTACAATAATACGTTTGGCGTCGCCTTTCGGGTTCGACAGGGCAATCAACAAACCGGTTTTCGGAATGGCCGGAATTTTGTGCCGGCATTTAGTCATGCGAACATTGTTGCTTATTCTCCTTTGGTGCCTCCTGTTTACCCTGTGCTGGCCCGTCGCCCTGGCCGCCCTGTTGTTGTTGCCGGTGGTGTGGCTTCTGCTGCTTCCATTCAGGATTGTCGGACTCACGATCGAGCTTGTGTTCAAAGTTGTCGGCGCGATCCTGCTCTTCCCATTTCGCGTGCTGAAGTAACGTTGCGTCAACTCCTGCCGGAATTTTCTATCTTTATCGGATGAAAACCCGTAGGGAGACGCAGGATAAAGCGTACTGGAATAACATTGGCGCCAACTACGGCGACGAGATATTTGATGCGTATGAGGAAGATCGTGAAGGCAAGCTCAGAAAATACCTTCGCGCACACGCCAACAAGGACTACCTCGCCATAGATGTCGGATGCGGCACGGGCAAAGCCTTTCCCTATCTCTCCCGCATGTTTGGAAACGTCCTTGGAATTGACATTTCATCGGAGCTTTTAAAGGTTGCGTCAGAAGCGCCGTTCCCGAACGTTTCGTTGGAGCAAATGGATTTGTCGGTGCCTCAGGCGCTTCCTCCGGCGGATTTTGCTTTTTGCTGCAACGTTGCCATCCTTCCCGACATGGAGAAAAATATGGGTATTCTCCGGAATGTCACCGCCGCCTTGAAGGAGAATGGAAAGGCGATATTTGTCGTCCCTTCGCTCGAATCCGGATTGTATTCAGGCTGGCGGTTGGTGAAGTGGTTTGAAAGGGAGGGCACCTCATTCGACGGGATTCCAAAATCCGATCTGGAATTTTTTGAGGACGGAACGAGAAATCTCCTTAGAGGGTACATGAAGATCGGCGGCGTTCCTACAAAACACTACCTGGAGACGGAGGTTCAAGTGCTTTTGGACGAGGTACAATTACGCGTGACAAAGATCGACAAGCTCGAATACAATTGGGACACTGAGTTCACCGACCCCCCGGCGTGGATGGGAAAGCCCTACCCGTGGGATTGGTTGGTAGAATGCGAGAAACCATGATGACGCATGAACACATTTATTGAACTGAAAACAGAAGAGGAAGGGGAGATAAAACTGCAGATCGTGAATACTTCTTCGATTGGCAGGATCTATCCAAGTCCGCAAAACAGCCGGAAGTGTATTGTCGAATTGAATTATCACAGCATCAACGACGCCCCCGTGTTCCTTGAGGTCGAGATGCCCTATGAGACCCTGAGATCCTATTTCATCTCCTGACGACCAAAAATTTTTTCCTCGGGGTGTAAGGTATTGGCTTTAAGCTGATTATATTACATCAGTATCCTGTAACCTACACCTAAACCCCGCTACAATGAGAAAGATCATTTCTATTCTCGGCATTATCCTTATTGTCATTGTTGTCGCGCTTGGCGCTGTCCTTGGCTATGTGGCCACGGCGCTGCCCGACGTCGGTGACGCCCCCGAACTAAAGGTCGAACTTTCCCCGGAAAGGATTGAACGTGGAAAGTACCTCGCCAACGCGGTCAACCTTTGCATCGATTGCCATTCGACGCGGGACTGGACCCGCTTCGCCGCACCCATCGTGCCCGGTACATTTGGAAAGGGGGGAGAACGTTTTGACCAAAGTATGGGATTTCCCGGAGTCTATTACTCGAAGAACATCACACCCGCGGGAATCGCCAGCTATACGGATGGAGAACTCTATCGCGTAATCACCACGGGCGTGAACCGGCATGGCGATGCAATGTTCCCGATCATGCCGTACCTGTATTATGGCCGTATGGACGAGGAGGATATTTATGCCCTCATCGCTTACGTTCGTTCCCTGGAACCGATCGAGAACCAGGTTGCCGACTCGCAACCTGACTTTCCCATGAATTTTATTCTCAATACGATTCCGTCCGAAGCCGCTCACGTGACAAGGCCCGATCCGTCGGACGTTGTAGCTTATGGTGGATATATGATCAACGCAGCTGGCTGTGCAGAGTGTCATACGCCCGCAGAGAACGGACAAATTATTCAGGAGCAGCTTTTTGGCGGTGGCAGGGAATTCATGTTTCCCGATGGGTCTGTCGTCCGATCCGCTAACCTCACACCCCACGACGAAACCGGCATCGGCCGATGGACCAAGGAAGCGTTCGTCGAACGGTTTAAAATGTACGCTGATTCAGCCTACGTTCCTCCTCCTGTGGGCCCTGGCGATTTTCAGACCATGATGCCCTGGACGATGTATTGCAATATGACGAAAGAGGATCTTGGGGCGATCTATGAATTCCTCCGGACCGTGAAGCCCATCGAGAATTCCGTTGTCCGGTTCACGTCAGCCGATACGGGGATGGAATAACCACGGCTGTTGTAAGGAAGAAATCACCGGATGGTGGCGCAAAGGCAGGGCCATAGACGCAGCATGCAATGATCGGATCGATCTGTACGGGATCAAATCCCTCGACGTAAACCCAGGTCTCATGATCGTTGCGATGCATTTGGGGCCGATGTGCGAATGTGGCACTGTATTTTTTCTTAGTTTTGATAGCAGAACCACATTATCATGAAAAACAAAAAGATATGGATAGGGATACTCGCCTTCGTGGTGATCATTCTTTTGGCATTTGTCTATTTGAATTACAGGAACAGAACGCTGAGTCCATCGGGAAGCGAGGCCCTCACGTCGGGCGGCGTCACGGTGAAGGTTGAATACAGCAGGCCGTCGGTCAGGGGCAGGATTATCTTTGGGTCGGAACAGCAGGATGCCCTTCAGCCATACGGCGAATATTGGCGCCTCGGCGCGAATGAACCAACGACAGTCTCCTTCAACCGCGATGTGCTTTTCAACGGACAGGCGGTGTCGGCAGGAAAATATTGGATGTATGCTGTCCCCGGCGCTGAGGCTTTTGAAATCCACCTCAACACCGACATACCGGCCTGGGGCACGGCTGACCCTGAACCCGACAAGGATGTATTGCGTGTGAACGTTCCGGTTCAGAAGACCGGCGTTCCCGTTGAACAGTTCACGATTTCGCTGGCGCCGCAGGGCGACGGGATCAACATGGTTTTTGAATGGTCTGACGTGAGGTTCGAAGTGCCCGTAAAAGTGCAGTGACCATGCGATCACTTCGCCACGCGCTGCCGGATAAGGTTCAACACAATCATTGATGCCAGGCGAATGTTCACCATGCGCTCGGAGGATAGGTTGAGTTTTTTTGCGACCTCCTGGCGCGCATCGCTGTAGGCGATCCAAACGGTCCCAACCGGCTTGTCCGGCGTTCCACCACCGGGGCCGGCGATTCCACTCGTGGCGACACCGATGTCGGTGCCCAATTTTTCCCTCGCTCCCCTGGCCATTCGGAGCACGGTTTCTTCGCTAACGGCGCCGTGCGCTTTTAGGGTCTCCCGATCGACGCCGGTTTGTTGGATCTTTATTTCGTTGTCATAGGCAACAATGCCGCCGGCAAAGTAGTCGGAGCTTCCGGGTACGCTGGTGATTAGATGCGATAGGTAGCCGCCCGTACAACTTTCGGCCGCGGCAAGCGTCAGGCCGCGTTCACGCAGCAGTTGGCCCACCACCGCCTCGAGATTCGTTTCGCCGAGTCCATAAATATATTCTCCGGCAACTCCTTTTAAATCGGCCACGAGCGCATCTGATTCGCGCTGAAGTTGATCGCCGTCGGACCCCGAAGCCGTAAGGCGGAGCCTCAGATCGCCAACGCCCGGCAGGTAGGCCAGCTTGAAATGCGGCGGCAATGACCGCTCCCATCCACGGATCTTTTCCGCCAGGAACGACTCGCCAATTCCGGCGGTGCGAATTACCGTATGGTGTATGATGGGCGGATTGAAAAAAACCTTGAGCTTCGGGATCACAAGTTCGTTCATCATGATCTTCAGCTCGTGGGGAACCCCTGGCATTGACACGAAGACCTTTTGGTTGCGTTCAAACCACATCCCGGGCGCCGTGCCCACGCGGTTGGTGATCTTTTCACAACAATCCGGAAGGGCTGCCTGCTGGCGGTTTACATCGGTGAGCGCCCGCCCCCGGCTCTTGAAGAAAGACGTGACTTCTTCAAGCGCCTCCGGATCGATGCGCAGGCTGCAGTCGAAGTATTTGGCGAGACAGGGCTTGGTGAGGTCGTCATTGGTCGGCCCCAGGCCACCGCTGATGAGGACAATGTCCGCGCGCTTTTCCGCTTGAGCGAAGGCGGCCAGGATGTCGCCTTCGACATCGCCAACCGTGGTTTTCCAAACGACCCGGATGCCGGCATCACTGAGCGCCGCGCTCATCCAATGGGCGTTGGTATCCAGCACCTGACCAAAGAGTAATTCGTCTCCAATGCAAAGGAGTTCGGCGCGAACCGTTTTCGCCATATTCTTGATTTTAGGGTGATGCAAATCCGGAGCCGTGCCGATAGCACCACGGTGGAGCAAACATAACCATATTCCCCGATCGAAAATCAGCGGGAGGGGAAATTGACGTAACAATACCTACTTTTACATACAACGTCTTTCACTATGGATTCTTCCGCACTCGAATGGCAAAAAGAAATTTACCTGAATGGTTTTGCGGGACTGCTTCCGGCGGTTCCGGTTGATCCCATGGAACTGGAAAAGGTTGCCAGGTCCGTACTTTCGCCGAAGGCGTTCGCTTATATCGCAGGCGGCGCCGGGAGCGAGACGACGGTCTCGGAGAACAGGCGTGCGTTCGAAAGTTGTCGCATCGTTCCGCGGATGCTTTGTAACGTTGGCGAACGCGACACCACCATTGACCTTTTTGGGCGGAAATTGCCGACGCCTTTGTTGTTGTCACCCATTGGCGTGCTCGAACTGGCGCATGCCGAGGCTGACATGGCCGTGGCCAGGGCCTCCACATCCCTGGGTATTCCGTTCATTTTTTCAAATCAGGCTTCATTTCCCATGGAAGCATGTTCCGGCGTGATGAAAGACAACCCGCGGTGGTTTCAACTTTACTGGAGCAAAAACAATGACCTTGTCCGCAGCTTTCTCAACCGTGCTGAACGCAGCGGCTGCGATGCGATCGTGGTCACGCTGGACACCACCCTGCTGGGTTGGCGTACGCGCGATCTCGACCTGGGGTACCTGCCCTTCCTTGAGGGAAAAGGGATTGCCCAATACACCTCAGACCCGGTATTCACCGGGATGCTTGCGCTCCCCGATGATGCGCCCAACGTCAACAGGAAAGTAACATGGCAGAGCGTTCGCGGATTGATTGCTATGGCGAAAAGGTTTCCGGGCAACGGCTTGCTCAGGAAAATTCGTTCGGGATTGCCGCTCAAGGCTGTGCGGACCTTCATCTCAACGTATTCGAATCCATGTACGACGTGGGAGGATTTGAAATTTCTAAGGGACCATTCGAGGCTTCCCCTCGTGTTGAAGGGTATCCTGCATCCCGATGATGCCCGTCAGGCGTTGGATCTCGGCATGAATGGCATCATCGTTTCCAACCATGGTGGCCGGCAGGTGGATGGTGCGATCTCCACGCTTGAGGCATTGCCGCGGGTTGTGGATGCGGTGCAGGGAAGGATCCCCGTTTTGCTTGATAGCGGTGTTCGCGGCGGCGCGGATGTCTTCAAGGCGCTTGCCCTTGGCGCTACGGCCGTTTGTATCGGACGACCTTACGCATACGGGCTTGCCATCGCCGGCGAGCGAGGTGTCTACAGCGTGATGCGAAGTATTATGGCGGATTTTGAACTCACCATGGGCCTGGCGGGTTGTAAGCGTATCAGCGAAATTGGCGAAAGTGCCATTCGATCACCGTTTGTGCGGGCCTGAACGGTTTACCGCAAAACCCTATCTTTGCCACCTGACTAACAGACTAAATTATGTTCAGATCAATTTTCATTTCATCCCTATTCATCCTGGGCGCGTGTACATCGGCGCAGATCAACCAAACCCTGGGAGATATCAATAAATCGATCGGAGGTTCCAAACCGCTTACCACAGCCGAAGTGGCAGAAGGATTGAAGGAGGCATTGGTCAAAGGTATCTCGGTGGGCGCGGACAAGGTCTCGCAGGTAGATGGTTATTTCAGGAATCCGGAAATCAAAATTCCTTTTCCGCCCGATGTCAGGCGCGTGGAAGAACGGCTGCGGCAGATTGGGTTGGGAAACCAGGTTGACAACTTTATTACCACCCTCAATCGCGGCGCCGAGGAGGCCGCTAAAGAGGCGAAGCCGATCTTTGTTTCCGCAATACGTTCAATGACCATTGAGGACGCCTGGGCGATCCTGAGGGGGAGCGATGATGCGGCAACGCAGTACCTTAAACGTACAACGTCGGCCCAGTTGAAGGAGAAGTTCCAGCCCGTCATCCAGAATGCGCTGAACAAGGTCAACGCGACGAAATACTACAGCGACATTGTGACGCGATACAATCAACTGCCCATGGTTCAGAAAGTCAACCCCGATCTGGACGATTACGCAACCGACCGCGCCATCGAGGGACTATTTCTCATGATCGCGAAAGAAGAAAAGAACATCAGGGAAAATCCTGTGGCGCGCACAACGGAGTTGCTTCGCCGCGTGTTTGGCAGCCAACAGTAGAATGCACAACTCAATTAATACTAAACGACCATGAGCCTTTTTAAGAAACACGAAAGCATCATCAACAAAGCGATCCAGGCGTTGCATGAACGTATCTTTTTTGCAGCCTATCCCGAACATCCTTCGCCCTCGGTCTATGGTGAAGGCGCCGATGCGGAAGGACAAAACAGGTTTAAGGCTTTACTGGGAAATAAGTTCGGAGAACTCGGCCAGGAGGATGCCGAAGGATGGGCCGGTCAGGAAGAATCGCCCTACCTGCAGGAACCTTTAAAGATCACCTATCCCACTTTTTCAACGGAAACACTCGTCGCCAGGTCACGGAAGGCGTTTGACAGTTGGCGAAAGGTACCGGTTCGCGAGCGCGCGGGCATCCTCGTGGAAACACTCGAGCGTATCAGACCTCGTTTTTTTGAGATCGCTTACGCGACGATGCACACATCGGGGCAGGGATTTATGATGGCGTTCCAGGCTTCGGGGCCGCATGCCGCCGACCGCGCCCTGGAAGCGATCGCTGCCGGCTACGAAGAGCTGCAGCGCTTTCCCGACAACGCGCTATGGGATAAGCCGATGGGCAAGTTCAATATCAAGTTGAACAAAGAATGGCGCGCCGTCCCGAAAGGGATCTCGTTGGTCATTGGGTGCTCGACATTTCCGACGTGGAACTCCGTCACGGGAATGTACGGGAGCCTCGTGACAGGCAATAGCGTTATCGTTAAGCCACACCCCGGGGCCATCTTGCCCATGGCCATTTTTGTGGCTGAAATCCGGAAGGTGCTCGCTGAAAACAACATCGATCCGAACGCATGCCAGTTGGCCGCGGACACGTTTGACAAGATGATCACCAGGGAACTCGCGGAACACCCTGCGGTTCGACTCATCGACTATACGGGGAACTCCACGTTCGGTTCCTACCTGGAAGGGCTTGCCGGCAAGGCCGTGTTTACCGAGAAGACTGGCGTCAATTCCGTCATCCTCGATTCTGTACAAGATGTGGATAAGGTCGCCTCAAACCTCGCCTTCTCCGTTTCGTTGTATAGCGGGCAGATGTGCACGGCGCCCCAAAACTTTTATATCCCGGAAACGGGAATCAAGACCCCAACGGGCGTCGTGACCTTCGAAGAATTCGCGCAAAAGTTCGTCGACAACATCAATGGACTGGCGGACAATCCGAAAGCGGGACCGTTCGTGCTCGGTTCCATCCAGAACAAGCGGACCTGCGATCGCATTGGACAGGCCGAGAAAATCAAGGGAAAGGTGTGGTTAAAGTCCCGTGCGTTGGAAAATCCCATGTTCAGGAACGCCCGCGTGTTCACACCTGTGGTTGTGGAAGTTGACGCGTCGAACAAAGAGGTCTTTAGCAACGAATTGTTCGGCCCTATTGCGCTGTTGATCAAGACGCGCGATACCAACGAGTCCCTGGCGATTGCACAGGAACTCGCCCTCCGGCACGGGGCAATCTCGTGCGGCGCGTATACTACAGACCCGGAAACGAAGGAAATTATCGCCGACCAGATGGCGCTTGCCGGAACCCCGGTTTCGTTTAATCTTGTCGGTGGAATTTACATGAACCAGAACGCGGCGTTCTCCGATTTTCACGTCACGGGAGGCAATCCCGCCGGAAACGCGTCGTTCACGAACCCTGAATATGTGACTAAACGATTCACGTGGGTGGGACACCGGGAACCCGTAAGCGCATAAAAGAAATAACGCCCGGGCTATGTTCCGGGCGTTATGGTTTTGACAATTCCTGAATTTCGAATTCACGTCGCGCGCCTGACAACGCCCCCGGCGCATCCAAACCGTTCATCCTCCTACGTCGATACGTCCATTCATGAGAACCACAGCTTAATGGCCATCCCGACAATGGTAATGATCATGACACGTTTGATCCACACTTCCCCTTTATCCACGCTCCAGCGGCTTGCGTACCACCCGCCCAGTGCGTGACCGATCGCGAGAACCACAGCCACGCGCCAGTTGATCATATCCTGAATTGCGAAGACGATGATCGCCGCCACGGTGTAGACAATTGCGGAGTACACTTTCACGTAGTTGCTCCTGACCAGGCTAAGGCGGTTGACCGTCGTCAACGCGGCGATGATCAAAAAACCGATTCCCGCCTGGGCAAAGCCGCCATAGATGCCAATGAAGAAAAACAAGAAGCCACCGAGTACCTGATGCTTGCGGCTGAGGCGTTCATCGCGACCTGCCTTCCACGGGTTAAACAGGATCGCGGCCACGCAAATGAGCATAATCACCACGAAAATTTTCCTGAACGCTTCATCGCTGATCCGCGAGGCCAGTATCGCTCCGATGATGCCGCCACCCATTGCGCTGATGCCCAGGTAAAGACTATAGGGCCAGGGAAGGTGAACGCCCTTGCTCTTGAACCCCCGCACGGCGAACACATTCTGAAACAGTATCGCTACACGACTCGTCGCGTTGGCGATGGTGATGGGCAATCCGATAAAGGTCAGCAGGGGTACGGAGATGAGGGAACCGCCCCCGCCCACCGTATTGAGAAATGCGGCAATGAATCCGACCACAATGATCACGGGAATTTCGTAGGGCTCCATAGAATTCCCGAAAAGATAAGGATTCTTTCCGAACCGCGTGTGCTGCGCCACGAGCGTTAGCGCGGGGGCGTTGAAATCAAACCGAACGGTGCCAATAATCCAACCCCTTCTGCGTTATAGTTCCGAACGAAGGATGAGGCGAAGGCGCGATGACCAACCCGACCTCATGAGACAGACTTTTTTCCTTGCCCTTTTTGCGCTTGCCCTTACCACGACCGTCGCTCAACGCAAACCTCCGTTCACGCGTGTATTCCAGTTTTCCCTGCTGCCGGGGATCGGCTCCAACGGTATGCATGGGGGTGGCTTTCACAACTATTTCTCGCTGAATCTCACTTCCGGTTATTCGGCCTCCGCGAACCTGTTGGAAGTGGGGGGGATTTCAAATCTTAATACGGACAGAACCCGTGGCCTCCAGCTTGCAGGCCTTGCCAATATTACCGGTGGAGACGCCTTCGCCGGCATACAGGACCGGGACCGCGACCAAAAAATAAGAGGTGGCTTCGAGGCCAACCTCTCGGGATTTCAGGTTGCAGGCCTTGCCAATGTTGTATTAAACAACGTTTTCGGCGCACAATTTACCGCAGGCGTCAACGTTGCCAGGGGCGCACTGTTGGGCGTGCAGGTCGCCGGTATTTCCAATACGGATTATAAATATGCCTTCGGAGTCCAACTGGCGGGCGTGTACAACGTTGCGGCGCGGTCGATGGATGGCGTTCAGCTTTCGTCCCTCTTTAACATTACCGAAGGGGAACTGTACGGACTCCAGTTGGCCCTTTTCAACAGGGCAGGCGTCACCGAGGGCATCAACTCCCGGCCGGAAACGGATGACCCTTCCGGTGTACAGATCGGGTTGGTGAACGTGGCGCGCAAGGTCAATGGCTTCCAGATCGGGTTAATCAATAAGGCGGGAAGAATGCAGGGGACTCAGGTCGGGCTTGTTAATATTTTCAATGGCGGAAAGACGCCGCAGACCCGCGATGGCACGGCCGTCGGCCTGATCAACACCGGGAATGCCGCTTATGTGGCGGCCTACGCCAGTGAACTGTTCCTCGCCAATGTGGAACTCGCCACGGGTACGGTTAAGAACGGACGGGTAACCAGTGATGCCACCATCAAGCAGGTGATGAATGCGCTGATCTATGCGAGGAACCCCTCCTCCGGCGTGGATCGCAACCGTTGGGCTGTGGGCTACGGCCTCAAAAAGATGATCTTTAATCGCTCTATGATGCCGGGAATGGGAATGATACGGTATTTTTCATTCGGACTGGATATCCTGCACATCAATCGCGAACGCAAAAAGTTCACCAGGGCATTGAGCCTGCTGACAAGGCCGGTCGTTTCGGTAGGATCACGGCTGCATCCCAAGAACAGGAGTTTCTATTTCTTCCTCCGCGCGGCCTACAACTTCTATTGGTCCGACACCTCAGAAGGCGTCGAGCCGTTGTTCGCGGGTCGTCAACGAACGCGGTGGCCGGGCTTCGCCGCTGGTGTGCTGGTGCGATAAAGGTTTGCTGCCGCAACAACTACCGGACCGCCACCTTGCGGATGAGTTTTGAAAAGAGCGCGGGAAAGTATCGCTTGACGTAAACGCCCAGTACTTCCCTTCCACCGATGTAGACCTCTTCCTTATTTTTCCGGATGGCGCTGACGATTTTTTTTGCACACCAATCGGCGGGCTTCCCGTGGAATTGCGCTTCATCCATCTTGTTGAGCGGAGTGCCGTCGCCGGTAAGCGCCGCGTAGGTAATGGGCGTGTGAATGAAACCGGGGCAGATCATCGTAACGTAGATGTTGTCTTTGTGATGCTCCGCCCTTATGGCGTCAAAGAAGCCATGAAGCGCGTGCTTCGATGCCGCATAGCCCGAACGATAGGGCGTGCCGAACTTTCCCGTAATGCTTGAAACGTTGACGAAGTGTCCCTGTTGCCGGGTAATAAAGTGAGGTAGGACATATTTCGTCAACGCCGCCGCGCCGAAGAAGTTTACTTCCATGATCCGCCGGTCGACGGCGAGGGTCGTATCTTTTGCGAGACTCCGCTGGCTGATCCCGCCATTGTTGATGAGGACGTCGATATGCCCGAAAATCTGTATCGCGGCTTCTGCCGACAGTTTAAGGGTTTCAGGTTCCGATAGATCAAGGGGCAGGATCCTGACGTTTGCCTGGGTGGCTGCCGGGCAGTTGCCTTTGACACGATCGAGTTCATCCTTGCGTCGTGCGGATAAGATGAGCCGTGCGCCCTTTGCCGCCAGCGTATATGCCAGGGCTTCACCAATGCCCGACGATGCGCCGGTAAGCCACACCACCTTGTTCGCAATTTTTGTCATTGTTCGCGGGGTTACTTTCGTTCATAAGTTACAAAATCGAACGAAAACCGGTGACGCTCATCCGCCGGATGGGGTGCTCTGAACACTTCCTTCCACCGGGAGAGATCCAGCTCCGGGAAGAAAGTATCTCCGTCCACCTTTGCGTGTATTTCTGTTATGTAAAGCTTGTTGGCGAAGGGCAGGCTTAGCCGGTAGATCTCGGCGCCGCCAATGACGAACAGTTCTTTTTCCCCCGCCTCCCTGGCGTGCGTCACGCCGTGCCCAATGTCATTCACGACAATGCACCCGGGAGCGTTGAAACCCGTTTGGCGTGTGACCACAATGTTGGTCCGGTCGGGCAGGGGCTTGTATTTTTCATGGAGCGAGTCGTAATTCTTCCGGCCCATGATCACATGGTGCCCCTTCGTGGTCTGCATGAAGAATTTCATATCATCGGGAAGCTTCCAGGGAAGGTCATTGTCCTTGCCGATCACCCGGTTCTCGGAAACAGCGGCTATCAGGGATATCGTCATGATTTGAGTAACTAGGGAGTAAAACTAATTTAAAAACCGTGGATGCCATCGCAGCATTGCGCCCAACTTTTCCGTTGCGGTCAGAGCTTGTTTCCGCGGAAAAATTCGCCGATAGGCATGCGTTTTTTTCCTTCAGGTTGCCATTCCTCCACGGAAATCCATCCATCACCGGTCTTCACGAAAAGGTAACTTTTGTTGTCCGTCGAAAATTCGCCGGGCATTTTGCTTTCGCCGTGTGCGACAGGTTGCACCTTGAAGATCTTGTACGTCGTCCCGTTAAAGGTAGCCCAGGCGGCTGGATACGGCGAAAGTCCCCGCACAAAGTTGCGCACGGCCTCGCTGGGCTTGTTCCAGTCAATCGCGCAGGTGTCGCGGAAGATCTTTGGGGCGAGCGGCGCATCCGGGTGGTGACTTTGCGGGATTGATTGATATTTTCCCTCCGCAATGCTTTTTACGGTTTTCAACACGAGCTGTGCACCGCGGTCCATAAGGCGTTCATAGAGAGACCCGGCGGTGTCATCAGGCGTGATGGCGACAGATTCCTGAAATATGATTGCGCCGGTGTCGATCTCGTGCTGGAGAAAGAAGGTAGTCACGCCGGTTTGTTTTTCTCCGTTTATGATGGCCCAGTTGATGGGCGCGGCGCCCCTGTAATCGGGGAGGAGCGAGGCGTGCAGGTTGAAGGTTCCAATCTCCGGAAAGCTCCACACCGCTTCCGGCAACATGCGGAAGGCTACCACCACCTGCAGGTGGGGCCGGTAGCTTTTCAGTTGTTCGATGAATTCGGGTGCCTTCAGGTTCGCGGGCTGCAGGACGGGAACATTATACCGGATGGCAGCTTCCTTAACCGGCGAATAAGCGATTTTTTGCCCGCGTCCGCGCGGTTTGTCGGGCGCTGTGACTACAGCCACCACGTTAACACCATTCTTGGCCAGGATTTCAAGGCTTGGGACGGCAAACTCGGGGGTGCCCATAAAGATGACACGCAAATCCTCCATGGTGATACGTTTTTTCTAAGGTGACGTGAAATAAACAAATCCGGTCAAGAAATGCATTTCATTCCATCGTTGTTCTATGCGTTGTATCGGAAATCCTCTCGCAAGGTTGGCAATAGCCCTGGGCTAAGTCCTTAACGACCGGCGCAGGTGGCGTTTGCAGATGGGACACTTTTGCCAATCATGGCCGCGCGCGGGGCAATATGTTCGCCCGAAGTAGATGATCTGCAGGTGGGCGTCATCCCATTTTTTTTCCGGAATGAGTCGCTTGAGGTCACGTTCCGTTTGTTCCACACTCTTTCCGGATGACAATCCCCAGCGATAGGCGAGTCGATGGATGTGCGTATCGACGGGAAAGGCGGGTTTTCCAAATACCTGTGTCATCACCACTGAAGCCGTTTTGTGGCCGACGCCGGGAAGTTCCTCGAGTTCTTCAAAGCTGCCCGGAACGTTGCCGTTGTATTTATCCACCAGGATCTGTGACAACTTACTTATCGCCTTTGATTTGGCCGGTGACAACCCGCACGGCTTAATGATCTCGCGGATTTCGTCTACGGGAATCTTTGCCATGTCGAAAGGGTTATCCGCCATGCGAAACAAGGTGGGCGTCGTTTTGTTTACGCGTTCGTCGGTGCATTGCGCCGACAGCAGGACGGCCACCAGCAACGTGTAGGCATCTTTGTGGTCGAGGGGAATATCGGGATCGGGAAAATACTTGTCGAGTATGCGAAGGATGTCGTTGACTTTTTCAGCCTTGGTCATAGTGCGTTGTCTTTCAGTCCCGACGTTTCACCCGCTATTCGTACATCAGGTATTTTTTTCGCATCTCCCTGTATGCGTCCAGGTCCTTTTCCCAGGTCGCACGAATCGCCTGCTCACTCAGCCCATCCCTGATCTGCTGCTTGAGTACCGGTGTTCCCGCGAGGCGGTCGAACGAACCGCGAAAGAACTCGTCCTTATTGGGATAGCGGTTGTAAAAATCGATGAGGTAGCCGAGGTCGATCCGTGGTTCCACCTTCACGTCGCGAAGATCCAACCCATAACATAGTTTTCCTTCGTGCGGTGGATGGTTCGACATGCCGGCGATGGGTTCGGGTGTAAAGGTGAAGGGAAGATCGGTGAACTCCGGGTTGCCAATAATAAGAAACGGTATCTGCGTTCCGCGTCCGACGGAGATCACAGTTCCTTCAAAGAGGCACAATGACGGGTAAAGGCGCACGGCCTGATCGTTGGGGAGGTTCGGGGAAGGCTTTACCGGCAACGAATAGAAATCGTCATGTGTCCAGTTCTTCACGGGAATGATTTCAAAGTCGCACTTGACGCCATTCTCCAGCCATCCTTCGCCATCTATCATTAGGGCAAGCTCGCCCACGGTCAGCCCATGGACGATGGGTATCGGGTGCATGCCGACGAATGATTTGAGCTCCGGCGTCCGCAAGGGACCATCGACATAGTGGCCATTAGGATTGGGTCGATCCAGAATAATCATTTTCCTGCCGTTTTCAGCACAGGCTTCCATCACGTAGTGCATGGTGCTGATGTAGGTGTAGAACCGTGTTCCGACATCCTGGATATCAAAGACAACGACGTCGATGTCGGCAAGCTGTTCGGCCGTGGGTTTGCGGTTGCTTCCGTAAAGCGATACGATGGGCAATCCGGTCTTTGCATCGATGCCGTCGGCAATCTTTTCGCCGTCTGCGGCCGAGCCGCGAAAGCCGTGTTCCGGGGCAAACACTTTTTTAACGGTTACGCCCGATGCCATCAGCGTATCAGCCAGATGCGTTCCGCCCACAAGCGAGGTGTGATTGACCACAAGGGCGACATTTTTTCCCTCGAGTTTGGGAAGAAGCAGGTTGAGTTGGTCTGCGCCGACCATAACTTCTTTTTCCGGCGAGGGATTGTCCTGCGCCACGGGTTTGTTGCTGCACTGAAGCGCAAAGCCGGTCAAAAGCAGCGCGCTGATCATCTTTATATTTCTCATAATTTCCAATTGCCGTGCGTAAGGTACGTGTAGTTGTGCTATTTTGGAGAGCAATTCAGCGCGAAAAATTAGCAAAAATTGAATCTACCTTATTTTATATCCAGGAGAATAAGCTCGGAACAGAAGGAGGGCTTCTCTTCTACCATTCACCGCATCGCGCTCATCACCATCGCGGTAGGACTGGCCGCGTCCCTGGTTTCCTTTCTCATCATGAAGGGTTTCCAGGAAACGGTAAAACAAAAGATCTACAGCTTCAGCGGGCACATCCTCATCACAAAGTTCAGCATGAGCAACTCGCAGGAAGAGCGACCCTTCAACTTCCACATCGACCTTTACGAAAACGCTGACGCCTATCCGTATGTGCGGCATGTTCAGGAATATGCCCACAAGGTGGGGGTGGTGAAGACCGGAGACGAAGTGTTCGGACTGGTCATCAAAGGGGTAGGGCCGCGCTTTGATACGGCAACGTTTAACGATTACCTCGTCGATGGCAGGTTTATGTCCTTTTCCGATTCGACCTATTCACGCGAAGTCGTTCTGAGCAAAGTAATCTCTGAAAAGCTGAAGGTTGGCGTCGGAGACGAGATCCTCGTGCACTTTTTTCAAAATCCCCCGCGTTTTCGCCGGCTGAAGGTTGCAGGCATCTATGAAACCAACCTGTCGGAATATTTTGACAGCCGGGTAATTCTCGGTGACCTTAAGCTTATCCAGCGGCTCAACGATTGGCCCGATAGCCTGGCGGGAGGCATTGAAGTGTTCGTTGATCATCCTGACCAGGCGCCGCAGGCCGCCGAAGTGATCGGGCAGCGGATGGACTACGACCTGTACATCGAACTCGTGAGCGACCGGTATATCCAGGTGTTTGAGTGGCTGGATCTCCTGAGCCGCCAGGTAAATATTCTCCTGATTATCATCCTCGTCGTGGTATGCGTGAACATGATCTCCATTGTGTTGATCCTGGTCATGGAGAGAACGCAGATGATCGGCATGCTCAAGGCCGTCGGCGCAAGCGATCGGCAGATACGGTCCATCTTTCTCTATAATGGCGTCAGCCTGATCTTGAAAGGGCTCCTTCTCGGTAATCTTCTCGGCCTTGGACTTTGCTTCATCCAGGACCGGTTTAAACTCGTTACCCTGAACCCGCACGACTACTACATGGCTTTCGTCCCCATCGGCTGGCATTGGGACATCGTCATCATTCTCAATCTGCTCACCCTGGTGGTCGTGTCGGCCATCCTCCTCATCCCGACCACGGCGATCATGTCTATTAATCCGATCCGGGCCATCAAATTTGATTAATTACGCCATTATGACATAATTCGTAAAGCATTCGATCCGTTTTTATGTCAAAATGGCTCAAAAATATTAATGGTATGCTTTTCAACGAAGGTGGACAGAAACCAAAAAACAAGTTGTATGAGCATAGTTCGTTATAACCCAATCCTGAATGACTTCGCACCGACGTCATTCAGTTCATTGATCGACCGGTTTTTCAACGAGTCGGTGACGCGTACCGGTGGGTCTGCCTATTCGTTTGTTCCACGGGTCGACATCGTTGAGACCGACAAAGCGTACGAGGTTAACGTGGCCGTTCCAGGCGTGGAGAAAGAAGACTTCAAGATTGACCTGAACGACAACGTCCTTACCATCAGCGGCGAACGGAAATCCAGGACGGAGAAAGATGAAGAAAAGGTTCGTGTTCGCGAGACGCAATACGGGACGTTTAGCCGGAAGTTTTCCCTGCCCGAAGATGTTGCGGTTGATGCGATTTCCGCCCGGTACATCAACGGCATCCTCGAGCTAGTATTGCCGAAGGATGCGAAGAAGGTCGTGAAAACAACGATCGCCGTAAAATAACGGTCAACAAAGTTGCCGCGATTTAATCAGCGCCTGCCCCATGTTGGGTAGGCGCTTTTTTGTTTTTGGCACGATCATTTTTTGTCGAAATAGCGTTAACTTTCTTATTCCTAAGCGGCGGATATGAAGCGTTCCCTTTTGATTTTGCTCGTGCTGGCCATAGTGGCTTGTCTTGGCGGTGTTCTAGGCTCGATCTTCACGATGCGTTATTTCAGTGCCGAAAATGAAGGATACAATTCCATCGACGAACGGCAGCGGCTCGTGCTTACGTCGCGAACGGTGGATACGGCGTATCGTGTGCCCGAGGGAATGGACTTCCTTGCCGCGGCAAAGAAGGTAACGCAGGCGGTGGTCCACATCCGCACCGGCTACGGACCCGGGAGTTTTAGTATCAACCCGCTGATGCAGGAGAATGATTTTTCCGTGCATTCGTCCGGCTCGGGTGTTATAATTTCCGATGACGGTTATATCGCCACGAATTTTCACGTCATCGAAGACGCCAGCAACATTGAAATTGTCCTGAGTAACAATCAGCGATTTTTTGCAAAAGTGATCGGCAAAGACCCGCAGACGGATCTCGCCCTGCTGAAGATCAAGGCGAAGCACCTCCCATTTGTGCGTTACGGCAATTCCGACGCGGTGCAGCCCGGCGAGTGGGTGCTCGCCGTGGGAAACCCTTTTGATCTCAATTCGACCGTGACCGCCGGCATTGTCAGCGCAAAGGCGCGCAACATCGGCGTGCTCAGTTTTCAAAACGAGTATCACATTGAATCCTTTATCCAAACGGACGCGGCGGTAAACCCGGGCAACAGCGGGGGCGCGCTGATCAACCTCCAAGGGGAACTCATCGGCATTAACACGGCCATTGCCACTTCAAACGGCGCTTATCAGGGATATTCGTTTGCCATCCCGGTCAGCCTGGTGCGGAAAGTGATGGATGATCTGCTCGAATTCGGCGAAGTCAAGCGCGGGTTGCTCGGTGTGGTCATCGATAATGTAGACGCCGTTGTTGCCGAGCGTTTTCAACTTCCCCTTAGCCAGGGGGTGCGTGTACGCGCCGTCAATCCTGGCAGCGCCGCCGAATACGCGGACATTCACGCCGGTGACATTATTATCGCCGTGGACGGGCGCCGTGTAAATTCGGTCTCCGAACTGCAGGAATGGGTGGCACGCCACCGCCCGGGCGCCGAAATTGACGTAACCTTCCTGCGAGACGGCAAGCAACGGGATGTGCGGGCGCGCCTTAAGAATGCCGAGGGAAACGAAATCATGGAGAAGCGGGAAATCCGCTTCGACATTGAGGGAGCTACCTTTGAAAATGTTCCGTACCGCGAGCTCTCGAAACTGCTCCTCGAAGGGGGCGTTAAAATAAAGTCGCTTCATGAAGGCAGGTGGGAACATTCAGGCATCAGGGAAGGCTTTGTGATTGGCTTTATCGATAAAGTTCCGGTTAACAATGTCGAAGACCTTAACCGCATTCTCGACTACAAAAAAGGTGGCATCCTCGTGGAAGGATATTATCCCGACGGCGAGAAAGGCGTGTACGGTGTTGAATGGTGATGTCCTAGCCCTTCTTGCTCAAACTGGCGGCGCCTGGGGTTCCCTTTTCCCCTAAAAACCTTACTTTTGTGCCGCATTGATCATTATGAAAAAATTTGGCATTCAACAGGCCCTGGCTTCACTTGGCGTGAGAAAGAAGAATCCGGGCGTTTCCACGGGAAGCCGCTGGCTCAAAACAAGAACGACGCTTATCGATTCCTTCTCACCCGCTGACGGTCGACTGATCGGATCCGTATACGCCGCGGACGAGCGGACCTACGCCGAAGTGGTGAAAACCACCAGGGCGGCGTTTGCCGAATGGCGCACGTGGCCTGCGCCGAAACGCGGTGAGGTGGTGAGACAGATTGGCGTCGCCCTCCGCGAGCACAAGGAGGCGTTGGGTAAGCTGGTCTCCTATGAAATGGGCAAGTCTTACACCGAAGGGCTGGGCGAGGTACAGGAAATGATCGACATCTGCGATTTTGCCGTGGGGCTTTCCCGGCAGTTGCATGGCCTGACCATGCATTCAGAACGGCCGATGCACCGGATGTATGAGCAATGGCACCCACTGGGTCCGATCGGTATTATTACTGCATTCAATTTTCCGGTAGCGGTTTGGTCCTGGAATGCGATGATTGCCTGGGTGTGCGGCGATACCTGTGTTTGGAAGCCGTCGGAGAAAACACCGCTCTGCAGCATCGCCTGTCAGAATATCGTTAACGAGGTTTTCGAACACATGGGGGTGCCGGAAGGTGTCTCCTGCCTGGTCAATGGCGACCTGAAGGTAGGGCAGTGGATGGCTTCAGATGAAGAATTGCCGCTGATTTCCGCCACCGGCTCTGTGCGTATGGGCCGCGCCGTTGCGCGCACGGTCAGCGAACGTCTGGGACGTCCATTGCTGGAACTCGGGGGAAACAATGCCATCATCATCACAGCGCATGCAGACCTCGACATTGCCATCCGCGGTGCGCTCTTTGGTGCCGTGGGAACCGCCGGTCAACGGTGCACAACCACCCGCCGGCTGATCATCCATGAGTCCGTTTATGACCTTGTACGGGAGCGGTTGGCGCACGCGTACAGCCAGCTCGGCATCGGCAACCCGCTGGACCCCGGTAACCATGTGGGTCCCCTCATCGACAGGAAGGCGGTTAAGCTTTACCGCGATGCCCTGAAAAGGATAGAGGCTGAAGGCGGGAATTTTGTCGTGAAGGGCGGGGTGCTCAGGGGCGCCGGTTATGAGTCCGGTTGTTACGTCAGGCCCGCAATCGCTGAAGTCAGTAACGACTTCGAGATCGTTCAGCAGGAAACATTCGCTCCGATTCTCTACCTGGTGAAGTATAAGACCCTCGCCGAAGCGATCGCCTACCAGAACGGCGTTCAACAAGGCCTTTCCTCGTCGATTATGACCACAAACATGCGCGAGATGGAATTGTTCCTCTCGCACGAAGGCTCCGACTGCGGAATCGCCAATGTCAACATTGGAACATCGGGGGCGGAGATCGGCGGTGCTTTTGGAGGAGAAAAGGAAACCGGCGGGGGGCGCGAGTCCGGTTCAGACGCCTGGAAAGCGTATATGCGCCGACAAACCAATACCATTAATTTTGGTGAAACGCTTCCCCTGGCGCAGGGCATCAAGTTTCACGTTTGAGGCCAGTTTGTAAATAATTGCCAAACTCCTATTTTTATACAGCATTCAACAATACACCATGCCTCCTAAAAAATACCGCACGGTCATGCTCATCGATGATAATGAAATTGACAATCTCATCAATCAGAAGATGATTGAAGCGGCTGCCATTGCGGAAAACATCTACACCCACACCGGCGCAAAAAGCGCGATCGAGTTCTTAAGGAACATGGAGAAATTGGATGTTGCTGACCAGGTGTTGCCCGACGTCATCTTCCTCGACATCGATATGCCCCTCATGGACGGTTTTCAGTTCCTCGATGAATTCGAAAAGCTCGGGAATATGGCCAGGAAGAAGTGCAAGATTGTGATGCTCACTTCCTCCATCAACCCACAGGATTTCAACCGATCCAAGAAGTATGAGAATGTAAAGTTGTACCTGAACAAACCACTGTCCCACGACAGCATCACCAAACTCGACGTATAGCCCCCGCGTTCTTTCCTACATCTCCGTCAGCAGCCGCACGAACTTGTCATCCATCTTCACCAGCTTGGTCGGGGCAAAATAAGTTTCGCTCGTATTCATCAGGCGCGGAATCAGCGCGCTGATCTTCTTGGCCTTCTCCTTTTTAGCCTCACTTGTCGCAATCTTCAGGATCTTGAGAAAGAGCATGATGTTTTCGCAACTGTCTTTTCCGAAAAGCCGGATCTGGCGTTGTATGCTGTTGGACAACTGGTTGAACAGTTCATAGTCTCGCAACAACACATATTGCAAAGCGAGCAGCGATTTGATTTCAAGTTGCGCAAAAGGGTATTTCTTGAGGCTGATCTCGTTGAGCAGGCCGTTGATCAGTCTTGCCGCTTCATCGAACTTGTCGACGTAGTAACATGCCAGGGCGCGGTAGACCGTATAGACGACATGCTTGGGAACGTCGAGGGAATCGACCTCATAGTCCTCAAACATCGTTTCGTTCTCCTGATACAGGTCGCGTTCTGTTCCGTTCCGCAGGGCGCGCTCAAGTTTGGAAATGAGAAATTGCGATGGAAAAGTAAAGGTCGAATAGTTGACGAGCAGGTTGGCGCAGGCGTCGTTCACTTCTTCGAAGTATTTTTCCGCCTGCCGATAAACCTTGTAATGGTTGTAGTACTCGAGCTTCAGGAACTCAAAGACCAGGTTGAGGTGGTAGTAGATGGCGTCGAGGTGGTAACTCTCGAAGACCTTCTGGACTTTCTCGAAAATGTCTTCGATGGATTCGCCGTCCTGCTGCATATTGTCGTCAACCTCCACAAACAGCCTGTGAAATACATACATGCAACTCTGATAGACGTAGAGCCGGTGTGATTCGTACAGGTTCGAGACGTTCTGCATCTCTTTCATCACAAGGTTCAGCCCCATTTTTTCAATCTCCGCCCCGTTGAGCAGGTAATCGCCGAATTTTTTAAAGTAGTCGGCCAGGAGATCCTCCGCCTTGTCGACGGCGAGCATGTAGGCAACGTGCCGGTTGTAGAGCTGAGAGTATTGAAAGTAATCCGGAGAGTTGATATGTAACCTCTTGAGTGACTTGTAGATAATTGTCAACTCGTTAGCAAGGTCATAGTCGAGTAGTTCTTTTTCAAGTTTCTTCAGGGTGGCAACGGAAATCGCTTTTTTCTTGGTAAAGATCACCTCGTTGATATTGGCAACCTTCCGCAGTACATCTGTGCGGGGGCTTTCCAACTGCTCCATCAGGTATTCTTCAATTTTGAGATTCAACCTGGAGCGAAGCGTATAGTAAGCGTTGGCATTGACGTCCAGTTCAGTCATGATCTTGTTGTCGGAGAGCGACCGTTCGCGCAGCGCCTTCAAAAGATATGCTGATTTTTCTGCGTTGCTTTCGATGAGCGAGTTGTAAATAGCACTGAAGTCTTTCTCCGAAAGCTGTTTGATGATATTCTTTAACTTGGCCATGAAAGCGGTGTTACAGCGTGAAAATTTACAAAATTTATCCTGGTAAACAACATTTGCGGCCAAATCGGGTATTTCAAGCGCTCATAGCATCGGCGACTCAAATGCGGGTCGAATTAAGTTTGTAGTTTTGGCAATTCAAATAATATCAGGGAAGTGATTCGTTGTTTTTTCATTGCCGTGGTGTTGTGGACTATTTCAACGGCCGGCTTCGCTCAGCCGTCATCGCATGAACGGGCAGCCATCCGTTTGATCCACAAACAGAAGTGGCAAAAGGCAGAGTCTCACCTGCGAAGAAGCCTCGGTAAACAACCCGTGAACGCGCTCGCGAGGTACCTTCTCTCGACGTTGTTCTTCGCTCCAGAGAACCCCAAACACAACACCGATTCGGCCTACCACCATGTGTTGGCAGCGATCGAAGACTTTGGCCTGGAATCCGCCCGCTCGCGCGAGCGGATGATGCGTTGGGACGTCGATAGCCTCGCTTTACTTAGGCAGCGGGACCGGGTTGACAGCGCGGCGTTTGAAGCGGTCAGGGTCTGCGGAACGGAAGTGGCTTTCATTGATTTTCTTCGCGACCACCCTTTCGCACCGCAGCGCTCTGAAGCTATCGCCCTGCGCAACAAGGCCGCCTTCGAAAACGCGGTGAAAATCAACACGTATGGGTCCTACTATGAATTCCTGGGCAAATACCCCAATGCAGTGGAGGCGCCGCGCGCGCGCAAGGCCTATGAGAAACTGGTCTACGAATCTGCCACGGCCGATGGACGGTTATCCAGCTTTGAACAGTTTCTGCGCGAACATCCGGACAGTCCCTACCGCGCCGAAGTCGAGCGGAACATTTTCGAACTGTCCACCGCCTCCGGCGACCCCGCCGCCTTCGTCGACTATCTCTCGAATTACCCCGAATGCCGCTACGCCCGCATTGCGCGCAATGTGCTCTTCTACCTGGTGCCCCCTGACTTTGGCGATGGCCAACACCTGAATGACTCCCTCCGACACGTCCTCCGGCTCCAGGAGAGCTACCTCGTTCCCTTTCTTGAAGAGGGCCGTTTTGGCCTCATGGATAAAGATGGGCGGAGTGTGGTTCCGCCCATCATCGGCGACCTTGACGACAGTTACCGGTGTGGAAACATCACCGAGGAGATTCTCGTCATGGCTGACAGCATCATCGGCCGCAACGGGCAGGTTATCTTCCTGGGGAATACCCGGGAAATCGACGACATCGGCGCCGGCTTTCTCACCGTGACGGCCGACGACGGCAAGTACGTCATCCACAAATCGGGCTTGGTGGCGCATCGGAATGTCGATGACGCACGTGTGGTCGGCAACCGCCTGCTCGCCGTCGAGCGGGGCGGGCGATGGTCACTGTTTGGACTGACAGGCCGCCCGTTGGGTAATGCCCCCTGGGAAGGGTTCAGGGTCCACGAAAACGTCGTATTGCTCCGGCGGAATGACCACTGGCACGCGACTGCCATTGACCAACTTTTTTCGGACGGCCAATCAAACCATGAAGCCGCGGGACCGTTTGACGACATGCAGGCGCTCCCCGATGGACGGCTGCTGGTCTCCTACGATGGAAAAAAGGGCATAATCGGCCAGGATCTGGGGACCATCATCCCGTTCAGTGAAGATGACATCAACCCTTCATTCTTCGGATATACAACCACGTCCGGGGAGGGAAAGACGTTGTACCGCCACGACGGCCTCCGGGTGGGCGCGTTCGACGACCTCATGGTGCATGATCCGTGGGTGCTTGCCATGAAAGACAGCCTCTGGTACGTGGTGGACATGGCAAACGGCCGCGTGCTGGAGCCCGGTCATGAGTCTCCCGCATTTGAAGGGCCTTTTTTGATCACCCATTTCAACGATACCGCTACCGTCCACTTTGGACCGCAACATCTTGAGCGTTTTGCCGGCACGCTTCATCCGACGTTTGTTCCCGGCAAAGACTCCACCGCTTTCCTGGTGGTCGACGACGGCGAAGAAAGGACGGTGTATGATATTGGGGGCATCCCGTTATTTACGACTGGCGCCGACGACATCCAGCACACCGGCGGTCGCATTTTTACCGTGGTCCGCCGTGGAAAGAAAGGTTTGATGCGGGCGGACGGGAAATTGCTGCTGCCCATGGAATACGACGCCATCGGCGACGTAAGGGGCCAAATGGTTTCATTGCTTCGCAACATGAAATTCGGAATCTGGAATGTGACGACAGGGCAGCTCATCCCCCCGCAGTATGACAAAAATATCCGGCGCTACCACGACGCGCTGCTGGTGGCCTACAAGGACGGCGGCTACGGATTTGTCGATTGGAACAATCAGCCCAAAAGCGACTTCGTCTTTGATGAGGTAACGTACTGGAACGATACAAGCGCGTGGGTCAGGCGGGGTCCGTACTGGGCGCTGTACGCAATGGAACGCGACAGTGTGGTCACCGATCGCATCAAGTCGATCCGAATGGTCCGTGACGACTCGGAAGAGCGGCTCGCCATCGTCCATGCAGCGGATGGGTACGGCGTGATGAGCAGCACAGCGGGCACGGTGATTCCGCCCACCTTCAGCGACTTGGTGAACGTCGGGTCCGGGGAGCAACCTTTGTATTTTACCGAAAAACATGTTGCGGAGGCTTCGGTCTTTGTGGTCATTTACTATGATCGGAACGGAAAATTTCTCCGGCGGGCGATCTACGACGACGCGGACGAATACGAGAAAATCTACTGTCGGGACCACTAATTTGCCCCTTAAAAAAACCGGCGTACGAACTCCGCGCTTATTCATTATATTGCTTTCCTCACTGGCACATCTATGAAGAAATTACTTTTGATCCTATTGTTTGTCGTTTCGTTGCAAGCGGTTGCTCAGGCGCCGGACGATGGCATTGAGCGTCCACGACTGGTGGTTGGAATCGTGGTTGACCAAATGAAACAGGAATATCTTTACCGGTATTACCAACACTTCGGCAACGAAGGATTCAAGCGCCTGATGCGTGAAGGCTTCATGGCGAAGAATGCGCATTACAACTATGTCCCTACCGTTACCGGACCGGGGCACGCGTCGGTATACACGGGAAGCACGCCAGCCGTGCATGGCATCATCGGAAATTCATGGTATGACAAAAACCTTAAAAAGGACGTCAACTGTGTTGAAGACCCGGAGGAAAAAATCGTCGGAGCTGAGGAAGGGAATGGCGACGTTTCGCCCTGGCGACTGCTCTCCAGCACGATCACCGATGAGTTGAAACTGTTTACGCAAAAGCGGGCGAAGGTGATCGGAATTTCCGTCAAGGACCGGGGTGCGGTCCTCCCTGCCGGCCACCTTGCCGACGCTGCTTATTGGTACGACAGCAACACCGGCAGGTTTATTACCAGCACCTGGTACATGGACAAGCTGCCGTCGTGGGTCGAGGCTTTCAACGATCGGGGCCTCCCCGATAGGTACTTGTCGCAATCATGGACGCCGGTACTGCCGATAGACCAATACACGGGCAGCGGACCGGACAATTCTCCCTACGAGGCAAAGCTCCAGGGCAAGGAGAGCCCCACGTTTCCGTATAACCTTGCCGAGATGCGCAAGGCCGGCGGCTATGGTCTGCTCACCACCGTCCCCTTTGGCAATGACTATGTCACTGAAATGGCCAAGGCTGCCCTTGACGGTGAACAGCTAGGCACGGACGAATGGACCGATTTTCTGGCGGTCTCCTTTTCAACAACGGACATCCTCGGCCATGCGGTGGGGCCGCGGGCCATCGAAGTTGAAGACATGTACATCCGCCTTGACCGCAACATCGCCGACCTGCTCAAGACGCTGGACAGCCAGGTCGGCGATGGCAATTACACGGTCTTTTTGACTGCCGACCACGCCGTTGCCGATGTTGCACAGTACCTCAAGGACAACAAAATGCAGGCGGGATATTTCCGGACATCCTATGTGCGGGCGAACCTTGAAGCCTTCCTCAAGGATTACTTTCCCGACAAGGACATCATCGAGGCCTTCAGTGGCGGACAAGTGTTCCTGAACCAGGCTGCGTTTCGTTCTGAACCGCGGTCGTCGGGAATCGAGATGCTTGTCGCAACGGAGCTGATCGTCAACTATCTCATGGCCCAGGAAGGTGTGGCGCACGTTTACTCGGAAAGCATCCTCCGACAGAGCCATTATGATGAAGGCGGCATCAAAGGCATGGCCGTGCGCGGCTATCACGCCAGACGCTCGGGTGATATTGTCGCCGTACTCGAGCCGGGATGGTATAGCTCCGGTAGCATCCAGGGCACCACGCACGGATCACCTTACAAATATGACACGCATATCCCCATGCTCTTTTATGGTCATGGCGTGAAGAAGGGTACGTCCGTGCAATACCATCCGGTTACCGACATCGCTCCCACGCTCAGCGTGCTGCTCAGCATTCCATTCCCGAGCGGCGCTACCGGCCAGCCCATCGGGGAATTGATCGGTGAGTAGTTGCCCATCGTATCGCAGTAACACGAAATCCCTTATCTTGATAAATTATTTACCCCAAACCGCATGAGCGAAAAAACTTTTAAGCCCGTACTGGGCCTCTGGGATGCAACCATGATCGTCGCCGGATCGATGATCGGAAGTGGTATCTTCATCGTGAGCGCCGATATCGTCAGGAACGTAGGAAGCGCGGGTTGGTTGATCGGCGTGTGGCTGATCACCGGTTTTATGACCATCACCGCGGCGGTGAGTTACGGTGAATTGAGTGGCATGTTTCCCAAAGCGGGTGGGCAGTATGTCTACCTCAAGGAGTCGTATAACCCCCTCATGGCTTTTCTCTATGGGTGGAGTTTTTTCGCCGTGATACAAACGGCGACGATCGCCGCCGTGGGCGTGGCCTTCGCCAGGTTCTCCGCGTATTTATTCCCCTGGATGAGTGAAACGAACAAGGTTTTTGATTTTGGGCTCCTCGACGTTTCCGCCGCGCAGATCACAGCCATCGTGATGATCGTTTTTCTCACCTGGGTTAACACACGGGGTATAAAGGAAGGGAAGACCATCCAGGGGGTGTTCACCGTGTCGAAACTGTTTTCATTGTTTGGCCTGATCGCCTTTGGATTCATCCTGGCCGACAACAGCCATTGGGCGGAGAACTGGAGCACAGGCTTTACCGCCGTCCAGGACCTGGGCGCGAACGGCCAGGGCCTCATCCCTTCGGGATGGACGGCTATCGGGGGCGTTGCGTTGCTTGGCGCGATTGCCGCGGCCATGACCGGATCACTCTTCAGCAGCGACGCCTGGAACAACGTTACCTTTATCGCCGGGGAGATCAAGAACCCGAAGCGCAACATCGGCCTGAGCCTTTTCCTGGGAACGCTGATGGTGACCGTGCTCTACGTAACGACAAACTTGATGTACCTGCATGTGCTTCCGCTGGACGGCATCGCCTTCCCCAGGGAGGATCGCCTGGCCATTGCAGCCGCCAACGAGATCTTCGGCGACGCCGCAAAGCTGATCATCGCCGTGCTGATCATGATCTCGACATTCGGATGCAACAACGGTCTTATCCTCGCAGGGGCCCGGGTTTACTACACCATGGCACGTGACGGACTGTTTTTCAGGAAAGCGGGGCATCTGAACCGGAATGCGGTGCCGCAATGGGCGCTGTGGGCGCAGTGTGTCGTGGCATCACTGCTTTGCCTCAGTGGCAGGTACGGCAATCTGCTTGACATGATCTCGTTTGTGGTTGTGTTGTTTTACGCGCTCACCATCGCGGGGATTTTTGTACTGCGAAAGAAACGTCCCGATGCGGAGCGGCCTTACAAAGCCTTCGGCTACCCGTTCCTTCCGGCCTTGTACATCCTGATGGGGTTGTCATTCTGCGTGTTGCTGATCATCTACAAGCCCACATTCACGTGGCCGGGGTTGATCATCGCATTGATGGGTATTCCCATCTATTACCTGGTGCTCAACCGCAGGAAAAAGGATGTTGAAACGGAATCAAAGGACGTGTGAGTGGATCTGGCGCGCCATGAGCGCCAACCCTTCCCGGAATGAATGAGGTTCATATCCCAATTCTCTGCGCGCTTTTTCAATGACAAAGCCGGTCTTCAGGGGCCTGCGCGCCGTTTGCCTGAACGCGCCTGAATCCGTCGGGATGATGAGGGATCTGTCGAGCTGAAAGAAATCTGCCGTCATGATGGCAATGTCATACGGCGTCATGAAGTCCTTGCCGGAGATGTTGAAAATTCCGGTTGCGTTTTTTACGGCCGCGAGGTAGCAACCCATCGCCAGGTCTTCGGCAAGCGTCGGCGTCCGCCATTGGTCGTTCACGACGCGTATCGTTTTTCCGTTCTCGAGGCTCTCCTTTACCCAAAGCACAATATTCGATCGGCTCATATCGTGCGTAACGCCGTAGACCAGCACCGTGCGGAGAATGCACCAACGGATGGCGCTTTGCCGGATAAGGTTCTCTCCGGCGAGTTTGCTTTCGCCGTAATAGTTAACGGGACCCGGGACGGCCTCCTCGTCGAGCGGACCGTGGCTGCCATCGAAAATGAAGTCCGTCGACACGTGCAGCAGGCGTGCGCCGACAGCGTCACAGGCTTCGGCAAGGTAGCCCACGGCGGTGACGTTGGATTCCCAGCACGCCTCCCGTTCCGCCTCGCAGTTGTCGACCAGCGTCATCGCCGCGGTGTTGATGACGGCGTCAGGACGAACGTCGTTCAGGGCGGCCATCACGTTCTCACGGTTGGTAATGTCGAGCGGGACGTACCTTGCCCGGCCGATCGGGATGGTCGATTTACCGCGCGCGCTGAGCACGGGTTCAATCGTCAAATCGTTCAGCAGCGAAGCGGCGAGTTTTTGTCCTAAGAGTCCGTTTGATCCCGTTACCAGAATTTTCATCCTACTTTTCTTCAGGGTATTCGTACCCGTATAATTTTTCGATCTTCTTCTTCTTCATTTCCTCAACGCTGACGGTCATCCGGATGTCCTCGACGGGACGGTTCGACCTATCCGTGGCTTGGGCCGCGATCTTGTCGATGACGTCGAGGCCGCTGATCACTTTCCCAAAGACCGTATAACCTCCGTCGAGGTGCGGCGTGCCGCCAACGGTGGTATACGCTTTCAGTTTTTCAGGGCTGATGGTCCGCTCCACCGAAACTCCCAACTGCTGTTCTACAAGGGGTTTAAGGTTGGCAAGGTACTGTTGGTACGCTTCGGTATCCCCTGCCTGATAAAGCCGTGCGACGGAATCGTAGTGGGCCTTGTTTTCCGGTTTCTGGAAGAATTGTTTCAGCGCCGGACCGAACTTTTCCTGGTCGATCTTCAATTCCATTTCAGGATATACTTTCCCCTGCACGACGTAAAACTGGCTTCCACTGCTCGCTTTCGCCGGGTTGGCGGCATCGCCGAGACGCGCTGCTGAAAGGGCGCCTTTCTCGTGAAATAGCTCCGGGTTAATTTCTGCGTCGATCGTGTAGCCCGGCCCGCCACTACCAAGGTGTTGGCCCGGTGCCGCGTTTTTTGACTGGGGATCTCCACCCTGGATCATGAAGCCCTCAATGACGCGATGAAACAGAAGGCTGTCATAGTAGTGTTCCTCCGCCAGCTTGATAAAGTTCGCCTTGTGCTTGGGTGTTTCGTCGTAGAGGATGGCCACCATATCGCCAAATTTCGTGCTGATCGTAACAACATGATCTTTTTTCTGTGCCAGGCTGCCAAATGCCACCACCATGGTGAACGCCAGTAAAACCAATTTTTTCATCGTAGGGATAAATGATTGCCCGCAAAATACGCATTTACGGGAAAAGACTCGCCGCAACCGGGACTGCCGGTGCATAACGGATAATATTTATGCCAATGGTCAGGTTGTGGGCTTGATCTGGCTGCGGATGTCGCGAAGGATATCGGCGCCACCGCGCTGCAGTACGTCCTGGGCGACAGCCTTCCCGAGGTCTTTGCCATCCTGCGGCGGGGAAGATCGTTTGAGCTTGATCATTTGTTGTCCATCCAGCGAGATGATACCGGCTTTCAACGTTAGCAGGTTGCCTTCGAGCCAGGCAAATCCGAATGAGGGGATACTGCATCCCCCTTCCAGTGTCTTCAGGAAAGCGCGCTCGGCACGGAGGCAGTATTCGGTTTCGGCGTGATTCACCCAACGCGCGACAACCTCCTTCTTGTCGAAGGCGAGCTTCTTGTGGCACTCGACGGCAATGCTGCCCTGGCCGACGGGCGGAACAAAGTAACTGGTTTCAATACGCTCGACGATGAGGTCGGCGTAGCCCATCCGGTGCATGCCGGCGTAAGCCAGGATCAGCGCGTCGCAATCCCCTGCTTTCAACTTCCCGATGCGGGTTTGCAGGTTGCCCCTGACGGATACGACTTGCGCGCCAGGGTAAAAGTGCTTTACAAAGGCAACCCGCCGGGTAGAAGAGGTTCCCAACTTCGCCCCCGGCTGGCCCATGCTAAAACCCTTCTGAAAGCTGACGACCACATCATTGGCGATCTCGCGTTCCGTGAATGCGATAAGCTCGAGTTCATCGGGTATCGACGATGCGAGGTCTTTGGCGCTGTGAACGGCGATGTCTACCGATCCGTCCAGGAGTCGCTCTTCGATCTCTTCGGTAAAGACGCCCTTGCTTCCAATCTTGGCAATGGAGACGCTCTGGATCTTGTCGCCCTTCGTTTCAATGGGAACGATCTCCGTGCGGTATCCCGAGGGACGGATGAGCGCGGCAACATGATGTGCCTGCCACAACGCAAGCTTGCTCCCGCGCGTGCCAATGCGAATTAACTTGTTCATGCCAATTTTGGATTCAACGTCTGCCCTACCTGGATCGACAGGTCGAGAAATATCATCTTTGCGCTGCCGTTCCTTTCCAGGTGGTAACTGGCGTCGTTCAACAAGGTTACCGCCTGTTCGATCCGGTGAATGTCGACCAACAGGGTTGCCTCTTCCCTAAACACTTTGCTGAAATCCTGTACAAACTTCAACGCCTCGCCGTGTGTCCTGTTGATGGCGGTTGCGCCGGACGTGTGGAGCAGTGTCTCCCGCATCATGCTGAGGCTGTAGCGCATGAAGTTGCGCTGGCTGAGTTTATCGAGGGCGTGGTATTCCTCCGCCATGCCAAGGAGGGCGTGATAATCACCACGATAGCAGGTGCGCATCCAGTTGACAAACCGTTCGGTGTTGTCGTCTTCCGCTTCGTCTACCAGGCGCAACGCCATGCTGAGGTCGCCGTCGGCGAGTTGCACGATCCGATCGATGCGGTCAGGCTTCAGGTCGTGGGATTTTGTGAGCCATCCCGAAATCACATCGTCCGGAAGCAGCGGCACGGTAACGATCTGGGTACGGGAAATGATTGTCGGAAGGAGCTTGTCGGCAGCGTTGGTGACCAGAACAAAGAATGTATGGGGTGCCGGCTCTTCGAGTACCTTCAATATGCCGTTTGCCGCGGACGGATGCATCATCTCCGGTTGCCAGATGACCATTACCTTGTTCCTGCTTTCGAAAGGCTTCAGCGAAAGCGTTTTGATGATCTCACGGCTCTCGTCCCTCGAGATGAGGGCGAGCTTGTCTTCGCCGCCGTAAAAGTTGGTCCAGTCGTCCAGGGTACCAAAGGGCTGCTCGGTGAGGAACGCGCGCCAGTTTTTCCGCATGTCCGCCTTAAGCCGATCCTCGTCCTTGTCGTTTTTCACGTTGCTGAGCGGGAAGACGAAATGGGTGTCGGGGTGGATAAATTTCCGGCTCTTGAGACATGCCGCGCAGGAACCGCACGCGTCGCCGTTGGGATTTTCACAGTGAAGATAAGTCGCGAAGGCAATCGCCATCGGCAGGTTCAAGGCGCCGGGCGCGCCGACGAAAAGCTGCGCGTGTGCGCTGTGGTTGCTCCTGACCGCTTCTGTCAGCAGGGTCTTGACGCTTTCAAGACCCGGAATATCGGAAAACCTCATACGCCAAAGTTGATGATCTTTGCCGACTTAAAAAAGACGAAAAATCCCGGGGCAGCCGTCCGGCGTGGTCATTTTCGTTCCCAGATTCGAAATATCGAAGTCATCGAGAAGACGGATTCAAGTATCCGGCGCTCTTTGTCGTCAAGGTCGATGTTGCGGCGGGCCATTACGCGCGCGGCCGTCGCCAGCGCTTTTTCTATGCGGTACGTCGTCAACCCTGCGGTACCTCCCCACGAAAAGGAGGGGACGTACTGCCGGACGAAGCCCTCGCCAAAAATATTGGAAGAGACGTCAACCACGGTCCCGGTGTTGAACATGGTGTTAATCCCGCATTTGCTGTGGTCACCCATCATCAGTCCACAGAATTGAAGGCCTGTGTTCTCGAATGCGTGCCGGCTGTGGCTCCAGATGGAAACGGTGTCATAACTGTTTTTCAAATTCGAGGTATTGGTGTCAGCGCCCAGGTTGCACCATTCGCCGATGACTGAATTCCCCATGAAGCCATCGTGCCCCTTGTTGCTGAAACCGAAGATGACGGAGTTGCTCACCTCGCCGCCGGCCTTTGAATAGGGCCCGATCGTTGTATCGCCGCGCATCTTGGCCCCCATGTTCAGGTGGGCACCTTCGCACATGGCGAATGGCCCACGGATGATGGCGCCCTCTTCGATAATCGCGTTCTTTCCCAGGTACACCGGCCCGGCAAGGGCATTGATCGCGGCTGCCCGGATGGTGACACCCTCCTCCACGAATACGTCCTCTTCCTGGTATACGGAAGTGTGGGCATCGTTGACACCCGCGGACTTCCGGCCGGTGGTGAGCAAGGAAAAGTCGGCGCGGATCTGGCCGCCGTTCTCCCTGAAGATCTTCCACGGTTTATCGATCAGCATGGGCTCGCCAGCGTATTCGATCGTGTTCGTTGCGTCCATGTCGTGGGTCGGATTCCGCGCCGCCAGCAGAACAGCTCCTTTAATGAGAAATTTACCCGCAGGCAGCATGCCAATGGCGTCGACGAGCATATCGTCGGGACACAGGGCACCGTTGATAAGAAGCCTTTCACCGCCCGACTGCAACGGAAACTTTTCCTGGAGGTAGTCTTCCGTCTTGTACGATGCCGTCTTTTTTAGGCGCTTCTCCCATTTTTCGGCAATGGTAAGGATACCCACGCGGATGGCGGCAACCGGCCGGGTGAATGTAAACGGCAACAGGTTCAGCCGGATCTGGGGGTCATCAAAGAGGACGAGGTTCATACTCAAAAGTAAGGCAGTTTTAAATTCAGACCGCGTTCAAACAAAAAAAGGTCTTCGGACGAAGACCTTTTCACAGTGTATGATCGAAGAAGTAACTTATGCTTTTTTGTACTTGTTCCTGAATTTCTCTACGCGGCCCGCCGTGTCGACGAACATTTTCTTGCCGGTAAAGAACGGGTGCGATGCGGAACTGACTTCCACCTTGATCACGGGATATTCCTTCCCGTCTTCCCATTTGATCGTTTCTTTCGGCGCCTGGGTAGAACGACTCAGGAACTTGTGATCACTGGACGTATCCCAGAAAACAACGTCTTTATACTCAGGATGAATGCCTTTTTTCATATCAAAATGTGCTTTTTTCCCCAAAAGGGACTGCAAAGATAACGGTTAGGAGCCAAAATCCAATTTGGCGGTTTAAAGATTTTTGACCTCAGGGGGCCAAGAAACGGGGTATTTTGAGTTTCCAATCTATCCATCAAAGGGATGTGACCGCGGGCGTTGACGCCAAGGTCCGGTTGCCGGCTTCCGCAAACTGGCGACAGGGCGACCAAACACAACCACCTGACGCAGGAAGACATCGGCCAATGTGGCGAATTTTCGCCCGCCCGGTCCACCGGATGGTCCGGTCAAGAGAATGCCAACGAATTCAAAGAAATGGCCTTTCCCTTCGTATTTTTGTCGGTCCAGTCATGAGATTTGCCCCTATACTTGTCCTTGCTGCCTTGACCGGCTCCCAGGCCTTTTGCCAGAGCGCTTATGCGCCGCTGAACGACGACTATTACCATTGGGTAGACCGGTACGAGGTTAAGGCCGGCCGGATCATTTCGCCGGTGTTTACCGCCGTCAAGCCGTATGAACGGTCGGCGATTATCGCGTTTATGGATTCTGTGGAAAACCAGGGCCTGATCGGGTCGCGTACCGACCGCTTCAATTACGACTACCTGCGCAACGACAGTTGGGAATGGTCCGGCGCGCCATCCGCGGACAGTGATCAACCCGTCTTCAGACACTTCTACCGGAAAAAGTCGGATTTCTTTCATGTCGACCATGAGGATTTCGACCTGCACGTGAATCCGGTCCTTTACGTTGGCGCCGGCAAGGATTCGCGCCGTGACGAGCCGTTGTTCGTCAACACGAGAGGCGTGGAAGTGCGCGGGATGGTCGACCGGAAGGTGGCCTTTTACACCTACCTCACCGACAACCAGGTGCTGCTTCCACAGTATGTATCGGACTGGATAACGGAACACAAGGTGGTTCCGCACGAGGGGTTCTGGAAGAACTACAAGGAAGGGCAGGGCGTCGATTTTCTTCAGGCCCGCGGCTATGTCGCATTCTACGCCACGAAACACATTGGTTTCCAGTTCGGGCACGACCGGATGTTTATCGGCAACGGCTACCGGTCATTGATCTTTTCGGATTTTGCCCCACCCGCGCTTTTTCTCAAAGGCAACGTCAAAGTCTGGAAACTCAACTACCTGTTCGTCGTGAACCAAATGGTGGCAGACAACAAGCTTATGACGGGCACGGGAAGTTATCCGAACAAGTATAACGCCCTCCATCACCTCAGCATCAACGTCGGAAAGAAGTTCAACCTGGGTGTGTTCGAGTCGGTCATCTTCAGCCCTGACGATCCCACGGGAGCAAGCCAGTTTCGCCTGGACTATTTGAACCCCATCATCTTTTACCGCGCCATCGAGCAGCAGAATGGCAGCAGCGACAACGTTTTGCTTGGCATGGACTTCAAGTGGAATGTGGCGCGCAAGCTTTCATTATACGGGCAATTCATTTTGGATGAATTTGTGATCGACCACCTCCGCGACCAGGATGGGTGGTGGGCGAACAAGTTTGGCGTACAGGTGGGCGGGAAGTATGTGGATGCATTCGGCATCGCCAATCTCGATTTCCAGGGGGAAGTCAATGTGGTGAGGCCCTACACGTATTCCCATGGCACGAACTTCGGGAACTATTCCAGTTACCGGCAACCCATTGCCCACCCGTTGGGCGCGAACTTCCGCGAGGTGGTCGGTATCATGCGGTACCAACCGTTGCCGCGCCTGAACCTGACCGCTAAACTTATGCTCATGGAAACCGGCCGCGATACCACCGGCGTGAACTGGGGAGGAGACATTTTGAAACTGAATACCACACGCGAGCGCGAACTGGGAAATACCTTGTTGCAGGGTGTTCAGAACCAGGTCATGCTCGGAACGTTTACCGCTTCCTGGCAGCTCAAACACAACGTTTTCATAGACGGCGCCGTTCTTATCCGGAAAAGCGAGAGCATCGATCCCGCGCGTCACAACAATACAACCATAACTTCACTAGCTTTGCGGTGGAATATTCCACAGCGGCATTACGACTTCTGATCTTAGATGGAACTCTATTTTCGTATTCTCAGGTATTCCCCCGCAGTTGTTGTTCGGCTGATTCAGTTCCTGGTCTTTTCTGTAATGGGAATCGTGTTGAGCCTGGTTTACATGACGCTGCTCATCCCGATGCTGAACATGCTTTTAGGGCAGGAAAGTGTTGAACCCCCGGCTGCCGCCACGCTGCCGGAATTTTCATTTTCCATCCAATACGCCATCGACGTTTTCAATTATCATTTCCTGGGCGTGATCGAGCGGGAGGGGTCGATGGGCGCGGTGAAGTTCATATGCGTGTCGATCGTTGTCAGCGTTATCGCCGCCAACATCTTCCGGTATATGGAACGGATGGTTGCTTCGCGGATCAAGGTCGATATCGTGAAAAACCTCCGGATGCATTTTTTTCAAAACGTCACCAGACTTCACATCGGGTTCTTCAACACGAACAGAAAAGGCGATCTGATCTCGCGGTTCACGAATGACGTTGTCGAGGCCGAGACGGCCATGGTCAACAGCCTCAAGTTCGTGATGAAGGAACCGATCACCATCGTGTTTTACTTTGGCGCGCTGTTTTTCATATCCGTAAAGTTCACGTTGTTCACGCTGGTGTTGCTTCCGCTGACGGGAGGATTCGTCGCCGAGTTGGTGAAGCGCCTGAAGCGGAAAGCCGTTCAGAGCCAGGAGGCCGTGGGCAGGATCGTGAACATCCTCGATGAGACCTTTGGCGGGATGCGCGTGGTCAAGGCGTTCAATGCCCGGGGGTTTATTTTCAAAAAGATCGATGGCGAGACCAGCTACCACCGGAAAGTCAATCTTTCGATCGCCCGCAAGAACGAACTGGCGGCGCCCGTTTCCGAAACCTTGGGCATCATCATCGTCGCCGTCATCCTGTACTACGGCGCTTCGCTGGTGTTGCGCGATGACCCGGAACTCAGCCCGGGCGAGTTTCTCGTTTTCCTCGGCATCTTTGCCCAGATCATCCAACCGGCAAAGAATTTTTCCAATGGTGTGACTTCGCTTCAGAAAGGGATGGTGTCGGCACGACGGATATTTGAGATCATCGACACCGAGCCCCTGATCCGGAACAAACCCGACGCCATCAAGGTCGGACAGTTCACTGATAGCATTTCCTTCGACAACGTGAGTTTCGCCTATGACGAAAAGCACGTGCTGCGAAACATCAACCTCACCGTGCAGAAAGGGAAGACCGTGGCGCTGGTGGGGCCTTCGGGTGGTGGCAAGTCGACGCTCGCCGACCTCATTCCCCGATTTTATGATCCTGCCAGCGGTGCCGTGAAGCTCGACGGCATACCCCTGCCGGACTACGACATTGAATCGCTTCGGCGCCAGATGGGTGTTGTCACGCAGGAGTCGATTCTTTTCAACGACTCGATCTTCAACAACATCGCTTTTGGCATGGAACAGGTGCGCGAGGAAGATGTGATCCACGCGGCGAAAGTGGCCAACGCGCACGAATTTATCATGCAGACCGAACAGGGCTACCAGACGACCATCGGGGAACGGGGTTCGAAGCTTTCGGGAGGGCAGCGCCAGCGACTGAGCATCGCGCGGGCGGTACTCAAAAACCCGCCGATCCTCATCCTCGACGAGGCCACGTCGGCGCTCGACTCGGAGTCGGAGAAACTTGTCCAGGATGCGTTGAACAATTTGATGCGCAACCGGACGTCCATTGTCATTGCGCACCGGCTCAGCACCATCCAGCATGCCGATGAGATCGTCGTGATCCAGAACGGGGAGATCGTTGAGCGGGGTACCCATGACACGCTCGTCGACCAGAGTGGGCTGTACCGCAAGCTCACGGATATTCAGAAGGTGTAGGCGTTTTGTCGCTATTTTTTTTTGGATTACCTTTAAGCTTGCTATAGCCTAACTAAACCCCAATGAACAAGAACAGGCTCATTTTCTACGTTGTCTTCGGTGTATTCCACCTGTTCCTTCTGTTTTTCACCTTCTATGTCGAGGGCAACAAGAACGACTTCGGCCTCCTTACCCAAATCCTGAAATGGATGTCGTGGATGAAGTACGGGGCCATGTTCGGGCTGGTGCTCCTCATCGCCGATGTGGCGTGGGTGATGATCGCCAATAGCGAAAATAACCGGGAGAAGGATGCCCTGCACGACGAGATCAACACCCTTAAAGCGAAGCTGTTCGACCTCCAGGAGCACGCCAAACGCGAGATCGAAAAGCCGGTAAATCCGGAATCGAAAGGGTAAGGATTCGGGTTCCGGGTTCAACCGGAACGGACGAAAAACTTCAAAGCCGCGCGGTCCTGAGGTATGGGCCGAGCGTCTTTTCATTGTCAAAACTGAATGGTCGTCTCATTCGCTAATAACTTTATGAAGTGCCCGGGCGTATCGGTGATCCTTAGCTTTTCAAAGTCTTTCTGTGGAATGAACTCCTTAAGTATTGGCAAGCATTTTTCAAGGTCGTTGGTTCTTGTTCCAAGCTTTCCACCCGATAGAAGGTGAAAGCCGAAGTCGGCGTACAGTTTAATTGCCCGGAAGCTTCCGGGCTGTGTGTGGATGTAAATCGGATAATCCCCTGGTGCGAATGTTCGCATTATTGCAGAAAGTACCGCTCGTCCAATTCCCTTTCCTTCATGTGATTTGAGTGTCTTTAGCCAATGGATCGAGTTGAATTTTCCATAGGCCTTCCAACGGGAGCAGGTTGCGACGGGCTTGTCATCTTCGTTGCATACCAGGAGCGTGTTTCCGAAGAAGGTATCCATGTCATCACCATACGAGTCCTTTATAATTTGATTCATGAAGTCTTCATATGCTGGCGGAACGGTAGGGCCGTCAAAAGGAAATGCCTTCCATATCTCCAGTTCATCGGGCCGGCAATTTCTGAAATAGTAGTCGGCACCGAGTTCCGTAAGCGCGTCCCTATTGAGCCGTTCGCACATCATGAAAATGTTGTAGTCGGGAATTTCTTCTTCGGTCATTTTATTCTTCTGACAACGTTTCAATGTCTTTTATCAAATGTTCAATGTCCAATTTCAGCGTGCCGTTATAAATGCCCCGTATTCGTTTTGTTTTGTCAATAAGCAGAATGTGTTCGGTGTGTAAGAATTCCGTGCTGTCTTTGGTAAACCCCAAATCTTCTTCCGCAAAATAAGAGGTTCGGGCCAGCCTGTATATTTCTCCCTGGCCGCCCGTGAGGAAATGCCAGTTAGGGTTGGTGATGTCGTTGTGTGCCTTGTACGTTTTCAGTGTTGGCACGTCGTCTATCCACGGCGTTACGCTGAAAGAGAGAAATACAACCGCGCTGTCTTTTTCAAAGTATTCGCTCGCTTTTTTCAGGTTTTGCGTCATCGTGGGGCAAATGCTTCCACACGAAGTGAAAATGAAATTGGCGACGTGGATCTTGCCTTCAACATCCCCGTCTGAAATGGTTTGTCCGTCCTGGTCGGTGAGAGAAAACTTTCCAATCTGGTGAGGTATGTGGTCAGTTACATGTTTGGGGTCCCGGATAAACAGCGGTGTAAAATCAGGCGTATTGTAATATGGAAGTTGTTCCCGCTTGTCGGTGCAAGCGATGGGCCACAGCAGGGCTAAAAGAAGAAGCGTTCGGCTACCTTTTAAAAATACTGTCCGATACATTGACGCAATTTTTTGTCCCCAGCAGCCCTATTCGCTTCCCGTCTATTACCACGTAGTTGCTTCTTATTTTTCCGTTGTCGTAGTACATTTTTTGGCTTCCGTCTTCATAACCATCCTTGTAGTTCATTTCTTTGGTCAGCCTTCCCTTTTCATTCCATTCGACCAGGGTTCCGTCGTACTCACCGCTTCTGAATGCACATTGCAACTGCTTTTGTCCGTTTTGCCACCAACGTGTCAACGTTTTTGTTTTTACGCCGTGGTCAAAATAGCGCAGTTCTTCCAATTGCCCGTTGTCAAAAAAACGTTTCCATACGCCATGTTCCTTTCCGTTGAAGTAACCTGCGATCATCAACGTATCCTCCTGGGTATTGAGTTGGTAGAGCTTTCCCGAGAATGGCGCATTATTCCTGTATAGGATGCCATTCCGGTTTTCCAAAACCAGGGAGTCCACATTGAAAGCCAAAAGTTCAGGCCTTTCTTCGTTCACAACGGGGTGGCAACTGAGAAGGGACAGGGCGACGAAGAACAGGCTATTGTGTAACCGTGCCCGGTGTGCCATAGAAGCCATTGCCGTTGATGTAGGGGTCCGTGTCGGTGACGTGATAATGATAGATGCCCTCCGGATAATCGGCGGTGACACCGAAATGTCCGTGGAATTCATCCAGACTACCTCCTTCAACAGCGCTACCGCTTTCTTCCGGCCCGTACACAGGGAACCCGTCGAGGAGAAAACCCAATAAGGCATCGCCGGACGCTTTGACTGTTGTTAAATAAGTGGGTTCTACGTGATAGTGATAGTCTCCTGCCTGAGCCGGGTGTCCCCACCATTGGTCAAAGGAGCTCATTTCGCTTGTCAAGGGCTGGTTAGGACCTGCATATTGGTTGAAGAATGGAACGCCGTTCAACGCCACACCGATTGGACCCAAGGGTGTCGCCGCATGGTTTGAATCCTGAGTTGGGTTTAAAGGTATTTTAAAGGTGTAATTTCTGGAGGCAATGGTATTCGGATTTTTAGCAAAAGGGTATCCTCCAAAGGTTGGACCTGAAAAGTCTTCGTAGAGGTTGCTGTTTGTCGGATAATATACACTTTCGTGGTCAGGCGTTCCGTCGGTTTTTATGTAGACATACGTTCCGTCAGCAGTGACGCTCGTCGCCCCGTATATCTTTTGATAAACAGCGGGAACGCTCTGGTCATCGTCCGTCGGTGTAGCGCCGTCGTCGTCGCAACTTGCCAATCCTGCTATCACGAATAGCAAAGCGTTTAGTTTGATGGTTTGCATGGGTGGCTTAAGGGTTTAAGATGCTAATTCCGCCTTAAAATACGAAGTTTGGAAAAAAATAGCATACTCACCGGTTACGAAAAAGTAGCTTCATAATTTTAGTCCGGCTCCGTAGGGCCCTCCAGCGACTGTCCAACCATTGCTTACCGGAGAAGGGATGCGGATGTGCCAGGCTGCTGAAGGAAATTTAGAAAACTCACTTTTATGATGGCACATCATCAGCGGCTGACATAAACACAAGTGTTGCAGGTCACCGCTACCTTTGCTCCTTCACTTTTGTCGTGTCTCTTGATTTTCTCAAAAGCGTCATCACGGTGTCAGCGAGTCTGTAAATCGGGTCGTGCGTTACAAGACTGTCTCTCTGCTCGGCGGTTTGTTGTTTAAAACCAGTCATGTCAGGTGGTTGAACATAACCCGTTTGAATTTCCTCTGCATTCATTAATTCTTGGTTGTCCGAAAGTTCTATTTCAATATGTCTCGTGCCAAAGATGTCGGAATGAATGGTAAAGGTCGAACCCTTTGTCAGTTTTATGTTTCGTCCAACCCAAATTATCGCGACGACTTTCTTTTCGTCATCTAATTTAAAGCCCTTTACTTCTCCAACTTCAAGACCTTTCAAAATGACTCTGTCTCCTTCAGTCAGTCGGTCAACATTGTCAAACTGAACTTTGTAGTATTCGGAGTCTGAGCAACACCGTATAACGTAGGTCAGGACTCGACGGCAAGGCGCCGGCGTTGGATATAATGCCTGCGTTGCGTGCCATCCAGGGCAAGCTCCCGATCGGGTTTTTCTGTGGCACGCCATCATGTAGGTTCTTATTGCCGGGCTACCGACACGTCGTCGCTACGCGACGGGATTGGAGGCCAGCCCGTTTACGCCAGGGCTTTCAGCGGGGGCAGCGAGCGCCGCGAGCCTTTGCGCGCTCCGCGTTCTACGCTACATCCAACAGCGCATCTGTCGATCCGTTCCACATCCTTTCAGTCGCGCCTTCCGTAAACGTCCTTCGCGGTAGAAAAAGATCTCACCGCATCGTCCGCCTCGCAGCACCCACAACGCCATGACGGCAA
>CAZKBK010000015.1:0-107883 GCA_964551035.1 uncultured Roseivirgaceae bacterium | reverse complement strand
GGCGGTTCGTTGGGGCCTTATTCTACAAATAGGGAGCTCCTAACGGAGCTCTTCTGGTGACCGCGTCTTCATCCACAAAGCCCACCCTCCAATTCAACCTCGCGCTTTCCATTCGTCATTCGTCATTCGTAACTCGTAATTCGTATTTACCTGAAATTCCTTCCCTCCGGAAAGATCTTCCCCTGCACGACGTCTCTCTTTTCTTCCAGCACACGCGAGGTAGTCTCATCCGCGCGGAACACCGGCGTCAGCGCCGGGTCTTCGGACCTGGATTCCGTGAGCCCGCGAAGCAGTCGCGTGAAGTTGACGCACTTCCTTACGATCACGTGGATCACCTCTCCCTCCCGCTGTAATGTGCCTTCAACCATCAACATCCGCGACTGAATGATCTCCTTGCGGTATTTGTCGAACATCTGTTTGAACACCACAAGGTTGATCGTTCCCTTTTCATCTTCGAGGGTGACGAAGCATATGCCACTCGCCGTGCCGGGCCGCTGGCGAACGAGGATGAGCCCGGCCACCTTGACGCGGTCGCCGTTCCGGGCGTTCTGCAACGCCGATGACGACAGGATATTCATCCGGTCGAGGTGTTCGCGGATGAAACTCACGGGATGTGCCTTCAGCGACAGCGATGTGGTGGCGTAATCGTGAACCACGTGCTCCGGAAGCGACATCTCCGGAAGCGGAGGCCGCTCGATATCAGGTTGAAACAACACATGCGGTTTGTCTTTCGCAGATACCTCCCATAACGCCCGCCGGCGGTCGAGGCCAATTGAGCGGAAGGCGTCGGCGTCGGCGAGTATTTCCAGCGCGGCGTCCGACAAACCGGCTTCTCTCAGTTGATGAACGGTGGTGTAGCCTTTCTCCCTTCGCGAGACCAACAGCGCCGCATCCGCTTCGCGCATGCCTTTGATCTGCCGGAAACCGAGGCGCAACGCAAAATACTTCCCCGACCTTTCTTCAAGCTTGTTATCCCATTCCGACAGGTTGATATCCGCAGGGCGGACTTCAGCGCCGTGCTTCTCCGCGTCGATAACGATTTGCGCCGGCTGATAAAAACCCATGGGCATGCTGTTGAGCAACGCGCAGGCAAAGATCTCGGGATAGTAACATTTTATCCACGCGGAAACATACACCAGCAGGGCAAAGCTCACCGCATGGCTTTCCGGGAACCCGTAGCTTCCGAAGCCTTCGAGCTGACGAAAAACACGTTTGGCGTACTCCAGCGTATACCCGTTCTTCACCATGCCGCTGATGAGTTTTTGTTCCAGTTGCGAGATCAGGCCCTTGGCCCTGAAGGTGGCCATGCTTCGGCGCAGCTCATCCGCTTCCGCTGGCGTGAATCCCGCGGCTACGATGGCGATCTTCATGGCCTGCTCCTGGAACAACGGGACGCCAAGGGTGCGGCCGAGAATTTCTTCCAGGTCTTTCGAAGGATACTCGATCGGCTCCTCACCGTTGCGCCGCCGGAGATACGGATGGACCATATCGCCCTGGATAGGTCCGGGCCGCACTATGGCGACTTCGATGACGAGGTCATAAAAACATCTGGGCTTCAACCGCGGCAGCATGGATTGCTGGGCCCGGCTTTCAATCTGAAAAACCCCGATGGTATCGGCATGGCTTACCATGTCATATACCGCCGGGTCGTCCTGCGGGATGTTGGCCAGCGTGAGGTCCAATCCATAGTGCTGTTTCGAAAGGTCGAAGGCTTTGCGGATACAGGTGAGCATCCCCAGCGCGAGCACGTCGATCTTCATAAAGCCAAGGGCGTCGATGTCGTCTTTGTTCCACTCGATGTTGGTGCGGTCTTCCATGCGCGCGTTCAGGATGGGACAGAGATCCGACAGTTTCCCTTCGGTAATGACAAATCCACCCGTATGCTGGCCCAGTTGTCTGGGAAAGCCCATGAATTCCTCCGTCAGTTCCAGCACCATGCGTATGGTGGGGTCGTCAGGGTTTATGCCCTGGCTGAGAATGCGTTCGGGGTCGAACCCATCCTCATGAAAATCCCAGATCAGCCCGGACAGCCGCGTGATGGTGTCGACCGAAAGTCCCATGGCCTTGCCGACGTCGCGTATGGCACCTTTATGGTGCTGCTGGGTAACGGTGGCCACAATGGCGGCGCGTTCACGACCGTATTTCTGATAGATATACTGAATGACCTCCTCCCGCCGTTCGTGTTCGAAATCAACGTCGATGTCGGGAGGCTCATTACGCGCCGACGAAATAAAACGTTCAAACAACAGGTCGAACCGGGAAGGGTCAACGGCAGTGATGCCCAGGCAATAGCACACGGTAGAGTTCGCCGCCGACCCGCGCCCCTGGCAAAGAATATTCTTGTCGCGTGCGTAACGCACGATGTCATATACGGTAAGGAAATATTCCGCGTAGTTCATCTGTCCGATGAAGGCGAGTTCGTAATTGATGGTGGCCTTCACCTTGTCGGGAATGTTTCCTCCGTAAATTTGTGTTGCGCCCTCCCAGGCCAGCAAGGTGAGCTCTTCCTGAGGGGTCCGGCCGCCGCCGGTGATCTCTTTGGGATACCGGTATTTGAGCTCACTCAATGAGAACCGGCACACTTCTTCGAGGTGTTGTGTCTGCGCGACCGCGCCGGGGTACTGGCGAAAGAGCCGCGTCATTTCGTCGCCAGGCTTGAGATGTCTCTCCGCATTGGCAAACAGCCTGAAACCCGCGTTGTGGATGGTGCATTTCTCCCGGACGCACGTAACCACATCCTGCAGCTGACGCCTTGAAGGGTGGTGATAATGAACATCATTGGTGGCAACCATGGGCACGCGCAAGGCTTTTGCAAGGGACGCGATGCGGTGCACCAGCTTGACATCGTCGCCGTTGTAAGTGCGTGTGGCGGCGATGGAAAGTTGTTCGCCGAAGGCGGCACGGTATTCGTGCAATGCCTTCACAAAGGTCTCGTCAAAATCAAAGAATTCATTAAGGGACGCGGGGGGCACAACGATGAACATGGATTCCCTGGCGTGGTTGTAAACATCGCGCGTGTACAGTTCACATTGACCTTTCTCTGTCCGGCGGTTGCCCAGGGTGAGCAGGTTCGACAATTGTGCGTACGCTTCGCGCGTGGTGGGAAGCGCAAGTAACGACGGGCCATCCACCAGGTCGAGCCGGCAACCCGGAATCACCCGGATGCCGAGTTTACGGGCTTTTGTATGCGCTCTGACGACGCCGGCAAAAGTATTGCGGTCCGTGATGGCGATCGCCCGATAGCCATAAGCCGCAGCCTGTTCCACCAGCTCTTCCGGATGGGAGGCGCCGCGTAAAAAGCTGAAGTTCGTGGTTGTCTGTAGCTCGGTGTAGCGCATGTCTTAACTGTCAGTAACCTCTATTACCCGATTAACTTTTCGCAACAGGCAAGTCCTTCCCTTCGTCAGGCAAAGAATCCGTGCATATACCATCTCGCGTTCCCGTCATCGTAATGTCCCAGCCGGAATAGCCAGTAGCGGTTGCCTTCCTCATCCTCGACGCGGTAGTAGTCGCGGTGCTGGCCCTGCCGGAGCCACCACTCCGGGGCGATGCGTTCAGGGCCATCCGCCCTGACTACCTTATGGATCCTGCCATTCCGGCGAAACAGCATTGGCGGATAGTCTGGAATCGGCGCCGTTACCTCGATGGGTTCCGGCGATGAAAGCAGTTGAAGCGGTCGTTGTCGGTCTGCGCGCCACGTAGTGGCTACCAGCTCTTCCAGGGATGACGCTTTCCTGAAAGACCGCTCCGGAATGTGATGCTCATCGGGAACATAGCGGTGAATGGCATGGGCGCCAACTTTGTTGGACAAGCGATCGATAAGTTCGGAAATTTCCCCAAGATCACCGGTCCCTTCCCACATCCTCTCCTGCTGCGAATAGAGGTCATCCACCTTAGGGGCTTCCAGGACAAACAATTCAATACCCAGGGCGGGCTCCATTCCGGAAAGCTTGAGTTCAAACAATTTGAACAGGTGGTTTACATGGTGTGAAGGGCGGTTGGTACCGATCTCCACACGTTCAATCTTCCCGTCCACCCGGTATCCTTTCAAGACTGCCGACCGCAACCCTTTTTGTTCCTGCCTGAGGCGCAAACAGAGGATATCGAGTAATTGTCTCAGCGCAATCTCGATTCCGACAAGGGTGACGATCGGCTCCAGGCAAGGCAGTCTCTCCTGGTAGGGCGCGATCGGCTGCACGGGTTGAATCACTTCCAGTTCGAGCCCCAATGCCTTGTCGAGTTGTGCAAGAAGGTGCTGTCCAAATCGCCGCCTCAGGGAAGCACGCGGCATGTTGACAAACTGCCTGACCCGATGGAGCCCCAGTTTGTGTAACCGGATCACGGTCTCCGGCTCCAGCCGCAGCGCTTCCGGTGGCAAGGACATGAGCGCTTCATGGTGATGCCCGCACTGGATGACCAGGGGTTCTTTTCCAAAGCGCGCCATTCCCCATGCCACGGTAAGGGTATCTGCCATTGCCACACGGACATCATAACCCCGGGCATGGAGTCGTTTTCTTATGTCGGCGGCATACCCTTCATCTCCGTCCCAGAGGTGTGTACATCCTGTTGCGTCAATGATGAGTCCATCGGGCAGATCGACGGCAACCGCTGGCGAGAACCTGATGCACCATTCCGCGAGGCGATGCAACAAGCGCTCCGGCAAATCTGGAACGTCGTCCTCTATTTTTAATCCGGGGAAGACAGCCCTGGCGTCAGCGAGTACCATACCGGAAGTAATGCCCTCCCTTTCGGCATGCCCATTTGCCGCGGTAATAACCATCCTCCCATGTGATGGCGCCCGCAACACAAAAGGTACTTTATCCGGGTCCTCGCCATCCTGCTTTCGCTGTCGGATGGAGAACCAGTCCGTTTTCAGATAACGGAACCAAACCGATACAAAACGCCGCTCCATATCATCCCGCTTTCCTTTGCAAACCCTGTAGTGATTGTAACGAATCCGGGTAAACCGGTTCAAACCTTGCGTTTACCCACCTCATATTCCAAATACCGGGTTTCCCATTTCTCACTTTCAGTAATTCAATTCTCCACTGTGGAGATCCGATACCAGGCAGGTCGCCGATCGCTTCGCTCGGTAAAGAGGTGATCTTCCATCGCGACACACAGGCGGTGGTATTCAAATGCTTTGCGTTGCGAATGACAAAAGCCGTCACGCTGCTTCCTTCTACTGCCAGTTGAAGACGGCGGGAAGCGATAAAGCTCAGGTCCTTTAATTCTCCTACTACGGCAGCAAGCGCGCTGCATTTCAACGCTTCCTCCAACGCCCATAACACGTGCTTTTCCCTGCCCAGATCGGTGAAGATGATGCGGTCAGGTTCAATCCCGAAATTTCTCAGCGCCGGTGGAAAGAGCGTTCGTGCAGAACTGATCCATAAGCCGGTCCCTTTTTTTCCCATGAGTTGCGACAGCATGCCGGCGAGAAAACCGCAGGTGGCCGCCGTATCTTCTGTCCGAAAGGATAAAAATTCATGAACCGCACCCAATGGAAACGATGACCCGGGAAAAGCTTTCGCAATGGGCCCAAGTCCCAGGTCTACCGCTTTGTTCCCCGGTCGCTTAAATCCCTCCAGCCGGAGAATCTCCGATTGAAGCTGTGAAAGAATATCGGCTTTTTTTACGCTCGGCATCACACTACCCGGGTTGAGAATCCAAAGATAGTGAAACTAATTATTTTAGTCAAGATAACTAATTAAATTAGTTTTTACGGGATATCTGGATGTGGTCATTTGATGGGACTGTTGGCTGTTAGCTGAGGGCTGAGAGCTAAGGACAGCTACTCGTCCCCGCACCGCTTATTGTATTCCGAAACAATGATCCCCAAATCCCTCCTTTTCAGGTCCCGGCTTTCGATGAAGTTTGTAACCTCGGGGCAGTCGTCGATATATCGCAGCATCTCCTTTCTGAAACCGATACGATTGGGCGATATCAATTCCTTGTCCCTTAGCTGTAAGATCTCCTCCTCCGTCTGGTAACTCGACGATCCGTTTCCGGGACCGTTGGACGAAGTTTGCGTATAATAGTGGAGAAAAAGCTTGAACTCACCGTCGATGAGCAGGTGTAGAAAGATACGTCGCTGACCGAAGCGTATCCCTCCCGAAAAATCCCTGGGTCTCGACAACATGCGATACTGTATCCCATTGTGAAAAAAATTGATTTCCCGTGCGTCATCGGGTCTCAACACATTGCGGGTATTGTCCTTGTCGAAATACACAACACGGAATTGAACGCCCTCCAGATCCGGTCGCGATCCAAACATTCGGAACGGAATTTTAAAAACAACATCGATGGTCCTTCCCTGAAGATCAATGATCGTTCCGGGGATTCTTTTTGCATTTGCGGTTGAGTAAATGAACAGTGCCGCAGCGAAAAGAAAGGTTGTCCGGATGGCCATGTCTGGTGTGGAACGTTGGTTTAACAATACAAGGATCGGGATTGTGATATCAAGGATCGCGCCAACGTCAAACCGAAAACTGGAGTTCAGTAAGAAAGTCCAGGATCATTTTCTCCCGCTGGCGCACGTGGAGTACGGGACATCGATGATATCCCTCAATATGATCCCGTGACCTCCACCGACAAAGCGATCAGCAACATCCCCCTACCGCTTAAATTGAAATTCGTAGTTGCCGCTTACCGAAGCGGTTCTTCCACCGGGCGCGGTGTACTGGAGGCTCAGCACGAGTACATTGCCTGCGAGTTCCTCCACAGTGATTGCAACGCCATCGCTTCTGACAAGATTAAATCCCGCCGTTGAAGAAACCGACTCCAGGGTGAACGACCCTGCCGCGGGCCAGATGGGATCGTTCCCGTTCTGTGTGGTAAAGGTCATGTCGCTTTTAAAGGTGATCTGAAAATTTTCAAATGATCCTGTCAGCGTCATGCCGTCGAGGGTAATTACTTCAGCGGTCCATGAGTGGCTGATGTCTTCGAGAAACTTTTCCTCCGCCGTAGGTTCGTCATCGCAGGAAGGAATCAGGGTAAGCGCCAGGGCGCATACGACGATGTTGAGTATAAAGAATGTTTTCATGATTATTCGATGATGAGTTTTTTGTAGCGGATGCGTTTTTCATCGGGAACGGCGATAATGTACGTCCCTGTGGGCAACGATTCGACGTCAACACGAACCTCGTTCTCTGATTGGGGCTCGGCCGGCCTGACGTGCTTTTGTCCCCGTCCGTCGTAGAGGTTGACCTCCCGGAGTTTCCCGATGCGGGGCCCCGAAAGGATGACCCACTCCCGGGCGGGGTTAGGGTGGACCGTAATGTAGGTCGAAGCGCTTTCTTCGGCATTGGTGATGAGGAGGCCCTTGCCGATGACCTCTATGCTTTGCGGACCGGAGGTGGCGTTGGTAATCAGGGTGATGGTCGCCGTATAATCTTTTTCTTCGGTGGGTGCAAATCCTACGACCACGGCGCGGTTGTTTCCTTCGGTGACTATTTCGGCGGAAAAACTTTCGGGCGCGTCCGTTGCCGTGATGGCCACAGACCCGGTGCCAACGTCTTCAAGTACAAATTCCAGAAACTTCTGTTCACCGACAATCACTTCTCCGAAATCATTTTCCCCGGTGATCTCCAGGACGCGGGAGACGACGGTAAGGTCATGGCTGACATCGGTCGCCGGGAGATAGTTGTTATCTCCAACCTGATGAGCCGTGATCGTCGTTGTACCGGCAGCGCCCGTGAGGGTAACCACTTTTCCTTCAATGGTTGCAATGTCGGGGTCGGAACTGGAGAAGGTCACCGTCAGGTCTGAAGTCGACGTTGCTGTGAGTTCAAAGGGGATGTCGTTGACGGCTTTCTCGCCCGGCTCGTCGAAGGTAACGGATTGTTCAGCCTTGTTGATGACGAGCGTGTGCGCAACGGGGTCGGCACTGGCAAAGTAAATGTTACCCTCCTGTTCAGCGGTGATGGTGACGGTTCCGGCGTTGTGAATGGTGACGGTAGTCCCTTCGACAGAGGCAATGGCCGGGTCGGAGCTTGTGAAATTGACGAGAAGTTCCGACGTGGATACGGCCGTCAGTTCGAAGGGTTCGTCGCCGTAAGTCTTCTCCACAAGGGCGTCAAAAGTAATTTCCTGGGCGAGTTGCGAGGGTACGAGCGCGGAGAAAACACCCCGGCCGTAGGTGGAAGCCATCATAATACCGTCTGACTTCCGTACGCGCAACATGTCCGTGCGCACGTTGGCAAGGCCGCCATTGGTGGGTAGCCACTCGGGGGCGGCGACGTTGATGTTATCGGTAGACCAAACGCCAAGTTGGGTGGCGATGTAAGCCTGGTCGGGATTGTGCGGATGGTATTCCACCCATCGCACGGGCATGTTCGGCAGGTTGCCTTCGCGATTGACCCAGGTGGCGCCACCATCCCGTGTCTCCCAGATGTTGATGACGCCGTAGTTGAAGAATGTAACCAGTATCTGATTGTCATCCACGCCGAACGATATTCCGCTGATCGAACCATTGGGAAACGCGGCGCCGGTAATCTCTTCAGGGGCGTCGGGGTTGCTGGTGTGCGCATTTCCAACACGAAAGAGCCTTCCGGCATCGGTGCCGATGTAAAGGTCGGCGCTGTGCGGAGAAACCCGGAGTGCCGACGGCATTGCGCCCATGGAGATGTCCAGGGTATTGATGTCGGGAGTCGTGTTGATGTTGGTGACCTGGTAAAGGTCATCGGTGGTTTTTGCGGTGTAGAGGACTTTATGATCGGAATCGTATTCACCGATATTGATGAAGTTTCCGGATGACATGTCCGAGATTAGTTGGGAGAATGAATTTCCGCCGTCGGTGGAAAGGCTGATGTCGTTATAGACGTAGGACGCGATTTGAATATGAGGATCGTTTTGATCGATGAAACACATGCCGCCGTCACCGCCCACCACTTCGGTGGTGCTGCCGAAGCCCGACAGGGTGAACTGCTGTGTGCCGTTGTCCTGCGTTCCGCCGAGCATGTAATGGGTTTCGGTTGGATGGAGCGCCGCGGTGTAGAATTGCGTGACGTTGTAGCTGTTGTTTCGAACGCTGATGGAGAGCGTACCCGCAGCGAGGTTCGAAGCGTAATAGACGCCGCCGTCGTTGCCGAAGATCGCCTGGTTGGAAAATCCGGGACGATAGAGGATGGCATGCTGGTCGGCGTGAACCACGGGCGCGCTGACGCCAATGCCGGCCCACCACTTTGAGATCTGTGTCCAGCTTTGCCCACCGTCGGTACTCTTGAAAAGGTCGATCGCACCGACGATGAGTTCATCCTCGTTGTCCGGGTTCACAGCAGCAGTGAGGTCATACCACGCCTGTCCCCTGGAAAAATCGTCGGCGGGAATGCCGGTGTCGGCGTCCTCGGGCTCAGCCACGTTCGCCCAGCTTGCGCCGTTGTTTTCGGTCCTGATGATTTCAGCCACGACAAAGTTGTCTTCGAGCATGGCGTACACCACATCGGGGTTCGATGGTGCAACGGCGAGTTCGATCTGACCGGTTGTAGCTTGCCCATGCACCTGCCAGCTTCCGGCCAGGCCAGTGGTCGACTTATAAATTATGGAGTTGGTGCTTGCGTTGCCGTAAGTGGGCATGGTTCCGACCCAGATTTCGTCGTCGCCAAATTCAATGTCCGTGGGTGTGTGTGCGCGGTTGAAATTCCCGGCGAGCACCGGGAGCACCTGCGTCCAGGTAAGCCCACCGTCGGGGGAACGATAGAGGCCCTGGTTGTGGTCAGGGTTGTCATCGCCGGAACTGACGTCGACGGCGGCATACACGACGCTGGTGCCGTTTTCATTCCGCACGGCGATGTCGCGGATTTGCAGGAACGTCGCGGTGTTGGGCAAAGATGCCCAGGTATCGCCGCCGTCTGAAGTTTTCCATACGCCGGCGCCGCGCATGCCCACTTGTGACTCGCCGGTACCAACATACATGATCTGGTTGTTGTGCGGGTCGGCGGCAATGCACGAGATACTGAGGTTGTCCCAGAAATCGTCTACTTTTTCCCAGACGGCCGAGGGATCGGTGATGTCGGCGAGGTACCACAAACCACCGGATACGCCCCCCGCCCATACTTTCTTGCTGGTGGGATCAGCGGGATCAAAAAGCAAGGCCCGTGTCCTTCCGCCAACCACGCTGGGGCCGCGTTCCTCCCATGCCGTTCCTGTCGACAGCGAAGTGGCCTGGCCGTCGCTGGCCGTATGCGGGCGACGGCGGTCGCGTATCATGGCCGTGCGGATATTCTGCTCTCGCAGTAATTCCGGCGCCGGCCTCCGCAGGGCGGGGTCCATCGTGCGGATAAAGTCCTGCATGAAGGCGAGGTCGGGACGGTCTTTCAACCTTTTGCGCTGTCCTGGTTTTTTCCCTTTGGCGAGTTCGATCACGTAAGGGTGTGCGCGCAGGAAAGCCTCGTATTCTTCGCGGCTGTTGTCCGTGTCACCGAAATAAAACAGGGTTGCTGCAGCCGTGGCTGCAATCAGGGTGGCGATGGCAAGCTTCTTCATACTACTTGTTTAGCGTGGCAGCGCGCGTTTCGAATGTACCCACAGGGCGGATAAATTGCTTTCCGCGATAGGTAAAAAGAAGGAGGGCCGCTGCGTTTCGGGATTTCATTTTCTCTATAAAAGAAGGGTCAGGGGGTGTTGTTGGCGTTGCCTTTTTTTCGGATCGGGCAACGAGAAGAAGCTCCTCGCCCTTTGAAAACGGTCCGCTGGCATTGCGCTGCCCGTCGTTGATGGCCTCGATTTCCAGGGTACCTTCGTTTAAGATGAGGCCCTGAAAAGTGACGTCGCCCTTTTTCCGGATGCGTACCGAAATACGGTAGATGGTTCCTCCTTCCTGGGCGGCGTTGTCTCGTACCACGCCGGGAGCCCAGCGCTCTTGCGTGGCCTCAATAACCTTAACGGGTTTGAGACAGAATTCCGGAGTTTGCGCGTGGACAGGTAAAACCAGAGTGACGCATAACACGCATGCGAGGAGTGAGCGGCGGAGCATTTTCTTTTGCAGGGTTTAGCAGTGCCTCGAAAGTTAAGGTTTATGGGGTGAAATTCCTATCTCTTCAGCGCGTTTGAAGTGGGCTGTAATCAGGTAGCCTGACCAAACACGAGGCGGAACATGGTCCCCTTCCCTGGCTCACTTTCACAACTGATCTCGCCATGCATAAGATCGACATAGCGCTTCACAATGGAAAGGCCGAGACCATACGAGGGCTCATCGCCGGTAGGGCGGGCGCGAAACTTTTGAAACTTTCTGAACAGGCGAGGTAGCTCATCGGGGGAAAAGCCCGGACCTGAATCCTGTATCTCGGTAAACACTTTGCCGTGCCGGGCGTAAACACGTGCTTCAATCTTTCCGGCCGGAGGCGTAAACTTAACTGCATTCGACAGCAGGTTCTCCACGACGAGTTTGAAGTACTGGTGATCGATCAGTGCCGGCGCCGGATCATCCACGTCTGCAATGAGCGTAATGTTCTTTGCGTCGGCCTCCGGGCGAAACATTTCGACGACGTCGTTGAGAATGTTTCCCGACCATGTGCCGCAAAGGTTGACGTTCGGGACATTGTGCTCAATGGCGTGCGGATCGAGGATCTTGGCAACGAGCGCGCTGAGTTGGCTGGCACTTTCGTGTATTTTGCTGGCACACGCCTCATGGAGTTCCGGGAGGTGCCGCTGATCCCTGAGGAGGATCTGTGCCAGCCCCATCATCTGGTGCAGGGGCGCGCGAAGGTCGTGGGCGACGGCCGTAATCAGGTAGTTTTTTTCTTCGCGGAGTTGATAAAGTTGGTTCACCTTCCCTCGCAGTTCATTCACGAGGCGCGACAGCTCAGCATTTTTCCGTTTGAGGTCGCGTTGCTCCGTATGACGTTCTGTAAATTCCATGGATTTTAAGTTTTGCCTATCAATCGCGCAGATCTCAATCCGTAACCATCAGGCGGGTCAATGGAAAGTGAACACTCCTTCATTATGTGTTTCAGGCCGCACGTTTGGCTCCCTGTTTTCGGCTTCGCTCAGGTGAGGTCTTGCAAGGGACGATGCGGATCGTAAGCGACATGATTCGATTCGTATTCTTTCCGGTTCTTTCTTCTTCCATTTGCCAATCAGACCAAACATTGTTTCCAACCTGTTTCATTTTACAATAGGATTGCATGAACGGGCTGTTATTTGTGCCCGATTGTTCTTCGTTGTTGACAGAACGACGGCGAAGTCCTCATGTTGTAAGGTTTCAGTGTATGCGACGTGAACAAAATAAGGTTGCCCGACGACGATGCGGGACCACGAATGCCGGTGCACAGGATGGGGAATGGCCGTGATGGTGGTAGCTGTACACCTTTTGTACACCTTCCTTAAAGAGGATTGTACACCCTGCGTACACATCGACATCGCTGTAGGTCGGATTTTTGGCGTAATCTTGCGGCCGAAACGAGCCGACCCCTATGGGACAATTTGATAACGAAAGGAACGCGCTGATGGATAGCCCCACGCACATTGATTTTCTTACAGGAAGCATCGAGACCCTCCCCGGCCCGATAGTTCTTTACCGGTTGAAGGCGGAGCCTGCGTCGCCCGACCTCCGGCAATACCTCAAGGCCTGCGAGATCTTTTCCGCCAATTTTGGAATGCAGAACAAGGTCTACGCGGTAATCGTCGACGCACGGGAATTCTCAACCACGGAAGAAGCGCTGCTGGATGAGTTCGCGGGATTTTATGCCGATCAGCAGCGCGGAGGAACGGTGCCCATCGCTTTTGTCATCCCCCGAGACGTGAGCACGCTGCTCGCGCTGGAAAGCAGGCTCAGTGACGATTGGGGCGCACCGGACAAAACCACGTGGTTCTCCTCGGCCGGGGATGCGATGAATGCAGCGGTTCGCATGGTTCCCGGCCAGCGTCCGACAATCCTTTAAGCCTCCTTTGCCAGGCTGCCTTGCCATTGCACATGGCAACCCGTGTCGGTACAATTTTCCGCGGGCAGGAAAAGAAAAGGGCGAAGAGATTCCTCCGCCCTTGTTCGTCTAAGCATTTCTCAGGTCATTCAATCATGATCTTCCGCGTTCGCTGATAGCCATCGGCGTACTGGAACTGGATATAATAGATCCCCCTCCGCAGCCCAAGTTCATGAATATCCACGCGGTATTGCTGGAATTTGCCAGCCTGGCCCTCGTCTGAGTGCACAACCAGGCCCTGTGCGTTAATCAGTTTGAATACGACGAACGCTTCTCTTGTCTCATGGAGTTCGACGTGGAGTACATCCCTGGCGGGCACAGGATAGACCGAGAGGGGCGCCTCTTCCGGGTTCAATGATTCGGCGTCTTCGGTGTCGTCGGACGTCGCAGGCGAACGCGCCGCAACTGTACCCCTATCCTCACCTATGGTGAACGCCACGGTCAGCGCCTGGCCCGCAATTCCGCGACCCGCCGGCTCGGAATACGGGGTGGCGGTAAGTTCATACTCACCGGGAACTGCCGGCAGCGGCAAATCAATGAATGTGCCAATACCGCCCAGGTGGTAGGGCGCGTAGTTGTCGATCCGGAACAAATGACCATTGAGTTTGAACACAACGCTGCGCACGACACCGCCCTCGGTATTGGCCCTGATATTTATCCAGTGCCAGTTGGGCTGCGTGTGGTCGATGTTCATTCCGTCGTGGAGATCGGCAAGGAATGATCCGTTCAAAGCCATGACATCAAAATCGGTGATCGTTGCCTTGTTGACCAGGCGGACAACAGCCGTAAGCGCTTTACCGGCGTTGCCCCTGCCCTTTGCTTTGGTGAACGCCGTTGCCTCGAGCACATGGTCATCGCCATCGTATACCCTTCTGCGCAACGTATGCCGTGCCAGGTCGTAAGGGCTCGAGTTGTCGGTGTTGATCCTTCGGTTGTCCAGCACAAACTTCACGCTGCCTACCGTCGGCGGATTGGTGTTCGCACGCACCGTCAATTCCCGCAGGTGCGGCGTACCGAGATCGATGTCAAGCGTGTCCGTGAAGGTGGTGATCGTTTCACCGGTCGAAGCATTCATCAGCGCAAAGCTTTCCACCCCGTAAGGCACAACCCGTAAGTGGAAGAAGGCGGAATCCTGTTTTCCGCGGGCATCGGTAGCCGTGACGAGGAGGTCATACGCGCCACCATCGCCCAGGCCCGGGGTGATACGGTACGTCGCCGTGCCATCACCCGAACTCACGGAGGAAATGAACGCCGGCATATTGGCAAGGACAACTTCAACGGGCTCGTCGTCAATGTCGGTAGCGGTGAACGTAGCCTCCGTCTCACCGAGTTCGATCACGGTAGTGGTATCGATCGGATCAAGTACCGGCGGCGTGTTAAAGAGGACGTCGAGCGTCACCGGTATGCTGACGAGGGGATTCGCCGGGTCGTTGTTGGAGATGTACAGGGAATCGAAGTAAGTGCCCACTTCGATATCCGTGGAATTGAAGGCCACAGTGATGTCCATCGTCCCGCCCGGAGGAACTTCTCCGGACCTCGGGCTGAGCGTGAGCCATGGCGCTTCGGGTTGTCCGTCATACACGATGATGTTGTCAATGTCCCAGATGGGTCCAGACACCTCCATGTTGGAGAACAAGACGATCTGTTCGATGTCACCGGCAAAGCCCTGCCCGGTGAATACCTGATCGCCGTCGATGTATAGGGTGAATTGGGAAGTCGCTCTTTCCACATCAACGCGGACATCGAAGTACCCCTCCGGCAATGCCATGGGTACGGGAACAAAGGCGCCGTTGCCGAGGCTGTCCTGTACGAGCACGCTCAGCGCTCCATCAACGCCGAATTGAATGCGCGTATTCACAAATCCCGCCGTTGGTGATTGCGGAATGAGTTGCCAGGTGACGGTGGGTTCCGGATCCACAACAAAGGTTGCAGAGGATATCGGGTCGGTGCCCACCGCCAGCGTGGGCGAGAATGCCAACGTGCCACCGAGCCCATCGGATACGCTGCGAATGTGGTTCAGGCCTTCATAAGGATTCTCGGCTTCAACGCGCCAGTTTCCAAACTGCCCGGCCCATCCGTTCTGGCCGTTGATGTCTCCAATGGCAAATTCTTCAAAGCCCGTTGTGAGGACAGGTACGCCAAAACTTTCGACCGCGTCGGAAATGAGGGCACGGGTGCCATCAAGCGCTATGTTTGCGTCGTTTCGCTCGGTCCTCGGTTCCGTCGGGGATAAGTCAACCGGCAAGGATGCCGGCGCGGGCGTGTTGCCGAACCCGAATTTGAGTGTACTGGCACCGTTGTTCGTGATCGTCAGGGTTTGTGTCGCCATTTCCATTTCGCCCTTCAACAACTCCTGGTGGAGCGATTCCGGTGCGACAGATATGGCGGCGGGCTCCCTCACGTTCAGTTGTGCAAACACAAACGAGAACGGATCTTCACCGGCATTGCTCACCACGAAGATGCCGGCGCCGTACGTTCCCGCTTCAACGTCCTCGGCGTCGAATCGCGCCTGCACCGTCATGCTTCCGTTCACGGGAATTGTTCCGGACGCCGGACTTACCGACAGCCACGCGCGCGGATCGCCGTAGACGGTAAGGTCATCGATCTGCGCATACCAATCCCAGTCACCGTCGTTGGGGTCGTAGTAGTGCCACCTCAACCTGAAACCCGCACCATCTCCGATGAAACTGCCAAGCTCGACCGTCACCAATTCACCGGTGCCGAAGAGCGTTCCGTGGTCTTCGTTCCAGCGGAGCACGTTCGTCCACGGACCTCCGTCGACCTGGATGTCCAGGTCAAGGAAATCGAGGTTGATAAAGTTCTGGTAGTTGGCGTTGTACTGGATCGCAATGTTCTTGAATCCCGCCGTCGGAATCTCGGGCGTTATTAGTTCGGTATCAAATTCCACGGTGCCGGCGGCGTCGCTGCTGACGGTCGCAACTTCACCGGTACCCGCGTAATTATCTTCATCGTGACTGGCGGCAAAATCCCAAACCAGTCCCGTGCCTGCATTGTCGACCACCGACCACCCCGAGGGCGGAAATACACCGCCTTCAAAGGCTTCGGTGAACAACGAGACACCGGTCAGCAATTGTACCGCTGTCGGCTGTTGCTCAATCGGTCTCGACTCGCGTTGGTCCTCAGCGATCTTTTCCCGCGTTTGATCATCAATGACCCGTTCTTGATGCTGCCCAACGGCCGCTTCCTCGGTATCGGCACCGACCACCGTCATACTGAATTCAAGGGGATTACCGCCCGTATTGGTGATCGTCAGGGTCTCGGTGGTTTCCGCACGGTAATCCACCGTCACATTCAGGACGGTGGGATCAACCTCGATCTGAGGATCGCCAAATACGCGAAGCGACGCGGGTACACTAAGCGTTGTGCCTCCAATGCTGATGTCGATGTTCGCATTGTGGGTACCGAATGGCAGGTCGTTTGAGTCGAATGTGACGTTCAGGGCCACGGACGTACCTGCGGAGATGGTCCCCGTGGAAGGGCTAACGTTCACAAAAGACACGCCTTCCTTCTCGCCGTCGATGATGCGGAAGTCATCCATGTCAAGGGTCGGCCCGGCGACCTCCATCAGCGACAACACAACCACCTGCTCAATGTCTCCGGCAAAGCCCTGACCCGTGTAGACCGCATTCCCGTTAATAAAGACTTCGAAGTATGCGGAGTCGCGGTCGGCTTCGATCGTAAGGTCAAAATAACCCGAGGGCGTTGTTCCAATGGGGTCAAAGATTGCACCGCCGGCGCCATCCGGAATGAGCGCACTCATCCCTCCCGCCGGGTCGAATTGAATCCTTGTTGCGACCAGTTCGGCGCTCGGCGATTGCGGGATGATTTGCCAGGTCACACCCGATCCCGCAACATTGAGTTTCATGGAGGTGGTGGATTTTTCGTTTCCACCAATCGGGACTACGGGTGAAAATGCGAGGGACTGACCGAGGCCGTCGGAGAGCCCGCGGAAATGTTGTGGCGCACTGTACGCGTTTTCTTGTTGGATGGTCCAGTTTCCGAACAGGCCAATCCACCCTTCCTGTCCATCAACGTCGCCCGCCGTGAAGTTGTCAAAGTCTGTGGCATACTGGTCCGTCGATGCCTGGGCCACAGGCGGGGAAGTTGCAAACCTCGAGAAGGCCATCGCTTCACCAATCGCACCTCGCCCGTCGGTCATTGCGGCTGTCCCCGCCAGGTTAGCCGCGGCGTTGCGGTTTACCGTGGGACGCGTACCAAGCCCGTCTCCAGCCATGAGCGTAGCCATGGCAAAGGGTTGTGCGGTGCTCATGGTCATCGCGGATACGCCGATGCCCACGCCTTCCACATTCACGGAGAAGGTTTGATCATCGGGGCCGTTGTTGTTGAGGACGATGGTGCGCGTCGAGGTCTGGTCTTTCTCCAGGGCTTCCGCCAGCGCCGTAGGATTTACGGTAAACTCGGGACCCAACACATGCAACGTCGCGGGAACCAGGACTTCCGGCTGCGTCGGCACGTTGGTTGCAATCCGAATGCTGGATTCATACATCGCCGAGTCGAGGCCTGTGGCATCGAAGGTCACGTCGAGTGACAGGGTGCCCCCAGCCGCGATGGTTCCCTCCGCCGGGGCAACGCTGACGAAGCCGGGGCCGGAAAGGTAGTGAACCGCATTTTGAAAGATCAGCGGAAGGTCTCCCGTCCATTGCAACGAGCCGCCATTCCCCAGGCTTGGAAGCATGTTTAGCGCCACCACGTTGGCGTTCGCGGCGATGAAAAGTTCGCCGTTGCTCCAACTTGCAATTGCCGTCGCCGCAGGCGCCAGTCCGACGTTCTGTACAAACCCACTGTAGAGCAAGGTTGACACACCCTCGAACACGGGATGCCCCGGCGCGTGGACGGTTCCCAACTCAACGTCGACAACCGCATCACTTGTGGAAGGTGTAAAAGGTCCGTATTGTTCATCAATAAACCGGCCCTCCATCCGCCACGCATCATACGAGTAGGCAAACTGGTTCGATATGACTTTGCCGCCCGCGTCGATATAATCGGCAAGGAGGTCGCCGATCACGCCAGGGTCGACGCCGCCAGCGCCCAGCCATTGCGTGTTGTTGGTGGTGAGTACAACGTCGTACGGAAGCAGGTCGCTGAGCGAAATTGAAGGCAGCGACAACTGCGGATAAATGTCCGCATTGATGTCTTCAAACGCGTCAAGAATGACTTCGAGGTCGGTAACATTGACATCGGGAGAAACGATGAGGACCTGCGCAACGGCGGAACTGGTTCCAACCGACCTGACTTCAACCTGTGGTCCGTGATCCACGATCGCCGTTCCTTTCTGTGCCGCCCCGTGCTGAGGAGCGGTGGCGACAGGGAGTTCTATGGTCATCGTGGTGGCCACCGACGTTGTCGACGCGTCGACTTCGATGCTGAATTGCAGGTCGCTACCTCCGGTATTGGAGAGTGTGAGCTGCTGAACCTCAGACCGGCCGGTGTTGAGCGATGACGAAAGCGACGCCGGCGATACCTGCAGCTCGGGCGCGGGAACGCCTTCTCCATCCAGCGTCACTTCAAGAACAGCATGGGCAGGATCGTCGGTCGAGATAGAGAGCGTCCCGGTGGAACTTCCCAGGGCCGCGGGTGAAAATGTGACCGCCATGGCAAAGTCTTCGAACGGCGCAACCATGATCCCTGAAGCGGAAGCGCTGTAGTCGCTGTTCGTGCTGGATACCGACAGGATCGTGAGCGTGTCCGACCCCGCGTTGTGAATGGTTGCAAACTGGGTCACCGAATCCGTGACAAACACCGGCCCGTAGCTGAGCGACGTCGGCGTCACGGAAGCAATAGGCGCGTCGTTGTTTGTCACGTTGAGTGTGACCGGAATGGTCAGATACGGCGCCTCCGGGTCGTTGTTTGAAAGGAGGAGATTTTGGTGGTAGGTTCCTGCCAGGAGGTTGTTGGCGTCGATCAGAACGGAAACGCCCAGCGTGGATCCCGCGGGCACAGACCCGCTGGCAGGTGCCGGCGTGGCAAAGATGCTCGCTTCCAGGCTGTCAAATGCAAAGGTAAGCTCCCCTAAACCGTCATTGCTGATGTTGAGTGTGAGGGACGTTGTTTCCGCAGTCTCGAGGTTCGCCTCCAGGGCGGGTGGGTCTACCGACACCACCGGCGGGAAATTGGTGGCCTGTTCGACGACATTTGAGAGGCTGGAAAAATTCCCAAAGAAATCCGCCGACTTGATTGCGAAGTAGTACGTAACACCGCCCTGCAAACCCGATACTGTGAATGATTCTGTGGTTCCGGCTGGCGAGGGCGCGGGAACGTCGACCGGGGTTGCCGTGGAAAAATTCGCTTCCGTGATCGGCGACGTTGCATAGCGAAGGTCGTAAACAGAAGCCGATCCGTTTGCGGAGTCGACAGGTGATGTCCAGGTCAGCGTAACGTGGGTGATGCCCACGCCGGACGCCGCGAGGTCAGTAATTGCTTCCGGTGCGTTGCCATCGTCTGCCTGCAGCGCCTTGAAGGCATTGAGCCGACCTGTACCCAGCAGCCCTGCAAAAGCAGGGTCGGCCGCGTCGACGTCATCAACCAATTGGGTCAGTCGTCCGCGAAGCATTTCGGGGGTGAATCCCGAACCGCCGAACTTTGAAATGATCAGCGCGGCTGCTCCGGAAACGTGCGGGCATGCCATCGACGTACCCTGGAAAAATGCATATTGGTCGCCGGCGACCGTGCTCAACACACCGTGCGGATCGTTTGCAACGAAAGTTTCGCCACCGGGTGCCGAGATGTCCACCCACGCGCCAAAGTTCGAGTACCAGGCCTTTTTGTCCTGGTTGGTCAAACCTCCCACCGCCAAAGTGGGATCATAGAACCCCGGATACCACTGGTCGTCGGAGTCTGAATTTCCCGCGGCGAAAATGACAATGCCTCCGTTCATCGGCCCGACCTGAATTCCATTCTCATCCTTACCGGCTTCTGCAATGAAGTAGTCGATGCCGTCGAGCACCACCTGCTCAAAGACACCCGGCAACGTGTATCCCCAGCTGTTTTGGGAGATCACCGCCCCGTTGTCCGCGCCATAGACGTACGTCTCCGCGAAGCCGCCGGTGCCGGTAGCGCCAAAGGCGGCAAGGCTCATGATGCGGGCGCCATCGCCGGCACCCGTTCCACCGGCAACGCCGGCAACGCCGATACCGTTGTTGGTTACGGCCGCCACGGTTCCGCTCACGTGTGTACCATGATCATCGGGCGCAATGCCGCCTGTGTTATCGCCAAAGCCGTAGCCATTGATATCGTCGACGTAGCCATTGTTGTCGTCGTCGATGTCGTTGTCAGGGATCTCGTCTTCGTTGATCCACATGTGGGCCTCGAGGTCGGGATGATCGACCTGGGCGCCGCCATCGGTCACGGCCACTACAACATCGGGAGAGCCCGTCTCGAGACTCCACGCCTGAAAGAGGCTGATGTCCGACCCGGGTGTTCCATCGGCCTGGCCTGTATTTTCATAGTGCCACTGGTCGCCCAGCATGGGGTCATTCGCCGGTCCGGCCAAAGGGCCGTCAGGTTGAGCCTTCCTTTCGGGCACGTATACCGGTCCGAACGCGGGATTCTCCGAGCCAATAATTCGCTTCTTATAAGAGGGCTCGGCGATTTCCACCTGCCCGATGGCGCCGTACGCCTGCACCGCTTCCAACACGGGCGCGCTGTCGTCCATCCTTAGTTCGTACCAAAGGTGCAGGCCATGTCGCCGGTGTCGGGCCTCGAATTCACCTGCGGGGCGGAACACGCGTTTAAGCGATCGCACGCGATAGGTAAGGTTGTTGGCATCGATCGCCTGAATACCGGTATGGACGATGTTGTTTGCATCGGTCGTCATCAGCGTCGACTCAAGATACTGTGCGAGGTCCTCGGTGACCTTTATCCTGAGGATTCCTGCGTCAACTTGTTCCTGTGCTTGTGCAAAACCGGTGGCCGCGACGACCAGCGATAAGAGGGCGAATGCGCGCAACATGAACCGTTGCGACCTTGCGTAGAGATCCCACGTCATAGTAATCAGGGTTAAAGATGGAATACAACTATATACTGCCAGAAATACTGGATTCCTTGCTGAATTCCGGTTCCCTTCAAATCAATCCGGTAAGAAAACTGGCTGGCGGGGTGGGTAGCGTGGGATTGTTAGATGAAGTAACAAAAAGAAATTCACATCAAAAAAAGGATCGGCCGGAAAAAAACGCATTCACAACGGGGTGGATAGGCCATAAATTCTTAATTCCGGTAAAAAGTGTCGCGGCACACGTTCCTTTCAACGCTTCGGTCACGGCGGGGCTATCCGCAAAACCTATTCTTTTTTAAAAAGAAAGTTTGAACATGCACGTCGCGCTCCCCGTATTCGGGGTTCGAATTAGGTATTCGTAATTCGTACCTCGTAATTCGTAATTCGTAATTCGTAATTCGTAATTCGTAATTCGTAATTTGTACCTCGCAATTCGTACCTCGCAATTCGCCCTACGTCGTCTTGCGGTAATTCAAAATTGCCCAGGTATTCAACACAACGGCAAAGGCGATGACGATCAACAAATGGTATTTGACATCCTGGAAGCCGCTGCCTTTAAGAACGATCATGCGCATCACATCGATAAAGTAAGTTACGGGACTCAGGTAGGAGATCACCTTCGCCCAGGCGGGCATGCTGTCGATCGGCGTGAACAGGCCACTCATCAACATAAAGATCATCATAAAGAAAAAAGCCACGGACATGGCTTGCTGTTGCGTCGAGGCAAAGGTGGAGACGAGCATTCCAAATCCAAGGACCGCCAGCAGGTATACCGCGAGAAACAAATAAAGCAACGCCACGCTGCCGCGGGGAACGATGCCATATACGCCAAAAGCGATTACGCCGAGGCCCATGGTAAAGACCACCATGCCAAGAACCCAGAATGGGATCAGCTTTCCGAGAATGAAATGGTGTTTACGGATCGGCGTGACGTTGATCTGCTCGATGGTTCCTATTTCCTTTTCCCTAACAATATTGAGGGCCGTCATGTAGCCGCCCAACATGGTGACAAGAACCGCAAGGATACCCGGCACCATAAAGAAATTATATTCAAGGTGGGGATTGAACCAGTTTGATGAGGTGACTGAAACCACGGGCATCGGGTTGAATCGCGTTTCGGTGATCCACTCCATCCGAACGGCGGTGTTGTAATCACGGATGATTTGTGAAAGGTATAAACTCCCCAGGCCCGCCTTTGAGCCATTAATGGCATTCACCGCAACAAAGAGGTTTTGTTCGCTTTCGCGGATGAGGTTGGCTTCAAAGCCTGCGGGAATTTCGAGAACGAGGTCGGCCCTGTCGTTCTCGATGTACCGGTAAGCGTCGGTATATGAATCCTCATAACCGGTAAGCCTGAAGTAGCCCGACGCGGTAATCCGGTCGACGAGGTCGCGGGAGTAAGTTGAACGGTCACCGTCCACGACGGCGATGTTGATGTTCTTTACCTCATAGTCGGCCGCGAGCGGCAAGATGAGCAACTGGCCCAGGGGCGCGACGAGCATGATCCCGATAAGGGATTTATTCCGGAAGATCTGGCGGAATTCTTTCTGCAGCAGAAGGAAGATCGTTCTCATGCGAGTCGTGTTTTGAATTTTTTCAGACTCATTGCCAGCAGGAACAGCGTCATTCCCGTAAGGATCAACGTCTCCTTCCAGACGCCGCTAAAATCGACGCCCTTGATCATGATGTCTTTTACAATGATGTAATACCACCTTGCCGGAACCACGTTGGAGACGACCTGGAGAGGCCATGGCATGTTTTCAACGGGGAACATGAAACCGCTGAAAAGAATCGTCGGAAGCATCATCCCCATCAGCGACATCAGCATGGCCGTCTGTTGTGATGATGTAGCGGTGGATATCAACAGTCCCAGCGACAACGCCGTGATGATGAATACCGTGCTGATCGCGAACAGCAAAACGATGCTCCCGTTTACCGGAAGCCCGAGAACGTAAATACTCAACAGGACAATCACCGTCAGGTTGATGAGGGACACGAGCAGGTAAGGAACCGCCTTTGACAGTATGACCAGCAGCGGCCGGAAGGGTGAAACGAGAAGGACTTCCATCGTCCCCAGTTCTTTTTCGCGAACGATCGAGATCGAGGTCATCATGACGCAGACCAGCATGAGCACCAGCGCCATTACACCCGGGACGAAATTGTGGGCGCCCTTCAGTTCGGGGTTGTAGAGCATGTGCACCTCAGGATTGATCCGGTAAGGCAATTGCGCTTCGCCGAGCACCTCCGATTGATAATCGCCGACAATGGCGTTGACATAGTTCGTCAGCGTAGTGGCGGTATTCGGGTCCGACCCATCGGCGACTACCTGTACGGTAGCCTTGTGAAGGTGCCGAAGGTCACGGTTGAAATTCGCAGGAAAAACCACCGCAAGCTTGATCTCCCCACGGCGGAATTCACGTTCCATATCGGCGGCGGACAGCACCGTTTTTTCAATTTCGAAATACCGGCTGGCTTCAAGGCGCGAGATGATTTGCTGTGAGGCGATATCGCGGGCATGATCGATTACAAGAATCCGCGAATTCTTAACCTCGTTGGTCAATGCAAACCCAAAGAGGACGATCTGCACCACCGGGAGTCCAAACAACATCATCAGCGTCTTCCTGTCGCGGAAGACGTGATAAAATTCCTTCCTGATGAAGATATAGAACTGTTTCATTTTCGTTACGTCTAGTCCGCGCTGCGCGTCGCGCGCCGTGCGAGCTGATAAAACACGTCGTCCATGGATTCCGCTGAAAACTGCTGCTTCAATGCTCTCGGAGTATCCAGGGCTTCGATCCTGCCATCCACCATGATGGACACGCGGTTGCAATACTCCGCTTCGTCCATATAGTGGGTGGTCACAAACACCGTTACCCCGTCGTCCGCGGCCTGATAAATGAGGTCCCAGAACTGGCGGCGGGTTACGGGATCAACGCCGCCCGTGGGTTCATCGAGGAAAACGATCCTCGGCCGGTGCAGGACGGCCACGGAGAACGCAAGCTTTTGCTTCCATCCCAGCGGCAGTCCGCCGACGAGTTTTCCGGATTCATCCTGCAACTCCAGTAGTTCAATGAGCGCCGCGCCCTTTTCTTTGAGTTCCCGGTCCGTAAGCCCATATATACCACCGAAGAAGCGGATGTTCTCCAGCACGGTGAGATCCTCATACAAAGAAAACTTCTGACTCATGTACCCGATATTCCGTTTGATCCGTTCGGCATCGCGATAGACATCGTAGCCCGCAATGACTGCCGTGCCCGAAGTGGGGCGAGACAACCCGCAAAGCATCCGCATCGCGGTGGTCTTGCCGGCGCCGTTCGCCCCGAGGAAACCAAAGATCTCCCCCGCTTTCACATCGAAGGAAATGGCGTCTACCGCAGTGAAACCACCGAACCGCTTGGTCAAATCCCGGGTCTTGATGACAAGTTCACTCATGATGACTTTCTTAAAAGGCGCATGAAACAATCTTCGACCGTCGGCCGGACGGGAGCCAACTCCACTTCGCGATGACCCTTGTGCGAAAGGTACTCAAGCACATCCCGCTCGTAGCCCGGTTCTTCGGCAAGGAACGACAGGTGCAGAAATTCACCGAAGGCAAAACAACTCCGCGTGTTGGGATAACTGTTGAGATCCTTTAATAGCGCATAGAGATCTGACGATCGAACCCGGAACAATTTTTCCGGATAGTGGTCCATGATGTTAGAAGGCGTGTCGACCGACAGCAGCGCGCCGTTTTGGATGAGGGCGATGCGGTCGCACAGCGTGGCCTCATCCATGTACGGCGTAGAGACGAGTATGGTGATGCCTTGCGACCTGAGTCGTTTCAGCATTTCCCAGAATTCCTTGCGCGATACGGCATCCACACCAGTGGTTGGCTCGTCGAGGAAAAGCACCGTGGGCTTGTGAATCAAAGCACATGACAATGCCAGCTTTTGTTTCATTCCGCCTGAAAGTTGTCCGGCGCGGCGCTTTCTGAAGGGCTCGATCTGCGCGTAGATATCCCGTATCAAGTGATAGTTCTCCGCGATGGTAGTGCCGAAAAGCGCTGCAAAAAAATTCAGATTCTCCTCAACGGTAAGGTCCTGATAGAGGGAAAATTTACCAGGCATGTATCCCACGGTGCCGCGGATGGCGGCGTATTCCCTCACAATATCGTATCCGTCTACCGTTGCCGACCCCGCGTCTGGCAAGAGCAGTGTCGTCAGCATGCGAAAGAGGCTGGTTTTACCCGCGCCGTCGGGTCCGATAAGTCCAAACAGCTCTCCCCTGTCGACCGAAAAGGAAATGTCCTTTACGGCGGGAACGCCGTTATACGTTTTCAGAAGATCGTTTACCTCGACAGCCCGCATCGTCTAAAACTCAACTTCGCCATACATCCCTATCTTGAGGAAGCCATCGTTGGAAACGTTCACCTTGATGGCATACACCAGGTTGGCGCGTTCGTCCCGGGTCTGAATGGTCTTGGGCGTGAATTCGGCCTTATCGCTGATCCATGTGATCTCACCGGAAAGCTCGCGATACCCGCCGGCACCATCATCGACGAGGACCGTCACTTTCTGACCCAGGTTCACGTGTGGAAGCTGGGCGCCGGTGATATACGCGCGCAACCGCATCGTAGACAGGTCAGCCATTTTGAAGAGCGGTTTGCCCGGCGTGGCCATCTCATAGGCTTCGGCGTATTTGGTGAGCACCGTTCCGTCAAAGGGGCTGATCAGCGTGCAGCTTTCAATTTGATCCGCGACCTGGGCGATCTGCACGCGCAGGGGCGCCACCTGTTCCTCGATAGCCCGCGATGTAATCGACAGCGACGACTTCTGCGCGGCAATCCGGCGCTTCAATGTTTCCACCTGTGCCGTCGCGTCATCGAGCTGGCGCTGTGTCGCGGCGCCGCCGGCAGCAAGGTTGGAGATTCGTTCCTGTTCGCGCTCGGCCGTAGCCAGTTGCACCCGCAATGTCGCGAGCTGGGCGTCGATGTCGGGACGTTGGGCCAGCAGGGACGCAATCTGCGCCTCCAACTGCCTTCGCCGTAGGTGAAGCTGGGTGCTGTCTATGTAACCTACGACCGCGCCGTGCTCAAGGGCTTGCCCTTCGGCGATGTTGAACGCGAGAATAGTCCCGGTCACCTCGGCCGAGATGATCGTTTCACGCGCTTCAAACGTTCCGGATGCGTCGGACTGCAACCCATCGTCGGTGCAGGCGGCAATCATTGCCGCGAGAAGAATAAGGCTGAGGTGAACTCGAAGTGCTTTCATACTGACATGGGGGTATCTTGGATGCATTTTCTTTGTAGGTTAATTTCCCGTGGTATGGTTCAGTGCGTACAACGCCATCAGGAGTTGGATTTCATGGAGGATCTTAGTCTGCCGGGCAAGGTCCTCGGCATTGGTCTCGCGGAGGAAATCATTTACCGTGATCACACCGTTTTCAAGCTCCAGGGTTGCCGCGTCCTTGACAGACGCCCGAAGCGCTATGATCTCGTCGTCGCGTTGAATCAGGGCGCGTAACTTTTCTATCTCTGCCTGTTGCTGGCGAACGGCGACGTTGGTATTGAAGAGAAAGGTCTCACGCCGGTTGTCGATCATGGCGAGGTTCACTGCCGTGAGCCGTCTATCGTCCGCCGAAGTATAGCGTGACGAAAGCGACCAGTTCAACCGGAGGCCTCCAAGGTAATAGGAAGAGAATTCGTCGGAAAGCATGTTCACGGGCGAGGGCTGGCCGAAACCGGCCTGGAGAAACAATGACAACTTCGGGATATCGCGGGCGCGGCGCACCTGATCGCGCAGGTCCACAGCCCGCTTTTCGTAGTCAAACAACTTTAGCTCCGGCCTTTCCGCAACCTCGAAGGCAGCGCTCACTGTCCTGGGTTTTGTCAATACGGCGTCTTCGGGAAGGGTTTCGCCCACGAACATTGAAAGCATCCTGATCCACGCGAGGCGGCCCGAACGCAGTTCGACCGCGCGTTGGTCTGCCCTTAGCAGTTCCGCCTTCAATTTGTCGAGGTCACTTTTCAGCGCCGAGCCGTATTGCATCGCCGCCTTCACTTTCTCCATGGCGGTTTCAATGTCTTTCTTCAGGAGGTTGTTCTGCGCCAACTGACCGTCGACCAGGAGCACGCCAAAGTACAATTGGTTGATCCGCTCGTGGAGCGAATAGAGGTCCACTTCCAGCGACTGCGCCCTGACCGAGGCGTTGATATCCTCCAGGTCGCGCATCCGCGCAACGGTCACGATACCTGTCAGTGGCTGTGTAACCTCTCCATACAACCGGTACTGGTCTTTTGGAACAGTGGGGATGTCGACTCCGGGGAAGCTGATCGGGATGCTGGTGACGTCAGACTGATAGCTTGCCTGTCCAAAGATGGAGACGGACGGAAGAAAGCCCTTTGCAGCGTTGCTTAGATTATATTCGCGCGCTTCGTCCAGCAATCCCCGTTGTTTCACCATGGGGTAATTGGCCTCCGCCTTTTCATAACACGCATCAATCGTCAGCACGGTGTCCTGTGCAAACGCGGTGGCCGATACCATGGTGATCAGAAAGGCGACGATGAATGATCGTAAACCGGTGCAATTCCCTCTTGTTGGCATAACCTTGAACGTTTCTTTTTTAATCATTTGTTTAAACGAATCACAAATTTTTTTTTACGGCGACTTCATCATTGCTTCCACCCAATTCGGAATCATGGCTGCGCGTTCTTTCATAAGGCTGTTGAATTGTTCCTGGTTCAGGTTGGCGAGGTTCTTAAGGATGGGCGCGCCGATGAACGGAAAGACCGCCAGGGCCACCGTGTTGATGAAGAAATGTACAGGATTAATATCGGTGCCCGTCGCGCGGGCGTGTTCGGTCAATTGACGGAAGTAGGCCGACTTGAAAAAATAGTCCTTGATCCCCATCTTATCCACAAGGCGTTCCGGGTGTGCCCTGAGTTCGCCAAGAATAAACAACGGAAGCTCTGGATGGGCGCTGAGCATGGTTGTATAATTCGCCGCGAACCGCCCCGTCTTCTCGAACAATGGTGTCTCTTCGTCATCGAGGATCTCACGCACCCCTTTCAGGAAGTGTTGAACGTTCTCCATCATGATCACCTCGAAGAGTTTTTCCTTGCTTCTGAAATAGTAGTTGAGCAGCGCGATGTTGATGCCGGCCTCCTCGGCGATATCGCGTGTGCGGGCAGCGGCGTACCCTTTCGTAGTAAAGACCTTGCGCGCGGCGTTAAGGATCTTTAACTCCGTCGTATTGTCTGCCCGCTTCTTTCTCTCTGGTGACATGCTTTCGCAAAGCTACCATCGCAAAACAACTTAAACAAACGTTTAAAACAAATGTTTAAATATTGTCACTCCTCAATTAAGACTTCAATACACGGATTATAAATATCTGTTTTACAATGATATAATAAGGAATGTGTATATTGTGCCACCCCAACGGGGTTACATCGGGCGTACGAGTGCATAAAACACAAAGCGATCAGAATGCGGGCTGTACGGATTCATCCGAGGAAGAATATGCAGGCAAGGCTGCGCGAAAACCTTGTCATGATGGTGATCTGCGGCATCATCATGCTTTGGGTGCTCGGCACCCTCTAACGCTCCATGCCGACCTGGCGTTAGTTTGAAAAAATTGGGGCGCCCGTCCTGGTTCCCCAGATCCCAAACCATGAAGACCATGAGGGTCCCTGACGACGCTGTCATAACGGTACCCTGACACAGCTTTGATTTTCAGAACTCCTACGCCTGTTGACCCGCCATCGAACAGGGCGAAAGGAGTCGTCACGACCGCAGTCGCGGGACGCTAACGGGCGACACCCAAATCTTTCGAATCCGGCTATTGGTAAAAAGTGGCTTTTAGCGAGACAGGGGGTAATACGTTGTGGGTGGAGGCGGGTTGAATGCGTACGGTAGACAAAGAGTATACAACTTGATTTCAGCCACGCCGGGCTATCAGGTTGTCACGCTACGGCCCTGGAATCTCCGAAAGGTTCGTGCTGGATATTCTGGATAAAGTCAACGAGGTTTTCATCTCCATTCAGGTTGAGCTTTTTGCGAAGGCGGTAACGGGCAGTCTTGACGCTCTCCGGCGATATGCCCAACACGCGGGCGGCCTCCTTCATATTCATGTTCAGTTTAAGGAGCGCGCAGAGCCTGAGGTCGCCGTTGGTGAGTTCGGGGCACCGCTCCCTCAGGTTCCTGAAAAAGTTTTCGTGGACGTTTTCGAAGCGCATTTTGAAATCTTCCCATTCGCGGTCAACGTGGTAGGAATTCTCGATGAGCCTGCCCAGGCCTGAAAGGCGCCTTCTCACCTCCGGCTCGTCAGAGCGGATTTCTTTGATGTTCTTGCGGAGTTCCTCCATCAACTCGCTCTTTTGGACAAAGTTCATCGTATAGGAAGTCAGCGACTTGTTCTTGAATTCGATCTCTTTCCTCAGCTCAAGTTCGCGAAGCCTTCCATTTTCAATCATGTTTTGTTGGAGACGCAGTTCCAGTTCATGAAACTGTTGGCGCTTTCGCCCGCGGAACCAAATAAGGTATCCGGTCGAGATGGCAATGGCCGCCACCGCGATCAGTGAAATCAAAAGCATTTTCTTTGCGAATGCGTCTTCCTGCCTGCTGTCCTCCAACCTTGCGATTTCCTTTTCCTGCTTGCTGACCTGATACAGCGTTTGAAGCTCCGCGAGTTGCATGCTTTTGGTTTCATTGAATAAGCTGTCGTTGTAGCGGGCCTTCCGTTCGAACCACTTGAGTGCGCTCCTAAAGTCGCCTTTGGCTTTATACAACTGGTGCAGCCGTTCATATGCGAGGATCGTGTTCTCTCCGCCCATTGGCTTTACCCGCTCCAGGTTTTGCAGGGCCAGCCTTTCGGCCTCGCGAAACCGTCCCTGCTCGATGTAAATCCCCGCGCGGGCGTCGTTGATAATGACAAGCCCAGGCTGGTCATCCAGGCGAACCTTGATCACCTCCGCGCTGTCGAGGTATTCAAGCGCGTCGGCGTAGTTGCCGAGGCGTTTGAAAGTGACGCCAATGTTGGTAAGCGTCGAACCGGTTCCCTGGAAGTCATTCGTCCTTCGCTTTCTTTCGAGGGAGAGGTTGTAGAAGCGGATCGCTTCAACGTATTGCTCCGTCTCTTTGTACACAATCCCAATGTTATTGGCGGCTCTGCCGGAAATAACATCATCTTTCCGTTCGTCGGCCAACTGCATGCTCTTGAAGTAGTATTCAAGCGCCCGCTCATAGGCTTTTTGGTCGTGGTAAACCAGGCCGATATTGAGGAATACTTTGGCGAGGCGATCCATGTCGCCGTTCTTTTCAAACGTTGACAGCAGGTCGAAGAAGATTTCCAGCGCTTCATTGTAGTTGCCGCGGTGGTAGTACGCAATGCCAAGCACGTTATGGAGCGCGAGCACGAGGCCGTCGTCCTGCACCTGGTTCTCGGAAATAATTTCAAGCGCCGTCTCGTACGCCTCGATGGCTTCCTCATACATTCCGCGCAGGTCGTAGGTGATGCCCAGCATCTGGTAACCACGGGCCAGGCCCCGGTGGAATCCGATTGCGCGCGCGTATTCGATAGACTCGCGCGCGTAGGTTTCTGCCTGTCGGGAATCTTTGAATTTCAGTTGATAGGCCAACTGATTGAGTACGGCTACCCGTGCCGTATCCTGAAGGGACGGCAACAGGTGTCGCAGGCTATCGACCTGATTTTGATTGGCGTGGACGGAAAGGTGTACAAACAGGACAAGAGACAGTGCGGAGACGAGTTTCATTACGTATTTCTACTGGGGGCAAATAATGTCAATTACATACGCGAAGTACTCTAATTTGTTGCATTGCGAACGCGCTATGTACCAAAGAGGTGACAAAGCACGGGGTGAATTTCACGTGTACAGTCCTGAATGCTGGCTTGGCAACGTTTGCAATGGGTTCGCATCATTCCGAGACGCTCAACGATTGTTTTGAACGAATGGAAATACGCCTGCGATTTCTGTGAGATAGACGACGAACTCACGATCACGGTGCGGCATCAGGCAACCTTCCAGTACGATGAGGAGGTCACATTCGTCGACATCCTGCCGGATCTCCCGGACCCCGCAGAGAAATATCCCATGTCCCATGGTTGATGAAACCACGCCGAGCAATTTCCCCGTGTCCCTGGCATGTTCGAGGTGCTCCACCATTTCCATCGCCGAGGTGACCAACGCGCCGCCCTCACCGAGCCGCCAAGATTCAATTTCCATGCGTTTGCTTTTTGGGAACCGCCATAAAATCGACGGGCCCGGCCAGGCGACCAGTTTCTCTCACACCTGGTCAACCGGCATTCATGCAAGCGTCTGGAAGAATTGTCGCTGGTCCGCGGATAGACGCCATTTTCCGCTGCCGCTGATCGGGGGAACAATTTTTTGAAGATTCCTCCTTCAACAAAAATTTCAACGACATGGACAGGAACAAGAGCGACGACACACGGAAAGTGAACCGGCCATCGGAGACCAACGTCCCGCCGCATCAAAAAGCGCCAGACGATATCCGAAAGTCGGAAGCCGGTCTCGGGCCGCATACTGGAATGCGCCCCGACCGATTTCCCGAAAGCAGTATGAGTAAAGATCAACGCGCCGACGTCGAACGTATCCGGCAGGGTCGCGGGGAGAAGGACAGCTCGGACATTGAACAACTGGCCGATGATGTCAAAGGAACGGTAGGTTCCCGGGAAACCGGAAGTTCGCCCCAGGACATTGCCGGGGTGGCCGACCTCGACCGGGGTCTACGCCGGCGGAGAAGAAAATGATTGCACTCCAATTTCGTTTTCATGCGTCTGCCGCGTCCGGCAGACGCTTTCATTTTATCCCGCATAATATGTTCCCCCGTCCACGCTTTTGCCCTGTGATCGAAGGGACAAATCTCCTATTATTGCAGATTGAGAATCCCGCGGCATCATGGACACTTCATCAGGGGTAACACTCCAAAAACTTATCGTTCACCAGGTAGGAAACAAACTTCAGGATGAAGGCATGCTGCTTTCACGCCGTGGCATCGATCTCGACGCAATCCGGGAGCGTCGGGCGGCCCTGGAATCATGGTTTACTTCGCCATTCAAGGAACCCGTCTTTCACCGTTTTCATCACGTCACCTCCCTCGACCTCAACGAGGTGTATGCCATCGTACATGCGCTGTTCCAATCGCCGGCGGCTTTCGTCAGCAAATCTCGCGACCTGGCGAAAATCCTTTATGAATATTCAACGCATCCAAAGGTTCGCCATGGCGAGTGCTACGTCGCATACCTCAAAGATTGCGAAGTGCAGGGTGAGTTTGCAGATGCCGTCGCCATCTTCAAGACCGAAAGCAAGCAACCCTTTATAAAGGTCGTCAACGATGACGGCAATTTTACCATCGCTTTCGATGACGGCATCAACCTCAGCAGGCCGGAAAAAGGATGCATCATTTTCAACGTAAAAAGTGATGATGGATATCGCATCTGCATTGTGGACAATCAAAACCAGGGCGAGGCGCAATACTGGAAAGATGCTTTCCTGAAAGTTGTTCCCGTGGCCGACAACTACTTCCACACGTCGCACTACCTGACCATGGCCAGGAATTTCGTGACGGATCGGATGGACGACGAATTTGAGGTATCGCGCGCCGACCAGATCGATTACCTCAACCGGTCTATCGATTACTTCAAAAAACACGAACAATTCGACGAGGTTGAATTTGCCAGCGAGGTGTTCGAGCACCGGGACGTCATCAAGTCGTTCAAGAGCTACAAAGACGATTTCCAGCAGGAGAATGACCTCCGCATGGTGGGCGAGTTCGACATCTCCACCGCGGCCGTAAAAAGAGGCGCGCGCATTTTCAAAAGCGTCCTGAAACTCGATAAAAACTTTCACGTCTACATCCACGGCGACCGCGACCTCATTGAACGGGGAACCGATCCGGACGGGCGAAAATGGTATAAGCTATATTACCGCGATGAGGCCTGACCAGCCGTTAGCCCTGTAACCTGGCCACAAGCAGCCATCCGCGCTGCGGGCGGTCCCCGAGCCGCTTTGGGCTGCACCCTGAAAGTTGGTCATGGAAAAAATCTGCACACAGTGTTGAAAAACTCTGCATGTGGCGGCACGTCGCCTCGGGCTCGCAGCGGCATTATGTCGCGCAGGCGGCGATGCTGATAAAAAACAGAGGCGGCGATCAAAATGGCACGGCGTTTTCGACTGCGTCAATGTTGAAGACTAAAAGAATTTAATTATGAAGAAACTGAATTTGACATTGCTCATGGTAGTTGGAGTTTTCGCGTGGGCTTTCGCACAAAAGCCGGCGGTGGTTATCAACGACGATCCGGGCTGGCATAAAGTGGGCCAGATCACGGCCAGTTTTGACCTTGAAACGGAATCTATTGTTGTGCTGGGTTCTGACGAATTTCGGTCGATCAAACTAAAAGCGACTGATGCGCCGCTGAACATTGAACGCGTGCAGGTACATTACGAGTCGGGGGAAATCGAAGACATTGAAGTGCAGAACGAACTCCAGGCCGGTGCCGAAACGGAAGAACTTCATCTCCAATATCCCAACAAGGAGGTGGACAAGGTGTCCTTTACCTATCACACCTCACCGAACTATCGAGAAGAAAAGGCTACTGTTGAGCTCTATGGCTTCATGAACGCTCCTGAGGACGAAAAGGGTAACAACAATGACAACGACAATCGATTGAGGAACGAGGGCGAGGATCTCCGTGAAGATGCGGAACGCCGCAGGGACGAGGTTCGTGACGACGTCGACCGCCGCGCTGATGAAACCGGAAGAGATCTGGAGCGCACAGGTGAAGACACAAAGGACGGCATTGACAGGACGGTCGGCGTGATCGGCGCCGAAATCACGGACAAGGTATACGAAGAAAAAGTCGGCCCCAAAGGCGAAAAGATCTATATCGACGACCAGTCAAATTATTATTACATCGACGCCGAGGGCAACAAAGTTTCGATCACCAAAGCCGAAATGCGGAACAATCCCAACAAGGACGGCAACGACGACAATCAGAACTAGTCGATAATAAATAAAGCATTGCGTGTAAGGTGAAGAGGGGTTCGGTTTCGAACCCTTTTTCATGCCCCTTCCCATCAACTTTATCCCTGCCCCTTCTGGGTGGCGCAATTATTAACGGCATACCGGTAAAATCCGGCGCTTTAACGATCCGCAATGGTGCTCGTAGCCAGCAACCCCCTTACGTGCGTAAATTTTATCTTATTTTTTTGTTGTTTAAGTCATTGAAATTTGGAACTTATGTATGGCGGCGGGACTTAACGCGCGCTGCAAAAGCGATCCCTCTATGGCGAAATCAGGCCCCATCATTGTGATAGACGATGACCCCGACGATCAGGAGATGATTGACAGGATTCTTTCCCGTCTTTCGTTGGTCAATCAGGTGAAAAAATTCCATGATGGGGAGGAAGCTTTGCGGTATTTCCGCGATACCAAGGACCAACCCATGGTCATACTCTGCGACATCAACATGCCCCTGATGAACGGCATCGAGTTGAAGCGGAACATCGAGGACGACATCCAACTCTGCCGCCGGAATATGCCCTTTGTTTTCCTAACCACCACTGCAAATCCGGAACAGATCCTGAAGGCATACGACATGTCCTGCCAGGGATTTTTTATCAAGGGTCAAACGTATGGAGAGTTGAAGGACACCGTGATAAAGATTGTTACGTATTGGTCGTGCGCCGAACACGCCTGCTGACACGCTGCTGTTTTTCGGGTAGCAGGATATGGAAACTCGCGCCATCCCCCTGCCGGGAATCGGCAAGGATTTCTCCGCGATGGTTCCTCGCGATCTTCCGGCACAATGCCAGGCCTATCCCCGTTCCCTCATATCTGCTTCGCGAATGAAGGCGCTTAAAGATCTCGAAGATCTGCCCGTTGTATTTCGGATCGAATCCAATACCATTGTCGCTAAATTGAATATCATAGTAACGCTGGGAACGCATCAATTCGGGATGTGCCCTGAGTTCCCGGCGGTCCATCAAACGTGCGGTAATGCCGATTTGTGGGGCCACATTTTCCTTCCGGAATTTCAGCGCGTTGTTGAGCAGGTTATAAAACATCTGATTGATCTGCTGCGCGGACCCTTCAATATGCGGAAGGTTGCCAATATGAATATTCGCCCCGGATTCTTCTATAAGTAGTTCAAAGTCATCAACCACATCACGCACCACGGCGCCAAGGTCGACGTCACAAAACAGATCCTCGGCCTTCATCAACCGCGAGAAATTGAGAAGATCCTGAATGAGATGTGACATGCGCATGGCCGAAGCCATGATCTTGTCCAGACGAACCTCGTCTGATGACCGCTTTCGCGCGGCATCCTCCTTCAGCAGGTCTGTATAAATGAGGATCTTCCGAAGGGGTTCCTGAAGGTCGTGGCTGGCTACATATGCGTACTGCTCCAACTCGTGATTGGAGCGGGCAAGGTCGCGGTTTGCCTCGAGTAATTCACGCGTGCGTTGAACCACGCGTTCCTCCAGCGCCTCTTCGACTTCCTTGCGCTCTGTAATATCAAAAACGGTCCCGGTCAACCGGTATACTTCGCCAGCTTCGTTGAAGAACGCCCGCCCCTGCGTACGCAACCATCGCGTATGCTGGTCGGCGCCCCTTTTTATTCGGTACTCCACCCGATAGCCGGCGGTCGCAGGCCGGTACAGGCATTTCCTAATCTCGTCCGTCACGCGCTGTCTGTCGCGCTCGTCAACGATGACTAGCAGGTCTTCGAATGTAGGTTCCGCTTCTTCCGGAAGCCCGTACATCTCGCGCATGCGAGGCGAGCACAGAAAGGCCTGGCTTTGAGGAAAGTAGTCCCACGTTCCCAATTCCGCCGAGTCGAGCGCAATACGCCAGCGCTCCTCCGCTTCCTTGATCCGCATCCTGGCTTTCACGCTCTCCGTAACATCGATTGCCATGTTGAGAATGCCATAGATCTCCCCGCGTGAATCGCGCAGTGCCTTGAAAGCAAAATTGTAGTACAACGTCTCCAATTTCCCATCGATCACTCTATCAACAGGAGATTCATCCTCCTGATGCGTTCGGCCGGTACTGTAAGTTTCGTGCAGCAGGTCCAGGTATCGTTCGCTTGCCAGGTCCGGCAGCGCTTCCCGGAAGGTTTTACCGATGATGGAATGATCGCGTTTCCAAAGTTTTAACATCGACGCGTTGGCAAGATGGATACGCATCTCCCGTCCAACATACACCGCTGTACCTACAGTCGCATTCGCGATAAGGTCGCGATAGCGGTTTTCACTTTCTTCAAGCTTCTTCTTGCTTTCCACCAGACCCGTCACATCCGACGCGACCGCAATGACTCCCGTCGTTACTCCGTATTCCTGAACCGGGGTGCAAACGAAATTGAAAAAGCGCTTGTTTGACGTTCCATCCTGGACAAATGTCGCCGGCGTTTCCCTGCCTACATATGCTTCTCCGGACTCGAAGACCCTTCGCAGAAGCGCGGGATATTCCTGACTCCCAAGTTCGGGTAAGGCCCGAACCAAGGGCGAACCGATCACCTCGCGTCCCCTACCCCACAACGTGAGCATGGGTGCGTTCGCCATTTCGACGACAAGATTCCGACCCCGCAAAATGGCCATCGCCACGGGCGCCTGGTTAAGTACTTTCGCAAAATCTATGACACCCGCCCCCGAAAGGCCGTCCGGCACGGGTGGGCTGGCCACGTTTGAAGTGCAGTGAAGAATATAGGCCACCTCGTCGCCTGCCATGATGGGCTTGTTCGTGTGTCTCACGAGCCGGGGACGCCCGTTCTTCGTGGGATCCTGTGCAAAGAGTGGGATTTCGAAAGCATGGGCGGTCTTGTGTTCGAGTACGGTCTCAAGGGAATGCCTGACCAGCGCGATGACTTCGTTCAACTTCGGATAGACGTCAGACGAAAACAGCGTAAAGACGCTTTTGCCTTCGGCCTGCTCGCGCCTCTCCCGCGTGCCCATCAGGTAACTGTCGCTTATGGCAAGTATCGTGAAGACGGGCGCGTCAGGAAGCAGCAGCACATTCTTGCCCGGAAGTGTCTCAAAAACCGCCTTGTAATTTATCTCCAGCGTTTGCATCTCAAACCGCCTCCTACCTCCCCTATGAACAATAAAATCAATGCCGGCACACGCGGGGTCGGCGAACCAGTCTCCGCGCGTTATACGTCCAGCCGGCCTTCAACGCCGTCTTCCCTGGTTTTTCCGCTGGCAACGGAAGACATGATCTTGATCAGCGAAACCAGCTTGTTGTGCTTAGTATCCCAGTAGTACGCATCCGAAGGCATCACCATGATAAGGGCCAGGGCGGGGTCATCCTTGTCTGTGAACCAGGCCTTCGCCATCGGATGCCACAACTCATCGATCCGCTTCCGATCCTTGCTGACCATGGCGTGTCCAAAAATGGTCATGAACTCGGTCTTGGAGGGGTTTGAATAAAAAAGCTGCACGCGCGAGTCATGCTCGATTTCGAGGTTCTTGTTACTCACATCGTCGCTGAAGAACCAAAGATTTCCCTCGGCGTCCACTTCAAGGGTCGACATCGGCCGGCTTTGCAGGGGAAGGTGGTCTAACCGCGTGGTGAACATACAAATTCGCGTGTCGTCAACGAGTTCTTTGATTTTGGCAACGGCGTCCTCCTTGCCGAGATTCTCGATTTGCTCAATATGCTGCTTCATGGTGGTGAACTTTTTCTCGTTGCGTCAAAATATCGTTCCAAAGCCTGTTACCACCACCCTGTCGTCAAATCACCGCCAACCGGCCGTCGCGCTCAAACCGTCGCTTGAAGCAGCCCAATTAAGTTTAAGTTCCGAATGCGTGTAGGGCGAGCGTAGCTCCCCCGGGCGCTACCGGCGACGGAGATTATCCCAACAAAAGAAAAAACGGAATCAGAATTTTTCCGAATTGCTGACAAAGGCGATATACTTGCCGTCAGGAGACCACGACGGCACATTGATCGTTCCCTGCCCGCCATAAAGTACGGCGACGACCCTGGGGGCGCCCCCTCCCACGGGCATCAGGCGAAGCATCACCCGCTTGTAAAACGGATGACTCGTCGGGTCTATCGAGACCGGATAAGAAAGGAACACAATCCACTTTCCATCCGGAGAGATGTGGGGGAACCAGTCGTTGTACTCATCGAACGTCAATGGCTCTTTTCCCGATCCGTCAGGTTTCATCCGCCACAACTTCATCGTGCCCGTGACACTGGAATTGTAATATATGAACGATCCGTCGGGGGCGTATTCAGGACCGTCGGTGACGCCTGTCGAGTCGTGGGTGAGTTGAACTTCGTCGCCGCCATTGACACCAATCTTAAAGATGTTATAAGCCGGGCCACTCCTTTGCGCCGTGAAGACAAGCGTTTTGCCGTCGGGGCTCCAGCCGTGCAGATACGACGGCGTGTTCTCGGTCACCAGGCGTGGTTCGCCGCCGGTGATGGGCAGCGTGTAAATGGTTGAACCACCCCCGGGCAACCCCTCGCGGTGGTGGCTGATGGCAAGCATCTTGCCGTCGAACGAGATCACATGGTCGTTGTTGTTCCGGTCGGCTTTGCCGGTATTTAGCTTTTCCGGTGTGCCGCCTTCAACCGGTATGGTGTACAACGACCCGTCCGCATTGAAAAGGAGTCGCTTGCCGTCGGGCATCCAGTTCGGGGCCTCAAACCGGCCTTTCGATTCATGGATGACTTTTCTACGTCCGGTTGCTACCTCCACCACCTCGAGCCGGGAGCCCATAAAGCCCGCTTCGTAGGCATTGTATTCGTCAGGTACAGGCTTCGTAATCCTCACATTCCAAACTTTCGCGCGCTCGACCACGTCCGGGTTATGCGCACAAATGAACAGCCCGAGCAGCGCTTTGCCGGGCAATTTCACTTTATCGCAACGTCCGATTTCCTGCAGGGGTTCTCCGGGAAGGGCCGCCGACATGATCAACGTTCCGCCACGGCGCTCCAGCCTTAGGGTCCGGTAGTTCCGCTTGGGGGCAAACACCTCATCCTCGGGGTCCCGCATCTCCGCACCCTTGTGCAAACGCCATTGAAAAAGGGTGAGACCGTCTCCATGAAGCGCGGCACTTACATGTGCCGCATCGTCGTCTGTAGATTCCCTGATCATCCACCCGATCTTCCGATGGGGATCCATCCCGGTACCTTCAAAGGTAAAATCCGCCGTGGCGATAAAGTCACCCTCGATGGTGTTAAAGGCATAGTGAAATTCATCGCGGTCAAACCAGATGTTGTAGCCCGAGCCACTCAGCGTGTAAGTTTGTGTTTGTGGATCGTAGTCGGTGCTTCCGGAATTCGCGGGACTGCCGATATCGATGGCGCGTTCAAAAACTCCGGCCGACTGTGCCATTGCAAAGTTGCATTGCAACAAGAGTAAAATTGCAAAAACTTGTTTCATTGGGTTAGAAGGGTTTCAATGATGAAGATAAAACATTCGCATAACCACCCATGCACCGGTAAGAAAATTTCACCGCATGACCACACGAAATCACGAAGCAGTAGCGCTATCTTACCCGGTGAGCGTTTGTTGTCTCCACATAAGTTCCAGCAATGAAGGTCCCCTACGTTCTCCACAGCCCGGGTTCCCAGCGGGCGAGGTTGCTATGTACTCCCCGTGGATGCTGTGGGGTGGTAGGGTTAGTCGCCGAGGCGCGGAGTGGCGGAGGCGCGGGGGCATGAAGGACATTATCTCCTAAGCAAACGACATTGGATAACGAAAGATGAATCTCCACGCGAAGGGCAAAAAAAAAGAGGCGGCCCTCTCCGGGCGGCCTCCTTGTCTCGTAGCCTCCAGGCACCTACGGGTGGATCATCGGAACGTTTTCATCGATCACTAATTCGAAACCCCGGCGCTTGAAATCCAGTGAATGACCAAGAAGCGTTTTTCCTTCCCGAGGCGCGACTCGGCCTGTCGTAGCCGAACCGGTAATCTGACCAATCGCCTGCGCCAGCATGGTCTCGTTGAGGTCACCTAAGGGATAAAGGTAAACACTTTTATCCTCGTTAAACACATTGGGTGTGAAACCGTTCGTGTAGTCGGATTGGTCCAGGCTGTTATAGATCTTCACTACGATGGGTTGCATCCCCCAGTGGTTTGCCGGATTATCTTCTTCCTGAATTGAGATCGAACCGACGTTCTTGCCATAGGTCACATTGCCGATGAGGAATACGTCCATATAGGGTTTCAGCGCGTTGATGACCAACTCGCTGGCCGACGCGGTGCGCCCGCTGGTAAGGATATACACCCTTGACCCGGTCAGTTGGCCTCCGATGTTGTTCGCTTTGGGGTCAAACCTGGAGATTAGGAAATCCTCGCCGAGCTGCGGATCGCTGAGGATCGCATCCTCGACCAGGTCGTTATATTCCTTGCGGGCGAACACCTTTGAGCCATCGGCACCAACGCCGATGTAGCTTGCCAGGTCGATCGCGGCCGATTCAGAACCTCCCCCGTTATAGCGCAGGTCGAGCACGAGGTCCGTAATGCCCTCGGCCTTGAACATCCCGAAGATCTCATCCATTTCGGCCGCGTAGTCATCGGGGCTGGTCGTTGTACCCGTAGCGAAGAAGTTGTACACGTAGTAGCCGATCTTACGGTCTCCCTGAACGATCACCTTACTCATGAAATTGGGGTTCTCCGAATATTCGACCGGAATAAGGGACAGGTTCTCGGGCGCGCCGAACGCATCTTCAAGACTCCCCGCTTCGACATCCACCAGCGGTTCGAACGTGATTGTATGATTTTCGCTCAGGTCGCCGATAAGACTTTGGTAGTTGTTCACCGTAATTTGTGTACCGTTGATGTGGGTGATGATGTCGCCACGCTTCAGGACAGTTTCGGAAGCGGGCGAGCCCTGCTTGACATAGGTAATCTGCGCGATCACATTGTCCGTCGTCTGGCTCTCCTTGTACAGCACGAATTCAAATCCCGCTTCTTTATTGATTCCCTGCAGACTCTTCAGCAATTCGTCATAATCGTCCTGTATCCAGGAAAACCGGTCTTCGCTATGGAGCAGCGATTCGAAAAAAGTCGGTGGGGTCAGCTCGTCATTTGGATCGGCCGGCAAGGACGTATTCCAGAGATACCAGAAGTCCATCTCTTCAAGGATCCATGCGTTGATTTTCTGGTTTTCGGTCTTGGGTGCGGCCGGCGTGGGCTCATCTTCCTTGCACGAAGCAAATGCGGCCAGCACAAACAGCCAGACAAAAAGGTCTCGGGGGTTCAGGGGCTTTAGGAGTTGGTTCATTCGGATTTTCTTACTTGAATTTTAACGAAATATAATGGATTTCCGTGTATCAGGTCATCGCTCGGGCGCGTTGAAAAAGTTCCATGCCCGCTTCAAAAATGGTACGATTCTTTACCTCTTTTCGCGCTAATATAACCCTATGCTCGCCGGAACAAAGGTTTTTTTTACGGCATTTCGAGAGGGCCTCCACCTGCTGCGAAGCAAAGACCCACTCATTCTTTCATCGTCCACGGCTTTTTTCGCGACCTTTTCGCTTTCGCCCATTGTCGTCATACTGGTCACCATCTTCGGACTTTACGCAGCGACCGAGGGGGTGAGCAACCATGTCTTTCGGACGATCGCCTCAACTTTCGGGCCGGAAGCGTCGAGGGAGGTCGCAAAGATCGTGGAGAATTTCCTCGAAATTGAAAGCACCTGGTGGATGACCGTCGCAGGCACGGTGTTCCTTCTGTTCGTGTCGACAACGTTGCTAACCGTCATAAAATTCTCCATTCAGCGGATTTGGAACATCCGGACGAAACGCAGCTTGCATTGGCGGTACCATTCGAAGGCCCGCGCCACGCAGGTGGCCTTTATCCTTTTTACCGGACTACTTTTCGGCGCCTCGCTCCTGGTCGACACGTCATTGGGGATTTCACTGGATTATCTTCAGTCCGTGCTCCCCGGAATCGCCATCTGGATCATCCGGGCGCTGAGCTTCCTGTTTTCCCTTATCGTTATTACCGCGTGGTTTACGGTATTGTTCAAAGTACTGCCGGAAGCGAACCTTACCTGGGATACCGCCATGACGGGTGGTTTCTTCACCAGCGCGCTGTTCTTCCTCGGGAAATACGTCCTTGGGAAAATACTGGTCCACGCCCGGTTGGAGACCGTGTTTGGCGCCTCGGCTTCGTTTGCCTTGCTCCTGCTTTTTATTTTCTATTGCTCGTTTATTCTTTACTACGGTGCAGCGTTTACCTACGCGTATGGTGAAGGGGAAAACGCCCGCATTTGCGCCACCCGATTCGGTGAGGAATACGAAGAGCGAATCATCGAGAGCAGTCGCGCGGAATTGAGCTGACCCTCACCGGATCGTCGCCTTCCATATTTCACCGCCGGTTGGCATTTTCTTGTCAGCCTGAATGAACACAATCTCGGCCGACCCATCGTTAAAGAGGTTCGCCTGAACGAAGCCGTTTACGCCGCGCGCGAACCTGGCGTACCCTTTTTTCCTCACAGACGTTGTTTTTGCACCGGAGCCGCTGACGATAAAATGCGTGCTGTCCTTTACAATGAATTGAAGCGCGTGCTCGTGGCCCGAAACAAAGACGGAACCCGGATGACGTTTCAACACCCTTGCCAGCGGTTCACTGAACGCACGGTAACGGCGGTGCCGCGTATCCTGAGGGTGACCCACGATTCGCCGGAAGAGGGGATAGATCGAGCCAAGTATCGGGAGCGGGATGTACAGGGCGCGATGCAAATCCGTCAGCGGAAAAATGTGGTCTTTCCACGTGAAAATGTCGCCGTGATCGCCGTAGGTAATGACCGGGTGATGGGCGGCGACCCATATGCGCTTCTCCCCGTGCGCCGTCATCAAGCTATCCAGCATTTCCAGGACATCGCCAGGACGTCCCGCGACGCACTCGGCCGGCCCGGGTTTTTCCCACTTGTGCAGGAACCATTGTGTGTCGATGACAAACAGCACGTGCGGGCCAAAAACGTCGATTTGCACAGGCCCCGGACACCCGTTGTGCGGATACAGCCTGATTTGGGGGTTTTTTAATGAGTCAAACCAGCTTTCTGCGTTTTTGATGTGACTGAGGCCGTTTTTGCCCCAATGGTCCCAATCGTGATTGCCGGGAATGAAAACGGCCCGCGCTCTCGTACCCTCGAGCCACGAGACCTGCTCGGCAAGGATTTGAGCTTCCCTGGTAAATCGCCTTGAGGATCGCTCCGAAAGGCCAGCCGGGTAGATGTTGTCCCCGAGAAAAACCACCGTCGCATCGTCATTCGCTGCGAGCTTTTCATGCAGGACGTCGCCAAGGGGCATATTGCTAACGTAGGACGCGCCGGCGTCGCCAACAAAGAAAAAGGAATGGACGAGGGCCCGTTCCTGGCCGACCCCCCATAAGGGTGCAAACAAAAAGGCAAGCGTACACCAGCGAAACATAGGCCCCTAAGATAAGGGCCGGACCTCGCGGCTAAAAGGCTTCCCGCGGGAAAACCGGATACTGCCTTTCCGCACAAAAAAGCCGATGATCACCAGGGTCAACTGAACGGCCATGGTAGCAAGCGCAGCAGCGGCGACCTCCATAGTTTTTTTGAGGAGGAGGAACAATAATCCCGCCCACGGAAGGGATGGTTTCTGAAAACGGATGGGCGCGCGGATTCTGCGTGTGCGAATTCTTTCAGGCGCATACCGACACGACGGACGAAGGGGTTCGGTCCTTCCATGTGTTGACAACTTCGGGGAAAAATTACGCAAACTGGCCGAACGATGCGGCCTACTTCATTTCGGCAAGCTTTCTGACGAGTTCGTCTACCTGGTGGTGGTCTTCCGCCGGTGTGAGTTCTCTGTATTTGGTGAGAATTTCAATGGCTTGGGCATAATCCCGGTTCATGGCAAGCGTGAGGCCTAGGTTGAAAAAACAGTTCGAGAAGGCGGGTTCGATCTCGATGGCGATTTCGTAATGAAGACGCGCGAGGCCGAGATTGCCCACTTCGGCATAAAGGTTTGCGAGGTTATAGTGGGCCTCGTAGTGCCTTGGCTCATGCTTCAGGCACAAAGTGAAACAGTCGATGGCTTTCGGAAAACGGCCTTCCTGGGATTCGAGGATACCGAGATTGCAGTATGAATCCGCGATACAATCCCCCTCGCTAATGGCCTTGAGATAACGTTGCCGCGCCGATTCGCGTTCGCCCTGCTCATCGAGCAACAGGGCTTCTTCGAAAAATGTCTGTTGGTTTAACCGGACGACCTTTCCGCCTGCAAAGAGATTGAGCTGGCTCGTTTTGTCATCCTTGCCCCGTCCGCGGTGGACACGTTGCAGCCCGAACTTTTCCGGGCCCGCGTTGGCGTTAAACTGGATGATTTTAGCCATACCACAAAGGTAAGGCATTCACCGCGAATATTTTTCCAGCACGATCGGCCGGGAGGGCGATTTTCTTCAGCTTGCCTTGCGGCGCTTTGCCGGCTTTTCGCGTGTTTCCTTCGCGGCTTCCCCCTTCGCCTTTTCCATGGGTTTCTTTTTGGCGGCGTCGATGCTTGCTTTCAGGGCCGTCATGATGTCGACCACTTCCGGCGCTTCCTCTTCCCTTACCACGATCTCCTTGCCTTCGATTTTCGCATCGATGATCGCCTTCAATTTGTCGTAGTAGTTGTCCTTCATTTCTATGCTTGCGAACTTGACCGTCATCGAGTCAACCAGGGTCTTAGCCAGTTTCAGTTGCTCCTTGTCTGCCTTCACTTCCCGTATCTGTGGCACTTCCTTCATGTCGCGGACCTCGTGCGGATACCGGAGGCGGTACATGACGATCCCTCCCTCCATAGGCGCCAGCAACAGGGGGGTTTCCCGATCGCGCAGCACAACTTTTCCCACGGCAATCCTGCCCGTTTGTTTTAGCGTTTCCGACAACAGGCCGTAGGTCTTCGCAGCGACATCGCCGTCCGGCCCTATGTAATACGGTGCCTCGAACAGCGTGGGATGCACCTCCTCCGTATCCACGAAACCCTCGATCTCGATCACTTTCTCGCTCTTCAGCTTCACCTTTTCAAAGTCTTCCGCCTCAACGATCACGTACTGCCCGGGCTCATACTGATATCCTTTGACGATGTCATCGGTCTTCAGCGTTTCACCCGTGACCTTGTCCTTTTTTTCATAAGCGACAGGATTGTGTCCTTCCTTTGACAAAAGGTTAAAGCTGATCGTCTGCGCGGTGTCGATGGCGTTGTAGATCCGAACGGGAATGGTGACCAGCGAAAACTGAATGTGGCCTCTCCAGATTGCACGCATATACGCTTCGTTTTAGATTAAAAAATTAACTACCGAAGGCTAAGTTATTGAAAACCTATTCGTTTTCAAACGTCTCCATAAATATTTGCCGCCTGGACGTTTGGGGGCCTTCCGCACTGCGCGGAAAAAATCAGTGCCGGCAGTGTCCCGGTAGTCAGGGGGTTCAACCAAATCACGGGTCGACGACGTTCAATTCGGGTTCCGACCCCACAGGCAATTATTTTATAAATTTACCACTGAACAGTTCATGCTATGAAGTGGCGCGCGATCGTGTTGTTCCTGCTGATATCCGGTGTGTTGCACGCCCAGGAGAAACACCTGAGACCGGCGTTGTTGTATGAACAGGCGGAGCGCGCCTACGATGCCGGGGACTTTGCACGCGCAATTGCGCTGCTGGACGTATGCCTGCGGGCCAGCGAAGCCTGGCTGGAAGCTTACCCGCTTCGCGCAAGCGCAAAGGTGCAACTCAACGACCTGGATGGTGCACTCGTTGACTACAGCGTTTACCTTGAACACGTACCCGACCACCTTGGCGCCCTGCTCGGTCGTGCCGTGTTGCGCTACCGGCTCGGGTTCTATGAGCAGGCCCGCGAGGACCTCTTAAGGCTTCTGGTCCTGCCTCCGCCGGAGGAGACCAATACCTTATATTTCAAGAAGGGCGTTACCATCAACGACCGGGCGCCGATCGTCACCACGACCGGAGGCAGCCATCGCTCCCACATCTACAACTATCTCGGCCTGACGGAGTGGAAGCTGGGCAACAGCGCGCACGCCCGCGTGTGCTTCGACAGCGCCATCCGTCTGAACCCGTACGAGGCTGACTATTACGTCAACCGGGGACTGCTTCGCGAAAGCCTCGGCGACGAAAATGCTTTTGTCGACTACGAGCACGCGGTTCGGCTTAACCCCCAGCACAGCCTGGCCCTTCACAACCAGCGCGCATGGAACGCGCGTCATAAAAACTCACTCACCGACGAAGAGCGACTGACGCGTACCATCGAAGACGACCCCGGAATCCTCTACCCTTATCTCGAACGCGCCCAGGAACGCTTTCAGCGCGACGACTACGCCGCGGGCGCTCGAACTTGACAGCACCAACAAGGAGATATGGCTGGGCCGTGGCCTTGCTTCAGAAAAACAGGGAAACCTCCGGGCCGCATTCTCGGATTACACCAGGGCCATCGACCTCGACCCGGATTTTGCGAAGGCCTGGCTGAATCGCGGCAACGTACTCCTGAAAATGGAGCGTTTCAGCGATGCCGTTGATGACTATACCGTCGCATTGATCTATTACCCCGACTATGCGTCCGCTTATTACAACCGCGCCCTGGCAAAGTACCACCTTGGAAGACTTGCCGAAGCTTGCGAGGACCTTAAGGTTTCACGGCGATTGGGAATGACGATTGACAAGCGGGTGGAAGAAGCCCTCTGCGCCAGCGGGACGGCCGACGAATAAGGTGTCAGGTCTAGAAGGAGCCCATGTCCGGGCGGAGGCGGATGAACACGGGCTCGCGGAACATCTTGTCTGCCGTGATCTGCGAGTAGCTTACTTCTGCGACGATGCAGGGTAAAATCCACGTACTGATCTTTTCGTCGAGCAGCTTGCCGACAACCTCCGGGCGCTTCACGGCTTCCACTTTCCGAAGGGTATTCAAAACCTCGCTGATGGTCGCATCGTCGAAACCCGTACCCACCTTTCCCCGGTAGTGCAACTTATCGTCCTCCGCCTCGGCGATGTGCAACGCCCCAAACGTGTTCCCCCGGTCGCCCTTGCCCTTCGTAAATCCGATCACGAAAACTTCGGCGCTTTGACGAACCTTCACCTTGTACCAGCCGTCGGAACGCCTGCCGGGGCTGTACTTGCTGTCCCGCTTTTTTGCCATAATGCCTTCCAGACCATGCTCACGCGCCGCGTTGAACAAAGCCGCTCCATCCTCCACGAAATCACTTACCCGATAGCACGAATCCGTTCGCACCGCATCCTTGAGCCAGGCTTTCCGTTTCATAAGCGGCTCATTTAGCAGCGATCTGCCATCCAGGTAGAGGCAATCGAACACATAAGCGTAGCAGGGATTGGCGCCGGAGAGTTTCAGAATGTTGGTCTCACCCCGTGCCATCATCCGGTTGATAACCTTTCGAAACACCGGCTTGCCCTGTGCATCGAGGGAGACGATCTCCGCGTCAAACACGGCGTTGGTGGCACGAAAAGCCTTCTCACCGTCGAGCAATTCGGGGAATTGTTTCGTAATGTCGTTTTGGTTGCGTGTGTGGATGGACAGTTTTCCCTCTTCATAGGCGATCAGCGCCCTGATGCCATCCCATTTCAGCTCGTAAATGTATTCATCTCCGATGGGTGGCTGATCCGTATTTTCCGATAGCATGGGTTCAATAACGCGGTTGAGCCAATCCACCTGGGGGTCGTCGACACGTTCAAGCAGATATTCCTTTTCCTTGGTTCGATGCATGCGGTATTCCCCGCTCATTTCCCGGCTGTTGAGCCTGAAATAGAACCCGTCTTTTTTCTCTTTGGTGATCTGGTATTTACCCAGCGCGTAGATCCACATCTCTCCGGCACCATACTGGCCTTTCGGGATCCGGCCATCGAAATGGAGGTATTCCATCGGATGGTCTTCTGTCTGTACGGCAAGCCGTTTTACCCCGGGCCGCGGCGGGAGGCCACGCGGAACCGCCCACGATTTCAGGACGCCGTCGCGCTCAAGCCTCAGGTCGTAGTGGAGATGGGATGCGTGATGCCGGTGTACCACGAAATTGTTGCTGCCCACAACTGCCAGTTCACCGGCCGGCTCGGGTGTCTTTTTGAAGTCCCGTTTCTGCTTATAGGTCTCCAGTTGTTCGGGTGTCTTGTGTTTCTTGTTGGGAGGCAACGTTTTGGCGGGCGGGGTTACCGTGCGGTGCGTATGCAACGCCACGGCGTAGGCGCCAATGCTTTCCCATGCGTCGCCGTCCTTTTCAACCTTCGCCACGGCATTGCGGATATTGAACTGCTTCGGATCCTCCAACGCGGCCAGTTCTGACCACGCCAACGGCATGGATACCGGCCCTCCCACCCTGCCGCGCAGGCTATAGGGAGAAACGATGCTCTGCCCTGACCGGATCCTGTAAATATCCACAAGGATACGCCCCTTTCGCGCCTCTTTCTTGATGTGCAGGGTCGTTTCATTGGGGTTCTTTTCAACAAACGGCTGCGCGATGAGTTGTGCAGCCTCGAACACTTCCGAGAATCCTTGTTGTGGTTCGATCGGGCAGCAAATGTGTATTCCTTTTCCTCCGGTCGTCTTGACGAAGGTGCTGTACCCAAACGTTTCAATATGTTCCTTCAGGCGGAAGGCGACCGGAATGATCTTCCTGAAGTCATACCCTTCCGGCGGGTCGAGGTCAAAGACCATGTAGTCCGGCTTGTCAAAATCCGGTTTCCGGCTGTGAAGCTGATGCAACTCGAGCCCGGCGAGGTTGGCGATCCACACCAGCAGCGCGGGCTCGGTAGCCAGAATGTAATCCTTTTCCTCCTTGCCGAGCGTGGCAAACTCTATCCAATCGGGTGCCCATCCCGGGCGGTTCTTCTGGTAAAAACTTTCTCCGTGAATTCCATCCGGGAAACGAATGAGCGTCAATGCCCGCCCTTTGATGTGTGTGAGAATGGACGGAGCGATCGACAAATAATACTGAAGCACTTCCGCTTTCAGTATTCCGTCCTCGGGGAACAATACCTTATCAAGGTTGGACAATTCGAGCCTGCGCTTGCCTACCTGTACCCATTGTGATTTCTTTTTAGCCAATGTGATTTCGTTTCTGGCTCGTCCCTTTCCGCAATCCGCAAAGGATCAACCCGAGGCACAGCCCGCCGATAAAAGTAACAACAAGATTCCCGACGTTAAAATCCCGGGCATAAACGGCAAATCTTGCCCCCACCGTCGCCCCTGTAAAAAGGGACAACATCACCCAGTATGAGGCTTTCGGCCGGGTCACAAACTCGTGACGCCGGCGCCTCATCAGCAGCACATACGCGACAATAATCCCCGTACCTGCGACGGAGCTGACGTGCTGGAGTACAAAGAACAGCGGATACCTCACACCACCCACATCAAGGAAAACGCGCTCATAGATGCTCAGACGGCTTGCAAAGAAAGCCCCGTTGTGCGTGAAAGAATCCCAAAGTACGTGAGAGGCCGCGCCGAGCCAGCAACAAAGCAGAAACACGGCCAGGTGTCCCGAGATATAACGTTTGAATTCAAAAACATAAAGGTCGCCCAGTCGTTCCTGCAACAACCTAGGGAGATTTCGGATCAGGTTTCGCTTCACCACCTCATGAAAAACGACGGCGAGGAGCGTCGCCACCGGCACATCGAAGTACAGCAATCCCCAGAACGTGTGCCCGTACACGCCGTTCACGCTCAACTTGAAAAAGTACTCGAAGTCAGGCGCCACGCTGCCGGCAACAAGGCCGGTGGCCGAAACATACCTGGAGTCTATCCTCAGGAACGGAAGTACAATGGCCGGATGGGCAGCAGTGAACGGCATCCTCAAAAATAAGACGTTCTCCCTTTCGCCGCATGGGTTGCGTGCTGCAGAAAACTATTCAACGGGGTTTGGATTCTTCTTCAGGAAGATCATGCCTACAATAAACGTGAGCGCAGCTATTCCAATAGGGTACCAGAGCCCGGCCAGGGGATCACCATCGGGGTTGCTGTCCGTTTTGCTCATGACATACAAACTGGTCGCCAGCAGGGGGGTGAGCCCTCCAAAGACACCGTTGCCGACGTGGTAGGGCAATGACATTGAGGTATACCGGATCCGCGTGGGGAAAAGTTCAACGAGAAACGCCGCAATCGGTCCATACACCATGGTCACCAACACCACCTGGACAAGAACGAGGAGGACGAGTGTCCAGTAGTTGTTTTGGCTGAGGTGTACCGTCACGGCCAGCGTCTGCGCCCCTGTTCCGTCGGGATGAACAACCTCAGTCCTTGTTTCCACACGCTTGTTGCCGTCCTCAAAAACGGATTCCGATCGGTTGGTCATCACCGAGTCACCATCGGCATTGATGTGCATCTCGTGCGTGATCAGTTTCTGATCCGCGCGCTCCGTCTGCTTTGAAATATCAGCAACATCGATCATCTTCTGATATATTGGCCGATACAGCACAACAGCGAGCAACATGCCCGCCATGATTATCGCCTTCCTTCCAATCTTGTCCGACCACCATCCGAAGTAAACGAATAGCGGCGTTCCGATGAGGAGGGCCGTCACGATAATATATTTTGTTTGCGTCGGGTCGATCAGCAGGGTTCGTTCCATGAAGATCATGGCGTAGAACTGGCCCGTATACCAGACCACCCCCTGCCCTGCCGTGGCGCCGAACAAGGCCAGGAGAACGAGCTTGAGGTTTTCTTTTTTTCCAAAGCTTTCCTTGATCGGGTTCCTGGAAATCTTGCCTTCGGATTTGATCTTGCTGAACAGCGGTGATTCCTGCATACGCATCCGGATGTAGATGGAGATCAGGACCAGCACCGCGGAGAGCAGGAAGGGTACGCGCCAGCCCCAGTCCCCGAACGCTTCGGCCGACATGGAGTTCTGAACCGCCAGGATCACGCCTATCGATACGAATAAGCCCAGGGTCGCCGTGGTTTGTATGAAACTGGTATAGAAGCCGCGTTTGCCCTCCGGCGAATGTTCGGCAACATAGGTCGCGGCTCCACCGTATTCGCCGCCCAACGCAAGACCCTGCGCCAGCCGCAGGAAGAGCACGGCGAAAGGCGCGACCATTCCGATGGTCTCATAGGAAGGGATGATCCCGATGGCAAACGTCGAGCCGCCCATAAGGATGAGGGTGACCAGAAAGGTATACTTCCTGCCCACGAGGTCCCCCAGGCGACCGAACACGATCGCGCCAAATGGCCGGACGATAAATCCGGCCGCGAACCCGCCCAGGGTGGAAAGAAATGCGGCGGTGGGATTCTCAGCCGGAAAGAATTTCGCTGCGAGAATGGTGGCAAGGCTTCCAAAGATGTAGAAGTCGTACCACTCGATCAGCGTTCCCACCGAAGAAGCGGTGATCACAAACCATAAGTTCTTCTTCCCTTCGCGCGGTAAGGTTTCAGCGGTCATGTTGTCTGGAGCGTACATTAAGGTAAGATAGTACAATCGGACGCGAACGACCAAATTTCATTGCGTTTTGGCTGCGCATCGCCCCAACCCGTTTCATCCTTTTAACCCTTTGATGCACGGCGACGGACTCCCTTCCCTCAAGTGACCGAACTCAAGCCGACACTTTCACCCGAACCTAACCAAGGAACCGGAAGCAAGGCCCGGCGCCTCAGTGCTCGTGGCCGTGTTCATGTCCGTCGTGGGCATTTTCATACCACGACTCCTGGATGGAATGGAAAAGGTCGTGAACCCTGGTGAGTTGATCTCCGATTGCCTGGTCATCGCCGGTCTGCACGGTAGCGACGAGCGAGGAGGTTTCCTCCTTGAGTTCCTGAAGTTTCGATTTGACCTGGTCGTTGTCGACTCTCGCGGGCAGCGCTGCCTTCGTCCAGTTTTCGGCCGCAGCGGCCAGTTCACCCGCCCTGCTCTTCACGGGTTCAAGGTTTGTTGAGTCCTTAAACGGATGAAACGTTTCGGCCATGATCATATGGAAATCGTCCATCTCCCGCCACTCGGCGTCGTCATTGGCAGCCTCTTCCTTTTGGCCGGTACATGCGATGGCCAGGGCGGCAACAAACAACAGGCGTAGCGTTGTTAATACAGTTTTCTTCATAGTCTTGGTTTTGTGATGGGCAAAAATATGAAAAGTGATGACACGTCCTACATCCGATCCCTTCTTCTGTACCTGCGATTTCCCTCAAGTAGCTTGATGATGCGCCTGAGGACATCAAAATACAGGGTTATAAAGAGCACCGCGGTCATAAACCAGATCATACCGATGTTGAAGACGACGGTGTCAAACTCATGGCCAAGAAAGTGTTTTGTAGGTTGGTAAAGATTTGCCGAAAAGTCGAATGGATGATCGGGCCGGTGTTCGTCCATATAAATCGGGTAAATCTTCTGTATGAGCTCCCCTTCATACTCGACGATCCGATCCGTAGCATTCACATTCTTGACAGCGTCGCTGACGGCGGCGTTCACATAGCGCATGCGCAGGCGCCGGAATTCGAGGCGCGCTTCGGGCGTTGCCGCCAGGGACTCGATGAGCCGTTCCTTTTCTGCCGATGCTTTTTGAATACGGCGTGAATAGACTTCTTTCAGGGTACGAAGAAATTCCGACGTTTTTGCGTACACGGTGGAGTCAAAGCGGCCGATGGCCAAATCCTCCACATCGGCCAGCCGCTCAGGGCCAAAGATCGCCAGCTCCCGTTTGATCTCCTGTTGCAGGAGCACAAGGTTGGCTACCATGTCCTCGGCCCGAGGATTGCGCCAATCCCGCCGATGGTTCAGGCAATAGGCAAGTTTCGATTCCAGCGTATTGATGAAATATTGCTTTTTGTATTCGGATTGCGCAATCGTTTTGTCCAGCTCATAAAATTTATGCTCGAAAGGGTTATCGCGGTATTGGGTGACCATGTAGGCCTCGAACGCCCATCGTGACGCCATGATCTCACCCATCACGGGCACGCCTATGGGCTCACTCACTTTCGGATTAAACCGGTCAAAACTGATCACCACGCCGCTCAACAAAAGCTGCGGAATGATCAGCAGCGGAATGAGGATGTAAATGGTAACCGCAGAATTGAATGACGCTGAAATATTCAAGCCCAACAGGTTGGCAAAGCAGGTCGCGCTAAAAAGAATGAACCAATACCGCAGTTCGGTGAGCGGTATTTCAAGCACAAGATTGCCGACCACCACAAAGGAAAAAGTCTGAATGGCCGACAGGGCGAAAAGGACTGTGATCTTGGAAACGAGGTAACTGCCCCTGCTCAGGTGCAGGAACTGCTCGCGTTTCAATATCTTCCGGTCGCGATAGATTTCCTCCGCGCTCATGGTAAGCCCGAAGAACAACGCCACCACAACGCTCATAAAGAAGAACACCGGAATGTTGGCGTTGTTGTAAAACGTGTATCCTCCTCCCCCTTCGAGCACATTGTAATATTTCACCATGTAGGCGATAAAGAAGGCCAACACAGGCGCCTCAAAAAGGTTGATGTAAAGGTATTGCTTGTTGGCCAGCTTGGCGAGCACATCGCGGGTGACAAACACCTTGAACTGCTTGTACCAGTTCGGTATCTCCTGGACGACGGGAAGCTGGTCGGTTACATGGCTGACCCGCGGGACCTTGATATTCTGCTTGAAGTACTGGTACCATTGTCCAGGCGAGATCTTGCGTGTGTTCGTGAGTCGCCCGTACTCGTTAACGACTTTGGTTTCGATGATGCTGAAGACCTGCTCCGGATTGATGTTTCCGCACTCCGGGCAGGCACCCTGTGTTCTATTGGCGGCATTAACGACCTCCCGAAAATAGCGCACGGCCTCAATGGGATTTCCATAGTAGATCTGAAACCCTCCGGAATCCATGATAAGCAGCGTGTCGAACATCTTGAAGATATCCGACGATGGCTGGTGTATCACCACAAAGATCATCTTTCCCCTCAGGGAAAGCTCCTTGAGCAGGTCCATGATATTCTCCGAATCCCGTGAAGACAACCCTGACGTGGGTTCATCGACGAAGAGGATCGCCGGTTCCCGGAGCAGCTCGAGTCCAATGTTGACGCGCTTGCGCTGTCCGCCGCTGATCGTCTTTTGCAACGGTGAGCCTACTCTTAGATTTCGAATCTCCGACAGGCCGAGGCTCAGCAAGACATGCTCCACCACGTTGAGGGTCTCGTCACGGGAATAGTGGCCGAAGCACAGACGCGCTGCGTAGTAGAGGTTTTCAAAGACCGTCAGGTCCTCGATCAGCAGATCGTCCTGCGGAATGTAACCCACGATGCCGTGAACTTTCTCGGGGTTTTCGTGGATGTCGATTCCGTTCACCAGTACGCGCCCGCTGGACGGCTTCTCCGTTCCATTGAGTACGTTAAGGAGCGTGGACTTGCCCGATCCGCTCGCACCCATGAGACCGATCAATTTCCCGCCCTCTTCCGCGATGTTGACGTTTTGAAGTCCGGCCCTTCCGGTGCGAAAGTGATAAAAAAGGTGATCGGCGGTGAACGATATCCTGGCCTCGCTTTCACCCACGAGAAACCGGCTGACAACGTCGCTGTAATAGATCGTCTCGATTTTTTCACCGCGAATCGTGCTGCCCGTCGGAAAGATGTCGACCTTTCGGCTCTTGAGGGGAATGCTGTTGAGATACAGCGTGGTGATGCCGAGGTATTTGATGAAATACGTCTCCGCATCCGGTATCCGCAGCACGGCGATAAGGCCGGTGAGGTTCCTGGCAACAATCCGCGGACCGGGGTACGGTTTATCGTCAGAGCCTTCATCGATGACGAGCACGTTCTTCGAGGACAGTTCGTCGATATCGCGGCCCGTGACAAAGGTCTTTATCGCCTGCATGTCGGGCTTGGGAATCTTCAATGCCTGCCCGATGTAGAAGATGAGGTTTCCTTGCCGGTCAGAGATCTCGGCATCGACATGCACGAGTTCGATGATCTTTACCACAAGCACCATTTTCTGCTGCATGGTCAGCGCCTGGTTCACCTGCTTCACGATCTGCATGATCCTGGCCCAATCATCGACAAACTGTTGCGTATCGACGTCCAGGCTACTCAAGTCCTGGGCAGTCTCGATCTTGTGGCTCGTGCTGAGTTCGTCAAAAAGTTTGAGATAGTAGGCGGTAGCTTCCCGATTGAGGTGGAGGCTTAGAAACTCCTTGACATTGGCTTTCTCCTCGTCCGTAATGCGTTCGCGCGCAACAATCGCAAACAGTTGAATGATCGCCTTTAATAGTTCTTCGCTCATGCGTTAGCACGTAAAACTTCGAAAATAAGTAATAAAATGAAGACTTCGCGCAAAAAAAATTCTTCTATATTTATAGTCTAAACCATCACTGCAACCCATGTACACCTCTCGTCTATTCCGGATCATCGGTCTCGTTCTATCGGTATCGTTTTCTTCACAGGCGCAGCAATCCATTCTCTGGGAAATCTCCGGCAACGGCCTCGAGACGCCATCCTACCTGATGGGTACGTTGAAATTTGTCGGCGAACATGAATTTTTCATTCCGGAGGAAGTCATCGCGACCATGAAGAAGGCCCAGATCTTCGCCATCGAAGACCAGGTGGACCATCACGCGCAGCATGAACTCAACAAGGCCGTGCATTTCCCTGACGGAGAATCACTCCAGACGACGCTGGATGCGGCGGACTACGAAAAAGTTGTCGCCTTTTTCGATACGCAATTCGGAATGCCACGCAGCAAGTTCGAGCACCACTACGGCAAGCTCATTCCCCTTGCCCTATCCATCTCCATGACGCGCCTCTCACTCGGCGAAAAAGTAAAATTCTACGACATTGAGTTGCTTGAGCTGGCCAGGAAAAACAAGCTGGAGACCTACAGCCTGGAAGAAATCGAACGCGAGGCAAGGGCCATCAGCGCGTACCCGATGGACGCGCAGGTTACCGCGTTGATGCACAGCATTGAAAATTTCGGGCGACAGAAGACGGAATTTGAAAAACTCACCGCGGCGTACCGGAAGGGCGACCTGGAAAATGTCTTTGAATACACCGTGCATCCTACGGAGAGTAACCCTGTTTTTATCGAGGAGTTCTATTACAAGCGAAACGCCGAGTGGCTTCCGACAATCGACAAGATGGTTCACGACAAACCTGCGTTCATCGCTGTGGGTTTCGCCCACCTCGAAGGGGAGAAAGGACTGCTTGCGTTACTTAAGAACCGGGGTTTCACGCTGACGCCGGTGCAGGTCAGCCGTTAGCCGATCTTACTGGTGATCAGGTCGCCCAGTATGAAGAGGCCTTCGCGCAGGTATTCATCGTCCACGGCCTTAAGGTCGGATACCTGAAGTGCCTCCCTGCCACCGAGACTCGTATTCAGCCGGTCACCGCCCGCCGCCTTTTTTTCCGCTTCCCCCATTTCACTACGCCGCTGGGCTTCGTTAAGGGAGATTCGCGTGTCTTTCAGGCTTCGTCGTGCTTCCTCCGTTTCGACGACAAACTTGTTGAGGAGTGAATCCGTTTTCAAACGCTCGTGGTATGACTGGGTCAATCCGGTAATCACGCGGTCATTGATCAGCGGCGTTTTCTCGTAGAAAGTACCCGCGATTTCGTCCCACGGGAGCGCGCTCGGGCTTGAACTTTCACCGAATTGCTGCGGATCAAGGGCCGAAGGCAAACCGATATCCGGCGTCACGCCTTTGTGCTGCGTGCTGCTGCCGGTCACGCGATAAAATTTCTGGAATGTCAATTTCAACTGGCCCACTTCGTCGTCCGGGTCGCGAATAAAGCGGCTCAGGTCGATCACGGTCTGCACCGTTCCTTTTCCATAAGTCGACTCGCCGACAACGACGCCGCGGTTGTAATCCTGGATGGCCCCCGCGAAGATCTCCGACGCCGACGCGCTGAAGCGGTTGGTCAACACCACGAGCGGGCCGTCAAACGCAATGGACGGGTCTTCATCAGCACCCACCCTGAGGTCGTTCCTGCTGTCTTTTACCTGAACAACGGGGCCGTTCTTGATAAAAATACCGGTCAGGTCGATGGCTTCCGCCAACGATCCGCCTCCATTGTTGCGCAGATCGATGACCAGGCCATCCACACCTTCGGCCTTCAATTCGCCAACCAGCCGCTGCACGTCGCGCGTGGTGCTCGTGTAGTTAGGGTCTCCGCGTTGCGCCGCCTCGAAATCCATGTAGAAACTCGGTATTGTGATCACACCCAGTTGAAGGGGCTTACCTTCTTTCTCGTAGGTAATGATGTCCTTTTTCGCCTTGAGGTCATTCAGGTTGATCTTGTCGCGGACCAGGACAAACTCCTGCGGCTTTCCATTGATGCCGGTTTCTCCCGGCAGGATACGCAACTTTACTTTGGTTCCTTTCGGGCCCTTGATCAGTTTCACGACATCGTCGATGCGCCAACCGACCACATCGACAACCTCACCGTCGTCGCCTTGTCCCACGCCGATGATCCGGTCATTCACATGGACAAGGTCGCTCTTGTCTGCGGGCCCGCCAGGTATCACCTCCACAACCTTGGTGTAATCGTTGTCGGTTTGCAGCCGCGCGCCGATTCCCTCCAGGGAGAGGCTCATGCTCTGTTTAAAGCGGTCAGCGGCTGCCGGTGAAAAATAGTTGGTGTGGGGGTCGTAAGCCTCCGTGATCGTATTCATGTACATGCTGAAGATATCCTGTGCGTTGACATCCCGCGTGTACGTCTTTACGAGGCGCTCATAGCGTTCCGTGAGGGTTTTTTCGATCTCTTCCTGTGTTTTCCCCGTCAGCTTGAGGCTGAGCGCCTGCGACTTGATGATTTTCCGCCAGAGTTCGTTGAGTTCGGCCTCGCTACGGGACCACGGTTCATTTTCGCGATCCGTTTCGTAATATTCCGCGATGCTGTAGTCGAATTCCTTTGAAATCAGGGTGTTGAGCACGTATTCCATGCGCTGGTCGAAACGGCTTCGAAAGACGTTGTAGATGTCATAGGCAACGTCAACGTTCTCGTCGCGCGTGAGGTCGTCGATCTCATAACGATACCGCTCAAAATCCTTCAGATCGGACGACAGAAAATACGCCCTGTTGTTGTCAAGGGTGCCGACGTAGTTGTCGAGAATGACAGACGACAGCGAATCATCAAGGGAAATTCCCCGGTAGTGATTGCTGTCCAGGATATAGGCGATTACCTTCGCTTCCTTGCCATAAACAGGCTTGGGTTTGAGTGCGGACGAATCCCGTAAAATGGAGGAGTACGCGTTTAGAAAAACAAACGCGGCAAAAACGGTTATGGTCAATCTCTTCATTCTGTAAAAATATACCCGATCAAACGAAAAATGCGCCGGGGTGGTTATTCCCTCAACAGCGTAACCGGTAGATTAATTCACAGCAAGATTGATACCGGCTATTTCTTTTCTTCTTCAACTTCGGCCAAAAACTTTTGTGCCTGTACCAGATCGCCGAACTCAAAGAATTTCGAGGTTCCGGCCGACGACTTGATCTCCACCTTAACGAGTACGACGTCTTGCTTGACGTTGGGAGCCTCCTTTTTGAAATCGTCGCCCTCCATTGTGGATATCTTAAACGCGGTCGCCCGGACGGACTTGCAATAGCTGCATTCGTAATGTTTGATCAGCTCGCCCGGTGAATCGAGCGTGGGTCGGCGGGTGATCTCCTCCTTTACCACTTTCAGGGTATGGAAACCACAACTGCCGCATTGAAGGGCCTGGAGATGTCCCTGGTACTTCTCCACGATGACATCTTTCGTCTGCTCGTCGATCCACACGTCATAATCTATTGAAAACACATCTTCTTCGGCTTTCATACCCTCATCCAGGTGTACATCCTCTTCGTGTTCGGCGAGTAACCGCATCTTATTGCCGGTCTTGGGGTTAACCCTGGGCATAAAGCGCCATTTTTTGAGTTTCTTGTCCACCTGGCCGGGGTAATAATATTCAAGGATGAGGAAGGCGATGTAGCCAACGAGTGTTCCGCCTGCAACCGAAATAAAGACACGGACGTAGAACCAGATTCCCATCTGGTCAAGCTTGTCCATGCCGTAGCGATTGATCAGCATAGCGCATCCGATCGCAATAATGATCCAGACCCATTCCAGGGTTTTTATCTGGCGCCTGCTGATGAAGTCGTATTTGCCTTTATAGCTTTTTATGGATGCCAGCTTCAGGTTGAAAAAAATGTAGTAGAGGATGGCGACGGCGAACAACGCTAGCGCGCCGATCAACATGGCCTGATGCCAGGCATCGAGAAAGGGACTTGATCCAAGGTTATTTTCCATATTTTTGAGTAAATCAGATTTTAAAGATAAAAATTAAAACGAATTTACGGCCGCCTCATCATATTCATGAAGCAGACGATTTTCAAAATACTGGCTCGCCTCAACATCTGGTTGCTTCCCCGAATGAGCAAAAGGGATATTACCCGCCTTTCTAAACTTCAGAAGGCCATTGTTGCCTACCGCTACTGGGTTACCAAAAATTCACTCGGATAACTCCTAACGTATTGATAAACAGGTATTAACATCATGTACGCACCCAGTCCTCCTTCACGCTGTTCTGCTTCACGCCACCCCGCGCGTGACCAAAGGAGGTCTATTTACCCAGAATGCCCTGCAAGTCGGCCGGGCTATAATTAATGGACTTGATGGTCTTGTTGTCGGACTTGCGGTACACCAGCCACTTCTCTCCTTCACGCTGGAAATAGCATTCAGTGCCGTCCTTTTTCCGGTAATGTTCAATCGTCTCGATCGCCTCGGCTTCAGAGTTACATGCCTTACTCATGTTTGAGCGCTGCACCTCTGCAAAGAGGGCCGCGAATTTTTCGCCGAGGCCAAACTCCAGGATCGCTCCCGCCAGTACGTACTGGATGTCGCACAAGGCATCCGCTATCTCGACGATGTCCTTCTCAACGATGGCGACCTCCAGTTCCTTCAACTCCTCCGAAAGGAGGGCGACCCGGAGCCTGCACCTGTTCTCGTCAGGTATCGCCGGTGACGGAAGAATCGGATGTTTGAAAGTGCGGTGGAAGTCAGCCACCATATTGAGCGCATCTGCCTGCTTCATGGAATCGTTTCATTTGGTGAGAGCCGCGAACCCCGGCCATCCAGTCGTTAAAAAATTGTTAAACGACAATGATAACGGGAATTTTGCGATTCCCGCAAGGCTCCGGTTATCATATTTTCCGATAAATTCTAAAAATTACCGTACTTTCGCCACGATGAAGTTTATTCGCAGACATAAGTTCAGCCGGATCTTCACGCTCCTCACGGCCATGGTGTTCCTCAACATGGGATTTTTCGTGGCGGAGTTGAAAGTGCTTGAACTCGACATGAATAAAGATCTCGTCGAGAACCTGGCCGAACTTATTCTGAACGTCGGCATGGAAGAGGAGCGCGATGTTTGTGATGAACTTCCTGAGGAAAAGGCAAAAACCTTTGACGATTTTTTCGACACATCCTGTCATTCCACCGACTCGATGCTTTATGTCATCTCTCACCTGAGAAAGCGTAACCGCGGCGACGATGCCGTTCCGCTTCATGTCCTTGACAAAGTAACACCCCCTCCAAAAGCCTGAGCCGTCCATTCAGCCGGCTTCTAACGGCTGCTGCATTTACCTTTTGCCGATTGCGTTGAGGATCACTCGCCACTGAAGGCATTACCTCCTTGTTGGCGGACGTGTCCGCATTGGGAGTTAGCATCCCCGACTCATCGGAAATTATCCCTATAAGAATCCACCAATCTGACACGCACAAATGAAATTATATAAATCACTTCTCCAAGGAAACAAGGCCTGGGTGCAGGAACGGCTAAACGCCGACCCGGAATTCTTTGACCGCCTTTCAAAAGGCCAAAGCCCGCAATTCCTATGGATCGGATGTTCGGACAGCCGCGTACCTGCCAATGAGATCACCAACACCCAACCCGGCGAAGTCTTTGTTCACCGGAATATTGCGAACATGGTTGTTCACTCCGACATGAATCTGCTGAGTGTGCTCGACTACGCGGTGAACATTCTGAAAGTCAAACACGTCATCGTGTGCGGCCACTACGGATGCGGCGGTGTTGATGCGGCTATGAACAATGAACAATACGGTCTTGTTGACAACTGGCTTTGTTTCATCAGGGACGTGTATCGGCTTCACCGGGAGGACCTGGACGCCATCCCGCACCGCCAGGCACGATTCGACCGGTTTGTCGAACTCAACGTGATCGAACAGGTTCTCGGTCTGAGCAAAACCACCATCATACAAAACGCCTGGCAGCAGCGCAATGCGCCCATGATTCACGGCTGGGTTTACAGTCTCAAGACGGGTATCATCAAAGACCTCAAGGTAAGCATGGACAGCACCGGGGCTTTGCCGTCGATCTATCATGTAACCAACGGAAACGGCAAAGCGGGAGACAATGGAAGGGCATAAGTTAAAAGACCAATTTCACCCGTTGAAAAACCTGGGGTATGACGTGCCCTCGGGTGTCGTCGTGTTTCTTGTAGCGCTACCGTTGTGCCTGGGAATCGCGCTGGCGTCCGGAGCGCCCCTGTTCGCAGGGATCATCTCCGGGATTGTCGCTGGTCTTGTTATCGGTTCGCTCGGGGCCTGCAAAGTCAGCGTCAGCGGACCTGCCGCCGGCCTGACCACGATCGTGCTGGCATCAATCCTCTCCCTCGGCGACTTCAGGCTGTTTCTCGTCGCCGTGTTTCTCGGCGGCGTTATCCAATTGGTGATGGCGCTCCTCAAGGCGGGAACGCTCGGCAACTATTTTCCGTCGGCGGTAATCAAAGGGATGCTCGCCGCGATCGGTCTTATCCTGATGCTGAAGCAACTGCCCCATGCCGTCGGTTTTGACCGCGACTTCGAGGGCGATGAGCGTTTTGCCCAGGCAGACGGTGAAAACACGTTCACGGAAATCATCAATGCGTTCATGCATCCGCAGGGGGGAGCGATCATTATCTGTATAATATCCCTGGGGATTCTGCTGCTTTGGGAAACGCCATGGATCAAGAAGCAGAAGTTCACCCGGGTGCTGCCGGGGCCCCTGTTCGCGGTGACCATCGGGGTGGTCCTGAATGAAACATTTCGCGCGACATCACCCGCTTTGGCTATGGGGAGCAGCCACCTGGTATCGCTGCCCATCGCCGACGACGTCGGCAGCTTTCTCGCACAGTTCACTTTTCCCGATTTCTCGGGCATTATGCAGGCTGAAGTCTGGTTGGTGGCCGTAAAGATCGCTATCGTCGCGAGCCTTGAAACGCTGCTCAGTATTGAAGCCGTCGACAAACTGGACCCGTTTAAGCGAACGACGCCCCCCAACAAGGAGTTGCGCGCTCAGGGAATCGGCAACATGGTGAGCGGGCTCATCGGCGGGCTGCCCATTACCGCGGTGATCGTGCGCAGTTCAGCCAACATTGCGGCCGGCGCGCGCACAAACGCTTCCGCCATCATCCATGGAAGCCTGCTCGTCCTTACCGTAATGCTTATTCCCGGACTGTTGAACAAGATACCATTGGCATCTCTTGCGGCGATCTTGCTTACGGTTGGATATAAACTGGCGAAGCCCGCCATTTTCATCGCGATCTACCGTAAAGGAAAGGACCAGTTCATTCCCTTTGTGGTCACCATCGTTGCCATCCTCTTCACCGACCTGCTCGTGGGCATCGTGATCGGTATCCTGGTGGGGTTGTTCTTTGTACTGAAAGCCAATTTTCACAAGGCCCTTTTTGCCGTTGATGAAAACGGCAGGTACCTGATTCGATTGACGAAGGATGTTTCCTTTCTCAATAAACCGTTGTTGCGTAAGACCTTTCACCAGATTCCCGACGGCAGTCTCGTCGTCATCGACGGATCGCGATCGGCATTCATCGATCAGGACATCCTGGAAGCAATCAATGACTTCCGCGAATCGTCGGGAAACCGAAACATCACCGTAGAGTTGCGCCAATCCATTCGTTCACAAAACCCGATTTTCAAAGCATGACATTCAAAGACAAAATGTTCCTGGAGAGCAAAGCCTGGGCTGAGGAAAAGCTGAGTCTTGACGCCGGCTATTTTGACCGGCTCGGGGGAATGCACAGCCCTGATATTTTATGGATCGGTTCCTCCGACAACCTCGTTTCCATTGAGGAACTTGCCAACGCGGAGCCTGGCGAAATCCTCGTATGCCACAATATCGCTTCGCAGGTACGGGAAGACGATATCGCCATGATGGCCATCATCGAAGAGGCCGTCATCAACGCCGAAGTCGGCCACATCGTCGTCTGTGGGTACAGCCACTGCAGCGGCGTGAGACAGGTACTTTCCAGGGACCGCCCCATGCCGGTCCTGGATCGTTGGCTCGCCAACATGACGGGACTGTACGAGACCCACCGCAGGGAACTTGACGGGCTCGGATTTGAAGACCGTGGACGCCGGCTTGCGGAACTCAACATCGAGTACCAGATTCGAAATCTCGCGCAACTCGACTGTATCCGGAGGGCCTGGGATACACGCGACCGGCCTTCGCTTCACGGATGGTATTTCGACCTGCCTACCGGCGCCCTGAAGGAAGTTTGCGCCATGGACCGGAACGACAACTTCCGAAAGGTGGACTCGTTGACGGTTCTCCAGCTCTGACCAACCGAATTCCGCGGCATCGCGCCAAAAAGTGTTGACCTTTTCTATATTTGCGGGTGAAAAATCAGTCCGCGGATGGTCAACAGGAATTTCGTTGAAGAACTCAAATGGCGTGGCATGCTTCACGACATCATGCCTGGCACGGAAGCGCAGTTGGAGAAGGAAGCCACGTGCGGGTACATCGGTTTTGATCCTACTGCAGACTCGCTGCACATAGGACACCTGTGCCAGATCATGACGCTCCGGCACTTTCAGGAAGCAGGGCACAAGCCCTTTGCCCTGGTAGGCGGCGCCACCGGGATGGTGGGCGACCCGTCCGGCAAATCGGCGGAACGGAATCTGCTGTCCGAAGACCTCCTCCGGCACAACGAAGCATGCGTAAAAAGGCAGCTTGAAAAGTTTCTCGACTTCTCAGGCGACAACGCCGCCGAAATGGTCAATAACTACGATTGGTTCAAGGAGTATCGGTTTCTGGATTTCATCCGCGACGTGGGCAAGCACATTACCGTCAACTATATGATGTCGAAGGATTCCGTTCAAAAACGTCTTGAAAGTGGACTTTCGTTCACCGAGTTCACGTACCAGCTCGTGCAGGGATACGACTTTTACTGGCTCTACGAAAATAAGAACTGCAAGCTGCAGATGGGTGGCTCCGACCAGTGGGGAAACATCGTTACCGGGACGGAACTTATTCGCCGCAAGGCCAGCGGTGAGGCCTTTGCGTTGACCACAAAGCTGATCACCAAGGCCGACGGCACCAAGTTCGGGAAGACCGAGGGCGGCAATGTATGGCTCGATCCTGAAAAGACATCCCCATACAAGTTCTATCAGTACTGGCTGAATGTTTCCGATGAAGATGCTTCGAACTTCATCCGGATATTCACGCATCTGGATCGCGAAGCCGTGGAAGCACTGGTCGAAAAGCACGGGGAGGCTCCGGAAAAACGGGCTCTTCAACAGGTGCTCGCAAAAGACATCACGGAACGGGTACATTCGCCCGCTGATTATGAGATGGCCTTGCGGGCATCGAATATCCTTTTTGGGCAATCCACCACCGATGAACTTCAAAGCCTCGATGAGGCCACATTCCTCTCCGTATTCGAGGGCGTTCCTCAGGTCTCGATTCCGAGAGGCGAGTTTGATGCAGCCGCAACGGTTACGGACCTGCTGTCCGGCATCTCAAAGGGCGTGATCTTCCCGTCAAAGGGGGAAGCGAGAAAAATGATCCAGGGCGGAGGCGTAAGCATCAATAAAGGGAAGGTTGCGGATGCAAACGCCAGGCCGGCGTATGCCCTGTTGCACGGGAAATACCTACTGACGCAAAAGGGTAAGAAGAACTACTACCTCATTCGCATCGAGGGGTAGGCCGCACGTTGGTAGTCACCAGCCAGGTTGCCGACTAACCCCGCCCGTTCCGTCGGGTGCACGCCGATTCTCCCATCGGTCGCAAAACAAAACGGATCGCTCATGGCGATCCGTTCTATCCATTGAAGGTCAAAAGACTCCGTGACTATTTTCCCAGCTTAAAGAGTTTGTATCCTACGGAAACCTGGATCACCTGGTTCTTGGCATCTTCCGTTTGCTGTGACGGGGCCTGGTCATAGATCTTGGACAATCCCAGGTTGTAGCGCGCATCAATGGTCAAACCGAAGGGCAGGTCCCACCCCAGACCAAGCGCAACCGTGATGTCCGAGTTTTTTGCCCGGTTCTTCACATCCTGAACGGTCCACTCTTCGATGCCGTCGTTGTCAAGGTCAGCGAGAATGGGTGCTTCCGCGCTGTTGACAAACCCGAACTGCGGCCCCGCCTGTATGTTAATGCCGGCCACCGTGTACAACTTGATGATGATGGGGATGTTCACATAGCTGAAGCTGGACTCAAGATCCTGGCTGTTGATCTGAACCTTGGATCCTTGCTGCGAGAAGATCACTTCCGGCTGCACGCCGATCTTCGTGGCCTTAATGAGCACAAACGCTCCGCCATGGAACCCGGTGCGGCTTTCATAATTCTCCATCGGGGAGGCATCCGTGTTGATCTTCGCGAAATTCGGGCCGCCCTTGATACCCACGGCCAGTTGGACCTGGGAAAATGCGTGCTGTGTACCCAATAGCAGCGCGGCGGCAAAAAGTATAACCGTTGTTTTTTTCATATTCATTGATTTTAGTTTAGTGCGTAAGGTTTATTTGCAGCAAGCGCCGCCGTCCCAATTAAAAAAATCCATTCCGCAATCCTTTGGAAACATTGGTCTTTGAATGTCCGGAAGATCATCATCCCGGGATAATATTTTCCAACAGGCTGTCGTTAACCGCGCTGGGAAGCGTTACCCGAAGTTTTTCCGACCGTTCCATTTCCCGTTTTACGGAAAACAGCGCGTTGTCGTTGCGCGCCCATGCCCGGCGCGCGAGGCCGTTGTGCACATCAAAGTGCAGCATGTTTCCCAGGTTTTCATCCGCCTGTTCGCTACCATCCAATACCATACCAAATCCACCGTTTATCACTTCGCCCCAACCTACACCTCCGCCATTGTGGATGGAGACCCAGGTGGCGCCGCGAAATGAATCTCCGATGACATTGTGCACGGCCATGTCGGCAGTGAACCTCGAGCCGTCGTAGAGGTTTGAGGTCTCGCGGTAAGGGCTGTCGGTGCCGGAAACATCATGGTGGTCGCGGCCAAGAATGACCGGTCCGAGTTCCCCTTTTCTTACCGCATCGTTGAAGGCCCGTGCGATCCGGATTCGTCCCTCGGCATCGGCGTAGAGGATACGCGCCTTCGATCCAACAACCAAGCGGTTTTCCCGCGCCTGTGTGATCCACTTGATGTTATCCGAAAGCTGTCCCTGTATTTCAGTAGGCGCCCGTTCGGCGATGGCCTTCAGAACATCTGACGCAATGGCATCCGTGAGATCCAGGTCTTCGGATTTACCGGAAGCACATACCCAACGGAACGGCCCGAAGCCAAAATCGAAGCACATGGGTCCCATGATGTCCTGCACATACGACGGGTAGCGGAAGTTTATGCCGTCTTCCGACATGATGTCGGCGCCGGCGCGAGAAGCCTCCAACAGGAAGGCGTTGCCGTAATCAAAGAAATAGGTTCCACGTTCCGCGTGTCTGTTGATGGCTTCGGTCTGCCTTCGCAGCGACGCCTGAACGTGTTGCCTAAAGGTTTCCGGATCGGCGGCCATCATCCTGTTCGCCTCCTCGAAGGAGACGTCCGCGGGATAATACCCGCCGGCCCAGGGATTGTGCAGGGAGGTCTGGTCAGAGCCGAGGTCGACCTTAATGTCCGCTTCAAGAAATTTCTCCCATACTTCAACAACGTTGCCTACATACGCAATGGACACCACCTCGCCGGCGGCCTTTGCCCGCGCAACGCGCGCTACGAGTTGGGCGGGGTTATCGATCACCTCGTCAACCCAGCCCTGCGAATGTCTTTTCTCCACGGCCTTCACGTTGACCTCGGCGACCACCGACACGCACCCGGCGATGCGGCCCGCTTTCGGTTGGGCCCCACTCATGCCACCGAGTCCGGATGATAAAAACAGCTTTCCCCTCAGGCTCCCTGATGGCTCGATCTTCCGTCCTGCGTTCAGGATGGTGATCGTTGTGCCATGCACAATTCCCTGTGGGCCGATATACATGTAGGAACCAGCCGTCATTTGACCGTACTGCGTCACGCCAAGGGCGTTGTACTTCTCCCAATCATCCGGCTTTGAGTAGTTGGGAATCATCATGCCGTTGGTCACGACCACCCTGGGCGCATCCGGCGATGAGGGGAACAGACCCATCGGATGGCCGGAGTACATGTGCAGGCTCTGATCAGCCCGCATGGTGGCAAGGTACTTCATGGTGAGCCGGTATTGGGCCCAGTTTTGGAAGACGGCGCCGTTTCCGCCGTAGGTGATCAGTTCATGGGGATGCTGGGCGACGGCGGGGTCGAGGTTGTTTTGAATCATCAGCATGATGGCCGCCGCCTGTGTTGATTGATGCGGGTACTCCTGCAAAGGCCGCGCATGGATGGGATGCTCCGGTCTGAAGCGGTACATATAGATGCGGCCATAGCGCAAGAGTTCATCGTAGAATTCCGGCGCCAGCACCTCGTGGTGGCGGGGAGCGAAATAGCGCAGGGCGTTGCGCACCGCCAGTCGTTTTTCCACAGCCGTCAGTATGTCCTTCCTTCGGGGCGCGTGGCTTATACCGGGATCAAATTCCCGCGCGGGTGGAAGATCGTCCGGAATTCCCTGGAGTATCTCCTCACTGAATGAAAGCCGGGTCATCATGGCTTGAACTGATCAGGTTTAAAATTCTCAATGGTGTATCGGTATCCTATGTCAAAGAGGTCGCGTGCCTTTGCCAGGTCAAATCCACTGTACTTTCCCACGTCGGGAGGCTCGATCAGCACGTTACATATCGACTTGCTCACGGTCGTGTTACCGTTGATCGCCATCAGCAGTGTTCTTTCAATCACCGACCTGAAGTTACTGACGTCCACCTCCGAGCGGATAAAATTGCAGTGTGAGCCGATAATAAACCCGCATTGGTCCTGTATCCCCTTCACCGGCAGGTTGTCGAGGATGCCTCCATCGACGTACACGCCGCCGTTGAATTCCACCGGGTTGAACATCGCGGGTATGCAACAGGAGGCGAGGATGGCGGGAATCAATTCCCCGCGTGTAAAGTACTCAATCTTCCCCTTTCGAATTTCGGTAGCGGACACCACCATCGGGATCTTCAACGCCTCGAACGTATTTTCGGGGATGTGTTTCAGAAAAATCTCCGTGAGGCCGTTCAGGGAAAACAAACCCGTCCACCGCCACGCAGGCCGCAACGACCATGCAAAGCTCGTGCTCGCGATGATCTCAAGGGCTTCCTCGGGTCTGTACCCGTAGCTGTAAAGCGCGCCGGTAATGGCGCCCGCGCTGGTGCCCGACAGGCAATCAATGCGCACGTTGAGTTCTTCAAGGGCTTTGATCACGCCGAGGTGACAAATCCCACGTGCACCGCCACCCGATAATACCAGCCCGGTTTTCTGCCCTTCCATTTCAGCAAGTATTAGAGAACTTCGCTTAGCGCAAAACTCCGGTCAAGGCGAATGCCTTTCTCTGTTTTTTTAACAGTGCAGCATTCGTATTCCGGATCGTGTTCGAAAAACAGGATGTAGTTCCTTTCCGCCGCTTCTTCCAAAAATTGTTGTTTCTCTTCCATCGTAAGCAATGGGCGGGTATCATAAGCCATCACGTACGGCAAGGGAATATGACCGACCGAGGGAAGAAGGTCCGCCATAAAACAGATCGTCCTGTCCTGATATCGGATCATTGGGATCATCATCTTGTCGGTGTGCCCGTTGACGTACCGGATATCCATGTACGGAAACGGCGATGGCTTGCCGTCTTCCACGAAGTTCAGGTGACCACTTTCTTTCACAGGTAAAATATTTTCCCTCAGAAAGCTGGCCTTCTCGCGGGGGTTGGGCTCCGTTGCCCATTTCCAGTGGTCGGCGTTGGACCAGTACCGCGCGTTGGCGAACGTCATTGCGGGCTTGCCGTCAGCCAACCGCACGCCGCCGCCACAATGGTCGAAGTGCAGGTGTGTGAGAAACATGTCGGTGACATCGGCGGCGTTGAAGCCGGCCTTCCTCAACGCTGAAGAAATGTCGTTGTCGCCCTGCAGGTGATAGTGTGAAAAGAACTTCTCGTCTTGTTTATCACCGATGCCGTTGTCGATCAGCATGAGTTTGTCGCCATCCTCGATGAGGAGGCACCGCATGGCCCAGGTGCAAAGGTTTCTTTCGTCGGGGGGATTGGTCTTTGACCAGATCGATTTCGGCACGACGCCAAACATCGCGCCGCCATCCAGCTTGAAAAATCCGGTATTGATGACATGAAGTTTCATCCTTCCCAATACATCGTTTACGTTGGCGCGTAAGTTAAGAAGTTTTCCGGAAGGCAAACAAAAAGCCGCGGTAAAGCGGCTTCGCGATAAGCTATTCCTTTACGACACCCATTGCGCAGAACTTTTCAATGCGCTGCTGGATCCTTTCCTCGGGCGAAAGTTTAAGCAATTCGTCGGTGTGTTTCCGGATCGCCTTCTTCACCTCCCTGGCCATCCACTTGAGGTCGGTGTGCGCGCCTCCAAGGGGTTCTTTCACAATACCGTCAATCAGCTTTTGTTCGAGCATGTCCTTGCCCGTGAGGCGCAATACCTCAGCGGCCTGCTCCTTGTAGTCCCAGCTTCGCCAGAGGATCGATGAACACGACTCAGGGGAGATTACCGAATACCAGGTGTTTTCGAGCATCAGCACCCTGTCGCCGATGGCGATTCCGAGGGCACCACCGGAAGCACCTTCTCCGATGACGATGCAGATCACAGGAACATTGAGGGTGAACATTTCCTTGAGGTTGCGCGCGATAGCCTCGCCCTGCCCGCGCTCTTCGGCTTCAAGTCCGGGAAAGGCACCCGGCGTGTCGATAAACGTCACGACAGGCTTGTTGAATTTTTCCGCCAGTTTCATCAGGCGCAACGCCTTCCGGTAGCCTTCCGGATTGGCCATTCCGAAATTCCGGTATTGTCGTTGTTTCGTGTTCCGTCCCTTCTGCTGCCCAATCAGCATGTAAGTCTGCCCGTCGATGCTACCCAATCCACCGACCATCGCCTTGTCGTCTCCTACGGAGCGGTCACCGTGCAGTTCGATGAAATCGTTCGTGATCTCATAAATATAGTCTAGGGTGTAGGGCCTGTCGGGGTGGCGGGAAAGTTGTACGCGTTGCCATCCGGTAAGGTTCTCGAAGGTTTCCTTCTTCAGCTCGAGTATTTTCTTCTCGAGGGCTTTGATCGCCGCATGAACGTCCTTGTCGCTGTCGCGGGCAAGGTGTTTCATGTCTTCCAGTTTTGCCTCGAGTTCGGCAATGGGTTTTTCAAAGTCCAATAGATTCATGCACGCAGGCTGTTACAGGCCACAAAATTAAGAGAATTTCAAAACTGCGCTCTATTCTCAGCGGTTTAAGCCAAAATCGTCATTTCAGGAAATGGGCAACTTTTGCCATCAGATCGGTGGTGTTCAATGGTTTTTCCATGAAATCGTCGGCGCCCGCATCCAGGGCGAGCGGTTCTATTCCCGGGGTAGCCGACAAGATGATGACAGGTATTTGCCCGGCATCGGGATGTCCCTTGATGTACCGGCATATTTCCAGGCCATCGTGGCCGAGGAGTTGCTTGTCAAGCAAAAACAAGTCGGGCCACGCGTCGCGCGGTTGGTAAATACAGTCTCCGTTTGAAGATATCTCTATTGCGAACCCGGCTCTTTCCAGAATAAGCCGCAACATCTGCTGGACGGTTTCATCGTCCTCGATGATCAATATGCTCTTTCTTACCATTTCGACATCTGTTCCATTAGCGGACGAGCGTGGCGGGGTTATGGTTGATAAAAGGGATACATTTTTATAAGGAAAAGCAGCTGCGTCCGTCTAACACAACTGCTTTTTGAGACGCCACCTGCCTGAATCCCGAAGGAAGGCCGGCAGCGCACTTGACCCGAAAAAGGCGGATTCAAGTACGGCGAAGTTAGGAAAAGCCGCTTGCTTAATCAGCATCCACAGTTGTTTTTTTCAGGATAAGTCGTGTTTTGTAACGGACCACGGAGGCACTTTATGTTCGTGCATCCACCATGCGCCCGGAATAAGCACTACACTTTCGGTATACCGGATTCCGGCGGCAGAAAACTCCATTCATCCTTTGCCGTTATAAAAACTTCAGCTTTTATAATATCTTGTATCCACGTTGTTTATTATTCCTTCCCGCACACCCTCTAACTCCCTGCCCTTCGGCTACGCGCTGACCAGGAAAGGGAGTTTGCGGACCAGAAAGTAGGGACAATTATCCCCCTATAAGTAAACGACTTGTATGTTGCATTTCAATCCTGGCCGTTCATGAAGATCCACCATCTTGAAAGCGGTGTAATTCTGGAGGTGCGCGAAGAAGGTGATCGTTTCCTCTTTTGCGACTCGCGTACAAATCGCGCCCACGCCTACAAAGGGTCCCATGAGGCGATCTGGATGGCTATTGAAGTGATACGCAATGTTAGCTATGACCTGGTCTCCAAAGATGACCTGACTGCGATCGCGGCACAAAATCAAGTTGGCGTTGGAAAGATTACCAGCAGCACTGTCCAGTCGTTGCGAAATGAGGCGCCCCTGACAACCTACTACGATCACATCTTTCTCAAACTTCTCTCCTCCTTTCGGACCGGCGCGGCGGAGTTTGCGCTGAGCAACAAGACCAATTTTGTCATCGAGCAGGAAGCGATAGCCCTTTTGCGGGCGCGGGCGGGTACACGCCTTATTGTTCCCCTTCCTTAAAGCAAAAAGCAGCTACACCCGTCCGGTACAACTGCTTCTTCCGCGATCCCGGCCGAAGCAGATCACGCGGACCTCAAAAATTAGCTAGTGATTTGAGGTGGGTGTAAGTTAAGAAATTTTCGGTATTGTGTCGCGATATTGCAGGCGGGCAAACCCCAACAACGGAGGGCGCTTCTTTGCGGAGTCGCCCGCGACAAATGGCCCGGTATTAACTTCGACATCGGCTTAATCCCGTCGAAGGCGGCACAAAAAAACCCTGACCATCGGCTTTTCTTTTTGTGCCATAACCCTATATTTGCGTCCTCATTCTAAAAGGACCGGTAGTTCAGCTGGTTAGAATGCCTGCCTGTCACGCAGGAGGTCGCGGGTTCGAGTCCCGTCCGGTCCGCAGCCCCTGAGGATAAGCAAGGGCCATCGCGTTTGGCGGTGGCTTGCTAGCGACGGCAATGCAGGCTAGCACGGCTGCGGTTCTCCGCATTAATCAAGTTCGTGTTAGAATCAGCCTTTCCTGCCGAGGAAGGCGTTGTACATCCAGACGAGTTTTTCCTGCTCGCGGATATAGTCGCTCATCAGCGCATTCGATCCTTCATCATCGAGATCGCCCGCTACCTTTAGCACCTCCCTTTCTTTCTCAAGAAGTATCCGGAACCCGCCAATAAGCGCCTCTACAGACTTTTCCCCATCCGAGATGTTGGTGCTTTCGCCGATCTGGGCGTGTTTCACGTAATCGGTAAAGGAGTGCAGGGGTGTATAACCCAGGGTGAGTATTCGCTCGGCGATCTCATCGATTTTTGTCAGTGCATCGGTGTACACCTCCTCAAACTTTGCATGGAGTTCAAAAAACTTTTCTCCGCGAATATTCCAGTGAAACCCGCGGGCGTTCTGGTAAAACACCTGGTAGTTGGCCAGCAATTCGTTGAGTAGCTCCGCAAGCTTCTTGCTGTCCTTCACCACGAGTCCGATCGTATTGGTCTGTGACATGAATCGGTAGTTATGGTTAAATATTGTTTGTCCGTCTCCCCTCCCGCCTTCCGGTACCTGGAGCGCGGCGGGGGGATATTCATTAAGCAAACGACAATGAATTATGGTTCCCAATCCGTTAAAAAAGCGGGCCCTGCAATCGGGATGTGTATCGCGGCCGGTAGATAAAATATTGTATTTTTGACTTTTGATGCGAAAAATTCTCCTCTATTGCATCCTGCTGTCGCTCCTGTTGCCATCGTGCGGTTCTATTACAGGCCACACCACGCGTGTCGTTAAGCCGCGAAACCACAAAAGCTGGTTCAATAAGAAAAAGCACAAACGGAAAAAACGCACGCGCATCGTGCGGATGAAAAGCTGATTCTCAACGGTTAGTGCAAGCCTTTTAGCCCGTTCTCCATGTTTCTTCGAAAGAATAGCCTGACCGGCGTTTGCTGGCTGATGTGGGCCGTGATAATCGACCCGAGGAAGATGGTGTTCAGAAGATTCGTAATGTCTCGCGTCGATGTCGTCTTTGTGATCTCCTTCCGGAAGATCGCTTCGAGCGTAAACTTCTCCAACATCTGTTCCAGGGAAAGAATTTCAATGTTGTTGATATCGTCGACGTCAGGGAAGATCAGTTTTTTTTCTTCCGGCTTCACCGGAAAAGGCTTCGGAGGGCGCTTGAAGTCGGCCAGGTATCCGATGAGACTTAGCATCAAACCGGGGTGCGCTTCACATTCGTCGGCGAGTTTATCCAGCAAATGGTAAATAGCCTGCAGGCCCTCCCTGGGCTTCTGTCTGAGTTCCACCGCACGGGCAAGGCACCAGACCCGGAAATGGTACAGGAGCACATCTTCCTTTTGGGGGAAATATTTAAAGAACGTCACTTTGGATATCTTCACCTTTTCGCAGATGTCCTCCACATAGATGTCGTCAAACGCCTTTTTGCCGATCAACCGGACGGTGTGTTCCAACACCTGGACCTTTAACCGCGCCGCTTTTTCCTTTCTCAGACTCATTTATCCGCGTAAATTATTTGACCTGAATTAATGGTTTTTCGCCGCTAAACCAACGCAAGGAATGATGAAGCGCATTATTCTGCTTTTACCTGACGAACTTTTAGCCGCCGCGCAGCGCTTATGACCTTTTGATCGTGAACTCAACCCTCCGGTTGAGCCTGCGCGATTCTTCCGTGTCGTTGCCGGAAATCGGGCGCGATCCACCGTATCCCTTGCCTGAAATTCGGCGCGAGGCTATGCCTTTCGAGACGAGGTATTCTTTGACGCGGTCCACCCGTGCCTGCGAGAGGCGGAGGTTGTCCGCAGGCACGCCCCTCCCGTCGGTGTGGCCCGACAGTTCTATCCTCACCGTCGGGTTGGCTTTTAAGAAACGTACCACGAGGTCAAGTTCGGGGTAAGACTCCGGAAGAATGTCCGTCCGCGACTGTGCGAACAACACGTTCTCCAGGTTGACCGTTGTGCCGACTTCCGCCGGTTGAAGGGTGAAGTTCATTTCCAGGTCATTCATCTCGTACGTATTGATGTCGAGTGTTTGCATGGCGCTGATAAAACCCTTTGCTTCAATGGCGACCCGGTATTCTGATGCCGATGGAATACGGATGCGATATCCGTCGCTATCGGCCGCGGCGGAAAGGGTGTCGGGAGCGGCGTCAAAGAACGTCACCCTTCCATCTACAGGTTCACCGGTCTTTGCATTGATGATCTTGCCGTGGACCAGCACAACGTGGTCGCCCAATGAATCCTCCGCATACAGCGTTTCAATGAGGTTGATGACGGTATCGATCGATACCGGTGGTGGTGTTTGAATGGTTGTGTCGCGAGACGCAAGGGGCTCGGCCGGATGATGGATTCTGATGTCGCCATAGCCGTCGCTGTCACGGGTGGTGGTAAAAATCGCGTACGTCCCGGATGGATCCAGCCGGAAATAGAGCTCCCTTCCGGCGCTGTTGACGGTGCCGACGGGTTCGGGCGCGGCCCACTGCGTCCAGGTCTCGTCCACGCGTGTGGCCTTGAAGACGTCAAAGCTTCCGCTTCCGCGGCGCCCGTTGGTGGAGAAGTACAGCGTGCGCTTGTCGGGTGAAAGCGATGGCGAGAGTTCCTGAAACTGGGTGTTGATACCCGGCCCGAGGTTGCGCGGTTCCATCCATCGGCCATTCTCGAAAAGGGAAACATAAATATCCTCGACACCGTGTGTTCCGTACGATTCCGCCGAAAAGACGAACACCGTACCATCGTACGAAATCGATCCTGAAAGCGTGGCGGACCGGTTTCGATAGTAGGGAATGGCAATATTTGAAGGCTGGGACCATCCCTGGCCCGAGTTGGTTGATACTGAAATTCCCTGCGAGCGCGCCGGGTCTCCGGACCGGTCGTAGTGGCCGTGCAGGAAAAGGCGCCGGCCATCAGCAGAAATGCCCGCGACGGCGTTGTATGCGCGGTTGTTCAGGGCCTGCCCCGCGTGCACCGGCGCAGACCATTGTCCGCCGACGCGCTTGGATATCCAGATGTCCCCTGGGTCCTTCTTCCCGCCGGCATTCGAGGGATGGTTGCCGATCGTAAAGTACAAGGTCTCCCCATCACCGCTGATCACGGGGTGCTGTTCGTCATATTCCGAATTGACGAACCGGATGCCCTGATGCAAATCAGGTTGCGCCCACAACGGGTGAAAACACACCGCGAGAATGAATAAGAAAAAAGATCGCATCTAACATATTTTTTGCAAATATACGGCGGATCGGCAGCGTGACACGAGAGGTTCGGAGCGTTACTTGCTTACCCATCGATTTCCCTTGATTGAAAATCGCCATGGCAACAACGCATCGTCACCCGCATAGTCGATCCCAACACGCGGGCCGACCGCAATCACTCTACGCGCAATCTTTCTGCCAATATCCTCAATCCATACCTCGTCTTCCAATAAATTCTTGCCATTGGTCGATCGGTCGATGGCGAGGGCCCTGGTCAGTTTGCCGGGCCCCGAGGTGAGGTTGGTTGCTTTTGTTAAAGTCCCCCGTCGGGCTTCCATATCCCCGAGGCCGCTCAATGGTTCGAGGGCGCGAATGAGTACTGCCTCCGGTATGCCCGGCACATTCGTAACCACATTGAATAGAAAGTGTATGCCGTAGCACAGGTACACGTAGGCATGCCCACCCGTTCCGAACATCACCGCATTGCGGTCCGTCCTTCGTTTGCCGAACGCGTGGCAGCCCCGTTCTTTCCATGAGTATGCCTCGGTTTCGACGATCATGCCCCCGGTGACGATGCCGTCTCTTTTCGTAAACAATGCCTTACCGAGTAATCTTTGCGCAATTTGAACAACACTTCCGGTTTGATAGAATTCAAGGGGTAACTTCATCCTTCGCGATTCGAAACGTCTGCGTATTTCTGCCTATATTTGGCGGCTAAATAAACGAACAAACTACTAACTAATTCACTATGAAAAAATCATTGCTGATTGCTCTTCTGGTGGTTGCGTGTTCACTCACGGAAGCACAGATCAGAATGCCTGCCGCAAGCCCCGCGGGCTCGGTCTCCAGTACCGTAGGCCTGACCGACATCAAGGTGGATTACTCGCGCCCGAAAATGAAGGGTCGGTTGATCTTCGGTGAAGAAAAAGCCGGCGCGCTAGTACCCTACGGACATATCTGGAGGACTGGCGCCAACAACGGCACCAAAATCTCTTTCAGCCAGGATGTCACCGTCGAAGGCGTGGCGGTCCCAAAGGGTGAATACCTCATCTTCACCTGGCCGGCTGCCAATGAGTGGACAGTTTCGCTGTACAAGGACCTTGGCCTCGGCGGAAACACCGGCGACTATGACCAGGCAAAAGAGGCCGCGCGATTCAACGTGAAGCCCACGAAACTCACGGAAAAGGTTGAAACGTTCACCATCAACATCGCCGACATCGCCGAAGACAGCAAGAGCGCAAATGTCCAACTCGCCTGGGAAAATACCTCCGTGAAGTTCAAAGTCGGTGTTGACTACGACAGTCAGGTAATGGAGGCTATCGAGGCGAGTACAACCGTCAATCCCTACAATTATTTCCAGGCCGCGGTCTATTATCTTGAGAATGGCAAAGACCTGAACAAGGCCCTCGAGTGGGTTAACCTGGCGGTGGCGTCTCAGGAGGAAGCCCCTTATTGGATGTTGTATCAGAAGGCGCGTATTCAAAAGGCCGTTGGTGATAAGAAGGGTGCCAAGAACACCGCAACTGCATCACTGGATGCCGCCCGGAAATCGAACAACAGAGACTATCAAAAGATGAACGAGGCGCTTATCGAATCGCTGAAGTAAATAAGTCATTCTTCCTTAACCTAAATCAAGGCCGCCCGGATTCCGGGCGGCTTTACTTTTTCCACCGGGGTCAAGAGGGCATGAAATTTTTAGCAGCCGTGGGGTTATACATAACCGACCCCGTATGGCCGCTTACCCAACCCAACCTCCTATGAATCAAATGCATAGCCTTGGCAGGCGCTTGTCAGCGCTTGAAAAACCCATCCGGGTGGCCGTCGTTGGGATCGGTTCAATGGGAAGGGGCCTGGTCTATCAACTCAAGATCACCCCCGGCCTTGCGCCGGTAGCCATTGCGGATATTCACCTCAAAAGGGCCATCGACTGCGCGCGCATGCTTAAACTGGAATACGACCTGGTGGATACCGTGCCGGATTTGAATTTCAGCATTCAGCGAGGTCGGTTGGCGATAACGGACAATCCTGAATTACTTGCTTCAAGCAGTCTTGTGCATGTGTTGGTCGAATCGTCAAACTCGGCGTTATCCGGCGCGCAGCATGCGCTGACCGCGTTGGCGCACCATCAGCATGTCGTGATGATGAACTGCGAAGCGGACCTCATGTACGGCCCCCTGCTCATGCGCAAGGCCATCGAACAGGGTGTCGTCTATACCTGCGCGGACGGTGACAAGCCTACTGCGATCAAAAAACTTGTTGACGAAGTTACATTCTACGGTTTCGACCTGGTGATGGCGGGGAATATCAAGAACTTCCAGGACCGGTACACGAACCCTGATAAGATCGCTTTCGAGGCCGACATGCGGGAGCTGGACCACACCATGTGTTCCTACTTCGCCGACGGAACCAAGATGTGTGTTGAAATGGCCGTGCTTGCCAACGCGATCAATGCACGCACATGCGTGCCTGGCATGTTCGGTCAGCATGTTCCCAACCTTGCAGATATTTTCCGGTGCTATGATTTCGAAGCCTTGTGGGATGGAAATACCCCTGTGGTCGACTACTTGCTGGGCGCAGAACCCAAGGGAGGTCTGTTTGTCGTAGCCCACACAGATGATAAATACCTGCAATCCACCCTGGCGTGGTTCCCGCCCGACATAGGCCCCGGCCCCTTCTATCTCTTTTACAGACCCTACTATCTTGGCCACATCGAGGCCATGCAGTGCATCGCCGAAGCCTACCTTGACGGGACCGCGCGCCTGCAGGCGGCGGCGGGCATGAAGACTAACGTTTTCGCTTATGCGAAACGCGATCTAAGCGCAGGTGACAGGCTTGACGGCCGGGGCGGACGCCATTGCTACGGATTGATCGAAAACATGGATGATTCGGCAGCCGATGCGGGACTTCCCATTCTCATTTCCGACAACCTGCGCCTAAAACGGGATATCAGAAAAGACGAACGGATCTCGCTCAGCGACGTGGAATATGAACCCTCCGATCCGGCCTTCGCCATGTACCTCCAGGCCGGAGGAATGGACGGACGCATGCAGCCGAGCACCACGCAGTTGCAGGATGTCAACTACCATTTTGCATAGCCGGTTTTCGACAGGCCTGCGATACGGGCAAGGCAGCCAAACAAAAAAACGACCTGTTGCACGCCATCGCAACAGGTCGTTCAATTTTTGCTGACGACGATTATCGCACCGACTCCAGGGACGCCTGCATTTTCGGATCGCCGTTAACATCCAACTCTACAATCTCGTAGCCCAATTTCTCCAGGCCCGGACGTATGCGCTCTTTGTCTCCAACGAGAAGGATGAACATTTTGTCAGGATCGATCAACTTGCCGGCCAGTTCGTTGATCTCCTCGCGCGTGATGCTTGCCAGGACTTTATTTTGTTGATCTACGTAGTCGGCGGGAAGGTCGTACTCCAGGATCCTGTCGATAAAGCGGGCCTTCTGAAAGGGTGTCTCGTAAAGCAGGGCATCGCGTTGGCCGAGGGAGCTTTTCATGAACGCGACCTCATCATCGCGAATGCCTTTCTCCGCGTAAGCGGTAAGTTCATTGATCACTTCCACAAGCGCGCTGTCCGTCGCGTTCGCCCTGATGCCGGAACTGAAGTAATATTCGCCGGTGTACTGGTCTCCTGAAAGCCTGCAGCGCGCGCCGTAGGTCCAGCCCTTGTCCTCCCGGAGGTTAAGGTTGATCCGGCTATTGAACGCGCCGCCCAGGGCGTAGTTCATGAGGCCGGCTTTGTAAAACTCACCCGTCGCATCGTACTTCAAGCCTGTCGCATAGCCTACACGGAATTGCGTCTGCGCTGCGCGGGGAATGTCGACCAGATAGATCTTCGACTTCCCGGCCGCCGGTACAGGCGCAATCGCAGGAATGTCAAGTTCGCGATCCGGAAGGTTCTTCAGGAAGCTGAGTTTAGCCAGCACGTCTTCCCGGGTGATATCACCGACTACCACCAGCCTGCCGCCGCGGGATGTGAGCGTATTCTTGTAATAACCCTGAACATCATCCAGGGTGAGATTTCGCACGGAGAACTCCGTGCCTACCGAGCTGATTCCGAGAATGTGGCCGGGTCCGTACAAGAGCTTTCCCCAGACATCATTGGCGACCGTAGCCGGGCTTGACCGGCGCATTTTGAAAGATTCAAGGGTTTGTTTTTGAATCCTGCTGAAGGCGTCCTCCGTGAATTTGGGGCGAAGCATACGCTCCTCAAGGAGCGCGAGGGTCTTTTCAAGGTTTTTGACGAGCGATTGGGCGGTAAAGGTGATGCCGTCGAAGCCACTGTTCACCCTGATGCTGCTGCCCAACTTCTGCAGCTCAAACTGCATTTCCTCGGCCGTGTAATTCTCCGTGTCCTCATTCATCATGTCTTCAAACAGGCTGGGCAGGCCGGCCTTCGAAGTATCATTGGCATACATGATGTCGCCGCCCGGCAGCGTGAGTGAAATGGTCACAAGTGGAAGTTCGTTGCTTTCCGTTCCGATAACGCTTATCCCGTTGTCGAGATCCTCCCTCCAGAAATCGGGAACCTTCACGACAGGGTTTTCACCGTTGCCGGGCATTTTGCTGCGATCGAACTTATCCTTCGGCTTGGTATACTTAAGACCAGCGTATCCGTAGTTCGGCGCCTTGTACCCGGACTCGTCAATGGTGTAATTGGGCGAAGCCACCACGTTATCTGCATCGCCCTTTGTTGCGACGCTAACGATCACCGCGTGCTTGCCCTTGACATACTGGTTGTAAACGCGCATCACATCTTCTTTGGTCACTGTCGTATACCGTTTCAGCTCGGTACCGATCCGGTTCGGCGTGCCCGTGAAGGTCTCATAGGCGGCAAGCTGGCGAACCTTGCCTGACGCACTCTGAAGGGAACTGATCAGGTCGGCTTCAATCGCGCCCGTGAATTTTGCAATATCGTCATCGGTGACGCCCCGCTGCTCAAACGCCTTGATGGCATCGTCGATCAGTTTCTTTGAATCTGCCAGCGAAACGCCGGGAGCCGGAGTCAGGCTGACCCGGAACTCGCCGCCAAGTTCGGCACTGCTGTTGAACGATGAGGCACTGAGGGCCTTCTGGTCTTTCACGATGTTCTGGTAGAGAATTGAATTCTTACCCTGACCGATGATTTCGGCCAGACAGTCGAGAGCGGCTTCATCCTCGTGATAACGCGGCACTCCAGGCCAGGCGATAACCAGGATCGGCAGGCGCGCGTAGTTATCAACGAGCGTAACATAGCGGTCTGATTCCAGCACCGGCGCCGGCAGCACGATATCTTTCACTTCCGGCCCCCTGGGAATGGAACCGAAATACTTGTCTACAAGGGCAAGGACTTCCTTGGTGTCCACGTCGCCGCCAAGGGTAAGGGTGGCGTTGTTCGGGCCGTACCACCGGAGAAAGAAGTTCTTCAGGTCGTTCACATCAACGCGGTTCAGGTCCTCGATATACCCGATGGTGAGCCATGAATACGGGTGGCCATAGGGATAGAGGTTCTTGGAGATGGTCTCGCCGACCAGTCCGTAGGGGCGGTTGTCGTAGTTCTGGCCCCGTTCGTTCTTTACGGTCTCACGCTGGATTTCAAACTTGCGTTGGGTAACCGCATCCAGGAGGAAGCCCATTCTGTCGGCTTCGAGCCACAACATTTTCTCCAACTGGTTACTCGGAACGGTCTCGTAATAGTTTGTACGGTCACGATTGGTACTTCCGTTAAGGGTACCTCCGGACTCGGTCACAATCTTAAAGTGTTGTTCGTCCGCAACGTGGTCGCTGCCCTGAAACATCATGTGCTCAAAAAAATGGGCAAAACCCGACTTGCCAATCTCCTCGCGGGCGGACCCTACGTGGTAGGTGACATCCACATGCACGAGCGGGTCGCTGTGGTCTTCATGGATGACAACGGTGAGACCGTTAGGCAGTACATATTTTTCGAAGGGGATGACTACTTCGTCACCTTTTTGTTCCACTTTCTCGACCAGTCTGGCCTTTTGCCCGCTCGCATGGAAGCCCACGAAAACGAACATGAAACAGCATATCAGGACTCTTTTCATAGTATTGGGTTAGTTTCAATAAAGCAACTGAAATAAGGAGAAAAAATTCCCGGCGGCCAATGGATTTCTGTTGGGCGGAAATGTTCAGCGGCAGAACGGCGCTTTGGATTCACCGCATCCACATGGGATTTGCAGCCCGATCGGCGCCCCGGTCCACAAACGGTCGGGCCCGTGCGCCGGAATCACTGTGCAAGTACGATACGCAGATCGGAGTAGTACATATTAAAGAATCCCCGGCCGCCGTGAATGTTGGTTGGATACGTGATCGGTTCGGCAAAGTACTGGACGAGTTCAAGTTCGTTCTCAACCCGGAGTTTCACATACTCATAATACGCGCGGCTCACATTGGAAAGCGTAAACGCAATGCTGTCGCCTTTCGCGAACCAGGCGTCGGTGATGACCACCGCTTCCTCGAATGTTTCGCCTGAGAATCGCGTGTCATCGAGGACCCTCGTATAGGCCCGCGGATTAATGACACGCTCCATAAGGCTTTTTCGTTTCGCCTTTTGGATGCTGATGATGTAATAGTTTTCGGGTTCTCCATCCTTGAGCCCATAAACTGCGTTGAGCCAGTGGTTCTCGACCGGATAGATCACGGCCTTGGCGGCAACCTTCCCGAAAAAAGCCGGGGGCTGCATGACGGCCGTCGCGGTGACCTCACCCATCGATCGGCTGACTGCCTTCAGGTCGTAGCTCTGTCCGACTTCGAGTGGGATGTCTTTGGCTTGATAAGTGCCGTCCTGCAGGAGCGTTAGGGGATAAATTTTTCCCGCGGAAGCGATCGTTACCTCGGCGTCGTTGATTGCCACGCGCCGGATCAAGTCGGCCGGCTCGCTCTCATGGTTGGCTTCCAGCGCACTGATCGAGCGGGTAAGTAACACGCATACGGAACTGTCCTGAAGAATGAGCGATGAAACAACGATCTGCGGTTCGGGGGCATCGATATTATCAATCTCCAGCGCCACGGGATTGCATCCCACCCACATCGAGGCCGCGCAAGCCAAAAAAATAAATAACGCGCCTGTATTCCTTCGCCTCATCATATTTACTCGTCTAAAATTTAAGGCCACAACTTACGAAAGGCAGCAGGCCAAATAGCCCGGGCTGTACATAGGTAAGGCCATTGTTCTGATCGTTCTCCTCTATGAAAATGCCAACGGGGGTTGCGCGGTTATAGACATTGTAGACGCCGGCAGACAGGTTCCACTTGACTTTCGACGAAGGTTTGCTGAAAAACTTTAACCCCATATCGAGGCGGTGAGAGTCGGTGAGTTTCACGCTGTTGATGCCGGCGTAAAGGGGAACCAGGTCGATACCTGCCATGTTCGGGGCCATGGCGGCATATTGACCAATCTGCGGGGTAAATCTTGACCCTGAAATGAACTCAAAAACAATGGAGGCCGCCCACCGTTTACCCAGCAAATGCTGGGCAACCACTGCACCATTGTGCCTTCGGTCATATCGGGCGTGGAACCACCTCCCGTTGTTAAGCGCGTCGAACTGGCGCCAAGACCATGAAAGAGAATAGCTGATCCATCCCGTAAACTTCCCCGCATCCTTGCGCAGCAAGAACTCCATCCCATAGGCCTTTCCTTTTCCCTGGATGAGCCTGGATACGAAATCCGACTTAAAGAGAAGGTTTGTTCCTTCTTCGTAAGAAATGAGGTCATCCATCATCTTATAATATCCCTCAAGGCTCAGGAAGAGTTTGGCGTCAGGAGAAAAACGTTCCCAGGCCATGGTAAACTGATGGGCCGTCTGAGGCCTCAGGTCGTCGGTTACCGGATACCATATATCGATGGGTGATGTTATTGCCGAGTTCGACACCCGATGTATAAATTGCGCCATACGGGAATAATTCAGTTTGATGGCGTTTGAAGGCGACAACTCGAAGCGTGCCGAAAAGCGTGGCTCGGGGACAAAATATCGCCGATTGCCGGTGATGGCCATCGATCCACGGAAGCCTGCGTTCATTTTAAGAAACGGAGCCACGGTCCATTCGTGCTGGGCATACGCCGCCAGCTCCTGTACGATCTGACCTTGTAGTGAATCCGATTTGAGAAAATCAGAGATTGTTCCTTCGGAATTCAACACGTTGGGGCTGAGTTCGTGACGGATCCACTCCATCCCCAGGTCCGTAGTCGCATCGCTTGCGTCCGCGCGTTTCTTGATAAAGTACTTTACCCCGTAATCCTCAATCTCTGAGTGCGCGGACACAAGGTACTTCTTGTAGGCGTTCCGGGTGTTGTACTTGTAGTGGGTTCGGAACATGGAAAGATGGTTCTCCCACCCACCTGGTATAAAATGTTTCCATTTGAAGGTCTGACTCGAGTTGGTTGAGGTGAAATTCGTGACCATCCCCTGGCCATCGCCGTTCTTGTCGCGGAAGAAATCGAGAAAATCTTCCCCCGAAAAGTGGCTGACCTCAATGTGATCCGTTTCCGTAGGGTGATAGATCACCTTGGCGTTGACATCTGAGAAGTGGTAGGGCACGCGGCGATTGGTGAGGTTCTTCAAAACATAGTCGATGTAACTGCGGCGTCCCGCGACCCACACGCTGACTTTGTCTTTTACCACCGGTTGTTCGATGCGGAGCCGGGAAGCGATCATGCCGACGTCGGCCGAAATCGTGCGCTTTTCAGGAATGTCCGCCACCGTGTTTATGTTCAGCACCGAGGACAGGCGTCCGCCGAACGAAGCCGGGAAGCCGCCGTTGATCATCTCCACATTTTCAATGATGTCGGGATTAAAAACGGACATAAAACCCAGCAGGTGATTTGTATTGTATATCGGAGCACCATCAAGTAGCACAAGATTCTGGTCGGCAGCGCCCCCCCTGACAAACGTATCCGAACTTCCCTCCATTCCCCGCACCACTCCGGGCAGTAGTTGCATCGTCCGAAGCGGATCCGGTTCGCCCATAAACGACGGCATGCGGTAGAGATCCTTTTGCGTGATGATGTATGTACCGGAACTCGAAGCCTCGAAAATATCAGCGTTGGAGTACCGATCCTCGGTAACCACCACCTCGTCCAGTTGATTCACAAGGGCCCGCATCGCAAAATGCATGACGGTGTCCCGGGTGAGGTCAATGGTTCTCGTTTGCGACTCGAAGCCCGTGTAGGACACGTAAAACGTCTTGATCCCACGCCTGACGCGCATCGCGTACTCGCCATCGGCATCGGTGCCGAGGATCACGCTGTCGGGATAGACTATAATGCTCGCCAACGGTAGCCGTTCATTTTCGGCGGTTTTCACGATACCCCTTACATCGATTTGCTGGGCCTGGGCAGCAAGCGGAAAAATCAAGCAAGCCAGATAAACGTACTTCACAGGTTAAAAAATTTCACTCCACACATCCCGTCAATTCACAATGGTCAACCTGCGCCTTTGAAAAAATTTCAGGTCTTCGTCAGTGTGTGGATAAATTCTTATGCCCGCTGAATTCTATTTCGTCCCGTGTTAAGCTAGTTTGCCGCAATTCACGATATTGACAACCACACAAATTGCGATCCTAATGCCTCCGTCCACGCGATGACGTCGACGTAGCGGATACGGCTGGTTGGAAGGAATTTATTGGCGCGTGCGGTTGTTGGATATTAGGGCAAGAAATATTGGTTATGCAAAGCTACTCACCTGTTCAGTACGTATACCGCGAAATCGCGGAAGCGCAAATTCAAAAGGGCAATCGTGGAAAAGTATTCTATTTTGATGCTCATGATGAGGTCGAGTCGGAAGAAGGCAGGATCACGGGCCTGAAAGAATCCGATGAGGGCTTGTTTCTACAAATGGACACCGAGAAAACCATACGGATGGACCGGGTCATCACGCTGTTTGGTAAGCCCGGCGCGGCCTATGACGAATACGATGGGTATGCCAACGCATGCCTCGATTGCACGGGCGGATATGACCTCTGATAAAACCTGTCGGATGTTGAGAATCCCCGGCGTTGCCAGTGAGCGCGAAGCAGCCATTAACGATCACCCGTGGGACCATCAACTACTCGCGACAAACGTCCCCTACTCTTTATAAAGAAGACGGCCTGGAAGTTCTCAACCGCATCGTTGGGAAATTTGGCGCGATCACCCCCCCTTTTTGGCGGATCTTTTCATCGGAAAATCAATGATGGCGTGCGATCTTTGATCTGACAGCACCACCAAAAACCAATTTACCAATGAAAAAGATTAACCTGATTTACTGGAGCGTGACTATCCTCTTCGGGGGGTTTATGCTATCTACGGCCATTCCCGACATCATCGTAGTGCCGGACGCCATAGACTTCATTTCGGGTAAGCTTGGCTATCCACAGTATATCATCGCCTTTCTCGGCGTCGCAAAAACCCTTGGAGTCATCGGGATTCTCGTCCCGGGCTTCCCACGCATCACTGAGTGGGCATACGCAGGGCTGGCATTTGACCTGATCGGGGCAACTTATTCAGGAATCGCCGTGGACGGACTGCAGCCGGGAATGGCATTTATGCTTCTCATATTCGCGGTGTTCGCGGTCTCCTACGTATATCACCATAAACGGCTTGCTATGCGGAATTCTGTCGTGCGCGAAGAGAAAGTAGCCGCCGTGGAATGACCGCAAGCGCTGCGCCATATTGCGCATGCCTTTGTCGAAGAAGCCACTCCCGGCAAACCCGACCCGCGACGTGACATTCCGTTCGAAGGGTAAGGTGTCGCGGCCTTGCTTCGGTCAGGGAAGCTTATGGTCTGCCTCTTTTCGAATAAAGTAAGTGGCGTGACCGCCGATATCCTGCAAGCAGAGGACAACATCTGTTGCGGTTACCAAAGTCAGGCCGCCCTCCACGCATGCCCGGAGGCGAACAGGTCCGCCACGCTGGTAAAATGCGCTTATGTGCCGGATTGGCGACCTGAATTTTTTTCCGGGAGACTGAACGAGGATGACCGTGCCGACGGAGTCACTCAAGGTCAGCCGCTGTCCCGTTCCGGAACGGACGTATCGCGCCTCCGCGTAGCGTGCCTCCTCGTACTGCCCCAGATAGTTCGCCATCAGGCTGTTGATATCTCCTCCCTCGCCGGATGACGTTATCGCGTCCATCTGAAAGTAGCCTCCGTGCACTTCCAATTCGACGGCCTTTCCGTCCTCTCCTCCGGTATGTTTCCGTTGAATGTCCAGATGAACGGCGGCACCCCGGTTTTCCGGTGAAGCTAAGGCCTGCACAAATGCGTTCCCATCCCCCATCGACAGACTCACCGGCTCTCCATCCGGCCTTCCGAAATACAGGTAATCTCCACGTCGTTCGAGGAACACGGCATCCATACATGCGCTTCCGGTCAGGACCGCCGTGACAACCGCCACCACATGTCCCACGCGCTTTGCTGAACCCATCCGGTCTATGGATTGAAAGTCCACCCCTTCCCAGGAGACTCCGGCGTCCACGCCGTCTTTCCTGTCTATTACACGAAGTGCAGAGCGGCCCTGCGCGCGCATCACGCGGGTCTGGTTCCAGTCCGTCAACCACTCCCGGGCTGACAACTGCGTACCATCTCTATCCGGCACGACTTCAACAGCCGTGTGCCGGGATGCTACAATCCTGCCCTCCTTCAAAAAAATTTGGTCGGTCGCCTTACGCGTGGGCGACGAAAATGACCGCTGCAGAAGCACGAGCCCCGACGCATCGCTCATGCCCCGGAATACATAACGATCGAGGTTACCCGATCCTGAAAAGGATGTCAAATAGAACTTTCCGTCCGGACCATCGGCTCGCTCCTGCTGTTCGAGGACAAAACGAATGTAATCTTTCCCCCATAATCCATCAGATACCGTTGATAGCCTTGCAACTCCCGGCTCATTGCGCGAACCGCTGTCCGCCGCTTGCAAGTTGCCGGTTATTTTTATGAGGTCTGCTTCGGCCTGTGCACTGTCTCCCCTGTTTTCCAGACTGCAGGAGTTGCAGAGGACTGCAAGAAATACAACCACCAGGAGAACTTTCATCAAGAGAAAGGGTGTTCATGAATAACTCGCTTGCCGAACCACGGTCGCTTCAGGTAAATAGAAATATTGGTATTCAAGCGGCCCCGACGCGCCGGCCGGTAATGGCGTGACGAAGCTATTATACCGACTCACGGACGGCCGCGATTTCCCGAAGGGATGATGAGATATTTTCCCGGATTGCGCCGATCGCAGTGCATGCCCTACGATAAAGATTCACAGCTGAATTATCGTGGTGGCGATTTCTAAGTAGTCTTCGTCTTTCCGGCTTTACCCTTTTGTTCCAGATATCGAATCACATGGTCTCTGTCAGGACCATGGTCCTTGATGGCCTGCACGATTTCGGCACGGGTGAACCAGGGAAACTTATATTGCATATACCGTATCTCCTGAGGGTGCTCCAGGTCGATGCTGCTTCGGTCGCCAAAATCCCTGCGTTTGTTCGATACCATGACTCCTCGATTTTCAAGGGGCGCGAAAAAACCATGCCGGCACGATTGGTCCTCGTCCAGCCGGCGTACGTGTATTCCCGGCGCAATGGCCTAAATTTCCTTCATGAAGTTCACCTACTACGGCCACATCTGTTTTGCTGTCAACGCTGGCGGCTGTACCTCCTGCCACCGGTACGTCGGGGGAATTTTAATTTTCGCCAACCTCGATGAGGTCGCCGTCATTCAGAATGGGAAAGTGAACCTGATCGATCTCGTCGAGAACGGTCGCACCGAGGTGGTTCAGATACACTTTCCCCGCGCGTAGCATATGGCGATTTTCCCACAGCTGCCTGACCGACATGTGACCCGATGTAGTTCCAACGGATGACCCTTCGCAAATGAAGACTTCCGCATCCGCCGCCAGGGGAAGGAGGAAATCGTTCCATTCCGTATCTCCCGAGAATGCGATCGTGTTTCTCCCGACGCGAATGCGCAACGCATGAGGGTGCGCCTCCGGTACGTGCACGGCGGGAAAGGTCATGATCTCTAGGGCGTCTTCTCTAATGACCGTATTCCCCTCATATTCGCGGAACTTCAGGGGAAAGCCAATGGATGCTTCCCGCAGGTAAAAGAACAGCTCCAATATGAGAAGCGTGCGCTCCCTGGTGTCTTTGGGGCCGATGATCTGAAGCGGTCGCGTCCTCCTGCGCATGTGTGACTCCATAATGAGAAAAGGAAGGCCACCAAAATGATCGCCGTGCAGATGTGTCAGTAAGACCGTGTCTATCTCGTCGCACCGACGGCCGAATTTCTTCAGCGCCACGTGCGATGACGCGCCAAAATCCACGCAGAAGGTAAGTTCGCGGGTTGTCACCAGCGTGCAGGCGTTGAACCGCCCGCCTGACCCGAAGGCATCGCCGGTCCCGATCGCATGGATTCTCATTGAACGCGTTGCGGAAAAATTGATGCCTGCGGGCCGTCAATTTTTTTCCTTCCTGATGCGATCCAGGTGGTACACCCTTTTCAGCAGGAGTTCACCGTCTTCGTCGAACAACCGCCACGTGCCTTCACGTTTGCCCATCCTGAAATGGCCTTTCAACTTCATAATACCATCCGGATAATATTCCACGTAAGGGCCATCCTTGAAGCCATTACGCACGCCCACGCTGTAGTGCACGGTACTGTCGTTGTACCAGGACGTATGCGTTGAAGCATTGAGGTCATCGATGTAAATTCCCGGTAGGGCCATCGGATCAACCTCGTTGGTGGTGGATTCATCCACAGCGGTTACCGTAAATGGGGTTGTTGAGAGATTCTCATCCGCCGTCACCGCGTTGAATTGCTCGGCGAGCGTCGTGAAAAAACCATCACCATCGGGAACGAGTTGAAAGCCCACATGGCGGAAGCTGACGATGTAGTCGCGGTTCTCTTCCATCGCCGCCCGGACCTCCTCGTCGGCCAGTTCCTTCATGGTTTCAAATAACGCCGGCGTATTGGCGTACACAAACGCGGCGCCTTCATTGGCAAACTCCCGGCGAAACGCAAGGAATTCGTCCGATCTGCCGAGGGTATTGTCCTCAAGATAATCGTCAATGATGCCTTCAAGCGTCTGCGGGTGGTTGCTGAAAATCACAAAATTATTGACGATCGTGAAGTAGGGCTTGTCGTACCTGGCAAAGAATTTCCCAAACAACACCCGAAACATTCCCTTCATGCTGAGGTAATTGATCTGGTATCCCCGGTAGCTGACCGTCTTGAACTTAACCGGCGTTTTCCGCTTCAGCATTTTTTCAATATGCGCCAGGCGGTCGCGAGCCACTTCGATGTTCTGCGCCTTCAGCACGAGTGCAGTTTCAAGGGCTTTCTCTCCTACGGTGGACTCCATTTCAATAACAGCGACTTCATCGCCAATCCATCCGATGAAATCTTCGCGCAAATCGATGTCCAGGTAGTTTTCGACCTGCTCAAGGCTGGCCTCATAAGTCTCGTATTCCCCGATGTCCCGGCGAAGGTTATTTTCAAAGGCAGAAAAGAAATTACCGAAAGACTCAAAACCCAGGGCAAATGCGAACGCCGTGCGCTGTGGGGCAATCGAAACGAATTCAGTCGGTCCGTCTCCCGAAGTGGTGAGCGCGCGAACATACGATGGCATCGTATCTATAACGGAAGTCCGGCCGTGGGCCTTCAGAAGATCATCCTGGAACGTAACGTTGAGTACGGTTGTTCCCAGGCTCTTACCGAGCTCACCGAGGTATTCCCTCCCGTCGTTACTATACGATCCGACAAATTTGGGTAGTTGCGCATAGTCGATATAAATGCGCATTAATCCGTCGTCGAGATCGGGGACACGCTCTTTACTGAATTTTCCGCGCGCAAGCACTGCGGTGTCGGCGGCAGCACGCAGGGAATTGATAAGAATCGAGCGGTTATAAGAAGTAACGAGGAACCTTCCCGGAAAGCCAATGTACAGGTTTGACTTGTCGCTGGAATTCCGGACCGTGATGAGGTCCACACCGTTCCAGGTTTCACGACTTACCTGATAGCCGCTGGCGCCGAAGTCGGCGACATACTCGTTCAGAAACGTGATTCCGGCGGCCTCTCCGAGGTCGACCATGAACAGGAATTCGTATTGCTTCAGGCCGGTCATGTGCGCAGACATCACCAGGGAACGGGATCCGATAAGTTCAAACAAAAGCGGATTCTCCCTCATCAGCGAGTCGATGTGGTTGATCGAACTGCCAATGGAGGCAAAGTAGGCGTTTCCCTGCAGGTGACCCCATGTGTGCGAATCCGAAACTTTGCGCCAGGCGGCAATTGGGTCATCCGTAGTGATACAGAACACCGCATCCGCCGGCACGAACGCAAAGGCGTTGGAGGAGGCCACCCCGGGGTCTCGTTGCCATTGATAAGCAAACCAGCCAGCGCCCGCAACCACCGACAAGATCACGAGCCATTTAATAATTTTCCACATACGAGTTCAAATTGCCAAAAGTTATCAAGAAAAGCATTCGCCGTGCAACATGCTTACCGATGACCGATTCTCCGGGACCAAGCGCCGAATCCGCAGATAAGCTGCACCCTTCAGACGAAGGACTTCTCAGGATTCTAATTTTCCTAAAGGTTCCCACGCATTTTCCGGACTTTCTTTAGCAGAAGCACGACGGAAAGCGAGGCGGCTCCCACGAGACATCCCGCGAGGGTTATGTGCTTTAGCATCGTGAACCATGCCCCTCGCGCCACATCCTCCGGGGAAAAGTCCGGAAAGTGCGTCAACAACCGCAGCGTGTTTGCATTCTCAAGATAGTCAAACCCCATCGTCAGCACCGGAAAAAGAGCGGCCACGATCACAGCCGGGGCGTCCGGAAAAGCGCGCTTCAGCAAGAACGCAAGCACCATGATAACCAGCGGACCATAAACGACAGGGTACGCCATGTCGATTTTGCCCACCATGATCCTATAGACCGCCCGACCCCCGACACCCAATACGTTAAACTCATGAAGAACCTCCTGATAATCATATCCGAACCGAAGATCAAGCGGTTCAACCTTTCCGGAGGCAGCGTGGTCCCTCCTGACCTGGTAGGCCGGAAAGAAATAGGAACTGAACACGACGAAGAGTATCAAGAGGGGAACAATCGATCGCCAGTTCGAAAATTTTTGAAGAAAGTGAATCATACGTTCAATGACGAATGACGATGTCTCGGACAGGCCGTCGGGCCCCGCGGGTCAATTGATATTGACGCCAATGGTGAGGCCATACCACGGCTTGTCCTGGTAGATCCAGACATGTTTGTCCCTGTCCGTCAGCCGGTCCCATCCGGCCGCCACACCGAAGGTCAACGATTCCACGCCGCCCAGCAACATAATACCCCGCGATACGCCGAAGCCCTGGTATTCTTCGCCAATTTGGTTGTTTGTCGTCCACGGCGTTACTACCAGTGAGCACACGCCGGTAAATACCCCGACGCCGATAGAGCGATGTGTCAGCTTGCGCGCGGCCCCGATCCCTTCGTCGTTGCCGCGGATCAGGAAACGGTCGAGCCGGTAGCCGGCGAAAACATTGGCGTTGAAAGAGTTGTTCATCTGGCGAGGCAGGGTCGGCATGGCAGGCCGGTACTTAACGGGTGCAACCACCAGGTCGACGTCAAGGTTGTGCTGGATGAAGCGCTGGGTTGCATCGTGTCTAAGGATGAGCCTTCCGTTCTGAAGCGTATAGACTTCAATGGAGTCTGCCTTTACCACCACCTTAACCTTGCCGTGACTTTCACTACCGTGTTTCATAAAATACCTTCCTGACGTCAACTGGTAGCGCGAAGAACTGCGGACGGATGCACATGATGCCACCAACGACGCCAGGGTGATCCATGCCAGAACTCTCAAAAATGCCATAACGAATCGAAGATACCACTTCAAGACAAATCGGCCCACGTAGCCCGGGTTTTTTGTTTGCCCCTCGAATCATCGCAACGCATCATTCGTCCCGTGAAGCTTTAAAAGCTACGAAGGGCATGTCGCGCCGACGGCGTTGCCGCTGGAAAAAAGCAGAAAATAAAAATGGTTGAACGCTCAGGGAAAGGGCTACTTATATTCCGGATACCAGTTGCGCAGCCTTACTTCGACGGTCGGGGTTCCTTCATTCACAAGGTTTTTGAAAGCCTCGATGTCACTGCCTCGATGGTGAAACGGGTAAACAACGCGTGGTTTGAACGCGATCACCGCATCGGCCGCCTGGTGAATATTCATGGTGGGGCCATTCATGCAGACAAATGCGATGTCGATATTCTCCAGCGCCCTCATCTCCGGGATGTCCTCGGTATCTCCGGAAATGTAAACTTTCTTTCCGCCGAAATCGAACACGTAACCATTGCCGCGGCCTTTCGGGTGTCGCGAATCCGCGGTCTCCGGCAAATTGTACATCGGGTACGCCTTAATGGTGACTCCAGCCTCCGTCAGGGATTGGCCATTGGCGAGGACACCGATCCTGCGCTTCCATTCGGGCAACCTGTCCGCCACGGCCTGGGGTGCGATGATTCGCGCTTGACTTGTCTCAATAGCGTTCAACGTCTCCTCATTCAGGTGGTCGCCGTGAACATCCGTGATCACGATGAGGTCGGGCGGAGCAATACCGTTAAACGCTTCCGCGCCGCCATAGGGATCAACATAAATAGTCTTACCATCCCAGGTGAACACGACCGTGCCGTGAAGAATGGGCTGAATGACCAGGGGCCCGCGGTTGGTAACTACCGTATCAGGCGCCGACCGCTGGGCGATGCAACAAACCGACACCGAAAAGACCAACTGAAAAAGGGACAGTCGTATCATCCGCTAAATTTAGCCAAACTTCATCATATATCAATCCGGTAGGCGAACGCTATACGAGGACTTCGCGATTGTACTTCGTACGATACTGAACGGGCGAAAGTCCGGTGATTCGTTTAAAGGTATTACGGAAAGCCTTTGTGTCGGTATACCCTACCTTGTACATCACCTCGTTGACATTTTCCCGCGAAGATTCGAGATTCATCTTTGCCGCCTCGATTTTCACCCGTTGAATGTATTCGATCACGGTGTTGGCTGTGGCCTTCTTGAAACGGCGTTCCAAATTACGCCGGCTCAGGGCAAGCATTTCCGCCAGGTCGTCAACGGTGATCTTTTCCTGGTAGTTCTTTTCGATATAATCCTGGGCTTTGCGGATAGGCGTGTCTTCATGATCTTTCTGACCGCTGAACATCATGAACGGCGATTGCGTCTGCCGGTCGATGTCAATGGCGAAGATCTTGGCGCAAAAGATCGCCGTCGCACGCCCTGCGTATTTTTCGATGAGGTAGAGGACCAGTGTAAGATACGAATAGGCGCCGCCACTCGTATAGATGCCGTGCTCATCAGTCACCACTTTTTCCGTCACAAGATCGATTTCCGGAAACATTTTTCGGAACTCGTTGGCCGCCACCCAATGGGTTGCGCACTTGCGGCCATCCAGCAGGCCGGTTGAAGCAAGAATGAAAGCGCCCACACAAAGGCTCGCCACTTCGGCGCCGGCTTTGTACTGTTGCTGTATCCAGGGAATAAACTCATGGTTGTCGGCGATGGCAGCGCTCAGGTCTCCGTCGATCGCGGGCACAATAATCAGGTCGGTCTTCTTCACCTGGCTGATAACTTTGTCCGTGTGGATGGTGTACATCCCGCGGATCAGTGGCGTTTCTTTCTGAAGACCCACAAGTTCAATTTTGAACAACGGCGGCTTGCCCAGGCTGGCCGCGTGCATGTTCACACCGGTAAGCACCTGTCGCGGCCCCTCGATGCTTCCGAGTATGGCTCCCTTCGGAACGAGAATCGTGATGTGTTTCATTAGTACTAAAGTTGGTTTGTCCGTTGGACGGTCATTTTCCTTGTTTAATACTTCAAATCTAAGACACGATCCTGTCGCAATCAACCCTTCGAGATGGCGGAATTACCCCCTTTCAGAGGCCGAATCTGACAGATGGCCTATCAAATCACTTCAAATGTCGCAGTCGGCCCTCTTTTATGGCGGAATGCACCAGCGCAGCGTCCGGTATTGAGTCCTAGCTTTGTGTGCATCAGCCTATAGAGGAATGGTCATATGAGACGAATCATTGCAGATATTGGGATTACGATCGATGGGTTCATTGAGGACATCCATGGACAGCTTGACTGGTTTGCCGTTGAGTCCCGTCTCAACCACGCCAACCAGGCGCTAAAGGCATTCGATACGCTGTTCTGCGGCCGCGGCACTTACCAGAAACTTGGGATTCCCCGTCCGATGGATGAACGCATCCCGGAACCCATCCGAACATTCAATGAAAATCTCAATGCGATCCGAAAATATGTGATCTCTTCCACGGTTCGTCATGTCGAGGGCAACGCGATGGTCATCTACCAGAACCTCGAGCAGGAGGTCCGGCGAATCCGCGATGAGGAAGGGAAAGACATCTGGTTTTGCGGCGGCGCGCGGACGCTCGACACTTTTGTGGCGCTCGACCTGGTCGACGAATACCGCCTGACGGTTTACCCCCTCGTACTCGGTGAAGGCAAACCATTTTTTGGCCAATTGACAAACCGGCTACGGCTTCAACACGTAGATACACGAGCGCTTGAGTCGGGAGCATTTTGCCTGAGATACCTTCCCGAGAACAGGCTCCACGCAAAACGGTGGCCATGATAGAGGTGTTCAAAACAAATGTGGGTAGCCCGGAAGTTGCGCAAGCAATCGTTCAACGTATTCAGCGCGCATTTCCCGGTTATACAGCCAACTTTGATCTCGACGATTGCGACCGAATCCTCCGCGTCAAATCAACCGGAGAAAACGTCGACACGTGTGGCCTAAGCGTACTGCTAAAGACCGTTGGCGTGCAGGCCGAGGTACTTCCCGACGTCGTTCAGGGCTATACCCTTTAAATGAGAATGAAAACACTAACTTGTTTGCCGCACGCGCTACCTGCCCTCCGGGGCTTCGACCAGGTCAGGAAAACGAGGTCTTCGCGGAAGAGGTTCCTTTCGAGGCCCGAGCGGTGTCGAAGGCAGGATATACCTTGAATTAAAACTTGTCACGAAACCAATTTCTATATGGCATCAATTAATCCCTATCTCCATTTTAAGGGGAATGCCGAAGAGGCATTCAACTTTTACAAATCCGTTTTCGGCGGTGAATTTGTATCTCTCAACAGGGTCAAGGACACCCCGGAGGCCGCGAAATTGTCGCCCGCTGATCAAGACAAGATCATGCATGTCACATTACCGGTCGGGAAAGACCAGGCGATCATGGGAAGTGATTCGTTCGGCCCCACGGCCAACAGCTTCGCGGAGGGTAACAACGTCGAACTATACGTTAAGGCAGACAGTCGGGATCATGCGGACAAGCTCTTCAACGGACTGGCTAAGGGTGGTAAAATCACCATACCGATCGCAGACACGTTTTGGGGGTCATACTTCGGGATGCTTAACGACAAATTCGGCATCCGCTGGATGATCGGCTACGATGCGGCGTGATCGTGGCCCGCTTCTCGATGTCAAGGTCAGGCGATGACCAACCGAATGGGTAAGCGCACCGGGCAAAAGCTGTACGGATCACTGCCCGACACAATTAAAGGGCAACATGCACGATATCGCCCGCAGCAAGGGTATGCCTGTTGTCGGCAACAGTAACGACAGGACCGTCTTCAATCCGGACCTGCGCCTCGCAAGTAGTTCCGAGAAAACGGACAAACTCGACTTTGCCGCGCACGCCTCCGCGGCCGCGCGCGACGATCCGGAAAGTTCCCGGTCGTACGATCCATGGCTTTCTTGAAAGCTTCCGGTCAGTGCCGTTAAGAAACAGCTTCTGAGCCGCGGGCTCGATAACAGCATACGTTCCGAACAAGCCGGCGACATACTCATCCCGGGGCGCATTATAGATCCTGGCGGGTGTGCCCTTTTGTACCACGCGCCCATTTTGCAAAACGATAATGCGGTCGGCCCATGACATCGTATCCACAGGATCGTGTGAAACCAGGAGGCAGGTGATCTTGAGCCTGTTGCCAATTTCGCGAATCACGGTTTTCAAGGTCTCCTTGTGTGCGTGGTCCAGGTGTGCAAACGGCTCATCGAGCAAAAGCAGTTTGGGATTACCGAGCAGCAGCCGACAAACAGCGATGCGCTGGCGCTCACCGCCCGCGAGTTCATCCGTGTGGCGTTTCAACAAGTGATCGATCTGGCACAGTCGGAACAACGTGCGCGCCTCTTCATCTGCCAGCGCATTCGCATAAGCCAGTACTTGCTCCACCCTCAGGAACTTGGGAAGCTCAAAATGCTGGGACAGGTAAGCGATCATCGGATGGCCGGGAACGAGAACCTCGCCGGGTCCTTTCACGCGCTCACCGTTGATCAGTATCTTTCCCCTGTCGGGCTGGATCAAACCCGCTATGATCCGAAGCAACGTCGTCTTTCCCGAGCCGCTGGCACCGGCAATGGCCAGCTTTTCGTTTTTTCTTTGTGTGAACGTGATTTGTTTGAGTTCGAAATCCTTTTGCAGGCGCTTACGGATCTCCACCACGGACAAAAAGGTCATGCGGATTGTTCCGGGTTATTGTTGGACCATGTTTCAAGCTTGATTTTCTCGATCATCAGCGAGTTCTTGAACTCATGCACAAGTTTCTCCATTTCTTCCTCCTGAGAGATAATCTCATTGTACTCACGATCGTGGGACTCAAGAACCGGTTTCAACCTCTCAAGGTGGGCGTTGAGCTGATCGATACCTGCCTGCAACTCCTGTTGCTCGTCCCCGGTGATAGAGACATCTGCGCATTTCATGTGCAGGGCGGCCAGAACTTCCTCGAAGTAGGAAACCATGTCCCAGGGGTTATTCGGGCGGTTCCACGTGAACGCGATGTTGCACCTGCGGCATTTATAGCGGTTGCTCTTCCATCCTTTTTCGTTTGCCTCCGTCCCAACATATTTTAACATCTCTCCCGATTGGCATGACGGGCACAGCGCTTCGTCGCGAACCATTTTCTTCAATTCTTCATGTTGCGAGAAAACCGCTGCCCTGGTGTTGGCGTGACGGTCGAGATGGGCAACGAACCGGTCGACGGCTTCTTCTACATTCCGATGATCATCGGACAATTTTCCGGCTGCAATCAGCTGCCTGCTCCGCTTCTTGAAAAACGTCGCCACCCTTATCAGTTCCCTCTCGTCCGGTTTGAAGTTATTGTTGGTCATTGCGTCAAGTTAAGAATTTTCATCGTCGTTTAACACGTTTCGGGCGTATTCTGCGCTGGCATTATTTTAATTCCTCTTTTGACAAACCGTTGACAAAATGAAATACTCCATAAAAGGAAAGAGGCTGTTTCTTCCAATTAACCGGACGCATATCCTGGACATTTCGTCAGGAGATGTGATCGCCGTTGAAGGCTTCCCGGGTGCCAGCCATACCTGGACGGACCACGATGCGGAATTTATGGAAAACAATCCCGACGACGATATCTTCCTCGTGTTGGAACGGGTTGCTGACAATCAATACAAGGTCAGCCAGGTCCTCTTCGAATTGCCGGAGCAGAACGCTTCATAGCCCGTTGGCATCGCATTCGGCATGGTTTTATTTCCCGGCAGAAAAAAGTTTATGGGTAACAAGAGATCATCGCTTAACTATCCGCGAACTTCGGGCAGCGACCGGGGCGAGCGCCGGATCAACTACAATACACCGGAATATTACCGCGCCAACCGATCAGCGGATATCCCGCGCTACGGTCAGGGCCCTGCTGACATGGATAACTATGAAACGTCAGCGTACGACCGGCTTAACCGGGGTAAGTACGAAGACTTTGGCGGAGAGGGTTATTACGGCAGCCGTTACGGGTATAGTCAGGGCAACATGGGCCGTGATTATGAACAGAATGCTGGCTACCGCGAAAGTTATGACCGCTTGCCTGAGGATCAATGGCCGGAAGTGGAGGAAGGTTGGCAGATGCGGGAAGCACAGGAACGTCGCAACCGGCAACAGGAAAGCCACCGCGGAAAGGGTCCGCGGTCATGGCGCAGACCTGACGACCGATTAATGGAAGAGATCAGCGATGCTTTATATGAAGACCCTGGTGTCGATGCCTCGGACGTCGAGGTGAGTGTCGACAACGGTGACGTGATCCTGACCGGATTCGTCGAAGATCGCTATATGAAACGTCATGCTGCCGATATCGCCGAAGAGATACCCGGCGTCACGAACGTTGAAAACCGTTTACGTGCCCGCGTTCACGGCAACAAGACGGTAAACGTGCCGAACCCATAGACGACCGCTCAGTTATCGGGTGCGCCATCGTCAACCCAACATGCGATGGCCCGGATTTCGTTCTCGCTGAGCGTGCCCTCCAAAGGCATGTTGCGGGACACGACCTGGACTTTGATCAGGCTGGCATACTCCCGGATCACGAGAAAGGACCTCAGGTCGGGAAACTGAGTGCCGTTATGGCAACCTGTCACAGCGCAGTTGGCCTCGATGACCGGACGCACGGTTCCCACAAAGGAGACACCCGACGGCACGAGCACTTCCTGCACAACCTCACAGCCTTCCTCGTCCACAATGCGCAGGCTATGCGCACCCTGACCCAGGTTGCCGAACATATTCAATCCGGCAAGGTCCGCACCATCCAGGCTGTAGCGGTACGGCGGCGCGCCGCCCGATGCATGCACGGTGATGGCACCGTCATTCGTTCGGCAGCCTGACGGTGTCGCGTCAACCGCTACATTGAGGCCTGTGGCATTCTTCACCGCCACCTCAACGAGCCCGGAGCACCCGCGCGAATCGATCACCGTAATGACATAGGTCCCCGCCCGAAGGTCGTCAAAGAATCCGCCCGGCTGTAGGTTCCCTTCACCGAGTTTGTACTGCCAGGGCGGCAATCCCCCCGTTGCTGAGATTTCAATCCTCCCACTGCTCAGCCCGCATTCCGTGTCCGACACGGAAAGAATGTCCACGATCACCGGGTCGTTGTCACAATTAACCGGTTCCGGAAGCGCATGGTAGACGCAACCCTCAACCACGACGGCCAACACAACGCCGGATAAAAACAAAAAACCGTGATTTAGGAAGATCACGGTTTTTGCACGCCCAGCGGACAGACTATTGGGCATTGGCGCCAATATTTCCCTGTCCGATGAGGGTGGCCAACTGCGTAGGACTCAGGTGAACATTGATGTACCCATCAAAAACGAGCAACTCGTCATAGGTGATCGGCGTGCCGTCGTTGAGTGCGGACACGCTGGTACGGCTCGTGCCCGTTGCGCCGCTGACGTTGTTGAAATCAAGGACGATTGGCCCCCCGCTGGCCGCATCGTTCGCATGGATGTGGGCAGGGTGATCACCACCGTCCTGCGTGCCGGTCATCGCCAGGGTAACGAGCGTGGTCCCGTTCTTCCGCTGCGCGAACGTTGCTGTGCCGCTGATTTCCGGATCGGAAACCGCGTTCAACGTATAGACGACATTTTCACCGGTCAGTTCGTTCTGGCCAATGTCGCCCTGTGCAACGAGCGTGGGCAAATTCGCGGGGCTTTCATGCACATTGACGTACCCGTCGAACTCGAGAAGTTCTTCGTACGAGACCGGTGTCCCATCGTTCAGCGTTTCTACGATGGTCTCACTCATTCCCGTCGCGCCGTCGACATTGGTAAGGTCAAGCACAATACCGCCGCCTTCCGCCGCGCTGTTCGCGTGAATGTGCGCAGGGTGATCTCCTCCAGTCTGCGTTCCTTCCAACGCTATGGTTATCACGGTCTTGTCGTCGGAACGCTTTCCAAATGTTACCGTCCCGCTGATTGCGGGATCGCTTACCGATGAAAGCGCATACTCCTCCGAGGCGACGATTTGAGGCCCCTCTTCACTGTCGTCACAAGCCCAAAAGAAGCACATGGCCAACGCCATAATCTTGATGGATGCTTTTTTCATGTTCGTTTTATGTTTAATGTTCAAAAAACCGGCGACTTCCTGTCACCATAAAATGGACATGCTGACAATCGCCGGCACAGCCCGTGACAGCCCTTACAACGAAAGGGCCCACGCGGTTGCCTCACATCAAAAAAAGAGCAGGAAGAAATTATTGCGGTTGCGCTTCGGCAAAGACCCGCCGCTCGGGTAAAGATCTATCAACCTCACCCGGCTCGACGGTGCGCAGCGCAGACCGAATCGGAATGGTGATCACGAACCGCGTGTAGGAACCCGGCATCGTATCAAGAACAATGTTGCCCTTCAATGCCTGAACAGCCTTGTCGACAATGTACAACCCAAGCCCATTTCCCTTCGACCGTTCATTTCCGATAAAGAACATATCGAAAATATTGGACCGGATGTCGTCGCCGATGCCGATCCCATTATCCCGAACCGATACCTCCAGGTGGTCGCCGGCTAGCGTCGCGGAAAACCCAACCTTTGGCGTTGTGTCTCCGAGCGTACTGTAGAACAACGCATTCTCAAACAATGCCTGCAAGATGGCCTCAGTCAGCGTGGCATTCGAGTAAAAACTCAAATCCGGAGGACAAAGGATTTCAACTTGAATGTTCTTGCCAGCGATAAAACCCTGAAAGCGGTCGCGAAGATTTTCCATCAAGGGCAACAGATCGATCGATGTAAAATGTCCTGGCTGGTTGACCTCGCTGATAATCCGGAGTTTTCGGAGCAGCTTATCCATTGCGAGGGCGGTTTGTCCCGCTTTTTCGAACAGCTCCTTCGTATCGTTCCCGTTGTTGAGGTGTGCGGCGATATTACACAGGCCGATGATCGACGTTACCGGCGAACGCAGGTCGTGCGATGCCTTATAAAGGAAAAGATCAAGTTCCCGGTTGGTATCGATCAGCATCTTCGTACGTTCTTGAACCAGGCCTTCCAGGTTCTCATTGATCCGTTTAACCTCGAGGTGCGCAACCTCGAGTTCCCGCTTGCGCTTGCGCAGTTTAAGCGCGAAGTATACCAGAAGGAGCGCCATCAGCGCGAAGAGCGACGCGATTCCAATGGTCATCAGCAACCGTTCTCTGAAGATGCGCCGCTCCTCGAGACGTTGCGCTTCACTTTGCGACAACTTATTTTCCAGGACGTCAATGTGGAAAAATCGCTCTTTGAGCGAATTCAGAATTGATCGGTAGTCGTTCTGGTTTTTATAAAACCGACTCTCGTTTTCAGTCAGCAGCCGCTCCAGTCGAGTCAGGTCAGAGAGAAGGATCGTCCGGGTAGCCTCGTCCATGTTGTCACCGGCAGCTTCAATCTTTTCATTGATGATTTGAAACTTTTCATCAAACTCGCGTCGCTGATCGATCAGAATGCTGCTCTCGACCTCCGCCTGGCCGATCAGGTTCCTGATGTCGTCAATGACAAACGACGAATCCGATATACTTCCCACGAACGCCTCGCGACTGCGGCGAATGGAGTCCTGCAGTTCGCCCACGAGTTCATTCAGCTTCTCATCGAGTTTTTTCTTAACGTCGGTATTCAGATCGCTGACGGAATAGTTCTTAAAAATAGCATAGAAGGCGGTCAACGACTGAATGGAATCGATCTTTGACAGGTCAAAATCCTTGAAGTACTCACTGGCGATTTCCGGCTTCGGTTCTTGCGCCAGCGCGGTGACGGGGGGCTCCGCAATCCGTTCCACAAACAGGGCATTTCGTTCGCCGCCGAGTTCCAGCCTCAATATCCGGTACCCCTTTATCCGAAACTGATCGGCGCCCGTGATGTGATCGTTGACGGCAAACAACAACTCCACTTTTCCGTCCGCATCCGTCCGAAGGTTGACCTCCTTCGTTCCGCGGAACGTCATGGGAGTGTCTTTAAGAGGTTCACCAAGATGATCGAAAACAAAAACGGGAACGACCTTGTAACTCTTTTTCCGTACAATGATCTCAAGCGTGCCTTTCGCGTAATTCCAGGACGCGGCTTCCAGTTCTTCATTTCTGACCCTGATCGTTTTGATGGGAAGGTGGGCATCGGTAAATTCCACAAACGCCACCCCTTTGCCGTTCATCGCAAAAAACGCGTCGTTGTTGATTGAAATTTCAAGACCAGGATACGGCTTAAGATCCTCGTTGAATGTTTTCACCTGCACCAACTGTTGTCCCTGCGCAGCCGAAAACATAAGAGAAGCCAGCACCAGGCACGCTGCCCAAACCCGTGCTGTGGCTGCCATCTTCCTTCTGTCGCCGTCCGCGTTGAACCTCATCGTATTATCGTGCTTTGATTTTGGGCGAAAGGGTCCTTTACTACCACGACCTCATGGCGCGCTTCCGCCTTTCGGTGTTTGGGGATCTCAAGGCTTACCACATTCTCTTCATTGTCAGCCCCGACCACGCGTATTTTGTATTTGCTAAAATACGGAATGCGCAGCACAAAACGCCCACTCGAGTCCGCTTCATACGTATCCACGGTAAGATTTCTCAGGTTATCGATCACGTACAATTTCGCATGGGCGAATGGCCTCAACTGTGTCGAGTCGCTCCAACTGAATTGCTTGAAGCTGATAACGCCATTGAGCACAAGGGGATACGTCTGCACATCCATGTCGAACTCATAAATATCGTCGTCCATCCCGCCATTGGTTCTGTTCGATGTGAGGTAACCATGGGTGCTGAGCGAATCAAGCACGATACCGAACTCGTCGAAGTTTGTGTTTAGCGGGTAGCCCAGATTCGTGACCTCGCCAAATGTCGTCCCGTCCACCTGGACCTTGAAAATGTCCAGGCCTCCAAGGCCGGCGTGACCATTGGAAGAAAAATAGAGGGTGGTGCCATGTTGCAAATACGGGAAAACTTCATCGTAGGGCGTGTTGACATGGTCTCCGAGATTGAGGGGCTCCGTCCATCGTCCGTTGAGAAATTCGCACCGGTAAATGTCTCTTCCACCAAAGCCGCCATCCCGATCCGAAGAAAAATACAGGACCGTTCCTGTTTCATTGATTGCAGGATCGCTGATCGAATGAACAAGGCTGTTGTAAGGAAAATGACCGGAAAACTTCCATCTACGGTCCGTTTTTTCAGCGAAGAAAAGTTGCAGCGTCCTTGACCCGTCGTCGGCTGCTCTCGGGCTATTCGACACATAAACCATCTTCGTTTCATTCGCATAAAACCGCACGGGGCCGGCATTGTACCTTGAAGGAATGTCGAGCTTAAAGGGTTCCGCATCCATGTAGTGATATCCGGAAAACGTAATGGTATCCGCATAGTGCGGCGCATAGTAAAGTTTATAGAAGGGCGCCTGGGAGCGAGCGTCAATTTGACTGATAGCCCGGGCCTGCCTCCGGTTCGACATGAAGAGCACCCCTTTGTTGAAGGGTACGGGGCAAAGTTCCGCAGCCGCTGTGTTGAACGTGACACCGCGTACCGCGTAGTGGATGGAATCTTCAAACAGGTAGTTAACGTTCTGCAGTTGCCACATCTTCCGAGTGACCAGTACATCGTCAGGTCTTGACTCAAGATATTTCCGGTACCCTTCAATTGCCGCCTCATATTGTGCCAGGGCCGAATGCGCTTCGGCGCACCGGAACATCGCATCCGGGCGAGAGTCAACAGGAGCCCGCGCGTACCAATTCACCGCCTCGCGGTATTGCCGCAACTCATAGTAGCACCTTGCTATCTTCAAATTCACCTCCGGATCACCATCATCATCCTTCTGCGCGGAGGGCAGATAGAGGTCAAGGGCATCGCGATAACGACCCTGGGCAAAATACTCCCCGGCGAGCCTCATATCCTTCTTTAACAGGCCAAAGACACTCTCCTGTCCAAACGCTGCCACAACCGGAAAGGTAAAGGCGGCTATCAGGATGATTGTTCCAATTCCGAAGTGCTTCATCTTGGAGACATTACCCGTTTACGCTTGTACTGAAAGATATAGTTGATCATCAACTCGTGCGATCCATTGCTCAGCCGGCTCACCTCCCCGATCGGGTAATCGAAGGCATAACCGAACTGCAGTTGTCCCGTCGCCTGCGCCCTCAACAAAACGTCGAGCGACTCGCGCTTTCGATAGGAAATCCCTGCAGTCAGCACTTCCTGAAAGATGAAATTGATATTCACATCAAAAGAAACCGGAAGCCCGGGAAGGTATTTAACCAGAAAACCCGGCTCAACTTCCAGGCTGGGCGCCACACGGAGCCGATAGGCCGCCAGAAAGAAAAAGTTTGTCTTGCTCATCCTGATGGAGACAGAGTCGTTGAAGGCATACGTTGCCGGAATAAGTTCGGGCGCTGAGAATCCCAATCTAAGCCGCTCATTCCTGAAATACAGCCCCGCGCCGAAATCCACAAATGTATGCGATATGATTGGATTCAACAGCTGCGGATCGTAGTGATCGGTTCCTACCAATGACGCATAGTCCGATGTTCTCTTGTGAAAGCCCGCCAGTATTCCCATCGACAGGCGGGCGTTGGCGCCGACTTTGAGATGATACGCGTAGTTCGTCTGCGCGCTGAGGTCTTCGTGAACGCCGATCCTGTCGGATACCACGGAGAGGCCCAGACCAATGTGTTTCTGTCCAAACAAGGTGTGTGCTGAAAACGTCTGCGTGGTGGGCGCATTCGGTACATCCGCCCACTGGCTGCGCTGGATAAAGGTGAGGCTCAGCGCGTCGTCGCTGCCTGCATAAGCGGGGTTGATCACCAGCCCATTGAACATGTATTGCGTAAACTGCATGCGCTGTTGCCCTTGCGTGGATGCCGGGCATGCCAGCAACGCACCGAGCATCAGCAGGTGCAGCGATACTGCCCATGAACCGTTTCGTGCCATCACCTGACGAGTTCAATAAAACCTTTCCGTTGAACGTATTCCGGGCCGACCTGCACGCGCACGGTGTAAAAGTAAGTCCCCGTTGGCGCATGCCCTCCCCCGGCATTCAAACCTCGCCAGACAACGGAGGCGTTGTTATAACCCGACGCGCGAAACACCACGCTCCCCCATCGATCGATGATAACAACATCATTGTCGGAAAACTTTTCAATGTTCTCCAGTACCCATACGTCGTTGATGCCATCGCCATTGGGCGTGAGCACAGGAACGACATCGAACTGGATTTCATCGTAGGCCACCTCCACCTTGAACGAACACGTAGCGGTTCTCCCGTCGCCGTCAGTGGCGGTGTACATCACCTCCGTGATACCGACGCCAAAGGGATCGCCTGGCACGTAATTGCTCGTCAGAACGGCATCACCGCACGGCGCGGTTGCCACCGGCGGAATCCATTCCGCGCGAACGTTACCCGTGCCGTCGGCCTTCAACCGGATGTCATCCGGGCATCCCGAGATCACCGGAGAAGCGTTCTGGGTAACCTCAACGTTGAATCTGCACGTGGACACGTTCCCATGTACATCGGTCGCCGTGTAGATCACTTCGGTCATTCCCACCGGAAAAATCTCACCGGGGTTTCGGTTGCTGGCGAGTGTCACAACCTCACAAGGGTCAGATACTTCAGGCGTTACCCAACTCACTACAGCCTCACACGCATCGTCGGCGTCAATGCGCACGTCACCCGGGCAGGTCTCAAAGACCGGCCCGTCCTTATCCTCGACAATGACACTGAACAAGCAGGTCGATGTGTTGCCGGATTGGTCCACGGCAATATAGGTCACCTCGGTGGCCCCAACGGAAAATACATCGCCAGGGCGGTGGCTGCTGGTGACGGTAATGTCGCTGCAGTCTTGCACCTGCGGTGCGTCCCATGTCACCGCCGCGTTGCAACCGGCCCCAGCCTCGGCATACACGTCATGGACGCATTCGGAGAAGGTGGGCGCAGTCTCATCCACTACGACTACGTTGAAGGTGCATTGTGTTTCGTTCCCCGCCGCATCCGTCGCTGTGTATGTCACCACCGTTGTGCCTACAGGAAAGGATGACCCCGGCGCGTGCGTCGAGGTAACAACCACATTGCCGCAATTGTCGGCGGCGGTTGGCGGCGTCCAGTTCACGATGGCATGGCAGTTGGAGCCGCCGGCAGCCACAACTTCCGGCGACGCGCAATCCCGGAGCACCGGTGGGGTCTTGTCTTCAACAATTACCCTGAAACTGCAGGTGGCCACATTCCCTGAGGTGTCCGTGGCAGTGTACACAACCTCCGTGACGCCCGGAGGGAAACTGTCGCCTGGTTCGTGCGTGCTGGTCAGGGTGACCACGCAGTTGTCGGAAGCGGTTGGGGGAGTCCAGCTCACAGGCACCGCACAAGATTCCCCGGTGTTCGCGAAAATGTCATCGGTAACGCAATCGTGAATCACGGGGCTGGTTTTGTCCTGGACAATAACGTTGAATTTACAGGTGGCTGTGTTGCCGGAAGGGTCCGTCGCCGTGTAAGTGACCACTGTTCTCCCTATTGGAAAATACTCACCCGGATGATGCGTGCTCGTGATGACGACCGAACAGTTATCCGTTGCTGTGGGTGGGGTCCATGTCACCGGTGCATCGCATGAACCCGACGCGTCGACAACAGCAGCCGGGGTGCACACAAAGACCGGATCCGTATCGTCGACAACGGTGACGGTGAAGGCGCAGGTTGAAGTATTTCCGCTCTTGTCTGTTGCGGTATAAATGACTGTAGTGGTCCCGAAGGCAAACTCGTCACCTGGCTGATGTGTACTATTGAAATTGGCGATGTCGCAATTGTCGGAAGCGGTGGGCGGTGTCCAGTAGACACTAGCAGTACATGCCGCGATTGAGGCCGAGACTGTAACGTTCTCAGGCGGGTTCGCCAGGACCGGTGAAAGCGTATCAACGAGCGTGACATGAAAGGAATATTCCGATTTATTGCCCGCGATGTCTATCGCAATAAGCCTGATCTGCATTTCCGAATTGTGACCCGAGACGATCGTTCCTACCACAGGAGATTGTGTAATCACCACATCCGCATCACAGTTGTCAAGGGCATGCGCTTCAACCGTGTAATCCGGTATCAGGAATTCACAGTTCTCATCGACATATTCAGTCTTGTCCAAAGGCGTAACATCAAACGAGGGTGAAATCGTGTCTTTGACCGTGATCGTGAAAAGGTAGTCGGTGGTGTTCCCCGCTTCATCGGTAGCGGTTAGGGTGATCTCCTGTTGGGAATTGTGACCTGAGACGATCGCCCCTACCACCGGAGATTGTGAAATCGCCACATCAGCATCACAGTTGTCAAGGGCATGCGCTTCAACCGTGTAATCCGGTATCAGAAATTCGCAGTTCTCATCGACATATTCAGTCTTGTCCGGAGGCGTAACATCAAACGAGGGTGAAATCGTGTCTTTGACCGTGATCGTGAAAAGGTAGTCGGTGGTGTTCCCCGCTTCATCGGTAGCGGTTAGGGTGATCTCCTGTTGGGAATTGTGACCTGAGACGATCGCCCCTACCACAGGAGATTGTGTAATCGCCACATCCGCGTCACAGTTGTCAAGGGCATGTGCTTCAATTGTGTAGTCCGGTATCAGAAATTCGCAGTTCTCATCGACATATTCAGTCTTGTCCAACGGCGTAACATCAAACG
>CAZKBK010000014.1:0-107897 GCA_964551035.1 uncultured Roseivirgaceae bacterium | reverse complement strand
GTCAGATTGGAGTCCGGGGGTTGAATCCGGTGAACGCTGAATCATGGAATTTTGAATACTAACGGGACTGGTCAAACTATGCGGATCGCTGTTTCGGGAACTTACTTCACGGGCAAGTCAACACTCATCGAGGACATCATTGAAAAACTTCCCGACTGGTGGCATTCACTCCCGGGCGAATGGCCCTGATCGCCGGCCGGGGCGGCTATTCATGCCGCAATGAATCCACGGGGTTGGCCCACGCTGCCATTGCCGTGTGATAACCAATGGTCATCAACGCCAAAAGCAGGGACAGCACCGCGGCGATTCCAAAAATCCAAACACCCAGGTCGATCCGGAACGCAAATCCGTTCAACCAATTGTTGCTCAAGTAGTACGCGAAGGGCGCCGCGAGTACAAATGCCAGGAGCACAAGCTTGAGGACCTCGAACGACAGGAGCCCGACAATAGCGCCGACTGAGGCGCCCATGACTTTTCGAATACCGATCTCTTTGGTTCGTTCCAGCGCCGTGAACGACGAAAGGGCAAATAGGCCAAGGCAGGAAATGAGGATCGCAATGCCTGTGGCAACCCCGACGAGTTTTTTGACGCGTTGTTCAGATTCATAGAGTGCCTGTATCCGGTCGTCGATGAAAGCAAACGCAAACGCGGTACCCGGGTAGACTTGCTTCCACAAATCCTCAATTCCGGCCAGGGTTTCCTGAAACGCCCGAGGTTGTTCCGATGAACGCAGTTTCACACCAAACGAATGTAGCCTTTTGGCGTCACAAACAATGACCGTGGGACGAATCGGAGTGTGGAGGGATTCGGTATGGTAGTCTTTCACCACACCGATGACGGGTACGCCGTTGGCAACAATCCCGATCACATCGCGTGGATTGGTGAAGCCCAGCTTTTTCAGGTAAGCCTCATTAATAATGTAGCCTTTGCAGCTGTCGCGCTCGTCGAAATTCCTTCCAGCCATGAGTTCGAGCCCATAGAGATCGAGGTAATGAATGTCTCCAAATTTTGCGTTGACCCAGTGTTCAAGATTCTCGTCCTCCGTAAAATTTAGGAGGATGGAATTTCCACCGCTTGCCCCACTCGGCGGCTGCGATTGGATGGCGACTACTTCCACCCCTTTCAGATGCGACAACCGGTCTCTGAGCGCAATCATTTTGGTCAAATCTGATTTTGGAGCGTGGAAAGCAATCACCGCTTTCGTTGTAAACCCGAGGTCCTTGTCGAGCATGTACCTTATTTGCATGCCGACAACGAGCATTCCGATGATAAAGAGTTGGGCAAATGAGAACTGGAAAACGCTCAACACTCTCCGGACAAGGGGAGAGGGCATGCCACTGCCCCGGGGGATATGTTTTTTCAACGCAAGCGCCGGCCTATACGACGAGAGCACGAACGCCGGGTAAGCCCCGGCCAGCAACGACACGCCAAAAAGGCAAGTGACAAGAAAGGCGATCACATCCGTTCTGATCAGGTCGAGGGTGACGCCCGGCGGGATAAACGCTTCAAAATAGATGAAGACGAGGTAGGATAGCCCAAGCGATGCAATGACGGAGATGAACGTCAGTAGAAAGCTCTCCGCTAAAAAGTGACACATCAGCCTCCAATGTGAGCAGCCAAGAACCTTTTTGACGCCCACCTCTTTTGCGCGTTTCGATGCCTGTGCGGTTGCCAGGTTGATGAAGTTAATGGCGGCGATCAGGACCAATGCCACAGCCAGACCGATCAGGCTGTAGACCGTTGATTTCTTTGGTCCGTGACGGGTGACAACCTCGAACAATCCGAGTGCTTTGTTGAAATGCAGATCGCCTAAGGGCTGCAGCATGGGCGTGAACGCAAAGCCATCGCGATCGGCGTCCGGCTCCTCTTCCCGGTTGAGTTGGGCGGCGATTTCTTCGGGGGTAACGCCCATGCCGACCTTAACAAACAATTGAGAACCCGTGTACAAGGTCGTCGGTTCGTCAAACGAGAACGGTTTGTTGCCGCCAAGCAACACACAGGTGGCATATGAAGTGAAGTCGGTGAAGGTAAAGTCGGTGTTTCCTTCAAGGTCCGCCACGACTCCCGATACCCGGAACCGGAGGGTGTCCTGGTAAACGATTTCTCTCCCGATGAGATCCGGAAGGGGAACCGCTCCAAAGTAGCGTCTCGCCCGGCGCTCGGTGAGAACGACCTGCCACGGCTCCCGCAACGACGACTCCGGATTCCCTACCAGCCATTTGTACGCGGAGAAAAGGTTGAAGAACTCGGGGCCGGCAAAAGCAAAGTTGTCGGTGGCCTCAAACACCCGGGATTGACCACGCCCGTTTTCAATGGTCACCTTTCCATACCAGTTGTGTAAATGCGTTACCGCTTCCAGGCCGGTCACATGATCGCGTGCCATCGCCACGGCCGCCATATATGTGTAGCGGAAATCGCTCGTAAAACCCTCGGCGACAACGTGAGTATATACCCGGTATATCCGGTCGCGGCCCGGGTGGAACCGGTCATAGTTCAACTCATGCGCAGCGATGAGGTAGATGACCAGACACGCCGTGATGCCGATGCTCAGCCCGAGGATGTTGATGAGGGTGATGCCCTTGTTCTTTCTGAGACTTCTGAAGGCCAGAGGGAAATTTGATGACATGGCCGTTTTTTTAGACGAAGCTAGGAAAAATTACGAATTACGAATTACGAATGCGACGAGCGGGCTGAAGTGTCAGATTGGAGTCCGGGGGTTGAATCCGGTGAACGCTGAATTTGAGGATTAGTAGCCATGGAAAGTGACCTGCGTCTCGCCCTGTAGGGGCGGCATGTCGGTAAACCGGGGCTTCAGCCCCGGGGATAAGATCCTCCGTGGCAGCCGCGTGCCTCCGATGAATTAAAATCAGGCGATGTACGCTCATGGCACGCAATGCACACACACGGTACGTGGTACGAAGAACGAATGACGAGGTACGAAGTACGAATTACGAATGCGACGAGCGGACTGGAATGTCAGATTGGAGTCCGGGGGTTGAATCCGGTGAACGCTGAATCATGGAATTTTGAAGATTAAAAGCCATGGAAACTGACCTGCCTCTCGCCCGAAAAATGAAGAAGCCACTCCAACCGGAATGGCTTCTCATTACTACCGTACGTACCCGATCAGAACACATTCACCACGAACCCTGCGGCACCATCCACCAGGCGCTTGAGTTTCCCCTCGGCGCCGGTCTTGTAGAACTGGATGGCCAGTCCTTCCACCACGGAAGCGGTGTCCGGGATTGCCTCCAGCGGAAGCGTTGTCGTCAGCGACACGTCCACCGGCTCGGCCGAATCAAGGGCCAGGGTCTCCGAGTAGGCGTGGGCGCTGACGCGATCGATTTCCGGCGAGGCGTGCTCGTACTTCCGGTCAACGGCGTTGAAGATCACATCAGACACGACACCCAACTCATGCACCAGACGAAAATGCGTGGCGTTCCTGGGCACCTCCATGTCCTCCATGTCGAGGCTGAACGAAACCGTCGAACTGTTCCGGGATGCGGCGGGCGTGGATTGCACCACCACGTTGCACGCGTCCTTGAAACTGCTCCCGCTGTTCATCTCCATGTGGGCCAGTTTCTGCTTCTGCCGGGTGATGACCACGCCGCGTTCCCCGTCGGTACCGGGCGATCCTTTGTTGATCTTGTTGAGGACCGAACGGAGACGCAGGTGAAACTTGCTGTCACGTACCTTGAGCGTCTTCGGCAACGCCGACAGGATCGAGCTCGTCGCGATAGACTGGCTTTTGATCTCCGAGAGATTTTCGCGGAAAGCCTCGTAGCTCGGATCGTTCATGATCCGCTGCTTCGTCAGGCTGGTCTTCTTACGTGCGCGATACTCACCATCCTTCTCATAGAAGGTGATGTTTCCGATAGTACCGGTCAACGGCACTATCCCAATCTGTTTCTTACTCATGACAATTCAAATTTGGATTTCACATCCAATGCCACCCGGAGTTTCACGCCGCGCTCGAGGCCACTAGTAAACGTCGCGCGCGGCTCACCGCTGGTACCATCATCGACGCGGTTGGCGCTACGCCGGACCCAGGGTCGGGATGCTTGCTATTGAGACGCCGCCGGCCGCCAGGATGTTGTGCGGTATCGCGCTTTTGCGCACTCTTCCGCACTCTTCCGCGCTTTTACTCACTTTTGCGCACTAATTCCACAATGGTTTCTATTTGAGAATCCTTCCCAATTTCACACAGAAAAGCCTGAACCCTAGGTTAGACAGGCATTAGACATGCATTAGATAGGCGTTACACAGGCATTAGACAGGCATAGGGCATAGGTCTGAAAGAACGCGCAAGACCACATCCGTGTTGCAACGTGCTGGCTGGGGTCTGTGTGGACTGTGGGCGGGCACACAAGTAATTTTTGATTCTACGATAAATTCACATGGTCGGCGGTGCAATAAGCGCCCCGCGTTTTTTGTTGATTAATGGTAGTTCGATTTCGTGTGGTATGTTAGGTTTGATAAAACAAAAATATACAGACATGGAACTGCCAAAAGGATTTGTGCTTTTGCCCACTAACAAAAAACAGATTGCGGCCTGGTTCAATGTGTCGAAGAAAACTCTGGACAAATGGCTCGCAAAGTATAAGGACAAGATCGGTCCGCCGGATGGCTACTACTTCAGCATCCCGCAACTCCTCATCATCATGGAGGTGCTGACCGGCCTTCCCCCCGACAAGATCATGGAGATGGGAACGATGGGGTAGTGGAGCAGTCGTGTAGCCCTGGGGTGAGGGAGGGTTGCGACGGCAGGGAGTGATGCGTTTAAGGTAGGTGGCGTTCAGGAATTTCTGGGCTTGTCACCCGAGGAAGTGAAATTAATTGAACTTAAGATGGCCCTGGGTATGAAGATACAGGCGTACCGGAAAGCCAGGCGTTTCACGCAAACGGAACTGGCCCATAAGATCAAATCAAGCCAGTCGCGGGTGGCGAAAATGGAATCAGGAGACCCTTCAGTGTCTATTGATCTGATGGTTCGTACATTGTTTGCCCTGGGAGCATCACAAAACCAGTTGGAAAAAATTGTCGGATAAGCTGGGACGGTGGCACGCTATACAATCCCGACCACCGTTGTGGACCAAACGAAGAAACGGCTCCGGAATACTTCGGACTTGTTCATAGGACTGCGTTATTCCAGCACCTCACAGGTAAACCCGTACTCCCGCAGGAGTATCATTATGGGCAACGCCTCCATATTTTCTCCTTCAACCCTAAGGACCTTGTCGCAGTCTGACAGGTCAAAATTTATTCTCAACGAAGGGAACGTCTCAGATAAGGCACGAAGCAGTCGTTTGCTCTGTGCCTTTCTCTGAACGTTCGTTTTAAAGACCTCGACCATGATACCGACCGGTGGTGGTGCGTTTCCTGCTTAGCGTTGCTGCACCAACGTTTCCAACAGACTTTCCAGGTTGCTCATGGAAGCTTTGAATCCTTCTGTAAAGCCCATTTCAATCATTTTTTCCATGCGCTCACGCGACTCGTTGTAAATCGAAATATGGACTTTCGTCTTGCCGTTTTCTTCAGTGAACGTGTAATCCCAGTCAGAGCCCGGCAACTGGGGGTTCTCATCTTTGTCCGCAAAGGCGTTGAACATTTTAAAGTGGGTTTTGGGACTGATGGAAGTGTATTGCTGGATAGACCAGAACTCCTGGCCGTCGGGGCCTACCATAGCATAGAACCTTCGCCCGCCAACCCTGAAATCCATAACCTTTGTTTTTGACACGTAGGGTTTGGGCGCAACCCATTGGTCGAGGATTTCGGCTTTTGTAAAGGCATCCCACACCAGTGAAAGGTCGGCATCGAATTCCCGGGTGATGAATACCTTTTTTGCTGTCTTGTCGACAGTAAATTCGAAGAGCAAATTGTTGTTCATTTTTTTTGTTTTTTAAGTGTTGATAGTACTTTGTCCAGTTGCGCGAACTGAGTTTCCAGGATGTTTTTGAATTGCCGGACCCAGTCATCGACTTCGTTGATCTTCGTGGCGTGGATGTGATAGTAAATTTCCCTTCCTTTTTGCTCCTGCTTTACCAGTTCACATTCGGTGAGAATTTGAATATGCTTCGACACCGCTTGCCTGCTGGTGTGAAATTCTTCCGCCAGGGCGTTGGGTGTCATGGCCTGGGCGGCAAGCAACAACAAAATCGCCCTTCGCGTAGGGTCAGCGATCGCCTGAAATACATCTCGTCTTGTTTCCATATCGTCTTATCATGCAATTACATGGTTGCAAATATATACGCAATTATCTGGTTGCGCAAGTTTTATTTGAGAATATTTTTAGGGGTGTGGCGCCTTGTCAACCGTTTTAGTACCTTCAACAGTTCTGGAAACGCAACTAACTATGAAGCATTTTAATGGAATACTGGCGTTTATCTTTATGGGGTGTGCATTGTTTAAGTGCTCATCAGCTGGCACCAATAGCGAAGCCGCCACGGATAAGTCTCTGACCCCAACTGAAAAGCTCGCCGCTGATTTAGAGGCGGAATACGGTACATTTACAGATACATTTTACGACTCCCTTGAAGAAGTAAGATTCATCGAATACAGCTATAAAGGCGGACTCGAAAAGCCTGATCTATTCAGGCAATCGATCAATCGGTCCCTAAACCTGGTTGGAAAGGAAATCAATCTGAAATTTGATGTGTCTAGTGCTACAAAGTCTGACCTTGGTCAGTATGTCTGGGAAACTCCGCAATACAGGGTCAACTTTATTTCCGGTGTTGAAGGGGACAGTGTTTTTGTGCGGCTATGGATTTTAGAGTAGCCCTCGACATCAATCAGCAAGGGTTAAAATTTTGTCGCTGGAAATTAGGAGTCGAATACACGGTTGACGCTACGTTCTTATCGGTTTACAGCGCGACACTATTTCTTTTAGCCATCCGGAATTTCACAAACGAGAAGGTACATTGATGAGTAGCAGAAATGCTACACGAGAGGATTTCGAGCATGTCATCAGGGCGTTGAAAAACCAGCTCGTGAAACCGGAAACCTATATTAAACACCGATCCGCTTTCAATGATTTGACAAAACATTTTGAAAGCTGGTTGAATCCGGATACAGGCGTGATTAAAGCGATGATTGAAGTCTCATAAGAGAATACTTTATAGAATTTTAAGGTCTGATGAAGCGTATACTATTCCTTTTCCTACTGGTTCTCCCGGTAATAGCCTACGGGCAGGAAAAAGCGCCTTTCAAGCTTTGGTATAAAACACCCTCGGGTAAAACCTGGGAAAACGCGTTGCCGATAGGGAATGGGAGGCTGGGTGCTATGGTCTATGGAAATCCGGAGAAGGAAATTATTCAGCTGAATGAGCATACGATATGGAGTGGAAGTCCGAATCGCAATGATAATCCGGAGGCGTTGGCTGCGCTTCCGAAAATCAGGCAACTGATATTCGAGGGGCGCTACAAGGAGGCGGAGCAGCTTGTGGGCAAAACTGTCATCACTAAAAAATCACATGGCCAGATGTTTCAGCCTGTCGGAAACCTGGAGCTTTCATTCCGCGGGCATGAGGCTTGCACAAATTACTATCGTGATCTGGACCTGGGAAATGCAATTGCAAATGTGTCTTACACGGTTGGCAATGTTCATTATGTGAGAGAAATTATCGCTTCGCTTGCCGATCGGGTCATCGCAGTGCGGTTGACAGCAAGTAAGCCAAAGAGCCTTTCCTTTACGGCCAATTTTACCACTCCTCAACCCAAAGCGAGGCTATCTGTTCGTGCGAATGAATTGATCTTAGCGGGAACGACAATCGATCACGAAGGCGTTGAAGGAAAAGTTCGCTTCAGTGCTATTTCAAGAATTAAGACCGACGGAGGGGCAGTCGCGACAACGGATACTTCTCTGATTGTAAAAGAAGCAAACTCGGTAACCATCTATATCTCGATCGCAACAAATTTCAACAACTACAGCGACATCAGCGGAGATGACCGGAAGCGCGCGACAAGTTACCTCGACCAGGCGTATTCCAGGTCATTTGATGCATTGCGGAAAGCGCACACCGTTGCGTATCAAAAATATTTTGATCGGGTGACACTCGACCTGGGCACAACCGACGCTGCAAAACTTCCTATTGACGAACGACTGAAAAATTTCAGGACGTCAGATGATCCGCAATTAGTCGCTCTTTATTTTCAGTTCGGACGTTATTTGCTGATCTCGTCATCGCAGCCGGGAGGACAACCGGCAAATCTTCAGGGAATCTGGAATCCTTTCATGCATCCACCTTGGGATAGTAAATACACGATCAACATTAACGCGGAAATGAACTACTGGCCCGCTGAGAAGACGAACCTGGCAGAGGTGCACGAACCCTTTCTTCAGATGGTGAAGGAGCTTTCGGAAACCGGACGGGAGACAGCGCGTGTGATGTATGGAGCCCGTGGATGGGCCGCGCACCACAATACAGATCTATGGCGCACGACCGGAGCGGTAGACGGACCGTTGTGGGGATGCTGGACGGGCAGTCCGGGCTGGATGAGTCAACACTTGTGGGAACACTACCTTTACAGTGGCAACAAGAAATATCTGCAATCTGTATATCCGGTCTTGAAAGGCGCTGCGCTTTTTTATGTTGATTTTCTAGTGAAGCATCCTACGGAACCATGGCTTGTTGTCAATCCCGGAATGTCACCTGAAAACGCGCCAAAAGCACACGAAGAAACTTCTCTCGCCGCGGGTACCACAATGGATAATCAGATTGTATTCGACATATTCAGTACAACTATCCGCGCGGCGGAAATCCTTGGCAGGGACGATTTGTTTTCCAACACACTAAAAGCGATGCGCGGTAAACTTCCGCCGATGCACATCGGTCAACACGGACAATTGCAGGAGTGGCTTGACGACATCGATGACCCAAAAGATGAGCACCGTCACATTTCACATTTGTACGGCCTGTTTCCTTCCAACCAGATTTCTCCTTATCGCACGCCGCTGCTCCACGCGGCGGCAGCGAAAACGCTCACCCATCGCGGGGATGTGTCGACCGGTTGGAGTATGGGCTGGAAAGTCAACTGGTGGGCAAGGATGCTCGATGGAAATCATGCTTACAAATTGATCCAGGATCAGCTAACCCCCGTAGGGACAAATCCGGGTGGTGGTGGCACCTACAATAATCTCTTCGATGCACATCCGCCTTTTCAAATTGATGGCAACTTTGGGTGTACATCCGGTATTGCGGAAATGCTAATGCAAAGCTCGGATGGAGCGCTGCACTTGCTTCCCGCGCTTCCTGATCGTTGGCAGACCGGCCGCATTACTGGCTTACGCGCCAGGGGAGGGTTTGAGCTCATCAGCATGGAATGGAAAGACGGAAAGATTTCTAAACTTATCATCAGGTCAATGCTTGGCGGAAATCTTCGGCTTCGCGTACCAAACGCGATGAAGCTCGACGATGGAAAAGATCTTACTCAGGCATCCGGCAGCAACAATAACGAATTCTTCTATGTGGATGAAACACCAAAGCCCATTGTTTCATCAAAAGCAAATATCCGGGTGTTAAGCTTCGAAGAGACACTTCAATACGACATCGCAACTGCGCCCGGGAAAATCTACACGTTGGTGGGCCAGGATTAAGTTGATCCTTTGATTTTTCGGCTGATTAATTCAGTTACTTTCCGATGCAAAATCTGCTGAGGAAGGTCGATCGTACACATGCTGATCCATACTTCACGGCAGTTGAACACGCGGTCGGTTCGCATCTGTAGGACGGGACATGCACTCACTACGCCAGCCCTTGAGTTATTCAGCAAACCAAGGTTTTGTCGACTGGCAAGCGCCAGCCTTATTTGTTATTGGTGACTTTCCTTCCATAAATCCGCTCATGGCGCACAAGGTTCAGTCGCCACTGCCATTAAACCGGGCTATTCCTTTCTTCAATAGCCATCGCGTTGGTTATTAAACGAGAGAAAGTTGAGGCTTGTCTGGACTGAAAAGTCAGGAAGGTCAGCGGGCACCCATGCATTCGACAAATACCGCTGCTTGTCAGTTTAGTATATCGAACACTATATCCGTAATATCGAAGAGTGGAAAGTCTCCCGTGTTATTCAAGAGCACAACGAGATTTTTACGGTCAGGCTGCCTTGCCAGCATAGATTTAAATCCAAAGTCAGTGCCTCCATGGTATTGAATGGTATGCTTTTTCGATGCGAAGAACTGGTACTTGTCGATATTCCATCCGTAGCCATAATAAGATCCCCAGTCGTGATACCATTCCCGTGGCTGAAACAAAATGTCGAAGCGTTGATCGTAATGCGCTTCATCCCATTTCAGCAGGTCTGATGCATTTGAACAGATCGCGCCAGCACCTGCCGTGTTGGTAATTACGTAGAACGGTTCGCGTACAGCATTCCAATATCCGACCGCCATGTTAGCATCCGCCGGAGTGCCGAAGGAAGTATGTGTCAGCTGCAATGGGATTGTGATGCGTTCACGGAACAGGTCTGCGAAAGATCTTCCGGATGCTTTTTCGGCAATAAGCGCCAGTATCGTATAGCCTGTATTACTGTAGCGGAAATTTGAGCCGGCCGAGAACAACGGTGTGGCTATACCAAATCGGCGCACCAGCGCCTCGAGCGAAAATTGATGGGCGATCGAATCGATATAGGATGCCTGGTCCGTGTAGTTTGGGATTCCGGACGTATGTGTAAGAAGATGATGGATGGTGATTCCCTTGTGCGGGTACCAGGGAAGAAATCGCTGGATCGTATCGCTGTACTCGAGCAGACCGTCGTTTTCAAGAGATGAGATAATGCGGCTGGTGAATGTCTTTGCGATCGAGCCGATGCGGAAAACGGTGCTCGTGTCATTAGGGATCAGCCGTTCCTTATCGGCGTAGCCGTATCCCCGGTGTAAGATTACTTTTCCATTGTGCTTAACGAGGGCCTGTCCATTGAACAGGCCTTTTTTATTGTAATAGGTTAAGACAGAATCGACACGGGTTGCCGGATCTTTCGGCAATTTCCGGATCCTGGCTTTCAACTCGTCTTTGGTTACATCATAGCCATTGCGTTGTTCGATCTCTTGGGCTATGGCATCGTATTGGATGGTGGTAGGGATAATGTTGTAGCTTTTCCAGAACGCCGACGTGGTGTCGCTCGCAGACTCGAGGAACGTTTCGCGCGTATATTTGACGTCCGGGAAAGGTTGCGCGTTTACCGTATCGATCCGTGTCACCAGGTATTCGCTACGAGAGGCGACAGGGACGTCGAAATTATAACGCCTGCTTTTTACCCGCACGTCTTCTGCGCGGCGAACATAGTGCAGGTACCACTTATCCCCGTATCGACGATAGTCAAGCGTGGTGCGCTGATCCAGCAGCTCGATGGTGATGTCGAGTAATTTCAGCGCAGCTCTCTCCACAGCCGTGCCAGGCTTAACATACGCAATTCCTTTCGGGCTCAGTTCATATTCCACAGACACAAACGCAAGCGTTTCAACATCGAGGTAGATCTTGCCGCGGTACAGGGCTTGTTTCATTTTCTTTTGGTCGAACGAGATCTCATGCACTTCCACACCGTTCTTGTGGGTAACACCCTCATAAAAGAAAGTATGCTTTTTTAGCGATGAGCGACTCAGAAATGTCTCGTTGACCGTTTGCGTTATGTCGATGTCTTTGGCCGCAGCTACCGGCGTTCCTATGCCCATACCCACACCGTTAAAAGCATCTTTGTCTTCTGCTTCACGCGCTTTCAACAACTTGATCTGTCTTAAGTCATGCCCCTGTAGAAGCTGAAACGAGGCTTCCGATAACTGAATGTACTTCTCCTGGTTCTTCGTCACCATTCTGTAAAAGCAGGTTAATACACGTTTGCCACCGTGGTTCGCCGACACTTTGCTTACCGCCTGCCGGAGAAGGGCAACGGGATCTGTCGCTTTGATCTCGATCACCTGCAGATAAGTGGTATCTTCCGATAACGCCAATGAATATCGGAAAATCGACGGTTGGACGGATTTAATGCACGGCTTATATCCTACGAAACTGGCAACAATTGTCTTCGCCTTGGTGATGTCATTTAGGTTCAATGAGAACGCGCCGTTCTCATCGGTCATGGTAGCTTCACCGCTCTCCGGACAGGTAACATGTGCAAAGGGGATGGGTGCACCAGTGGTCTGCAGCACAACATTTCCGGAGATCTCCTGTGCAACCGATGAAAGGAATGGCAGCAGTAGGAGAATCACGACAGTCTGAAGATGTTTCATCGTCTGAGAAGATAACGATCCGTTCTGAAATATATGTTATTTATCGCTTAATCAATGGATTGATCCTTAACAAATGAAGCCATTCGACACGAGTGATCATAGTACCGCAATGCTTTACACATTCCTCGGCACATGCAAAATCAATGACGTCAATCCATTTGAATGGCTCAGGGATGTACTCGGCCTGATCCCCATTTTCCCGGTCAACAACTAAGCGAGCTTTTGCTCGCAAGACGTAGTCATTGGAACATAGAGCTCTCTGACGAATTTTGCGTAGGGATTATCAATGCTGCCGACGATAGTTCCCATTCTGTCATTGACTTGATGTTGACAGAATGTTCTTAAGTTTTCCGGGGAGAAGGACACGAAACTTGTAAGTGCCTCGCACCTTATTTTCAGATCGTTTTCAGACGACAGTGTGAATCCATCTTTCCAGTAATCAGATTTTTCTGAAATTTTATCTTGGGTAATTGTGACCGAGTTATTCTTCAATTCGATGACGAATAAATTTGTCCTATTCCGCTTGATTAAAATATCCGACTTCCCCAGTTTAGACTTTGTCCTTCCCAGTCTAATAGTAAATCTGTTTTCAAACGAAATTTCAGAAAGATCAAAACGAAGGTCGTGTAAAAACGACAAAAGTATCTTGCCCCTTACTTCTTCTTCGTTTATTTCTTCTTCTTTCATTCAGTTGGGTTCTGTTCAGATAAGGTCACATCTATCGATCTAAATTAACCTGTTATCCAAAGTAATTGGCCTACTGTCAACGATTTTTACGTGACCAAAGTCAGGATGTCGTGGGTTAACGAGAATATTATGATCCGGAGACGTCACTGAAGGAACAAGAACCGCAAGGGAAGATAAACCTTGCAACCACTTTGTTCCCCACTGTTGAACATCGTCAAAATATCCTTTCTTGTTCCAGTTCTCAGGAAGATTCTTTGTGTCGATTGTGGCGATGCTTTTATCCGGAACGTCAATTGTGAGAAGTACAAGGTCAGGTGGTTTAACTACAGTCGGTAAATGCACAAGACACTCGAGGATTGCTAACGAGATATTGCTTGAGGCGTAGAGAATGGGATGCTTACCGGCTTGGTGCCATCGACCAGAAACCAGAGTCGAACCTGTTCCGCTTATATCATTGGCATACTTTGCTTTTTGAATACGATAAACTAGCATCAGTAAATACCGTATTCAATTCTCAACAATTCTTCCTTGACCAGATCAATGCCTAAACTTGACGACAGCATATGGATTGGAGTTTCATTGCTGAGTGCAGGAATAGGGGAGTTAAGCCACGAAACCAATGCTTTCTCATCATTATCGAAAGCGTTGAGACCAAGCTGAAATAACTCTGCAAGCTTCAAAACGTTTTCTGATGCAGCATTGGTAATAGGAGTTGTACTTTTCTGTCGTTGATAAGTTCTAACAGATACACCAATTAACTCAGCAGTTTCTTTTTGCTGCAATCCGAGTTTAAATGAGATATGAGCAACATGTTTTTTCTTTAATGGACGCTCTCTGATTACATGATAAAGACGCTGTCTTGAATCCACGTTTCTTAAGCTTGCTTCCCCCAAATGTTCCAGAAATTTCATCATATTTTATAGTACGTCATTTGACGTATTAAGTTACGACATTTGGTTAATTGAACACCTAAATGAACCTAAAACTTTTATTGCTTACTTAGGGATGCTTAGGTTTGAGCAACAAACTAGCAACAAAAGTAACGGGATTTAAGAATTGAGATTTCCCGAAGTGCCTGTAAATCAATTCCTTGGGTTTCAAAGCACATTTTATCCAGAATTTCTAACTTATTGATTTACAAATGGTTGTAGCGGCTATTTCCCGATACAAAACTTCCCAAAAATGTTCGCCAGCAGATCCTCCGTCGTGATCGTCCCTGTGATCTCTCCCAGGTAATGCAACGCCTGCCGTATGTCCATCGCCAGGAAATCTCCCGTGATGCCCTGCTCCAGGCCGTCGAGTACGCGGGAGAGTGACTCGTGGGTTTGTTTGAGGCTGTGGTAATGGCGGAGGTTGGTGACCATCACGTCGCCGGTCTTCACCTGTCGGACATCGAAGTGGGAGAGGATCTTCTCCTTGAGTTCCTCGATGTGGGTGTGGCGTGCGGCAGAGATGAAGACGAAGTCGCGGTCCCGGAGCGCGGAGAGGAGGGACGCGCTGGCCTTGTCCAGCTTGTTGCCGACGGCGATGTGAGGGATTCCCAACGCCTGGAGCTGCGCCAGCTCTTCTTCGATCTCGGCGAGGGTAGCCTCCGCGAGGTCAAACAGGTAGATGATCAGCGATGCCTTCTTCATCTGCGCGCGGGTACGCTCCACGCCGATGGACTCGATCACGTCTTTGGTTTCGCGCAATCCTGCCGTGTCGATGAAGCGGAAGTTGATGCCCCCGAGTACGATCTCGTCTTCGATGACGTCGCGGGTGGTGCCGGGGATGTCGGAGACGATGGCGCGCTCTTCGTTCAGCAGCACGTTGAGCAGCGTGGACTTCCCCGCGTTGGGTCTCCCGGCGATGACAGTAGGCACACCGTTCTTGATCACGTTACCCTGGTCGAACGACTCGATGAGGCGCGCCAGGTACGACTGTATGTTAAGGATCAGTCCCCGCAGTTCATCGCGCTTGGCAAACTCGACATCTTCTTCGCCGAAGTCGAGTTCCAGCTCGATGAGGGACGCGAAGTGGATGAGTTCTTCGCGGAGCCGGTCGATCTCCTTAGAGAACCCTCCCCGCATCTGGTTGAGGGCCGCTTGCCGCGCGTTGTCGGTCTCGGCGTTGATGAGGTCGGCGACGGCTTCGGCCTGGGCGAGGTCGAACCTGCCGTTGAGGAATGCGCGTCGGGTGAACTCCCCCGGCTCGGCGAGGCGCGCGCCTTTGGAGATGAGGACTTTTACGATCTCTTTCACGATCAGCGGGGAGCCATGGCAGGAGATCTCCACGCTGTTCTCTTTCGTGAACGAGTTGGGCTCGCGGAAAATGGAGACCAGCACCTCATCGATCACCTTTTCGCCGTCCCTGATCCCTCCGAAGTGGAGGGTGTGGCCCGGCTGGCCCTCCAGGTCCTTTCCGCTGAAGACGCTTTGCACGAGGGCAATGGCATCCTTCCCCGACAGCCGGATCACGGCGATGGCGGAGATTCCCTGGGCGGTGGCTGGCGCAACGATGGTATCCATGGGTGGTTGTTGGGTTTTAGCGCTTTGCTCTTAGCTCTTTGCTCTTAGCTCTCAGCTCTTTGCTCTTTGCTCTTTGCTCTCAGCTCTTTGCTCTCAGCTCTTTGCTCTCGGCTCTTTGCTCTCTGCTCTCAACTGTTTCGACGGGCAAAGTTACGATTCCGAGGGAGGAAATGGGGCACGCGGAAGGTTGTTTCGCGCAGAGGCGCGGGGTTCGCGGAGATTATTTCGCGCGGAGGCCGTGAGTTCGCAACGGGTTTCTGGCGGTATACCCGCCAATCTGCCGCGCAGGTTGCGTCGATCTCAAAACACGGCCGAGCCTGTCGAGGCCGATTTCTTACAATCCGCGATCCGGGTGGCCGAGCTTGTCGAGGCCGCCGTGGTTGCTTCTCCGGGCCGCGGTCGGTCTTCCAACGCCTTTTCGTTCGGGAAAGGTCTGCCAACCTTGTCCTTCGGCAGGGATCGGTCTCAGCTGCCTTTTTCACAATGCTCGTCCTTCGGAGGGCCAGAGGGCCCGGCAGACCCTTCGTCGCCGGTCCAGGAAGCTTGAGCCCTGGGCTCGACCCTTTCGACGTCGCTCAGGGCGGGCAAGCTCGGCCACCGTGGGCTCCATCCGCGAGGGCGGAGACCAGTTTTAGTCACGCGATCTGCTTCGCGAGAGTGTCCGAAGGTCGTCGTAACGTCGTTCGATCAGGGCCTTCTTCTTCGCATGACTCCATTTCTGAATTTGTTTTTCCCTTCGGAAGGCATCGTCCACTCGGAGGAATATCTCAAAGTGGACCAGTTTGACAGGAAGGCGCTTGCGCGTGTAGTTAGCACCAAGTCCACACTGATGCTGGTCCAGGACTCGTCGAATCAAGTCAGTGGTGCTGCCGCAATAATAGGTTCCGTCAGCACATTCCAAAATGTACATATACGCGTTCATGAGAGGGTGTTTTGTTTCCGAAGATAGGGGCAAGGTTAAAATGTTGCAAGACCTTCAGCGGTTGATACACGGCCGAGCCTGTCGAGGCCGATTTCTTACAATCCGCGATCCGGGTGGCCGAGCTTGTCGAGGCCGCCGTGGTTGCTTCTCCGGGCCGCGGTCGGTCTTCCAACGCCTTTTCGTTCGGGAAAGGTCTGCCAACCTTGTCCTTCGGCAGGGGCCGGTCTCAGCTGCCTTGTTCTCGCAATGCTCGTCCTTCGGAGGGCCAGAGGGCCCGGCAGACCCTTCGTCGCCTGGTCAGGAAGCTTGAGCCCTGGCCTCGACCGGCTCGGCCACCGTGGTCCAGGAAGCTTGAACGCTGGGCCTCGACCCTTTGACGTCGCTCAGGGCGGGCAAGCTCGGCCACCGGAACTATGCCCTATCAACGTGAACCTCCAACCTTCCCCTTCCCATCACCCCATGCCTTGGTGAAAACAACAACGCGGCGACGAACAACAACCCCGCCATGGTGGCCATCGCGCCGGCGATGGAGCCGTCGAGCCATACGGCGAGGTAGTAGCCGCTGACGGAGACGGCAACGCCGACGACACACGCAATGAGGAGCATTCTCCGGAAGTCGTCGGTGAGGAGGTAGGCGGTGGCAGCGGGGGCGATGAGCAGCGCCACCACGAGGATGGCGCCAACGGATTCAAACGATGCCACGGTCGTCGCGGAGACCGCGCCCATGAGCAGGTAGTGCCAGAGCGTGGTGGCGATGCCAATGGAGGTCGCAAACGCGGGGTCGAAGGTGGTGAGGAACAGTTCCTTGTACGCGAGGACAATGAACACTGTCACGGCCACGAACACGATGCCCATGACGTAGAGGGCTTTGGGGCCGAGGTTTTGTCCGTCGGTGGTGATGATCGTATCCAGCGGAACATAGGCGATCTCTCCGTAGAGCACGCAGTCCTGGTCGAGGTCGACCTGGCCGGCGTAGGCGGAGATGAGGATGACGCCGATGGCGAACAGCCAGGTGAACGTTACGCCGATGGAGGCGTCGGTTTGGAGGCGCGCTTTCTTGTGAAAGAATTCGATGAGAAAGGTGGTGAAGATGCCGATCAACGCCGCCCCGAACAACATGGTCACGGAGTCGCGTGAGCCGGAGACGAGGAAGGCGATGACGATGCCCGGCAGTACGGCGTGTGAGATGGCGTCGCCCACCATGGCCATCCTTCGGAGGATGAGAAAGCACCCCAGCAGGGCGCAGGTCATGGCCACCAGGGACGCGGTGAGTATGATGTAGAAGTCATTCATAGGGGATCTCTGATTTGTGCGGATCGACTTTGGGGTAGTCGAGCAGTTGTTCCAGCTCGGCCTCGAGTTCGGGCGTGAGGAGGTGTTCGATGGTGTCGGCGTCGTCGTGGACGTGGTCGGGGGCGATGTGCAGGTGGGTGGTGAGGTACAGCTCCCACAGGCGGTGGACTTTCACCACGCGCTTGCCCCTGGCCATTCCCGCCTCCGTCAGTCCCCAGAGGTTGCCGGTGCGTTCCACGTATCCCTGGCTGCGCAGGCGCCGCAGCACTTTGATGAGGTTGTCTTTTTGAAACTGCCGGCGGCGGATGATCTCGTCGGGGTAGCGCTGGATGTAGAAGTTCCTGTTCTCCTCGCCGAGTTGGTACAACGCCTTCAGCACATTTTCGTCGTTGATGGTCCTGCGGATGGTCACCTGCCGGAACATGCGGCTGAACACCCCGCGCTTGGGGGCCAGGAAGAACGAGACGAATGCGATTGTGGAGATGACGATCACGATCCATGGGCCCGTGGGCATCGACGGCGCGATGTAGGAGATGTACGCCCCGGAGAGTCCGCTCACGGCGCCGAACAGGCAAGCCAGCAGGAACATGATCCGTATCCGGTCCGTCCAGTAGCGCGCCGCCGCCGCCGGGGTGATGAGGATCGCGGCCATGAGCACCACGCCCACGGCCTGGATGCCGATGACCACGGCCAGCACGATGAGCGACGTCAGGATGAGTTCGATCCGCCGGACGGGCAACCCGATGGCTACTGCGAAATGGCGGTCGAAGGCGAGGAGGGTGAATTCCTTGAAGAGCAGCAGGACGGCAGCCACGAGCACCACCGCCACCGTGGAGAAGACCGTCAGGTCATCGCCGACGAGCGCGGCGGCTTTGCCGAAGAGGAAGTGGTCCAGGCCCGTTTGCTGGGCGTTGCCCGATTTCTGGATGACGGTGAGCATGAGTATGCCGATGCCGAAGAATACGGACAGGACCAGCCCGATCGCGGTGTCTTCCTTGATGCGCGTCTTCCGCGTGATGTATTCGACGCCGACAATGGATATCCATCCCGTGACAAAGGCGCCGCCTACCAGGTAGACCGGATGCTTCGTCCCCGCCAGGATGAACCCGAGGCATATCCCCGGCAGCACGGCGTGGGCGATGGCGTCGCCGACCAGCGCCTTCTTGTTGAGGAACGTGAACGTCCCCACCAGCGCCGAACTCGCCGTCAGCAACACCGACCCGAGCGTCACATACCGTATGTTCGGGTCCGCGAAGGAAAAAAATTCATTCATATTCCTAATGTCTAATAATGCTTAATGCCCAATGCCTCCTTCCACCCAGCCCATCACCGCATCCCAACCCCACTCAACCAGCCACCCGGCAACTGGCAACCGGCAACCTACTTCTTCCCCTCCCTCGCCGGAAACCCTTCCCTCCGAATCAGGTCCTGCACGTCGGCCATCAGGGTGAGTTTGCCGCCGTAGGTCTCCTGGAGGTTCTCTTGTGTGAACGTCGTCTTCGTGGGGCCGTAGGCGACGAGGCGCGTATTCAGCAGGATCACCCAGTCGAAGTATTGGGTTACGGAAGGGAGGTCGTGGTGAACGACCACCACGGTCTTTTTCGCCTCCGTCATGTTGCGCAGCAGCGCGATGATCGCCGCCTCCGTGGCCGCGTCCACGCCGGCGAAAGGTTCGTCCATGAAGTACAGGTCGGCCTGTTGGGCGAGGGCGCGCGCCAGGAAGGTGCGCTGCTGTTGGCCGCCGGACAGTTGCGAGATCTGGCGGTGGATAAAACCTTCCATGCCCACTTTCCGCAGGCAGTCCATTGCGACATCCTTGTCGGCTTTTCTGGGGCGGCGAAACAGGCCGAGCTTCGCGTAACGTCCCATGAGCACCACGTCGAGTACCGAGGCGGGGAAGTCCCAGTCCACGGACTCCCGCTGCGGAACATAGCTGATGCGCTTGCGCACCGCGTCGATGTCGTTATCGAACAACTTCACGTACCCGCTGCTGAGGGGGAGGAGTCCCATGATCGCCTTGATCAGCGTGGACTTCCCCGCGCCATTCGGCCCCACGATGCCCACGAGCTTTCCCTTTGGCAACGCCAGGTCGATGTTCCAAAGCACCGGCTTGCGGTCAAAGGCCACCGTCAGGTCATGAACCTCAACGGCGGGGTTTATTGATATTTCTGTTTCCATTCCGGGTTTCTGGTTTCTATGCAAAGAGCTAACAGCCAAGAGCTAACAGCAAAGAGCTAAGAGCTAACAGCCAAGAGCCAACCCCTCAAAAATACGAACTCAGTCCCACCTGAAATCCGCCGGTTCGCGAGGGCCTGTTTCCGAAGAGATCGGTCTCCCAGGTGTACCGGTAGTTCAGCCGCACAACGGTCTGCATACGCGGCCTCCAGCTCAATCCTGAAGAGACGGAAAACAGGTCGTCGTGAATGTTGGTGCCCGTTTCGTTAAAGGTCCCGACGTTCCAGTCGACATACTCGCCGCGCAGCGCCAGGTTGATCACCGACCCTTCGAATCCGAACACCGGTCCACGGAAGAGGGGCTGCACAACGTCGATGAATCCGCCCACCTGTTTGGTTCCAAACTGCTGGCTGTAGGTCTCCGGCACATCCACGGTGACCCATGCCCACTCCGTTGTAATCCACGTATGTGAAAAAGGAAGTACGGTGTTGAAGTCGACGGCAAGCACGTCCACACGTCTTTTTTCATCCAGGACCAGCCCATCCTCCTGAAATTTGTTGTACACGCCGCCCATGTAGGAGATGCCCACTTCGCCGATCCTGCGGTTGCGCAGCGCCACCTTGGCCGTAAGGAGCGGCACACCGTTGAAGTTCTCCTCGAAGCGGTCGCGGTTTTCTTTGGACGACGGCAGGAACGTTCGGTTTTCGCCGTTGAGGATGATGCGCTCGTCAAAGCCATTGCTGAGGTAGGCTTCATAAGCGTACACCCAGTCGCGCCGGTACAGTTTGCCGTAGGCGCCAAAGCCGACATTGCTCCACGTGGCCGGCAGCATTTGCGTCGCCGCCACGGGACGGTCGGTGAACTCCCACTTCGGGCCGTCGTGGTTCTGGTTGAAGGCGCCGATCGGGTTCATGATCACACCACCGCGGACGTTGAAGAGCGGGTGGAACGCGAAGTCGACGGAAGCGAATTCAATGTTGATCTCTTTGGTCCCGTCTTCGAACTCGATCTCCGAAAGGAACCGGATGCGCTGGCTGATGCCCGAGGCGACGAACAGCGTCAGCCGCCGCATCTGGAACTGATGTCCTTCGGTGACGCCGTCGGTGCCCACATGTTGCCAGTTGGCCTCGACATAGCCCCCGACGGAAACCGGCAGCTTGCCCACAGAAAGGAATGGCCGGTTGTAGACCGCGTCCATGTTGAGTTTCATGGAGGCGGTGTCGCTGTCGGCGCGCCTGAGCAGGGTGGAATCGATCTGCGCCATAACGCTTGCGCTGATGGCCACGCCGGTGATGAATGTGATGAGTTGCTTCATGAGCGCAGGTCGATAAATATTTTTTTTTCGCCGGCGACGACGTCGAACACGCGGAGGTCGCTTTCCGCGGGGCCTTGCACCACCGCGCCGCGGTTGTTGAATTCACTGCCGTGGCTCGGGCAGTAGAGGTGGTCGCCCGAGGCGTTGAGTGTCGCGCCCTGGTGCGTGCACTTCATCAGTACGGCTGCGTAATCGCGGTCGGAAAACCGGTAGACGTAGATGGGAAATTCGAGGCGGTCGTTCCGTACGATCAGGTAAGGTCTGACCACGGGCTGGTCTTTCCTCACGTAAGTGAATTCCGACCGAAGTATGGAGATGCCGTCGGCCTCCACCGTGCCCTGCGTGTAATGTATCGGCTGGCACGCGGGAAGGAGCGGGGCAACCACCGCGCCGGAGGCACACATCACGCACGATTTGGTAAACGTCCTTCGGTTCATACTAGAGGCTTTCAAGGAATCGGATCAGTTTCAATTGCTCATCGGCGGAAGCCGACGCATAGTTCGCTTTGCTTTGTTCTCCCTCGCCGCCGTGGAGGAGGATGGCCTCTTCGATGCTGCGCGCCCTTCCGTCGTGCAGGAGAAAGTATTGTCCACCTTGCGAGAACGTTGACAGTCCCAATCCCCACAGCGGCGGCGTCCGCCACTCGTAGGTTTTGGCTGTGCCTTCCGTGTATCCGTCGTCGAGGTCCGGGCCCATATCGTGAAGGAGGAGGTCGGTATAAGGATAGAACGTCTTGTTCGCCAGCGCGGCGATCGGGGAGGGGCCGGTGGTCATTTCCGGGCGGTGGCATTTGGCGCACCCGAACTGCGTGAACAACGCCTTGCCCGCAGCCACGTCGGCGTCGGCGGCGTTTCGCGGTATGGGCGCCTTTAACGTCTTCAGGTAGAAGACCACGTCCCGGACGGTTTGGTCCGAAACTTCCGGGTCAACTGCCAGGCCCGTGTGCGTGTCCATGGGCTCATATGTGGTGGTGATGCCGATGTCTTCGTTGTAGGCCACAACCGTTTGTTGGTGCAGGTCGTAGGCGGCGGCCTTCTTTCCGAAACGTCCGATGTATTTGCCGTTGATGAGGATGGCCCCCGGGCGGGATTGTACATATGCCTTGATGGCGATCAGGTTGGGAACACCGCTGATGCCGTCGCCATCGCTGTCGTCGGGGTCCGCCCACGCGAGCAGCGTTTCGTCGCTTACCGCGTCGAGGTATCCCAGGCCCGTGTTTGCCGGCGGAGTAAGTTTTGAGAACCCGACGCCGGGAGGGAGTTGTTCGGGTTCAAAGCCGGGGATGGCGCGGTTCTGCAGTTGGGGTCCTCCCAGGTGCGTGTATTGGTTGCCTGTCTCATCCCATTGTCCGTAGCGCGTGAGCGTCGTGAACGGGTGGCCCTTCCCATCGCCGGGGTGGCAACTGCCGCAGGCGTTGGCGACGAAGAGCGGTCCCAGTCCCGTCTCGGGCGTAAAGACTTCATCGTTGAAGGCGACGTCGCCGCGGATGAACCTCAGGTTCTCCGACGCGGTGAGCCCTTCGACAGGGCCGTCGAGGAGGGAGGCGTCGTCCGGTGCCGCCGGCTCGAACTCCGTACACGCCCACGCCGCTGCCAGCAGTGCGATGAGTACAAACGAATGGTCAACCTTTTTCATGGGACATTATTTTAAAGCTTCCACAATGGACCTGACGTTCGCATCCACCATTCCGACATAGGTGCCTTCCGGTGTGCCCTCGGGGCCCATGGCGTCGGAGTAAAGCGTTCCCCCGATCGACACGTTCCAGTGCTGCTTGCGGCACCCTTCCACCACCGCCTCGATCGATCTTCCCGAGACCGAACTCTCGACAAAGATGGCGCTGATCTTTCGGGCGATGATAAAGTCGACGAGTTCCGTGACATCCCGCAATCCGAACTCCGAGACCGTGGAGATGCCCTGCAGCCCGCGCACCTCGATGTCGTAGGCGTCGCCAAAATATCCGAAGGCGTCGTGGGCGGTGATGAGCACGCGCTGTTCGTCGGGGATCTGCGCGATGGACGCGGCCACGGCCTGGTGGAGGGAATCCAGCTTCGCCAGGTAGGCGGCGCCGCGCTTCCGGTACATCGACGCGTTGGCTGAATCGTATTCGGCCATGAAGCTGATCATCCGTTGGACGGCATTGCTCCACAAGGCCACGTCAAACCAGATGTGCGGGTCGTGCGCGCCCTGGAACCCCGGGGCCGTGCGCAAGAGCGTGTCGGGTATGCCCGTGCTCACCGCGACGACCTCCCTGGTCCGGCCCAGCTTTTCCAGCACTTCGCCCATCTTACCCTCCAGGTGGAGGCCGTTGTAAAAGATGACGTCGGCGCTGGTGAGTTTTTCCAGGTCGCCGTGGGTGGCCTTGTAAAGGTGCGGGTCGACACCCGGTCCCATGAGCGCGATCACCCGGGCCGAGTCGCCGGCGATATTCTTCGCCGCGTCCGCGATCATGCCGGTCGTGGTGACGATCGTGAGCTTGTCGTCCTTCGCCGGGCGTGTCGCGCACCCTGCCAGCGCGACGATGAAGATCCCTACGAGGACGCTGTTTATTAATTGAAACTTCTGTTCTGAAAAACGCTTCATATCATGCCAGCACTAAAAGGTTTTCCGCCGCTTCCCTGGAGAGGAATAACTTTTTCTTTCCGTCGATCTGTACTTCCAGCGATCCGTCGAATTCCACGCGTTCCAGGATCGTGATGGTGGAGCCGATCGCAATGCCCACCTTGCTGAGGTATTGGAGGAACGCGGGCGACCCGTCCCGGACGGAGCTTACCACACTTTTCTTTTTCATGGCGGACTCCGCCAGCGGGATTTGCCGCACGGTCTGGATCTTCCCGGTCTTGTCGGGGATAGGGTGGCCGTGGGGGTCGGCGGTGGGATAGCCGAGGTATTCGTCCAGCTTTTCGATGAGGAGGGAGGACTGGATGTGCTCGAGTTGTTCGGCGACATCGTGGACCTCGTCCCAGTTGAAGTTGAGCTTTTCCACGAGAAACGTTTCCCACAGCCGGTGTTTGCGCACGACCATCAGCGCCTCATTCCGGCCGTGTTTGGTGATCTTGACGCCGTAGTACTTTTCGTAGGTGATGAGATTTTTTCCGGAGAGCTTCTTTACCATGTCCGTCACGGAAGCGGCCTTGGTGCTCATGGACTCGGCTATCTCATTGGTCATCACCGCCTTGGCGCCGCTTTCCGACAGCCGGTAAATGGTTTTCAGGTAGTTTTCCTCCGTGTACGTAAGCATATCCGGGTTGTTATACGATATGCAAAAATAATAGTTTAGATTAGTCTAAAAAAATTATTCCGGGGATTTAAATGCATGTGAAGCTGCTTTGAAGGTGGGGTCTTGAGGATGCTCCAGGGGGAGTTTTAGTTCGGAGTTGTTAGTTTTTAGTTTGGAGTTCCGAGTTCCGCACGCCTGAGACTTGAGCTTCGACGGGCAAAGCGTCCCTCGTACCTTACGTTTGGGGTTAAACCATCCACCAGGTCCAGTCTTCGATTCCACCTCACGCTTCCCATTCGTAATTCGCACCTCGTCATTCGTACCTTCCGCGGGCAAAGGGTACCTCCACGCCTGGCCTCGACAAGCTCGGCCACCGAAGGATGTGTGTGCCGTTTGCGGCTCCATCCGTCGCCGCCAGGAGCTCTATCGTACCGGGTACCTCACGCTCCCGTTAAACGATCACAACGCCCGCTCCTCAATTCCACCTCACCCTTCCCATTCGGCATTCGTACCTCTTACCTCGTACCTTACGTTTGGGTTAAACCACCCACCAGGTCCAGTCTTCAATTCCACCTCACCCTTCCCATTCGTAACTCGTAACTCGTAACTCGTAATTCGTAACTCCCTGAAAAAATCCCACCCCCTTCAGGTTACCAATCCTTCTTCCTTGTATAAAATGAGTGACGGCACGCGGGTTTGATCTTATTCAGAAATCGAGTAGATTTATCGTTTAACCTAACCCTGAATGCGAAACCTGTACCTGCTCTTCGTATTGCTTTTCCTTTCGTCCGTCTCGACGGCGCAGACTTTTGAAAACATACGCGCCACGGCCCAGGGCGACCGGGTGATCATCACCTATGACCTCGTCGGGGGGCAGCCGGACCAAACCTTCAGCGTGGAGGTCTACGCCTCGCACGACAACTATCAGTCTCCCATCAAACAAGTCATCGGCGACGTAGGTCCCAGCGTAAAGGCGGGGACCAACAAGACCGTGGCCTGGAACGCCGCCGGGGAACTTCAGCAGTTTCGCGGGGATATCACTTTTGAATTGCGTGGCAAACCCCTTGTACTCAAGTTCAGTTTCCGCTCGCCCGTAGTGGGAGCGAAGGTGCGGAAGGGAAAATCCACGACCATCCAATGGCAGGGCGGCACGCCCATGCAGGACGTAAAGATCACCCTTCACAACGGCGACCGGTTCATCACCGACGTGGCCAAAACCCTGAACCGCGGCATTTACGAGTGGCGAATCCCGAAGGATCTCGACAAGGGCGAAGGTTATTTTCTGCGGTTGACCGCAGGGGAGCAGACCGTGGAGAGCGGAAAATTCAGGGTGAAAGGGAAAGCGATGGTGCTGTTGAAGCTTACGCCGTTGCTGGCAGCGGGCGCGATCATCCCCTTCCTTGGAGGGGATTCACCGGGTCCCGGTCCGGTGAGTCCGGAGGAATCGCCACTGCCTGGTCCGCCCGACCCGAATTGAGGGACGGGAAGAAAGTTTGCCGTGAAGTGCATGGTCATGGTGGGTGGAACGGGTGCCTTGACGCGGGTTGGCGAGATAGCAGGCGGAATGACCAATGCCTGATCAATCATAGTTGAATTATACTGAAGAAAGATACCGTATGCGTACACCTGGTCTGGTTTTCCTTTTTGTTGCGTTTTCGCTCTCCGCATTTGCACAATTTCCGTTTCAGTTGGAATCGGCACACCACATCAATGCGGGCGTTTGGGCCAGCCACTATGACGAGGAGGGAAACTTCTATGCCACCGGCCAATTCTTTGCCACGAACAATTTCGACCTCAAAGGCGGTGTGGTGAGCAAGTTCTGTGATGACCCGGAGGGAGAGCTGTATGTGGCCAAATACAACAGCGACGAAGAGTTGCTTTGGGTGAAGGCGATCTACGGGACGGCCGGGTGGGAGAATTCCATAAGAATAAAAACCGACCCCTTCGGCAATGTATTTGTGGTTGGAACTTTTGAAGGCATCGCTGACCTGGATCTCGATGAAGAAAATCCGGGCGGATATGTACTCGGGACGAATGGTTCGGAAGATGGATTCATCGTAAAATTCGGATCCGACGGAACCTTTTTGAACGCGCGGAGCCTGACCGTCACAACAACATCAATCGACGAATTAACGGATCTGGATTTTGACAGCGAAGGAGCCGTCTATGTGGTCGGGGCTGATGATCTGAATGGGCGAATCATAAAGCTTAGCAACGACCTCAACACAATTGCATACAATCGCGTCCTCGTCTCCACAGCTGGAATTGGCTACAACAAGGTTGCCGTCCGGGATGACAGGCTCCTCCTTACAGGTTCTTTTGTTGGCACCCTCGACCTCGACCCCGACGATGTTGGCGTTACGAACATTACTTCCGCCGGTGGAATCGACCTGTTTATGGCCGAGTATGACTTGTCTACCGGATCGTTCATTCCGGGCTCCGGATATCGAATTGGCGGACTGGGTTCTGAAGTGCTGGCGGACGCTGCTTTTGTCGGGGACGACGTCTATTTCTCGGCGTATTTCACTCAATCCTTTACACATGATGGCATCACCCTTACCAACCATGGTTCGGCCGATGTTTTATTGGGCAGGTATACATTCGGCCAGCAACTGGTGTGGGCACATGGCATCGGCGGGGCCGGGCAGGACATTCCTTACGAGATCCGTGTTAATTCTTCGGGCGCCGCATATGCCACCGGCTACATTAACGGCCTGGTGGATTTCGATCCCGATCCCGTGGACACTTACGAGATCAGCGCGTTCGAAGCCGAAGATGGCTTCCTGGTCAAGCTCGACCGCGATGGCGATTTCCGGAAGGCGATCGTGCTGGGCAATACGGGGCTTGACCTGATCGACGCCGTGGCGATCGATTCCCGCGACCGCGTTCGCATCGGGACCTACCTCGTGGACCTTGCCGCCGTTGATATCGACCCCTCCGCAGACGTTGTTAATGCCTCCGGATCGCCCGTTCTGATCGACTACTATGAACTTCCCTCCATTACGTCTCTTTCGGCAACGTCCGGCGCACCGGGAGACATTGTCGAGATCCATGGTGAAAATTTTCACGTTAACCCCGACGAGAATATCGTGTATTTCGGAAGTACGCGCGCGCTCGTTACCGATGCCGATGAGACTTCCCTGGTCGTCGTGGTGCCCTTTGGGGCAACCCTCGCGCCCGTATCGGTGCGCGTCAACGGCATGATCACCTACTCCTCCGAAAAGTTCACGCCCACCTTTTCGTTCTACGGCGACATGGCGGCCAGCTTCAGCGACCGCGTGGATTTCAGCACCGACCCCGGTTATGCCCGGCACGTGGCCACCGGCGACCTCGACGGCGATGGTAAGACCGATATGGCTGTGGTGGCGCAAAACCAGGATCGGGTCGACATTTATGCCAATACGAGCGCGGTGTCCAGCATCGATCCGTCATCCTTTACCTTTGCCACCTCCGTTAATGCTGGCGATGAACCGTTTACCGCCACCCTGGCGGACATCAACGGCGATGGTTTGCCCGAGGTGATTACAGGCGGGTTTGCAAATACCATTTTCATCCATCTCAATACGAGTACACCCGGAAGCATAAGTTTCGGGTCTGTTTATACGCTTTACCCGAGCGGATCAATTTACAGCATCGCCGTCCACGATCTCAATCTCGACGGTCGACCCGAGATACTGGCGGCCACCTCGACGGGATTTGCGGACGCCTTCATCAACACAAGCCAGGGATCCATGTCCTTCGGCTCACAACTCGCTTTAGGGACGAGCGGGGAATGTTGGGGTGTCGCGGCCGGAGACATTGACGGGGACCTGCATCCAGACATCGTCGCCACGGGGAGCAACGGCAGCCTTTTCTTCTTCAGGAACCTGATGAGCCCGGGAAGCCTCGGCGCGCTTCAATTCGATCTGCCGGTGGAGATCCCGGGGGTGGCACTGGAGACGCGGTCTATCGCGCTCGCAGATTTTGACGGTGATAGCCGCCTCGACTTCGCCGTGGGCAGCAGCAGCACCAACAGTTCGATCGCCATTATTGAGAATCTCAGCACCGCCGGCGCCTTCAGCTATAACGCCGCGATCAGTGTCATCCCTTCACCTTCTTCAGAGATGGTTACCGCCGGAGACGTGGACGGAGACGGAAGGACCGACCTGATCGGTTGTTACCCGGGCACCAACGAGATCACCATTTTCTTTAATGATTATCAGACCGGCACCTTGAACGCTGGCGCTTTCACGCGCAGCCACTTCCTGCAGGTCGGTGGCATGCCGGCAAACGTTGCCTTCTCGGACCTGGATGGAGATGGAAGGGGCGACTTCGCGGTGCCGCATGCCGGAAATGTCACCGTTTCGCTGTTCCGGAACCTGAACACCAACTTTGAACCCGGTACGCAACCTGCAGATCTCACCTTCAATGAGATCACGAGCCACTCCCTTCGCGGCGCGTTTACGCCCGCGCCGGATGTGCCCGATACGCCCGAGCCGGATGTGCCCGATGGATATATCGTCATCCGCAAGGAGGGCGACGCCACACCTGAGATCGTACCCCAGGATGGTGTCGCATACCCGGTGGGCTATGTTTTCCCGGAGGATGGCAGCGTCGTCGTCTATTCCGGGAACCAGCCCTATTTCAATTGCTCCGGTCTTGAAACGGCCGGCGCTCACACCTTCTCCGTTTTTTCCTTCAACGGTGTGTTCAACGCCGTAAACTACAACACCGATCAACCGTTGACGGCCACCGTATTCATGGACGCCGGATCTTCCCTGCACAGTACCTATTTCGGATGGGCGAAGCATATCGGAGGAACCGGTTTTGAAGGCGCTAATGCGATTGAGGTCGGTCCGGACGGCAGTGTCTATGTTACGGGTGAATATCACAGTTCGGATGTCGACTTTGATCCCGGCGCCGGCATCGTTAACCTTCCAAAAACAACGCTGGGTGGCGACGCCTTTGTTGCCAAATACAACGCAAGCGGGGACCTTATCTGGGTGCGGCATGGATCGTCCACCGGGGATGGCACCGAACGCGGCGAGGGCATTGGCGTGGATGACCTGGGCAATGTTTATATCATGGGCAGGTTTGATACCGATATTGTGTTCGAGGATGGGATCATACGGAACACCAACGGCGGCCAGGATGTTTTTATGGCCAGGTACGATGTCAACGGAAATTTCCTTTGGGCGTGGACCATCGGCAGCCCCGGGGATGATGGCGAAGATCACCGCAACGGATTCGCCGTGGATGGCGCCGGTAATTTTTATCTGGCGGGGGAGTTTCAGAATACCATACCATTTTTTGATGGCCTCCTTCAAGGAAGCGTAACGTCACACGGTCTGCGCGACATTTATGTCGTGAAGTATGAGCCCACTTTTGGCGATATGGTTTGGGTTCGACAGATCGGCGGGAGTGAAAATGACTATAGCCGCGACCTCACCCTTGATGAGGATGGCAACGTTCTGGTGATCGGCCAGTTCGATAGCCCTTCGCTGGAAGTCGAAGGGATGGCCACGCCGCTGGTGTCGGCCGGCCTTACCGATATCGTCGTGGTTAAGTTCGACACGGATGATGGTACCCCGATATGGGCCAACAGCCTGGGGGGAGCCTCGTACGATTTCGGGGAAGGGATAACCACCGACGAAAATCGGGCGGTCTACATCACCGGCACTTTCAGGCACCACACCGACTTCGATCCAGGCCCAGGCATTTCTTATCTCTATGCCGACAACGACTTTGACCAGGTTTTTCTGGCAAAATATGATGCATCCGGCGCGATCCAATGGGCAAAACCGCTGGCATCCAATTCGAATGCCTCAAGCTACGGCATCCGCCTTGCGGCCGACGGCATTGGAAGCGTGTATGCCTATGGCATTTTTCAGTCGTCCCTCAACGCAGATGGAAATTCCGGAGACTATTTCGTGAACGAAGCCGGCGCTTTCGACAATATCATCTACAAGTATTCTCATGACGGATTCCTCCGGTGGGCCGGAACGATCGGCGGAACAGGGAATGACTATGCACACGACATCGCACTGACGCCGTCGAATGAAATTGTCCTCACTGGAATATTTGAGGGAAGCAACGTCGTGGTTGACCCGATCTCCGGAAGCACATCATTCAATGCGCTGGGCTCGCATGACATGTTCATCGTCAAACTCGGCGATACCGACCCCACGTTCAGTACGATCCCATTGGTCAGTGGGTTTTCTCCCGAAAGCGGAGGCGCCGGATCCCTGGTCACCATTCAAGGCGGCAATTTTAACGCCGACCCCGCCCTCAACGTGGTGTATTTCGGTGCTGCCCGGGCGGTGGTGACCGCGGGCGATGACGACGAATTGCAAGTCAGGGTGCCGGCAGGAGCCACCTACGCGCCGATCTCGGTGACGACGCGTGGCTTGACCGCCACGTCCACGGAACGATTTGTAATCACCTATCCCATCGGTGCCCCCATCACGGGAGGGTCGTTCGAGGCGCAAGTAGATTTTTCCGTGGATCCGGATGCGAATCCCACCAGAATCGCCGTGGCGGATTTCAACAACGACGAACGGGTCGACATTGTCGTCGTTAGCCCGTCGGTGAATCAGTTGTCGATCCTGCAAAGCGGGGCCGAAGCCGGCTCGATTACGCCAGCTTCCTTCCCAGTGCGGAGCGTTATACCTACAGCAACGTTGCCCCAGGATGTCGATGTCGGCGACCTTGACGGCGACGGTAAAATAGACATGGCCGTAGTCTGTGGCACCGGCGGCGAGAGCAAGGTATCCCTCTACCGCAATAAGGGACAATTTTCGTTCGACCTGCTGAATTTCTTTACCGGTTCGGATCCCGTGGAAGTCGCCATTGGCGACCTGGACCTCGATGGCCGGCCGGAAGTGATTACGCTGAACCGGTTAGCCGGCACGCTCTCGATTTTCCCGAACCGCGCCACACCGGGCAACCTCTCGTCCAATTCCTTTGGAGATCCGATTGAACTTGTGACGGGACCGCAGCCTCAGGGGCTTGCGCTGGGTGACTTTAACAACGACGGCAGGCCAGACCTGGTGGTGACGAACCGCGGCGACAACACCATCACATTCCTGGAAAACCAAACGACGCCAGGATCGGTATTGCCGCAATTTTTTATTGATTTTGTTTTTGATGCAGGGATGGGCCCGGGAGGATTCGGGACGCTTGGTCCGGGCCGCATTTCCGTCGGTGACCTGGATGTCGATGGGTCCAACGACATTGTCGTGGCCGGGCCGGGTAGCGCGAGCTTTTCGATTTTTCACAATAACAATGACCCGTTTGGCCCGCCTCAAAATTTTGAAACCGGTTCGTATATCAACGCAACCGCGATCCATGACCTCACAGGCGACGGCAAACCGGACCTCGTAGCGGTGACGAATGACATCTTCGAGAACCAAACCAACGTCGAGGATATCGGCCCCTCAGGTTTCGTTTCCATTGCCAGGATCATTACCGGTGCCCAGCCCTGGGATATCGCCATTGCAGATTTTGATGCCGATGGCCGGCCCGACCTGGCGTTCGCCGACCGCACCGACGGAAAAGTTTCCATTCTCCGCAACAACGCCGTGCTGGCCAGTCCCACGGTACAGGCATCGGGCCTGAGTTTGATAAGCATCACCCACGACCTCGCCGACGTTAGCTTTACGCCAGGGGATGGAAACCGGCATCTGTTCGTCGTCAAGCAGGGGCCGACCATTGACGCGGTCCCGGTGGACGCCTCAATTTACCAAAGCACCTGGCAGTATCCCTCGTCCTCTGACCTCGGCAACGGTAACTACGTGGTCGGTAGCGGCGCCGCCGACTGGACCCAATTGAGCGTCTCAGGCCTGGCGCCAGCCACGCAATATGCCGCCGCCATCTTCGCCTTTAATGACACCGGGACCGAGCCAACGGTCACGACGGAGTATTCCCGGTTCCTTACCGACCTTACGGGGGTTGCGCAGAATCCCATCTCGTTCTATACCCTCGACACGGAGCCGCCACAACATCCGGCAACATTTACCGCAACAGCTGCCGGCACTTCCATTACGCTTGATTTCGACAGCCCCCTTGCAGCGAACGCGGAGGGATACCTGATCCTGCGCCGGGAAGACGGAACGGCCCCGGATGCTAACGGCATTTTCGACGGTATGGATGAAACCGGGTTCGCGCTTCCTTCAGGAACAACCCTCGTGGCAACGGTCGACGAAGCAACGGCATCTTATGTCGATACGAACCTCGCCGAAGAGGTCACCTACCACTATGCACTGGTGCCGTTTAACGGGCTGCCTGACGTTGCAGAAACGCGGAACTACCTTCTGGATGGAACGCTCGCGTCGGCATTTGCCCAGGCCCAGGCTTTGGCATCCGAGCCGCTGAACGCGCCTACGGCGTTCGACTTCACTAATGTGACCCTTGACGGATACACCGTGCAGTTCACCGCGGCAGCGGACAATCCAACCGGTTACATTGCCATCAGGATGCAGGGCGCGGATAACGACCCGTCAATACTCCCCGTGGATCAGACCGAGTACGCCCTCGGTGAGATTGAAGTTGGCACGAACCAGTTCATAGCCTACGTGGGCACCGCTACAGAATTCACGGAAACCGGCCTTGCACCGGGTGAAACCTATGTGTACCGGATATACTCCCTGAACGGCGCAGGAACGTCGGTAAACTATCTCACCGGCACATACCTGTCCGGCACGGCGAAGACGCGCGCGCCGGAACCCCTGAACGCCGCGACGAATTTCCAGGTCTCCGACCGGACGTCATCTTCGCTGGTACTTTCATTCGACATCGCCGCGGACGCACCCGATGGATACCTGATTGTCCGGAACCAAGGTACACCGCCAGAGGGCATTCCTGTTGACGGGATTGCCTATGACGCGAAGACGGAATTGGAAGCAGGGACCGGGGAAATGGTTGTCTGGGTTGGCGTGCTCCCGCAGGGTCCATTTTCCTTCGAGGAAGACTTCAACATGGCCGAAAGCACCACCTACCACTATACCATCTACTCCTTCAATGGAGAAGGCAAGACCATCAATTACCTGACCAGTCCCAGGGCGGAGACCAGTGGAACGACGCTCGGGCCGGATAGTGAGGATCCTGTGGTGACGATTCACCACGGGAACACTGTTGAACTCGGAAGCGCTGCGTCGATCAACATTTCGGTTGAGGACGTTTCAGGCGTCACGAGCGCCTATATCTACTACCGCAAGATCTCATCCGATGCGGGAGCGGCTTACTCACCCGAGGAACTGACAAATACTGGTGGAACCACATACGAAGCTGAAATTCCCCCTTCGGACATCGGTGAACTCGGCATCGAATACTATTTCGAAATTACCGATGGCGCCGCCAATACGTTGATCAAGGACGAGCAACTGCCCCTGCGGACGATCACTGTAGTGGTTGTCGATAATGGCTTGAACATCCCTTATAACAGTTTTGGCGACCAGGTCTCAAACTACCGCATCATAGCCGTGCCGTTGGAACTTGACAACAAAGCGGTGAGTGCCGTATTTACCGACGACCTCGATGCATACGACAACGAACGGTGGCGGATGTTCCATTATTCGAACGGCCGCAATGCGGAGGTTTCGGCGGGAACGTCAGTTCAAGCCGGAAAAGGGTATTGGCTTATTGTCAAGGACGGTGGCGTGACCATCGATACCGGGCCGGGTGAAGTGGTGGGGATCAACAGCCAGGGCTTCGAGATCGTCCTCGAAGCAGGCTGGAATCAGATCGGAAACCCGTACAACTTCAATATTGCCTGGCAAGACGTCGTCGCGGCAAACCCGACGGTGGACCTGCCCGACGCCATCCGGGTATACTCCGGAACGTTTTCCGATGGAGACCGGCTAAACAGCTTCCAGGGCGGATTCATCAATGTGCCTGCCGGTGGAAGCATATTCATTCCAAAGACGAAGAATCCCTCCGTCAACCGGGGCATTCCCTCCGAAGGACGCCGGATGGAGAACCCGATCGACGATGCCGAATGGGAGGTGCGCTTCACGGTGGAACAGGGTGAAATGACGAACCTCATCTCCGGGTTTGGCATGCGGCCCGATGCCCGCGAGGGCTTCGACCGCTACGATGGTTTCTCAATGCCACCTTTTTTCGGCTACCTGGATGTCAGACACGGTAAGGCGCTGAACGGATTCCACTATTCGAAAGACATTATTCCCACCGCGGAGAACCACGTCTGGGAATTTACAGTCGAGTCGAGCCAGGAGGCCGGGGGCAACGTCACTGTAAGCTGGGACAATCACTATTTCGCGAATAGCCAAAAATCACTAATTTTATGGGACGTCAACCTTCAGTTGGGCATCGACATGAAAACGCAGGCCCGGTATGAGTTTGACCCAGGGACTTCGCGGGAATTTAAGGTGATCTTCGGCGCCCCCGCGTTTGTAGATGAAAGCACCCGGGTTAGTGCCATGGTGTTTCACCATGTACGCCCCAACCCGGTCGGGAACGGAGAAGAAGCTGCCATTTGTTTTACCCTGCCCGAAGCCGCGCCTGTCGTCATTGAACTGCTGGACGTTACCGGAAAACAGGCCGCGCTGGTATTTGATGGAACTCTGGAAAGCGGATATCACGAAATTCTATACGACCATGCGGAATACCACCACCGTCCGGGGGTTTATGTTGCCAGAATCCGGTCGGGTGCGGTTACAGCACAGAAACGAATCGTATTAAGCCATTAAACGCCAGTCCTATGAAAACAAAAGTTCTCTTTTTGATTTTCATGACCCTTCCCGGGCTCCTCCTTGCCCAGGAATTCAAAAAACGCAGCAACACCGTAACCCTGGACGTGGGCACTCCTGTTGAGCAGCCCAAGCCGGTGCAGGTCGTTGCGGAGAAAACAAAACCCGTGATCATCTGGCTTTCGCCCGACATCGCGTCAACCACGGTCACCGTGCGAAAGATGACCGTGCGGGTGGGCGTGAACTCGAAGGTCACACTCAAAAATGTAACACTCTATCTGAACGGAGTGGTTCCGGCGGATTCACGGGGAATCGGTGTCGCTTCCACCGAAGCCGACAAGTTCGATTCGTTTATCGAACGCGAACTCGCCTTGTCGGAAGGTCCCAACGAGATCAAGGTGACTGCGGAAAACGAAAAAGGGGAGATCACCATCGAATCGCGGATGGTGAACGTGAAGGGTAGCGTCGTTGCCGAGCTTGCGCCCCGCACCGACTATGCGCTCGTTCTCGCGACAAACGAATACGACGAATGGAATGACCTGGTCAACCCGGTGTACGACGCCGAAGCGATCAAGAAAGACCTTGAAGAATTATACGGTTACAAGGTCGAACTCGTATTGAATCCCACCAAGTCGGAGGTCCTGTCAAAACTGCGCGAGTACAGCCTTAAGAACTACCTGCCCGACGATCAGTTGTTCATCTTCATCGCGGGACACGGCAAATTCGACCCGATCATCAAAGATGGCTACCTCGTTGCGCGCGACTCCAAGGTCAAAGACCTCAACCATGAAAGCTACATCTCCTTTTCCGATCTGAGGACGCGCATCGACAACAACCCCTGCCGCCACATCTTCCTGACCATGGATGCATGTTTCGGGGGAACCTTCGATCAGGCCATTGCCAAGCGCGGCGCCGATGACGAGGGCTACCTGGGGTTCAACCTTGAGGTACAGCAAGACCTCATCAAGCGCAAGCTTCAATACAAGTCACGGATCTACCTGACCTCCGGGGGCAAGGAATACGTGTCCGACGGAAGGCCCGGACGCCATTCTCCCTTCGCCACCCATTTCCTCGAGGCCCTTCGGAGCGGCGGTGGACGGTTGCGGGTACTGACCACTTCAATGATCCACTCGTTCGTTGAGGCCAGCAAGCAGGTACCGCGTTACGGAACTTTTGGAGACAACGAACCTGGCAGTGAGTTCATCTTTGTTCGCGAAGCGCATTAGGAGAGGAGCCCTGTTTCTTTTGACGGGGCTTTTATTTTTTGATTCTTCGATCGCGCAGGAGCAACTGCGCGGTCTAGTTTTTGAACACGACCGCTACAACAGCCTGCCTTTACCCTATGACTACGGAAAGCGTGAACCGCTGCCGCCTGATGCAACGGTACGGCAATTCCTTCCGCGCATTGTAAACCAGGCCGGTCACAACGCCGCGGTAGCCTGGAGTACCGTATGGTATGCCAACACCATTCTTGAAGCTTCGGTCAGGAACATCACAGCCGACGACCCGAAACATCGCGACCTTCCTTTGTCACCGGGATTTGTCTACCGTATGGTTACCGCGGCCGGTTGTGACAGTGCGGTCAGTCTCATCGACGTGCTCGAGTCCCTGAAAAACCATGGCGCGCCTCGCTTTTCGGAATACCGGTATTTCTGCCCCGATGAACTCACGGACGACGTAAAACGCCTGGGCCTCGGAAACCGGCTTCCCGGTTACGTCAGGCTATTCAATTCATACGACCCGGGTGAAACCAAGGTACGCGCGTTGAAGAAGGCGCTGAGCAAGGGCGTGCCGGTGGTCGCCGGGATCATTTGTCCGCCGTCATTCAGGCTGGCGGAAGCCTTCTGGCAACCGCGCGAGCTCGAGGTAGACGAAAAGTATGGCGGCCATGCACTCACCGTGGTGGGTTACGACGATGCGAAATTCGGCGGCGCCTTCGAGGTGGCCAATACCTGGGGGCCGCGGTGGGGAAAGGACGGACTTACGTGGATACGCTATGCGGATATCAGCAGGCACTTCCTGTACGCGTTCACGTTGCTGCGCCCAGGCTTTCCGTTGGAAGGCGCTGTGGTTTTCGCGCAGCCCGACGGGACAATCATGCCCGTGTCGCGGACGGAAGCCGGTGCTTACGTGCTCGACAATACCTATGCGACCGGCGACAAGTTCAACATCGCCCTGAAAGCACGCAAAGGTGTGTTTTGCACGGCGATCGTGAGCGATGCGACGGGAGCCCCGGCCGTTGTTTTTCCGACCGACACGATGACCAGCACATTTTTCTCGGGCGACCTCTGGCTGCCTGGGGCGGCGTCTTACTTCACGTTAACGGAACCCGCGGGCAGGAACAAACTGTATTTTCTGTTTTCCGAACGCCAGGAGAAACTCCGAAATGTCGTGGACGCCATTCTCAACAAACAATCCTATCCCCGCCCGGAGGGGGAGTTCTCGAAATGGCGCGACGATCGCGTGCAGTTCGAGTCGACGGAGGATGTGGTGGTCGTGGTCGTCGAATTGGATCAGCGCTGATCCGGAAGTCGCCGCCGTGCCAGCAAACTTTCAATCACCCGAAGGAGTTTTTTTTCCTCCGAATCCCAGGAGACGTCCTGCGGCTCCCGCGTGTAAAACGTTTTTGATGTTAATGTCGCGTGCATCGCGACGGGGTCCGGACGGTCCCAGTCGAAGACAATTCCCGCCTCGAATTGCCGGGTCTTTTCCACCCACACCGGATGAGCGGGGAGCATAACCGGCAGCCGTGCGTCGAGGTATTCGTACAGCTTCGTGGGTATCGATCCCCACGTGGATGGATGCTTCGGGTAGGCGAGGAGGCCGGCTCCCGCGTGACGGATGTGCGCAACAATATCGTCGTGCGGGACCAGGCGGTCTCCGCCAATGAGTTCGATGAAGGGCTTGTCGGCTATCGCATCACGGACTTCTTTCAGCGTAGCGCCCTGTGGGCAGTGCCCGATGATCGTGAGGGAGATCGCGGCGTCAATTTCGTGTAATAACGTGGCGATCTCGATGGCTTTAAAGATGCCGGTGGTGACGGCGATCGTGCCGGAAAACAGCAGTCGTTTCGGATCGCGCGTACCCGGTTCGCCGGAAGGTGTCCTCAAGGCCTTGTTGGCGATCACGGTACACCGGCCCTGCACGAAGTTCATCTCATTTTCATACGCGCTTTCTGCCAAAAAAAAGTGATCGATGAGCGGAGCGGTGATCCATTCCTTCGCGCGGACATAGGCCGCCACAATGGCGCGGATCGCCCGTGGAAAAGCATCCGTGTAGCGTATGTTCCGGTAATAGTTTTCCTGGACATCGTAAACAACGCTCAGGCTGTGGATCATTTTGCAGATGACGATGATCCAAAGCAGTTCGTGCGTGGTGATGATGACGAGGGCAGGCCGAAGGCGCAGGATCAGCCGCAATACCCGCCAGGGCATGAGCGCGCGCCGGAGGCTCAGGCGTCTGAAGAAAGGCAGCGGGTGGGCAGTGACGCCATCGTCGGTATCGTCCGATGGGAAACCGATCACGTGGACATCGCTGTCGTGGATTTTTTGAAGGCTGCGGGCGATCTTTTCCCGCATGCGCGTGTCGTTGACAGGCTTGAGCACCGATGCCACGACAATCCGCGTTTTTTTTCGTTCCTCCATCAGCCAACGTACAACTTTAGGACGAATCCTTTATTATTGTGAGGATGAATACCAATCACCCGTAAGCGCTCCCAAAATAACGCATTTGACCGCAATATGGAATTGATCAAGATCATAGAAGCCGCGTGGGAAGACCGTTCGCGCCTGCAGGACGACTCGACGCAACAGGCCATACGCTCCGTGATCGACAAGCTCGACAAGGGGGAACTTCGCGTAGCGCAAGCGGCGGATCAGGGCTGGCAGGTGAACGAGTGGGTGAAGAAGGCGGTGATTCTCTATTTCCCGATACAGAAGATGGAGACGGTCGAAGTCGGGCCATTTGAATTCCATGATAAGATTGCGCTTAAGCGCAGCTACCAGCAACTCGGCGTCAGGGTGGTGCCGCATGCGATCGCGCGGTACGGGTCGTTTATTTCGAAGGGTGTCATCCTCATGCCTTCATACGTGAACATCGGTGCAAGGGTAGACGAGGGGACGATGGTGGACACCTGGGCTACCGTGGGAAGTTGCGCGCAGATCGGCAGGAATGTGCACCTAAGCGGAGGAGTGGGCATTGGCGGCGTGCTTGAACCCGTCCAGGCTTCCCCCGTCATCATCGAAGACAATGCGTTTATCGGATCACGGTGCATTATCGTCGAAGGGGTTCGCGTCGGTCGGGAGGCCGTACTTGGCGCCAACGTTGTGCTGACGGGCAGCTCTAAGATCATTGACGTGACCGGAGAAAAACCTGTCGAGCATAAAAACTATATCCCCGAACGCGCCGTTGTAATCCCCGGAGCGTATACAAAAAAGTTTCCCGCCGGTGAGTATCAGGTGCCCTGCGCGCTGATAATCGGAAAGAGAAAGGAGAGCACAGACAAGAAAACATCGCTCAACGAGGCCCTGCGGGACAACCACGTGTCTGTGTAATATTCGCGGCTTAAATCATCATATTGGTAAAATCATTGGCACAGCTTTGGATTTCATGTCCAATTAATGTTGAATGATTTAAATTTGTCCTGTAATGCCCTCGCGGGAGGATGGATATTGACATGAGTAAACGATTTATACTGGGATTGGTCATGGTGGTTTTGCTTGCAGGATTCACTGCGGAGCACAACGACGTCTATCCTCCGGTGCCCAATGACAGTTTTAAGCGGGGCGAGGTGCTGGAGTTCAAGATGACGTACGGCATCTTCACCGTGGGGCGCGGGTCGGCGAACATTCATCCCAACTACTACGAAGTGAACGACCGCGAGTGCTTTAAAGTGGACGTTTTCGCCCGCACGGTCGGGCTCGTGGACTGGGTAGCCGATGTGAATGACCAATTCGGGGCCTATATCGACACGGCGTCACTGCTGCCGCACATGTTCTACCGCAAGATCCGCGAAGGAAACTACAAGAAAGATGAGCAGACGTATTTTGACCATGCGAAGCAAAGGATTTCCGTCCGGACCATTGACTACAAGACCGGCAAATGGAATAACCCTAATTACTACGACTCCGCACCCGGTGTACGCGACATGATCGGAGGTTTCCTTTATCTCCGGACCGTCGATCTTTCGGAGACGCAGGTCAACGACACGATTACCATCTCGGGATTTTTTGAAGACGAATTCTACAAACTGCGGGTCATTTACAAGGGACGGGACGAGATCAAAACCAGGGTAGGCCGCGTGCGCACGCTGGTGTTTAAACCCGTGATGCCCAAAAACAAGCTTTTCGATGGCGAAAATTCCATTACAGCCTACTTCTCCGACGACAAAAACCGGATTCCTGTGCGGATCGATGCGGAAATGTTTATTGGAACTGCCGGTGTCGAGCTAACCGGCCATTCGGGCCTCCGCAATCCCCTGAACGTCGTCGACTGACCCGGGTACATCACGCTTCCAGCCACCTTTGGAGCGGTTTGCCGAACAACCCGCGCGGGCGCCGCTTTTATGCGCTTAACTTCGGTCAAACTTCAAACGCATGTTGAAAGAATTCAAGGAATTTGCCCTGCGCGGTAACGTCATCGATCTGGCCATAGGCGTCATCATCGGCGCTGCATTCGGCAAGATTGTCAACTCATTCGTCAACGACATTGTGATGCCGTTGCTCAATCCCATTCTTCCCCAGGGCGGGTGGCGCACCCTCGAGATCGGGCCAGGCATCCGGATCGGCGCGTTTATGGCGGCGACGCTCGATTTTGTGATCGTCGCCCTGGTGCTCTTCGTCGTGGTGAGGCTAATCAACCGGACGAGGCGGAAGGAGGAAGCGAAGCCCGCGCCCGTGGCGGAAGTTCCGGCCGAGGTCAAACTCCTCGCCGAGATCCGTGACCTCCTGAAAACGCGCTGAATAACGGTTTCGCCTTATTTTGATTTCCTGAACCCTGGCGCCACGACGAGATCCTTGCGCCCTGCGGTGTAGCTGTAGAAGCCATTTCCGGTTTTGACGCCCTTGTGACCGGCCTGCACCATGTTCACCAGGAGGGGACAGGGAGCGTATTTTGGATTTCCCAGCCCGTCATGTAATACGCGCAGGATCGACAGGCAGACGTCCAGGCCAATGAAATCGGCGAGTTGCAGGGGGCCCATCGGATGGGCCATGCCCAGTTTCATCACCGAATCGATCTCTTCCACACCGGCAACGCCTTCGTAAAGGGTGTAGATCGCTTCGTTGATCATCGGCATGAGAATGCGGTTGGCCACGAACCCGGGGTAGTCATTGACTTCCACCGGAATTTTCCCCAGCGCGGTTGATAGCGACATGATTTGGTCCGTCACCGCGTCGGTGGTGTTGTACCCGCGGATGACTTCAACCAGTTTCATCACCGGCACGGGATTCATGAAGTGCATGCCGATCACTTTGTCGGGTCGCTTCGTCACCGACGCGATCTTTGTGATTGAAATAGACGACGTATTACTCGCCAGGATCGTTTCGGCCGGGCAGTGCTGGTCGAGGTCCTGGAATATCTTAAGTTTCAGTTCTGTATTTTCCGTCGCGGCTTCAACGACGAGGTCTACAGATCGCACGCCGCTCTTCAGGTCGGTCTCGGTGGTGAGGTTGCCGAGGGTGGCTTGTTTCCCTTCTTCGGTGATGACTTCTTTGGCGAGCTGGCGGTCAAGGTTTTTTCCAATGGTGTCAAGGGCTTTCCTGAGGGCCTCTTCCGAGATGTCGATGAGCGTGACGCGGTGACCGTGCTGGGCGAAAACGTGCGCGATGCCATTGCCCATTGTGCCGGAACCGATAACTGCGATATTCTTCATATTTTGTGGTTCTTCGGCAAAGATAAAAGTTCTGCCATGGGAGAAAAACAGCGCATTCGAAGGATATCGACCCGGTTTCTGCCCTTCTTCAAAACGGTGGCCCTCACGGTCTACTGCGCTATCATGGGTTTTATCCTTCACCGGTTCGTTTCCGACATGAGCGATTGGCCCTTTCTGGTCCAGGTGGCCAGCTATGGCTACATCTTCTATTTACTTGCCAACATGCTTCGCCGCATCCGCTATGTTGAATACGATGACGAATTCCTGTATGTGAAACGCCGTGGCCACGAGTTGCTCATCCCGCTGGAAAATATCAGGGACATCGATCTCCGCACATTTGGCGGCGTCTACAGGGTGGACCTCCTTTACGAGGACGCGCTGGGCAGTTACTTCTACTTTAAGCCGTCGCTGGTGTATCCGCTGAACTTCAGAAGCAAAGACCGGCTCGTCGACGATTTGCGCGCCCGCGTGGAGCGGGCAAAAAAGAACAGGCAATACATACCCCATAGCGCCTTGGGTTCCTGAGCGAAAAGATTCAATGTTCGATGAGGACTTCCTTCACAAGCCCCATCGCGTTGAATCGAAGAACCAGTCGCCTGGCGCTGTCCGCGGGAGTAGGGCAGTCCGCTCCCGGATCGAGAAAATAGTAGTAGAATTTCTGACTGCGCCTGTAGAGCTCATGGCGGTCGGGTTTGCCGAGCAGTTGGTTCACATCCAACTCGTCCAGGGCGAGAAGTTCATCCTTCTGTCGGCGAATCTCATCCGCCACGGATGTGCGATACGCCGCGCAGGCGTTGTGGTCGTCGGCCCAGCGCGCGAGGTCGATTCCCTCCAGTTCGGGCAATTCCTTCCCACAGGCAAATACGACCGATCCGATGAAAAAGAGCTTAAGCCACCTGAACCGTTGCATCGGATTTCTGAAGGGAGTAAAACCATGTAAACGACACGACGAAATAGACAATCGCCAGGGCATGAAGCCATGCCGGCCACTGATTCAGGTACGTCATCGCCACCAGGATCGATGGATAGAGGAAGATCCTGATCCATTCCGCCCACTTTACCCAGGTGCGTTGCTCGAAAAGGACACCACAATTGACCACGACAATGCCAATCAGCGTCGTGGCAAAGATCTTTTCCGGGAGATCGAAGTCTCGCGCGTTAAAAAGAAACAGCGACGTTCCGACCAGGCAAAGCAGGTATTGGAAAAGCACGTACCAGTTCAGGGCTACCGGCGCGGGGGTATCGTACTTCTTGTAGGCAGCCTTGTCGACCTCCGGTGCGGCGCGATATCCGCCCATATCCTCCGGAAGCCACCCCGGTTTCTTAAAAAGATACCTGATCCGGTCACGCCATCGCGGGATCCGTTTCAGGTCGTTGCCCATCTCGGCATAATGGCTGATGTTTGCCCACACGGCGTTCCAGCTGTTGATGGGTTTTGTAATCCCGTAGGTCGGTTTTTCCTCCTCCTCCTGGAAGGTGCCGAACATGCGATCCCAAATGATGAGGGAACCCGCATGGTTCTTGTCGATATATTTCGGATCGCGCCCGTGGTGCACGCGGTGGTGGGAGGGAGTGTTAAAAATGAATTCGATCCACCGCGGAAATTTTCCGATCGTCTCCGTGTGTATCCAAAACTGATAGAGCGTGTTCAGCGCCGCAACCAACGCAAAATCGACCGTGCTGAAGCCAAGGAACGCGATGGGCAGGCTGAATCCAAAGGTCCATATCACCTGTAGCGAACTTTGGCGCAGGGCCACAGACAGGTTGTAGTCTTCGCTCTGGTGGTGAACGACATGTCCGCCCCAGAATAAATTGACTTCATGGCTCATCCGGTGTGCCAGTAATAGGCGAGGTCGACAAGGAGCCACAGGCCAACCCAATAGAGGGCGCTACGCTCGGGGGTGAACAGCGAAAAATGCTCGAACAGATATTGGTATACGCCGATCCCGAAAATCTTGAGGAACAATCCGGAAAGTTGGGAGGTGATCCCGCAACTGAGGTTGGCAATGGCGTCGGGTAGACGGTAAAGCTGTTTGTTCGTAAAGCGTTCAACCAGCAATTCGACGCCGATCAATACGAAGAAAATGGGTATCGATAGTACAATCGGATTTACGTTCACGGCACTTTTCCCTTTATTTGCGAGTAAATTTAACGAATATGACACTAAAGCTTCTGAGAGCTGCCTGGTTTCTTTCCGTCGTTGCGCTGCTGGCGGGCTTGCTGCTCGCTTACGCGGGCTGGCATGACGAAGTGGTGGTGATTGCCGGAACGGGGGGAGAACAAATTTCGATAGGGAAGGAGGGCTTGTTCTACGGCCTGACGCTGTTCTTCGTGCTGGTCAACGTAATGGTCTATGTGGTCGGAAAATTCTACGCCCGCGCGGAAATGTTTCGGGCGTGGTTCCATGGCCTGGTCATCACCATCAATGTTTTCTTCATCGTGGCGGTGAACTTCATCGGCCTGTATAATAGCGGCGAGGCGTATGACTTTGAGCGCATTCCCTATTTCATCTACGGAAGTATTGGGGCCATGATCCTATGGGCCGTCGCCTGGCCGGTTTACCTGATCTACCAGAAATTTTTCCTTAAACAGGCAGTTTGACTGGTTTGCAACTAGAGGTTGAGAATCAAAGTTTTATGCTGATTTATCTAATGAAATCTTCCCGGCGTCAGCGGTGTTATTAACGTTGTTGTGAACTGAAAAATCGCGTTATTCGCGATAATTCGCATTTTTTAAACTATCAGCGGTTGATTTTTTCAACTGTAGTTTCTTTAACGCTATCCATTAATCGATATGGCAAAATCTGCTGCTTCGGCCCCGTCATTGGAATACAACGAGGCCAGTATTAAATCGCTTGACTGGCGTGAGCACATCCGGCTTCGTCCGGGTATGTACATCGGCAAACTCGGAGACGGGTCATCGAAAGACGACGGTATTTATGTGCTCGTGAAGGAGGTCGTCGATAACTGTATCGACGAGCACATGATGGGCTACGGCAGGGTCATTGACGTCACCATTACGGAATCACGGGTCGTGGTACGGGATTTCGGCCGCGGTATTCCGCTGGGTAAGGTGGTTGACGTGGTATCCAAGATCAATACGGGGGCGAAGTACGATTCCGGTGCGTTCCAGAAGTCGGTGGGCCTGAACGGCGTGGGTACAAAGGCGGTCAACGCCCTCTCTAACTACTTCAAAGTGCAGGCCTTTCGCGATGGCGCCACGAAGCTGGCCGAATTCAGGAAGGGGATCCTGACCAACGATCCCAGGCAAAGCAAATCCGGAGAGAAGAATGGAACCCTGGTGGAGTTTGAACCGGATAACACGATGTTCAAACACTACCATTTCATCCCCGAGTACCTGGAAGACCTGATGTGGAATTATGCCTTCCTCAACGCGGGCCTGACCATCAATTTCAATGGAAAGAAATTCTTTTCCAAAGAGGGGTTGCTCGACCTGTTGAAGCAGAAGACCAATCCCGAGGAGATCCGTTATCCCATTATTCATTTCAAAGGTGACGACATAGAGGTGGCGATCACGCACGGAAACCAGTACGGTGAAGAATATTACGCTTTCGTCAATGGGCAGAACACGACCCAGGGCGGCACGCACCTGGCGGCCTTCCGCGAAGGCGTGGTCAGGGGTGTCAGGGACTTCTACAAGAAGGATTTTGACGCTGCAGACATCCGGGCGAGCGTCATCGCGTCTATCGCCGTGCGCGTTCAGGAGCCGGTGTTCGAGTCCCAGACAAAGACCAAGTTGGGGTCCACGAACATGGCGCCCGACGGCCCGGCGGTGAGAACGTATGTCGGCGACTTTGTTGCCAAAGAGTTGGAGATCTTTCTCCATAAGAATGCCGCGACGGCGGAGGCGTTGCTGAAACGCATCACGCAGTCGGAACGCGAGCGAAAGGAGATCGCCGGCATCAAGAAACTCGCGAACGAAAGGGCGAAGAAAGCCAACCTGCACAATAAAAAGCTCCGCGACTGCCGTTTCCATTTTGACGACAAAAGCGAAAAGGGCCAGAACAGCCAGATCTTTATTACGGAGGGTGATTCGGCCAGCGGTTCGATCACCAAATCCCGCGATGTGGAAACGCAAGCCGTGTTCAGCCTTCGGGGGAAGCCGTTGAACTCCTTCGGACTGACCAAAAAGGTGGTCTATGAAAACGAGGAATTCAACCTGCTGCAGCACGCGCTCAATATCGAAGATGGTCTCGAAGGGCTGCGTTATAACCAGGTGATTATTGCCACTGATGCCGACGTTGACGGCATGCACATTCGGCTCTTGCTGATGACCTTCTTCCTTCAGTTCTTCCCTGACCTGGTGAAAGCGGGCCATGTCTTCATCCTGGAAACGCCACTGTTCCGCGTGCGCAACAAGAAGCAGACCCTGTATTGCTACTCCGAAGAAGAAAAACAAGGGGCGATGACGACACTGGGAGGGAAGGTAGAAATTACCCGCTTTAAGGGACTGGGCGAGATCTCACCTGATGAGTTCGGAAATTTTATCGGAGAAGATATCCGCCTGCAGCCCGTACTGCTGCACGACCAGAATCTCCAAAAAATACTCGAGTTCTATATGGGCAAGAATACGCCTGTGCGTCAGGAGTTCATTATCGAAAACCTCCGCATCGAGCTTGACAAAGTCGAGAAGGGGGCAGAAGGAAGCATCGCGCTCGAAGAGCAACCCGAAGAGGTGGTCGCCTGAACGGCGGCGCCGCGAGAAAACTGAGACATACAACCGGAAATGAGCAAAAAGAAAAAAGAAACCGTTAAGAAACCCACCGTCATATCCACCAATGTCAAGTCCAAAAGCGATGGCAAAGATGACGCCGTCCATTCCATTGCCCTTGACGGACTGTATCAGCACTGGTTTCTCGACTACGCTTCTTATGTGATTCTGGAGCGCGCTGTTCCCCGGATCGACGATGGCTTCAAGCCCGTGCAGCGGCGCATCATGCACTCGCTCAAAGAAATGGATGACGGCCGCTTCAACAAGGTTGCGAACGTGATTGGTCATTCCATGCAATATCACCCGCATGGCGATGCCGCCATCGGCGAGGCGATCGTCAATCTGGGACAGAAGGACCTGCTCATTGAAACGCAGGGCAACTGGGGCGACATACGCACGGGTGACAGCGCGGCGGCGCCCAGGTACATCGAAGCACGGCTGTCGAAGTTTGCGCTCGACGTTGTCTACAACCCGCAGACCACCGACTGGCAGCTTTCTTACGATGGCCGCAAAAAGGAACCGGTTACCCTGCCCGTGAAGTTCCCGCTCCTCCTCGCACAAGGGGTCGACGGCATTGCCGTGGGCCTCTCTACCAAAATCCTCCCTCATAACTTTGGCGAACTCATCAAGGCCTCCATCGATTTATTGAAAGGGAGGAGCGCCAAAATTTATCCGGACTTCCCCACAGGCGGCATCGCCGACTTCACGGACTACAACCAGGGCAAGCGCGGCGGCAAGATCAAGGTTCGGGCAAAGATTGATATTGTCGACAAGAAAACACTGGCTGTCAAGGAGATACCGTACGCGACGACAACCACTTCCCTGATGGAATCGATTGTAAAAGCCAGCGAGAAAGGGCAGATCAAGGTCAAGCAGGTGGTAGACAACACCGCCCGGGATGTGGAGATCGTCGTTCACCTTCATTCCGGACAATCGCCGGAAATCGCCATGGAGGCGCTTTACGCGTTCACCGACTGCGAGATCTCCATCTCACCCAACGCGTGCGTTATCGTGGATGACAAGCCGCAGTTCATGGGCGTGAACGAGATCCTGAAGCACAACACCAACCAGACCGTCGAACTGCTCAAGCGCGAGTTGGAGATCAAAAGGGCCGAACTCATGGAGCGGATCCTGTTCTCGTCGCTGGAGAAGATCTTTATAGAAAACCGCATCTATCGCGACATCGAAGAAGCAAAAACGTGGGAGGAGGTCATCAGCCGGATCGACAAGGGACTCAAACCCCATAAGAAGAAGTTCTATCGCGAGATCACGAACGACGACATCGTCAGGCTGACGGAAATCCGGATCAAGCGGATCTCGCGTTATGATTCGTTCAAGGCCGACGAGATGTTGAAGGACCTGGAGAAGCAGTTGAAGGAAACACGACACCACCTGAAGCACCTCACCGATTTCGCGATCGCCTATTATCAACAACTCCTGGACAAGTACGGCAAGGGGCGGGAGCGCAAGACGGAAATTCGAAGTTTCCAGTCGGTGGCGGCCGCCGAAGTGATCGCCACGAATCAAAAGTTGTACGTGAACCGCAACGATGGATTCGTTGGCTACGGCCTGCGCCGCGACGATTACGTCTGCGACTGCTCCGACCTCGACGACATCATTGCCATTCGCAAGGATGGCAAACTGTTGGTCTCCCGCGTACAGGAAAAGGTCTTCATGGGCAAGGACATCCTTTATGTCGGCGTTTGGCGGAAGGGAGACGACCGGATGATCTACAACGTGATCTATTCCGACGGCAAGTCGGGAAAGACCTTTGCCAAGCGTTTTGCAATGCCCGGTGTGATCCGCGACAAGGAATACGACCTTACGCAAGGGAACCCGAATTCGCGCATACACTACGTTTCGGGAAATCCCAACGGGGAGGCGGAAGCCGTGCAAGTGAAATTGAACCCGTCGAGCAAGGCGCGCAAGAAGGTGTTTGAATACGATTTTTCAGACCTGGAAGTCAAGGGCCGCGGCTCGCGGGGAAATACCATCACGCAATACCCGGTGAAGAAGGTTGATAAGATTCGCGAAGGGGTCTCTACCCTGGGAAGGATGGACATCTGGTACGACGACGGCGCCGGTCGTCTCAACAAAGACGGTCGCGGAAAGAAACTCGGCAAATTCGATAGCGACGACCTCGTCATCGCATTCATGCGAAACGGCTCCTACAAGATCACCAATTACGACCTTTCGAATCGCTACGACCCGGATAAAACCATGCTGGTAGAGAAGTTCGGCCTGGCGAAGGTGATCTCCGCCGTGTATATCGATGGACAATCCAAGCAGTACATGGTAAAGCGGTTCATGATCGAGACCAGCACGCTCGACAAAGAGTTTGGCTTTATCTCCGAGACGATCGGGTCACGGTTGGTCGTGGTTTCGACAGCCGAGAGCCCCGAGATCACGATGGAGGTCGTGAAAGGAAAGGACAAGGCGAGGAAACCGGAAACCGTAAGCCTGGATGAGGTGGTCGATGTCAAGGGGTGGAAGGCCCTTGGCAACCGGCTCTCGGACCATAAGGTCACCAAAGTCGAGCTCATCCAGGATGAGGAAGGGCCCGGCGATGAAAGCGATGGGGATGACGATAGCGATATCGCGGAGATGACAGAATCGGAAAACGATACGCTGTCATCCAAAAAAAAAATCAGCCAACCGGAAATCATCGAAGACGACGGCCAGGTCGGGCTCTTCGCCCCGCCGCCGAAGCCAAGGCAACAAGCCCCGCCGAAGGTCATCGTCCCCCAAAAAATCAAAGCCGAGCAAAAAAACCTCTTCGGCGAAAGCCAGGACGAAGCCGGCAAAAAAGAAAACGACCAGGAAGAAACGATGAACGGTGACACGCCGTCCCGGAAGGATGAGGGTGGCAAATCGTTTAATCCGGGAGAGACGTTCGAGTTTGAGTTGTAGGGCCAACCTCGCCCTCCACCTGCGGCTGGCGACACCTTCGGCCCGATCCTTTGCACCTGCCACATTGTAGCGGCTCCCCCTGTAACCCCCTGAACCTGCGTTCAAGGGTGTGGACAACAGGTGAACACGGGCTGATTTTGTCAACTCTTGCGAGACAAAGCGCAACTTTCATGGCCTGTAGCCAGTATGAGTGGCTATTGAAAATCAGTACATGAAAGAATCATTGAAGATCATTACCGCGGACGGATACAGCCTGTCGGCGACCCGTTACATTGCCGACAGGCCGACCCATCGGGTCATGCTCATCAATTCCGCCACCGGCGTCAGGCAACAATACTATGAGGACTTTGCCGGCTTTTTTGCAAGGCAAGGCTATGAAGTCTACACCTACGATTACCGCGGCATTGGCGAATCACGACCGGTATCCATGCGCGGACTCCGTGCACAGATGCATGAGTGGGGATCGAGGGATTACGACACCATGGTCAGGAATATTTTTCAGACGCACCCCAATGCACGGTTGACCGTGATTGGTCACAGCGTCGGCGGGCAGCTCATTGGTTTTTCGCAGGCGACGCAGGACGTCGACATGGTTGTGATGGTGGGGGCACAAACTCCTTTTTGGAAGAACTTCGACGGCGCATTCCTGCGCGCCCGCCTCTGGACATTGTGGAATCTGGCCATTCCTGGTTTCAACCGGCTCGTCGGATATTTTCCCGCGAAGAAGGTCGGACTGTTTGAGGACCTGCCCTCCGGGGTTGCTGCCCAGTGGGCACGGTGGGCGATGAATGAAAACTACGCGTTTGACGAACTCCCCGAGTACGTGATGAAATTCCGGGCCCTGCGCCTGCCCGCGCTCATGCTGAGCTTCAGCGACGATGCCCTTGCGCCGCGGGCTGCCGTGGAAGACCTCATGCGCCGGTACGCGAATATGAAGTGGCACCATTGGCACTTCGAGCCCCGCGACCTGAAGCGAAAGCGCATTGGTCATTTTGGCTTCTTCCGAAAGGATTTCCAGGAGAGTTTATGGATGGCGTTGGCCGGGTGGATCAATAATCCTTCGCAGTTGAAGGAAAGCCAAGCCGCGTAAGGTCCGGCACGTGAACTGCCCTTGTCCGGTCGCATAAACCTGTCTACCTTAGGTTCATGAACCCCACCAAAGGCATCTTTTTGCTGGCCCTTGTCAGTAGCCTCTGTTGCCACGCACAGGATGCCGATGAGATCCTCGCCTGTGGCAAAGTGCGCGACGCGACCACCAACAGGGGAGTACAGGCAACCATCCGCTACAGCAGCTTGCCTACAGGCAGTATCTACGGGAAGTTCAACGACAGCACCTTTCGCTTTACCATCTTTGGCGCTGCGCGATACGAGATCACGGCGGAAGCGCAGGGATACAATGCCGCGACGGTCGTGCTGGATCCCTCGCAACTGCGGGGAAAGGATATGCTTGAGCGCGACATCCGGCTGATCCCCACCGGTGAGACCACACTCCGGCTCAACCGCCTGATCTTCGCCCGCGGGCGTTCGGAAATTTCGCGTGAATCATACGATGAACTGGACGACCTTGCCATGCTGATGCACGATAACAGGGATATCCGCATTCAATTGGAGGGGCATACCGACAACGCCGGCTCCGCCGATGCCAATCTCAAGCTCTCGGCGGAAAGGGTGGATGCCGTGAGGGATTATCTCGTCCGAAAAGGCGTTTCCCGTAGCCGGATAAGCACAAAGGCGTTCGGGGGCTCAAGGCCTGTCCGCAATGAACAAACACCCGAAGCCCGCGCGATGAATCGCCGGGTCGAGGTGAGAATTCTCAGGAATTGATCAGGAATTCACCCATGCTGCGTTTAAGCGTGGCTGCAAGGTTCTGTTTCGCATGCAGCCTGGAGGCGGGAACGCATGGGAACAGGAAACCGGAACACGTTTATTCTCCGCGCTCGGCGTCAAGTTCTTTGCTGATCGTGTCGTATTTAGCTTTCACCTCCTCATCCTCTTTGAGCGAGCGGTGAATGGCGTTGAACTGTTTGGCGCCGACAAAGTCCCTGGCCATGGTCTGATAGGTGCTCGTGATCTTGTCGACCTCTTCCTGCTGGCGCGCCTTCACCTTCTCAAGAAACGCAACCTCAGCCTCCGTCGCCTTCGCCGCGGCCAGTTTCGTTGAATCCCCCATGATCTTGTAGAGGTCGTTGTAGCGCGCCACCGACATCACATCATTATTCTGAACGAGATCTGTAACGATGGCCTGAAGGTTCTCTTTCATCGCATCGACAGAGTCCATTACGATCGCATACTTGCGGAGGTCCTCATCCGTAAAATCTTCGGTCTGTGCGAGCACGTTGCCGCTGACCACAAGCAGTGCGCCAAGGAGTAGAGCTTTCAACTTCATACGAATAAATGCAGTTTGGTTTAAGTTTGATTTTATTCAGACCCGCAGTATAAAAAGCACGGCTCACAATGACAAAAAAATCGCGCCGTAATTCGCGTTTTTTGTACTCAAGAAAAAAGCCGCGGTGAAGCGGCTTTAATATTATCTTAATCTCCTGCTATTGCGGGCTATGCAACCATCTGCGAGTGCGGTGCGCCCGACATGATCTCTTCATTTGCATAGCTGGAAAACTTTTCGAAGTTCTTCAGGAAGGCATTCGCGAGGAAAGCCGCTTTTTGGTCGTAAGCATGCTTGTCGGACCAGGTGTTGCGTGGATTCAGTATTTCCGACGGCACACCCGGGCAGTGTTTAGGCAGCGCGATGCCAAACACTTCGTGATGTTCGTATGCGTCGTGTTCGAGTTGTCCGTTCAACGCTGCCGCGATCAGGGCGCGGGTATATTTCAAGCTCATTCTTTGGCCAACGCCGTATTCGCCTCCCGTCCAACCCGTGTTCACCAGCCAGACCTTGACACCGGCGTCGCGCATCTTTTCCGTGAGCATTTCGGCATAGCGCGTGGGATGCAGCGGGAGGAAGGGCGCGCCAAAGCACGCGGAGAACGTCATCGTGGGTTCAGTCACACCCGCTTCGGTACCGGCCACCTTTGCCGTATAGCCGCTGATGAAATGGAAGGCAGCCTGACCCGGGGTCAGCCTGGCAATGGGCGGCAAAACGCCATAGGCGTCGCAGGTGAGGAAGAAAATGTTCCGGGGGTTCATGCCCATCGACGGTGTCGCGATGTTGGTAATGTGGTGCAACGGGTAGCTTACACGCGTGTTTTCGGTCTTTCCGGCATCCTTATAGTCCACTTCGTCCGTGTCGGCCCTGAAGCCCACATTCTCGAGTACCGCACCCTTGCGAACCGCCTTGAAGATTGCGGGTTCCTTTTCTTCCGAGAGGTCGATCGTTTTCGCGTAGCAGCCACCCTCGAAATTGAAGATGACATTGTCCGGTGTCCATCCGTGCTCGTCATCGCCAATGAGTTTCCGGTTGGGATCGGCCGACAACGTGGTCTTGCCGGTACCGGACAGGCCAAAGAAGATGGCAGTGTCGCTCTTCTCACCGATGTTGGCCGAGCAATGCATGGACAGGACGTTCTGCTGGTGCGGAAGGATAAAATTCAACGCGGAAAAGACGCCCTTCTTGATTTCACCGGTATAAGCGCTTCCACCGACCAGGATGATCTTCCGTTTGAAGTCGACGATAGAGAAATTATGCTGTCGTGTACCATCCACTTTGGGATCGGCTCTGAATCCCGGCGCATTCAGGATCAGCCATTCGGGGCTGAAGTTCTGCAGCTCCTTTTCCGTCGGGCGCAGGAACATGTTGTAGACGAACAGGTTTGACCAGGCGTATTCCGTGATGACGCGGATGTTGATCCGGTATCGCCAGTCGGCGCAGGCGTACGCGTCGCGGACGAAGAATTCTTTGCCCTCGAAGTAGCGGATCATCTTGATATAAAGCTGGTCGAACTTCTCCGGTTCGAAGGGGATATTGAAGTTGTTCCACCACACCGCGTCGGTGGTGACTTCATCCTTAACCGTGAATTTGTCTTTAGGAGATCTACCGGTAAACTCGCCGGTGTCAACGGCAATGGCGCCGCTGCTCGTGAGCCGCGCCTGGCCTGAAGCGAGGGAGAATTTTTCAAGTTCGTCGGGGGAGAGATTCCAATGTGCCTTGCCGTCGGAAATGCCGAGATCGGCAACCGAGGCCTGCGCCGGTTTTGTTCCTAATTCTAACATGAGCGTCTGGGTTAATGAGTTCCCAAAGGTACTAATTTTGTGCCATTTCAATCGATTGCGAAGCGTTTTTTCTTATTATTGCCGCTAAAATCAGCTGGTTTGCGAAAGTGATTTTATCGGCCTACTTTGGGCCGGTTAAAATAAAATGGAAGTGCTTTTTGCATCCGGTGAATTATCGTCTGTCGAATGAGTTCTGACAAAAGTTTCTTTGGCCATCCGCGCGGGTTGGCTACATTATTTTTTACGGAGATGTGGGAGCGGTTCAGCTACTATGGAATGCGCGCGCTTCTGTTGCTTTTCATGGTCGCTTCCGTGGAAAAAGGTGGGATGGGACTGGACACAACTACGGGTGGCGCGATCTATGGTTTGTATACCATGTTTGTCTATCTGCTCGCCCTTCCCGGCGGGTGGCTTGCCGACCGGCTTTTTGGCTTGCGGAATGCCGTATTTTATGGCGGGTGTCTTATTGCGGCCGGCCATTTCTCCATGGCGTTAGGCTCCACCGGAAGCTTTTTTGTCGGCCTGCTGCTTATTGTTCTCGGAACGGGCTTGCTGAAGCCTAACATCAGCAGCCTCGTCGGCGAATTGTACGATCCACAAGACCAAACCCGGCGGGATAACGGGTTTTCCATCTTTTACATGGGCATCAACATTGGCGCGCTCGTTGCGCCGCTGATCTGCGGATACCTCGGGCAGCGGGTTGACTGGCATTTGGGTTTCGCCGCGGCCGGCGTCGGAATGGTTGTCGGCCTCGTACAGTATAAAATGACGGCCGGGTACCTGGGCAATGCCGGCATTCGGCCGGCCGCTGACAACCAGGCGGCTGAAGCTTCCAGGATGAATCGCATCCGCCTTTGGCTGTGGGTAATCATGGCCCTCCTTGTGGTCTTTGTTATCCTGTTGCTGCAGCATGTAATTGTCCTGGATCCCGTCGCGGTAGCCAATGCCTTCAAGTGGCTCATCCTTATCGCCGTGGCGGCGTATTTCATCTATGTTCTCCTCTTTGAAAAACTGACCGCCGACGAGAAGAAGCGCGTCGTTGCCATTGCGTTCGTATTCGCGATCACGGCGATGTTTTACACGGGATACGAAGGCCAGGGTTCGACCCTCAACCTCTTTGCCGAAAGGTACACGGACATGTTCGTCGGTTCGTTTGAGATGCCCGCCAGTTGGATGCAATCCCTCCCGCCGGTTTACGTGATCCTGTTCGTGCCCGTGTTCGCTGCCCTTTGGGGGTGGCTTTCCAGAAAGAAGCTAAATCCTTCCACGCCGGTTAAGTTATCGCTGGGTCTCGCCTTCATGGGGTTGGGCTATGTTGCCATGATCGGCGCGTCGTTCGTCGTGATAGGAGGCGATCAGCCACTGCCCACCTGGTTGTTTCTCACTTACCTGCTACACACGTTCGGGGAAATATGCCTGTATCCAATCGGCCTGAGTGGAATAACAAAACTTTCGCCAAAGCGCCTGGTGGGAGCGATGATGGGCGTGTTCTTCATGGCCCTCGCCCTCGGGAACCTGTTTGCGGGACTCTTCGCCGGCGACATTGACGAAAATGCTGTAGCTAAAGATCCATACGTTCTTGTCGAGTTGTTTCGATTCATCGCTGTCATGATGATCGGTTCAGCGCTGGTGGTGCTGGTGCTGAACAAGCCATTGCGGAAGCTGATGGGGAACATTCGGTAGCAGCAAAGAGCTAAGAGCTAAGAGCAAAGAGCTAAGGGCAAAGAGCGAAAAGCAAAGAGCAAAGAGCGAACAGCAAAGAGCAAAGAGCAAAGAGCGAACAGCAAAGAGCTAAGAGCTAAGAGTAAACCTAAACCAATACCATGCAGGAGCAGAAAACGTTTAAGCCGTATGTGGCGCCGGAACAGAATGTGAAGGAGTTTACGCTGAAGTCGATCTTATGGGGATCGGTGTTCGGGATATTGTTCGGGTGTTCGACCGTATACCTGGCGCTGAAGGCGGGGCTTACGGTCACGGCCTCGATTCCGATCGCGGTGATCGCCATCACGCTGGGTCGTAAATTCCTGAAGACGACCATTCTCGAAAATAACATTATTCAGACTACGGGCTCTGCCGGCGAGTCGATCGCGGCGGGTGTTGTGTTTACGTTACCAGGATTCTTATTTCTGTCGCCGGGTCCGGATGGCACCAGTGTGGGCGAGGGGTATTTCACATACCTCGTCATTCTTATCCTTGCCGCGTTTGGGGGGATGTTGGGGACGTTGATGATGATCCCGCTGCGTCGTTCACTGATCGTAAAGGAACACGGTACGTTGCCATACCCGGAAGGAACGGCATGCGGATCGGTGTTGCAGGCCGGGGAAAAGGGTGGCGTGTTCGCGCAGACGGCTTTTATTGGCATGGGCGTCGCCTTTGTGTATGCGGTCCTTCAGAAGGCGTTGCACATCATCGCGGAGACGCCGGCATTCATCACGAGCCAGGCAAACAAGTTCCTGCCGTCGGCCGCGCTGCGCGGAGAGATCACCCCGGAGTACCTCGGGGTCGGCTACATCATTGGACCGAAAATATCCGGCGTACTCGTGGCGGGTTCCGTCCTGGCCTGGTGGGCGCTGATCCCCTTGCTGGCTACGCTCGTGCCCGCGGAAACCATTGCCCTTCAACTGGTAAAGTTGGGAAACCTCCCCGACCTCAACACGGCTGCGGCAGGATGGGACCCGGCAACGCGCACATTTTCAAGCTACGCGGATGCCATCTACACGGCATACATTAAACAGATTGGCGCCGGCGCTGTGGCGGCGGGCGGGCTGATCACCCTGGTCAAGACGATACCGACCATCGCGAGTTCATTCAAGGAAAGTATCGGCTCGCTCAAGAGTACCAGCAGCACGACCGGCGGCGCGACCCTCCGCACGGAGCGGGACCTGTCGTTCAAGTTTGTGATTGTCGGAAGCATCGTCCTGGTGTTGCTGACGATGGCGCTGCCCTTCATTCCAGGTGACAACTTTCTTCAAAAAGGATTGATCGGTATTCTTGTTGTCATCTTCGGTTTCTTTTTCGTAACCGTGTCCAGCCGCATCGTTGGCCTGGTAGGTACGAGCAACAATCCGATCTCGGGGATGACGATCGCTACGCTAATGGGCACCTGTCTCATCTTTACCAGCGTCGGCTGGTCCGGGCAGGCTTATGAGCCGCTGGCACTGGTCGTAGGGGCAATGATCTGCATTGCCGCCGCCAACGCGGGGGGTACTTCACAGGACTTGAAAGCGGGGCATATCGTCGGCGCGACGCCGAAGTATCAGCAGATCTCCCTGTTCATCGGCGCCATCGTGTCGTCGTTTGCTATTGGTGGCGTGGTGCATCTGCTCGACACGCCGACGAAGGAAATGATGGAACAGGGTATCACGCACGCGATCGGTAGTTCGGAATATCCCGCGCCGCAAGCGACGCTCATGGCTACGCTGGCAAAGGGAATCCTTTCGTTCAACCTCGACTGGCAATTTGTACTCGTCGGCGTTTGCGTTGCCGTCATGATCGAGCTCTGCGGCATCAAAGCGCTCGCGTTCGCGATTGGTCTCTACCTGCCACTCAAAACCACGCTCCCGATATTCATCGGCGGCGCAGTGCGCGGCATTGTGGACTGGCGTGCGCAGCGCAGGGGCGAATCGGCCAGCGAAGACGACCTGAGCCACGGCAACCTGTTTGCCACAGGATTGATCGCCGGTGGTGCGATCACCGGTGTGCTCATTGCGATCCTCGCAATCGTGCTCCCCGAGACGATGGAAACGATCAGCCTTGAACACGGCATGACCTCATTCCTGAGCGAGGGCCTGTACATGGTGCTTGGCGTCCTTTTCTTTGCGGGAATGATCACCATCCTCTACCGTACGGCGACGAAGAAGTAATGCATTGAGGACGCGGCGTGACTACCCAATGGCGATCTTACAAGGCCATTGGGCGGTTTTTGACGCCTGCGGACCGCCGTCAGCCGAAGACGATCCGGTGCAGAATTTCGCGGGTGGATGGGTTTACCAGGACGACATGTCTCGCCTTTCCCTTTACCACCTCATAGCCGCGGAAAACGAGCAGGTCCGCATCCCAAAAAAAGGAGGACCGCTCATACTCCATCGCAGGCAATGCGGATAAATCGCTGGCCATCGTTTCCGGCCCGAGGGGTCGAACGCCGGTGTCTGCGACGAGTACGTCTATAGCGAAGGGAAGGCTTTCAAGCGCATGCAATACGGAGGCCGCGTCCGCACGGTAATGAAAATAGTGGGATTCTCTGCCATTCAGGGGCATAAACTTGATCCCGGTGACATGGTCTAAACCGATCTTCCGTACGTATTCGGGTGAAACCGAATCGGCAAGGGAAGTATAAAACATGGGAGAAATGAGCGATGCCGCGGACCGGCCTTGTCCTTCGCGATGCGGGTCGTGGGTGAGCAGCGCAGCGAGAAGGAACAGGAAAGGGGCTGCGAGACGGGGGATGACCCGGTAGGCTTTTGTCGAAGAAGGCTTGTTCATTGTGATGACCGGTTGGTTCAAGGGTAAAGGTCACAAAATTCCCGGTTCTTCTTCAAGGTTTTTTGCCGTGCCCGGTGGGAGTCGCCGTTCGGCCCGAAATAAAGAAAGGGGCTTCGCAACCGGCGAAGCCCCTTGTACTTTGCGTTATCAGATATTACATCATGCCGCCCATTCCGCCGCCGGGAGGCATTGCGGGAACTGCTTCCTTCTCTTCAGGGATATCCGACACCACCGCTTCCGTGGTAAGCAGCAGACCTGCGATGGAAGCCGCGTTCTCGAGCGCGAGGCGCGTTACCTTCGTCGGGTCGATGATACCAGCGTCGAAGAAGGTCTCGAACTTGTCTTCGCGTGCGTTGTACCCGAAGTCTTTCTTGCCATCGCGAACCTTGTTCACGATCACAGAACCTTCCTGACCTGCGTTCAGGGCGATGGTTCTCAGGGGAGACTCGAGGGCCTGCCGGATGATGTTCACGCCTGTGGACTGATCGTCATTCTCGACGGCCACGTCCTTGAGCGCGTCGATCGCGCGGATATAGGCCACACCACCGCCGGGGACGATACCTTCCTGCACGGCAGCGCGTGTTGCGTGCAATGCGTCGTCTACACGGTCTTTCTTCTCCTTCATTTCGACCTCGGTAGCTGCGCCAATGTAGAGGATGGCAACGCCACCGGACAATTTTGCCAGCCGCTCCTGCAGTTTTTCGCGGTCGTAGTCAGATGTCGTGGTTTCGATCTGTGCTTTGATCTGGCCGATGCGACCCTGGATGTCGGCTTTCTTGCCGGCGCCGTTAACGATCGTCGTATTGTCCTTGTCGATGTTGACTTTCTCGGCGCGGCCGAGCATATCGAGCGTGGTATTCTCCAGTTTGAAGCCGCGCTCTTCGCTGATTACCTGACCACCGGTGAGGATGGCGATATCTTCCAACATGGCCTTCCTGCGGTCGCCGAAGCCGGGTGCTTTCACGGCAGCCACACGCAGGGCGCCGCGGATCTTGTTCACCACCAGCGTTGCCAGGGCTTCACCCTCCACTTCTTCAGAGATAATGAGCAGGGGCTTGCCGGTTTGTGCGGATTGTTCAAGGATGGGGAGCAACTCCTTCATGCTGCTGATCTTCTTGTCGTAGATGAGTATGAAAGGAGACTCAAGCTCGGCTTCCATTTTTTCGGTATTGGTCACGAAGTAGGGGGAGAGGTATCCGCGGTCGAACTGCATACCCTCTACGGTCTTCACTTCGGTTTCGGTGCCTTTCGCTTCCTCGACGGTGATGACGCCGTCTTTGCCTACTTTATCCATGGCGTCGGCGATCATCTGGCCGATGGTCGTGTCGCTGTTGGCAGAGATCGTGGCTACCTGCGCGATCTCGTTGGAATTGTTGATCTTCTTGGACTGCTTCTTGAGATTTTCAACGACGGAAGCAACGGCCTTATCGATGCCGCGCTTGAGGTCCATCGGATTTGCCCCGGCGGCAACGTTCTTGATGCCGTGTCCATAGATCGCCTGGGCGAGCACGGTCGCTGTAGTCGTACCATCACCGGCAGCGTCGGCGGTCTTCGAAGCAACTTCCTTTACCAGTTGAGCACCCATATTCTCGATGCCATCCTTCAGTTCGATCTCTTTCGCCACGGACACACCGTCTTTGGTGACCATGGGCGCACCAAACTTCTTGTCGATAATCACATTGCGGCCTTTGGGACCGAGCGTGACCTTTACCGCGTCGGCAAGCTTATCAACGCCCTTTTTGATTCTGTCCCGTGCAGAGGTGTCGAAGGTTATTTCTTTCGCCATAATTCTCTTGGATTTTTTGGTTTGTTAAATGATTCCGAAAATGTCAGAGTTTCTCATGATAAGATACTCCTTGCCATCAATGGTGATCTCTGTACCGGCATATTTACCATAGAGCACGCTATCACCCACCTTAACGGTCACAGGCTTGTCTTTCAGGCCTTCACCGACAGCTACGATAGTGCCCTTCTGGGGCTTCTCCTTGGCGGTGTCGGGAATGATAATCCCGGATGCGGTTTTCTCTTCGGCGGCGGCAGGTTCCACCAGCACCCTGTCCTCATTGGGTTTGAAGTTGATTTTTGCCATATACGTTGAATTGTTTTAAGGTTAAACAAACTGACAGTTTGCACTTGCCCCATTAGCAGCTTTTGTGCCAATGCAAATGCGACGCGAATTACGGACATTTTTTCCTGTCAATACCCGGTTCCCCCCTTTATTTCAGGGGCGGATGGCATAATTTTTACCCTCAAAATGGCAGCCTGTCAGTTTTTTCCTGCCACCATCCGCTCCTCCTCACCGTTGACTTCAAACGGCTATTTGGCTATATTTTGGCTTGAATGTGTGAATATGGAGCGATTGCCTAAAGATTGGCTGACGAGAGGGCTGATCGATTTTGAGTATAAAAAGTACCTTCTCCTTGCTTACCTGCAGACCGTGCGGGAGTCGTTTGACCGGGTGGAATTGTACCCGTTCCTGGCCGATCTTGTTTTTCACTACCGCAACCTGCAGGCGGTAAAGGAGAACAAGGCGCTCATCCGCGAATCGTTTCCCAAGGAGTTGTCGCTTGAGGAGTTCAGGCGGCTGGAATTGCGCTATCGGGAAATGGTGGAGGATGACGCCGTAATGGCGGAGTTGGAATCCGTTATCGAATTTGCCCTGCCGCAGATCCGCGAGTCGCTGGAGGAGGGCACGGTAATCTATGATTATGTTGAGTCACAATGTGAAATTTCACCCGTAGGGGTTACGCCGCTCTACGCAAATGAAGGCTATCTTTTTGTTACCCAGCAGCCCGAGACCGAAACCAGCGTGTACCGCTACCAGGTGAGTATTTTCGAAGACAGCAAGGAACAGATGCGCAGCCTGAATACGATGTTCCTCGCGAGTGTCGATAAGACTGCGTTCTACCCGTATGAGAAAATCAAGCTGGACCTTATCCGGAAGTATCGTGACCTGCCGAATCCCGCTGCCTACCTGCTGCTGTCGCGGATGAAATTCCCGGTCAGCGAAACGCTTATGCCGGTGGCGAAACGCCTTTTCATGAAGCACCTTTCTCAGGCGGCATAACGACAATAAAAAAGGCCCTCGTAAAAGGGCCCGTTTCTTTGGTTTCTTTGTGCCTTAGGGGGTCGTGTCGGTATCTGCTGGTACCTCTTCGCCAGGCGCAGGCAAGTCCATGACGGGCGGCAATTGTTGTTCGCCTGCGCGTTCCAGCAATTCGTTGGTCGGTGCCTGCATGGCAGGGTTCACCATTGACGTAGCCGAGACCAGACAAAGCACCATGATGGTGATGCTGATGCCCCAGGTGAGCTTCTCCAGCAAGTCGCCGGTCTTTTTTACGCCGATAATGTTGCTTGCAGATGAACCGCCGAACTGGCTTGACAGCCCACCGCCCTTGGCATTCTGCGCCAGAATAACCAATACGAGGAGAACAGCCAGGAAGACGACAAAACCGATAATAAATGTGTACATAAACTACTTCTTCAACTCTTCAATTTGGGACGCAAAGTAAGTCTTTTTCTGCGGATATTTCCAAATCAACTTCTTCAAAACCTCGATGGCTTTGTCTTTCTTTCCCTGTCGCACGAGAATTTCGACAAGCGTTTCAGAGACAATATTGTCGCCGAATTCGCCTGACTTGATCGGGTTGAGATCGCCGGCGGGCGGGGGGACCCGGTCGCGGGCGCTGGAGATGGACGGCTGCGTTTTGATAAACTGGTTGATCAGGTTGAGTTGCTCCAGTTGCTTCTCCGTTTCGGGATGGAGTTCCCGCTTGTTCGTTTCGATTTCTTCGATTAATGCATCCGGCGGGTCGGCGGATTTATGCGGCCCTTTTTTCTTCCCTTTCGTTGACGGTAATTCGTGATCGTTCTTCTGGTTCATGGCCTGTGCCATTTCAATAATACGCTGCTTCTTGGACTTTTTCGGTCCCGAGAGGCGTGGCGGCGTCTTCTTCTTTGCCGGTGTTTCCTGCCGCCCGGAATCGATGGCCGGCGGGGTTGTGGCGTGCACCTCGGAGTATTCTACCAGGAGCATTTCAAAATTGTGCTTCAGCGTGTTCAGGATCTTGAGGTCTCGCATGAGCTCCTCGGCATAGTCGATATCCGGTTCTTCGACGGACTTGATTGGCTGAATACGTTCCTCAATGACGGCATCGTCCTGTTGTTCCGTGATTTCCGGCAATGCAACGGCGGTCATGATGTCCCTGAGGACGGCGCGGTCCGTTACGTGAACCGCGGCAGCGGGAAGCCACGACGCATGGCCGTCCATATTGTGGTCCTTTCCCGCCCGGGCAGACAACACGTGGAGCACCTGGGAATACGGGTAAGCATCGCGAAGTTCGGCAAGTTCGCGGGCCTCTTCCGGTGAAGTCCGCGTGTAGTGCTTTAGTATTGTTGTAAATCGGTTTTTATCCACGGTGATAATGCCTCAAGGTAAAAATAACAAATTTTACCAATTGGCGACGGAGGCGTTGAAGATATCGTTGATGATCCGGTCGAATATCTCACGCACGTACTGTTCTTCAAAGTCGGAGAGGTTGACATCGTTGGGAAAGTCTTTATAAAAGGAGAAGCTTTTATCCTTGAAGCTCAGGTTTTCGTCGAGTGTGTTGATATAGGTTGCCTTCACGGTAATGGTGAGTCGGGTGGAAGATGCGCGCGTGATGTCCCGGTTGCCCTGGCCGGTGGCCACCGGCGCGATGGGGGTAAGCGAGTAGCTGGTAATTTCGCCTTCGAGAAACAACTCGCCCTGTTCCTGAACGACGCGCAGGTTGCTGTTTTGAATAAAGTAATCTTTGATTTCGTTGGTGAGTGTCTGGGCCATGTTTGCCGGCCCCAGGTCGGCGTTGTTATAGAACTCGGCTACCGCGATTGTCTCCGCCGTGGTCGTGGTACCGATCATGGAGTATTGGATCCCAATGCCGCACGCACTCAATGCGAGGATGAAAAGGAGCGGGATGACCAGGCGTCCCCACGAAAGTATCTGCTTGATGGTCATGAAAAAGTTATTCTTCGAGTTCGTACTGTTTGATCTTTCGGTAGAGCGTGCGCTCTGAGATGCCCAAATCCCGTGCCGCATATTTTCGCCGGTTGTTGTTTTTGCGAAGGGCCCTGATAATAAGTTCTTTTTCCTTCTTTTCAATGGAGAGCGAGTCCTCCTCTGTTTCATGGGTGATGTCCTGGATGACCTCTTCTTCTTCATCGCGGTTAGCCTGTGAATGAATGTTCAGTACCACCGGTTCTTGTGTGCCATGCTCATGAAGGCCTTCAAAGAGCTTCGGGTTATCCTTCACGAGTTCACTTGCGCCGGCGTCCTTCCCGTTGAGCAGGTCCAGGACGATCTTCTTGAGGTCGATGACATCTCTTTTCATGTCGAAGAGGACCTTGTAGAGGATGTCGCGCTCCGACATGCCTTCCTTGTCCACGCCGGGTATGCGGTAAAGGGCAGGCAACGTGTTTTCGCGGGGGAGATACCGTTGAAGGGCAGGTGCATCGATATCTTTTTCCTCCGTTGAAAGCACAGAAATCTGCTCCACGAGGTTTTTCAGTTGCCGGATGTTTCCGGGAAACCGGTACTGAAGCAGGATCTCGCGCGCATCATCGGTAAGGGTAATGGGCTTAACGCGGTATTTTTCAGCAAAGTCGGAGGCGAACTTCCTAAAGAGCAAGTCCGCGTCGCGCCCGCGCTCGCGAAGCGGGGGGACGAAGATCGGCACCGTGCTCAGCCTGTAGTAGAGATCCTCACGAAACTTCCCTTCCTCGACGTTTCTCATCAGATTGACATTGGTGGCAGCGACGACGCGGACGTCCGTTTTCTGCACTTTGGAAGATCCGACCTTGATAAACTCGCCGTTCTCCAGGACGCGCAACAGGCGGGCTTGCGTGCCCAATGGCATCTCACCGATCTCGTCGAGGAAGATCGTTCCACCGTTCGTCACTTCAAAATAGCCCTTTCGCGCCTCATGCGCACCGGTGAACGAGCCCTTCTCATGGCCGAACAATTCCGAATCGATCGTGCCTTCGGGAATGGATCCGCAGTTGATGGCGATGAACTGTCCATGTTTCCGCGGGCTGAGAAAGTGAATGATCTTTGAAAAGGATTCTTTTCCGCTACCGCTTTCCCCCGTTATCAGCACGGACATGTCGGTAGGGGCTACCTGCATGGCAACGCGCACGGCATTGTTCAGCAAAGGCGAAGTGCCAATGATGCCGAATCGTTGTTTAACACCCTGTATCTCTGAATCTGTGATTGCCATGCTCAATGCGCTTTACACACCGTGCCCAGCAAGGTCGCCCCGGTGCAGTCATTCACCAGTACGTCGACGTACTGGCCTTTGGAATATTGCTCCCTGGGAAAGACCACCACTTTGTTGGCGCTGTTCCTTCCCTGCAGGTGTTCGGCCGAGCGCCGGGAGGGTCCCTCGATCAGCACTTTATGGACCTTACCCACGTCGCGGGCGTTGCGAGCCTGCGAATGGCCTGTCTGCTTCGCGACGATCTCACTCAATCTCCGCTTCTTTACGTCGGGGTGGACATCGTCTGCATACTTCTTTTCGGCGGTGGTCCCCGGGCGTTCCGAGTACATAAACATGTAAGCGAAATCGTATTGGACGATATCCATCAGGGACAGCGTCTCCTCGTGCTCCGCTTCCGTTTCCGAGCAGAACCCGGCGATCATGTCGGAAGAAATGCCGCAGTCGTCACCGAGAGTTTCGCGTATACGCCGGATCTTCCCCAGGTACCACTCGCGTGAATAGCCGCGGTTCATCAGCTCCAGCACGCGCGTATTTCCGCTTTGGACGGGCAGATGAATGTACTTGCAAATGTTTTCATGGCGCGCCATCACATCAAGTACATCATCGGTAATGTCTTTGGGGTGAGATGTGGAAAAACGCACCCGCAAATCGGGGTGGACGGCCGCGACGGCTTCCAGCAGGTCGGCAAAGGCGACGACGTCAGCAGCGCCGGATTTTTCAAGGCGGGCTTTGTTGTTTTCGCCGGCGCTCCACTTGTAGGAGTCGACGTTTTGGCCAAGCAGGGTGACCTCCCTGAAACCGCGCTCAAAGAGATCACGGGCTTCGGCTACCACTGAGTGGGGATCGCGGCTGCGCTCGCGTCCCCGGGTAAACGGTACCACGCAGAACGAACACATGTTATCGCAGCCCCGCATGATTGAAATGAACGCCGTCACGCCGTTGGAGTTCAGGCGCACGGGACTGATATCAGCATAGGTTTCCTCACGGGATAGGAACGTGTTGACGGCCTTTTCGCCGTCTTCTACCTGCAAAAGCAACTTGGGTAAATCTCTGTATGCGTCCGGACCAGCGACCAGGTCAACGATTTTCTCCTCTTCCAACAGTTTGGACTTTAACCGCTCAGCCATGCAACCCAGCACGCCAACCAGCAGCCCGGGGTTTCGCTTTTTCAGACCGTTGATGTGCATGAGCCGGTTTCTCACCGTCTGTTCGGCTTTTTCCCGGATCGAGCACGTGTTCAGGAAGACAACGTCTGCCGTATCGATATCTGATGTGGTGTCGAAGCCTTCCTTCCGGAGAATTGACGCCACGATTTCGCTGTCAGAGAAATTCATCTGACATCCGTAGCTCTCGATGTACAACCGGCGACCTTTTCCCGTGTTTTCCTCCCTGGACACGTGAAAAGTCTCACACTGCTGCCCGCTATTTCCTTCTATAATGCCCAGGTCTTGAATCAAATTCTCCATCGCTTTTAATCAGGACGCAAAAATACGACTTTTAGTTTTTCGAAAGTGACATCTTGTCAGTAGATTGTAAAATATCCATATTGGTGGTGAATTCCGGCGCTTCACCGTGAAGCTGCCGGGCGACGGATTGTTATGGCATACATCAGGGAAGTACGGGGCTTCAGTCCCAGGTTCGGAAAGAATTGTTTTCTCGCGGAGACCTGCGTGGTAGTCGGGGAGGTCATGCTGGGAGACAATTGCACCGTGTGGTTCAACGCGGTTGTTCGGGGCGATGTACATTCAATTACCATCGGAAATGATACGAACATCCAGGACGGGGTAGTCATTCACGGGACCTACCAGAAGGCGAAGACCGTGATTGGCAATAACGTTTCCATTGCACACAATGCCGTTGTTCACGGGTGCACGATCCATGACAACGCGCTTGTCGGCATGGGCGCGATCATTATGGATGATGCCATCGTAGGCGAATATGCGGTGATCGCGGCGGGTGCGGTGGTGCTGCCGGGCACCCGGGTCGAGCCGGGAAGCGTGTACGCCGGAGTTCCGGCCAGGCGTGTAAAAGATACCGGCGACGAGATGCGTGCGGTGATTGCGCGTACGGCGCGTAACTACCCCGTGTATGCCGAATGGTTCCGGGAAAGCTAAGCGGCCGCATGGCATATCTTTTTTAGGGAAAGCCAAACAATCGTCAAGGCCCCTTGAAAGTCGCGTTATTTTCTTAAATTATTGACAATAAATCGGTTATGTCATGCTGAACAAAGGATTCGCCCCTCATGTCATACAGGAATACAAGAATCGCATATTGTCGTCGCATACGACATTCCTGCTTGACGAGAACGACGAGGTCACGGATGAGTATGCGCACTTCTATTTTGTGGGCCTTTACGAGGGTAAGGAAGTCGTCTACGATGCGGTGATGTACACGTTGCGGCTGCAGCATGAAAGCGAACTCTACGAAATTGCGGAACACCGCGCGGCGAAGCACTTCCCGGAATACCGCAAGATCACCTACGAAGAAGATGAGAATGGCAACCTGGCGACGCTAGACCCGCTGCAGGAGGAAATCGGGCTTTATATTGCCGAGGTGATCCTCGAGTTGGAAGAAGAGGAGGCGGTAAAGGTACGGGAACATGTCGACCTCGATCCGAACGTTGATTTCGGCGTATCGCTCGACATCGGCCTGCACCTCGAAAAGGTCACGATGCATGACATCGAAAAGTTTGTCCGGGATTTCAACGAAGACAACCTTCACCTGGACGACAGCCATTATTCGTTCCAGACGCAGGACGTGACACCGCAGGGGTGAGGTTTGGATTTGTCTGAATCCTCTTGAATTCCGACGAAATCCTGGGCATATTTGCGGCCTTGAACCCCAAAATTAATGAAGAATTTTTCGCTCGTTTTAAACATCGTCCTGCTGGTAGCGGTCGCTGTTCTTTTTTACCTGCACTTTTCAACCTCACCTTCATCAAATGGATCGGGCCGCTCGTTCGACTCGACCCGGGTTGAATCCGCCATTGCCTACATCCACACCGACAGCATATTGCAGCACTACGAGTATCTGAAGGAGATCCGTGATCAACTGGAAGATAAAACCAAGAAAATGGATCAGGACCTGCGCAACAGGATGGTGGCGCTGCAGAACGACATTAACGCCTACCAGCGCAACGTCAACAGCATGACGCTTGGCCAGGTGCGCGCGGCGGAAGAGGACCTCGCCAAGAAGCGTGACAACCTTCAACTCTACGAACAAAGTCTCAGCCAGCAACTCATGGAAGAACAGTCGAAACTCAACCAGGCGTTATACGAGCGGGTGACGGCGTTCCTGAAAGATTATGGTGAGAAAAATGGCCTGCAGATGGTGCTCAAATACGACCCCTCCAGTGATGTTCTGTATGCCGGAAAGCCCATAGACATTACCGATGATGTAATCCGCGGGTTGAACGAATCCTACAAGCATGAAAAGGATGGCAACGTCAAATCTGACAGTACCGCTACGGGGAAATAATCTTTGATATTTTTCGAAAAAAGGCCTCTTCGCTCCGCCGTGAAGAGGCTTTTTCTTTATCTTTGAAATTGACCTATGGCTGTTGGCACCTTGAAAATCAGAACTGAGGAGCGGAGGCAAATTGTGCTGATGCTCACCACGGGTTTTTTTATGGGTGTCTTTATTGCCACCTACCAGGTTACAGCAGACTCCCTGTTTCTCAACCGATTGGGTGACCAACTGAACAAGGCTTTCCTGATCGCCGGCGGGTTGGGAATTCTCACAACGGCCATCTTCTCTTTTTTTCAGGACTGGATCAAGTTTACCACACTGACGCTCTCCAGTGTGCTCCTCACGTTTGCGTTTACGTTGACCGCTTATCTGATGCTGCACTTCGCGCCGGTGGGCTGGCACGACACCTGCATCTTCGCGCTGTACTGCATGAGTGGGCCCATTACCGCAATCCTGCTGTTGAACTTCTGGGGACTCTTTGGCCGCCTTTTCAACTTTCGCCAATCGAAGCGGATCGTGGGCTGGATCGATACAGGACAGCTCATCGCCGCCATCCTGGCGACACTCATTGTTATTCCCTTTACGTCGGGCATTGTCGACGACACTTCGAACTATCTGTTGCTCTGTTGCATCAGCATCTTCATTGTGTCGATCCTGCTCATCCGCATATCGGCCTCCTTCACCATATCAAAGAATGACCCCCGGGAATTCGGCCCGGTGGTCAGACAGGAAACGAAAGTCCATCGTATTTCCCGCGATCCTTTTATCCGGTCGATGGGATTCTTTCTGCTGATCTCGATGGTCACGCTGATGTTCACGCAATTCTCCTTCCAGGAGATTGTGAGGGTACAGTATCCTGATGAGCGTGAGCTGACCACTTTCAACTCCTTCTTCACGGGGGCCGTTTATGGACTTAGCCTCATCATGCAGACCTTCGTAAACAACCGCGTGATCTCTGGCTACGGGTTGCGCATTGCCATGTTTATTGTGCCGATCGTGGTTGGCATCTTTGCGTTGGGATCGTTGGTTGCCGGTGGTGTTTTCGGATATGACAAGGTCGCGTCGGGATCAGCATACATCTATTTCTTTGTGTTCGTGGCGCTTACCCGCCTTTTCAGTTGGACCTTGCGGGATTCACTCGAGAACCCCGTTTTCAAACTGCTTTTTATCCCGCTCGACAGCAGGTCCAGGTTCAGCATCCAGTCGAAGGTCGAGGGTCTCATGAATGAAAGCTCCCGGTTCATCGCGGGCATTTTCATTTTCTCCTTTGCATTCATCCCATTCTTTGAGGTGATACACATTCAGGCGTTGCTCATCGTGCTGGTTGCCCTGTACATCATCTTCATTAACAAGCTTTACCATGGTTATCGTGGCAAGATCCGGGAGAAACTTGAAAGCACGGATGATGAGCAGACCAAGCTTGAGCGCGGATTCACACAGGTGATCCGAAAATTGGAGCAAAACCTGCTGTCGCCGAACTCCGGGCGCGCGGTATTTTCGCTTAAACTCCTGGAAAAACTCAACGCCGCGCAACTCGGTCAGTGGGTAAATCAGCTCATGAAGAATGACGATGATGCGGCCCGGCACTATGCGCAGGATCGCATGAACGAACTCAAAGGTTTGTCCGTCTCCGATCAATACGTCATACGCATGAGTGGTGACCGGGTCAATGGCGACAGCAAAAACATCCTCAGCAAGGGAGAGCTGCAAATGATCCTCGAAAGCGGCGGCGACATTACACGTTCGAGGGTGCAGCGACTTTCACGTTCATCGAACGCGAGTGACCGCCAATACGCGGCCGAACTGCTTCTGCACGCGGCCAAGGATGAGGGGATCTCATTTCTGCTGGAGTTGCTGGGGGACATCGAACCCAAAGTGCGAAACACGGCCATAAAGACGGCGGTTAAGCGCTACAACGCGGAGGTAATCAATGCTTTGATCGAGAACCTTGCGTCATCGGTGTACAGCAATCAAGCGATGAATGCCCTGGTGCTGGTGGGGCACGATGCGCTACCCCTGCTGGATGCGGCCTACTATCGGAGCGGCCAGAATACGCAAGTGATGTTGAAGCTTATCCAGGTGATGGGGCGGATAGGAGGGCAGCGCGCACGAGAGCAGCTCTGGAACAAAATAGACTATCCGAACAAGCTATTGGTCTCCCAGGTGTTGCTTGCGTTGGGTGAAGCGGGTTTCAAGGCAGGTATTTCACAAATTACGCGCATCAAGTATGCGATCGAAGCCGACATAGCCGACATTCGTTGGAATCTCAGCGCCATTCACGAGGTTTCCGATGAAGGTTTCGCCTCGCAGATTCGCACGGCGCTGCGGGCGGAGATTCAGAATGACATCGAGCACATTTATATGCTGCTGGCGATGCTTTACGACACGCGTTCAATCCAGCTTGTAAAGGAGAACATCGACAGCGGCACAAGCGACGGCATTACCTATGCCGTGGAGCTACTGGATGTGTTTCTGGCCGAACAACTCAAACAGCGCGTTATACCCATACTCGACGACCTTTCGGATACCGAGCGCCTCAATCGTTTGGAAGACTTTTACCCGCGGGTCAGACTTGATTCCAAGCTGGTGCTCAAGTTCATCATCAACCGCGATTTCACGCAGTCGAATCGCTGGACGAAGGCCTGTGTGATCTTTCAGATCGGCATGCAGCGCATCGGCGACTTCAAGCTTGATCTCATCGCCCAACTCTTTAACCCGGACACGTTCATCCAGGAAGTCTCGGCTTGGGCGTTGTTTCAGATCAGCATGGACGAATATCACACGAACACGCGACGCCTGCGCGGCGACCGCAAAAAGAGCCTCGACGCCCTTATCATTCATTCGACGCTGATGACAGGCTTCGAAAAGGTGCTCTTTTTCCAGAAGGTACCGGTGTTTGAAAATACACCGGGTCTTACCCTGTCGAATCTCGCGGACATCAGCAGGGAACTGCATCTGCGCCAGGGGGAGACCCTGATCCTGGATGAAAGGATGACGAACAGCTTTTATGTGCTCGTGTCGGGGTCCATCGAACTCTATCAGCGCGGCGAGTTCGTAACCCAGTTCTCACAAGGGCAATTCATTGGCGAAATGTTGCCCCTGCCGAACTTCGTAAATACAAACCTGTTGATCGCGAAGTCGGAGGTGGTAATCCTCGAACTCAACAAAGATCAATTCTACGAATTGTTGTCGGACAACGTCAAACTTGCCGACAACATGCTTTCTTTTGTTTAGCATGAACCGGTCACGCAAAGTCTTTCTTTTATTTGCCATCGTTTTCTTTCTCCTTTTGGCTTACGCCGTCTTTGACATCAGTACGCGCACGACCTTTCCGGGTGCAGGACCGCCGGTCCGGGAAGAGATTCACCACGATTCTTCTGGCCATGCTGACCCGGGGGCCGATTCTACCCTTGAAAAAAAATAGTTTGCGAATTGTTGCTTGCGTTGATTTTTGCCGTATCTTGTCGGCAGATTAAAGCCAACTATAGACATGAGATTCCCCTTTGTCGCGTACTCAGGGGAATTTCTATTTTCAGGCCTGCTTGTCCGCCACCACCGGCACTCCATACCCTGTTTTTAGCCGTTCATCTTTCAATCCGTCCTCATAGCGATTCGCCGTCGCGGAATGACCGGTTATTCAATTACATTTGATTCAAGATTAAAGCCAACTATAGACAATGATTTTCCCCCGTGGTCAAGGATCACGGGGGATTTTCATTTTCAGGCCCCGCTGCTTTCCTGTCGCACAATCCGTGACGAGGCAATCCCGACAGCATTTAAAGTACAGTCCCATCTTTGTATTACCCTGATTTGTATATTTCGGTATGGTTAAATTACGTCCGGTTCTGATTGGCTTTTCATGTATGCTTGCGGTGATGCTGCTACAGGAATCTTGTGTATCCCATGACTTTGCGTCGTTCACATGTCCCGAGGAAGAGGTTAGCTATGCACAGGATGTTCATCCCATCGTGATGTCAAAATGCGCGGTGAGCGGTTGCCACGGGTCTGATCCCAATCTTCCGGATTGGACCGATTTTGGCACGTTTCAGGAAGGCGCCCAAAGTGGGAATGTCCGCAACTACGTGCTTAACCGGATCATGCCGCCCGCGGAAAGCCCCGCGGGGCCTCTGAGCCAGGACGAGATCAACAAGATTGTTTGCTGGGCAAATCAGGGCGCACCAAACAACTGATGAAGCCGATGAAAAGGAAGCTGTTCGTTTTACTTCTGGTTCTTGTTACCGCGGACGTCGCGTGCGGGCAAAAGTACATTTCGGAAAAATCTTATATCAGGTTTTTTTCTGACGCCACGTTGGAAGATATCACTGCCGATAACAAGAAGGGCTCCAGCATCTTCGATGCCGCCAGCCGTGAGATCGTTTTTTCGATCCCCATCAACGAGTTTCAGTTTGCCAAATCGCTGATGCAGGAACATTTTAACGAAAAGTATATGGAATCGGATAAGTTTCCGAAATCGACTTTTCAGGGTCACATTGAAAACTTCGATCCCGAGGCCAGGGGTGTGCAGCAGGCCAGGGCCGTTGGCAAGCTTTTGATACATGGTGAGACCCGCGAGGTTGAAATTCCGGGGACAATTGAAAAACGCGGCGAAAAACTCCTCATGAAGGCAAAGTTCATTGTGCGGCTTGAGGACTACAAGATCGCGATCCCGCAGATTCTCTGGCAGAACATCGCCGAGCAGGTAGAGGTCACCGTTGAATTTACCTACAAACCGAAGTAACACGATTGTGACCCGATGATGCGCGCCCTGCTTCTCTGCTGTTTCTTAGCCCCGCTCACTGCGTACGCGCAGAAGTTTTCCTCGGAGACAGGATATATCTCGTTTTTTTCCGATGCTGTGGTCGAAGACATAAAAGCCGAGAACCGCCTGGTGGGAAGCCTCTTCAACGCTGCTACCGGCGAGCTCGTGTACATTGTGAAGGTCAAGGATTTTCAGTTTGACAAGTCCCTCATGCGCGAGCACTTCAATGAAAAGTACATGGAGACGGAGAAGCATCCGAAATCCACCTTCAACGGAAAGCTCGAGGGGTTCAGGCCTGGTACGGCGGGGATTCAACGGGTCCGGGCTGTGGGCAAGCTGAGCATTCATGGGGTCACCCGGGATATCACCATCCCCGGTACGCTCGAGTTCAAGAATGGCAAGGCACACCTTAAGGCCAAATTCATGGTGAAGCTTGCCGACTACAATATTGAGATACCGAAGATCATCTGGCAAAACATTGCCGAAGAAGTCGAGGTGGAAGTAGACTACATTTATAAGCCCATATGAAAATTGTACTGACTTTGGTTATTGCCGCATGCTGCCTGCCGGCACTCGCACAGGAAGACCTGATGGAAGAGCTGGAGCAAAATCAGGTAGCGGATACGGACTACGCGTTCCAGACCTTTAAGGGAACACGTCTCGTGAATGGTCATACGGTCGAGCAAAAACCGCACGGGACCCTGGAGTTTATCTTCGCGCATCGCTTTGGCGCGATGAACGGCGGGCTTTACGAGCTGTTTGGCCTCGACAACGCGTACGTCCGGTATGGTCTCGACTACGGGGTAACCGACTTCATGAGCTTGAGCGTGGGCCGGAATTCGGTTGACAAGACTACGGACGGGTATGTGAAATACAAGCTGCTCCGGCAAAGCAGTGGTGTACGGAACTTCCCTGTCACCGTGACGGCGCTGGGTGGTGCCGCATACCGGGCCTCGCCAAAGAAGGAGGCCGCTCCGGCGGGATTTGAGAACATTGACCGCCTGGCCTACGTCGGCCAGCTCCTGATTGCGCGCAAATTCAGCCCCAAGTTCTCCTTGCAACTCATGCCAACCATGATCCACAAGAACGCCGTCGATCAATCGATCGAAGACAACGACCAGTTTGCGCTCGGCGTCGGGGGAAGGTATAAGATCACACGCAGTGTTGCCATCACGGGCGAATACTATTATCGATTGAACGTACCCGACAACAATCCGTATTACAATACATTCGGCTTTGGTGTGGATATTGAAACCGGCGGACACGTTTTCCAACTACTCATCACGAACACGCGGGGGCTCACCGAACGTGCCTTCATTACGGAAACTCCGGGCGATTTCGCGGACGGGGATCTGCACCTGGGCTTCAATGTAACGCGCACCTTCCAACTGAAGCACGATAAGTAAAGCGACGCTTGAATCCGAATACAGCAACGCGTATTTTCAGCGTATGATTCGTTAGGCCCCGTTGCTGTTATTATCGATCATTTGTTACCTGGTGTTTACGGTCCTGATTGGATACGTGGCCTCCCGGCGTGTAAGGACCAGTGGTGATTTCATGCTGGCGGGAAAGCGCCTGCCGTTAATGCTCAGCGCATCGGCGCTCTTTGCAACCTGGTTTGGTTCCGAGACGGTGTTTGGGGCCTCGTCAGAGTTTCTGAAAGGGGGATTGTACGCCGTAATTGAGGACCCATTCGGCGCGGCGCTTTGCCTTTTTCTCTTTGGGTTGTTTTTCGCGCGCCCCCTTTACCGCATGGGCCTGCTTACCCTGGGCGACTATTTCAAAGTCCGTTATGGAAAGCGAACGGAACTGGTGGCGAGTATCTTTCTCGCGCCGCCATACGTCGGCTACATCGCTGCGCAGCTTGTGGCGATGGGGTTGATTCTGAATGCGGTGACAGGACTCGTGCTCTGGGAGGGAATAGTGATCAGCGCCGCCGTGGTAACGGTCTACACCTACATCGGCGGGATGTGGGCGATATCCGTGACCGATTTTATTCAGACGATCATCATCGTCGCGGGCCTCGTCGTGGTGGCGGCCACGTTGTCCTTTGAGGCGGGTGGCGTGGCCAATGTGCTCTCGCGCGCGCCAGCGAGCACGTTCCGGATCCTGCCCGCGGGCGAATTCAAGGAAATCATCACCTACGTGGCGGCGTGGGCTGTCCTGGGGCTGGGATCGATACCTTCCCAGGACGTCTTTCAGCGCGCGATGTCGTCGGCTTCCCCCCGCATCGCCGTAAGGTCCTGTTATATTGCCGCCGGGCTTTACCTCACCATTGCCATGCTGCCGTTGTTCATCGGTCTCTGCACAGCGCAACTCTATCCAGGGTTTGCCAGCGGCGACACGCAGATGACCCTGCCAAACGTGGTGCTTCAGTTCACGAGCCTGCCCGTGCAAATCCTTTTCTTTGGATCGCTGCTGTCCGCCATCATGAGCACCACGAGTTCGGCTATCCTGGCCCCGGCATCCGTATTCTCCGAGAATCTCATACGCCCTTTGGCAAAGCGCAACTTCGACGATCGTCAGTTCCTACTCCTTACCCGGCTTTCCGTCCTGTTTTTCAGCGTTTTGGCCACCATCATGGCATGTCTACGATCGAATATTTATGAACTGGTAGGCGAGTCGTCCATCCTCAGCCTGGTGTCGTTGTTTGCACCCCTTGCCATCGGCATATACTGGCGGCGCGCCAGCAGCACCGGCGCGTTGTTGTCGATGGTGCTCGGTATGGTTACATGGATTATATTTGAATTCAGCGACACGTGGTGGCCATCGTTGGTTCCGGCAACAACCGTTAGCCTTGTGGCCATGCTGATTGCCAGCCTTGTGTGGCCTGATGACAAAAAGTAGCATGATAAAGATTGAACTCAATCGATTGAATGAGGCCTTCCACTTTGAAGCAAGGAACGAGCAAGGCAACAGCGTACACATGGACGCAGCACCCGACATTGGAGGTACGAGCCAGGGCATGCGGCCGATGCAGTTGTTACTGGCCGCCCTGGGGGGATGCAGTGCGATCGATCTGATCAGCATTCTGAAAAAGCAAAAACAACCGGTTGACGATGTTCGCATCACGGTAACCGGTGAACGCGAGGAAGGCGCCGTTCCTTCCTTGTATCGGAAAGTTCATGCGCATTTTCGCCTTTTTGGAAGTATCGACAGCGACAAGGCTGAACGCGCGGTAAGTCTTTCCGTTGAGAAATACTGTTCCGTCGCCAGGACGCTCGAGCCGCACGCGCACGTTACGCACAGTTTCGAAATCATAGCCCCGTCCTAAACCCATGAAAGAAAATAAGCACTTTGAAACGGAGGCCATCCGCACACAACACGAGCGCACGGCGTTCCGGGAGCACTCGGTCCCGGTTTACCTGACCTCGAGCTTCGTGTTCGACGATGCCGAGCAAGCCCGCGCCATGTTTGCCGACGAAGTTCCCGGCAATATTTACAGTCGCTATTCAAATCCGAATACCAACGAGTTTGTGGAGAAGCTCCTGGCCATGGAGGGCACGGAGGACGGTATCGCCACCGCGTCGGGCATGGCGGCCATGTACTGCAGCATGGCGGCGTTGCTCAAGTCGGGTGATCACGTGCTGGCCAGCCGTTCTGTTTTCGGCTCCACACATCAGATCCTCAACACGATTTTCCCGAAGTTCGGAATTTCTCACAGCTATGCCGACGTCAATGCTCCTGAAACGTGGGAGGAAAAGATCCGGCCAAACACGCGGATGATCTTTGTAGAGACGCCGTCGAATCCGGCCCTTGACCTGATCGACCTGGAGTGGCTGGGAAAACTGGCGGCAAAACACAGCCTCATTCTGAATGTCGACAATTGTTTTGCCACGCCCTATTTGCAGAACCCGGCACGGTGGGGGGCGCATCTCGTTACGCATTCGGCCACGAAATTCATGGACGGACAGGGGCGTGTCATCGGCGGCGCCATTCTTGGGTCAAAGGAGCTGATCCGCGAGATTCGGTTTTTCGCGCGCCACACCGGTCCGGCCATGTCGCCGTTCAATGCCTGGTTGTTGTCGAAGAGTCTCGAGACCCTTGCCGTGCGGATGGATCGGCACTGCCAGAATGCGATGGCGCTTGGTGTTTTCCTCGAAGGGCATGCGCAAGTGGCGCGGGTGAAGTATCCCTTCCTTGCAACGCACCCACAACACGCGATTGCCAAAAAGCAGATGAAGCTCGGCGGTGGATTGGTAACCTTCGAAATCAAGGGCGGGCTGGAGCAGGGAAGGAGGTTTCTCGATGCGTTGGAGATGATTTCGCACACGCCCAACCTTGGCGACACGCGGACCATTGCCATTCACCCGGCATCAACGACCCATTCGAAACTTACGGATGAGGAAAGGGCAAATGTCGGAATTACGCCCGGACTGATCCGCATTGCGGCCGGGCTTGAGCACATCGATGATTTGATTCGCGATTTGCGCCAGGCCTTTGAGCGGTCGGCAAAATAACTCCGCTAATAGGTAGGCATTTCCGGGTCAATTTCCTTAGCCCATGCCAAAAGGCCTCCTTTCAGATTGTACAGGTTGGTGAACCCGTGATTCTTCTCAAGCCAGAGCAGCATATCGCCGCTCCGCTTTCCGCTGCGGCAATGGAGTACCACCTGTTTGTCACGGGCAATGCGGCCCACGTTCTCCGGAATTTCGGACATCGGAATCAGTTCGCCGTCAAGGTTACAAATGTCGTACTCGTGGGGCTCCCGTACGTCGATCAGTTGAAATTCGGCTCCGGACTCCTTCATTTGCTTCAGGTCCTGTACAGTAACTTCTTTCATGGCGTTCAGATTTCCATCCAAAGATTTGCTTTTATTGTGACTTATGCCACAAAAATCCTCATAATCGATAAGGGAGGTGATTGCATCTCGCGCACCATGGCGCGAAAGTTTGATCACCGTTTGCTCCATCGACAGGCTGTCGATAATCAGCAACCTGTCGGCAAGCGGCTCGCCCAGACCGGTGAGAATCTTGATGACTTCATTGGCCTGCAAGGTCCCCACCATGCCGGCGAGCACGCCGATGACACCGGCTTGTTCGCAGTTGGGTACCAGTTCTTCCGCGGGAGGCTCGGGAAACAGATCGCGATAGTTGCCGCTGAAGGATCCGTCGCGGCGGCGAAGGTTAAACACGGCGACCTGCCCTTCAAACCGGAGGATTGATCCATACACCATCGGCTTGCCCGTAAGTACCGCGGCATCGTTGAGGAGATAACGCGTGGCAAAGTTATCGGTCGCATCGACGATCAGATCGAAGTTTTCCAGCAAGGCGAGGGCATTGGCAGCAGTGACGCGCTCGGCAAAACGGTGAGTCTCAATGGTTGGATTCAGCTGGCTGAGCCGATCTGATGCTGCGGTTGCTTTGGAGATGCCGATGTCGTTGGTCGTGAACAATACCTGGCGCTGAAGGTTCGAGAGGGAAACGACATCGTCGTCGGCGATGCCAATGGAGCCAACGCCGGCAGCGGCGAGGTAAAGCAGGATAGGGGAGCCCAGGCCGCCGGCACCGACGACCAGCACGCGGGATGCCTTGAGTTTCAATTGTCGCTCGAGTCCGAACTCCTCCAGCACGAGTTGCCGGCTGTATCGCTGAAGTTCCCCGCGGGTCAGCTTTTCCATTCTTCAAATTTAAACTTCTGCCTCAAAAGTCCCTCATCAGGGCGAGATCGGCGATGGTTTCGCCAATGGCTAGTGACGAGGTAGCTGCCGGCGACGGCGCGTTGCAAACATTGATCACCAACCGTTCCTCCAGGATGAGGAAGTCGTCAACGAGTCCGCCCGTCCGGTCGCAGGCCTGTGCCCGAACGCCCGCGCCGCCTTCAACGAGGTCCGCTTCCTGCACTTCGGGGATTAGCTTTTGCAGCGCCCGGGTAAAAGCGGTCTTCGAAAATGAACGGTACATTTCGCCAAGGCCCGTGCGCCAATAGCGGGCCGCCACCTTCTGGAACCCGGGCCAGAGCAGCGTCTCGGCCAACTCGCCCAGACGGATATTAGCCTTTCGGTAGCCTTCGCGGCTGAACGCAAGTACCGCGTTCGGGCCGGCTTCGACGCCCCCCTTCATCATACGCGTGAAATGCACGCCGAGGAATGGGAAGTTCGGATCGGGGACGGGATAGATCAGGTTTCGCACCAGGTGCTCGCGCTCTTTGCGCAACTTGTAGTATTCACCGCGAAACGGGATAATTCTCACGTCCACACGCGAAGACGACATTGCGGCAACCTTATCGGAATAGAGGCCCGCGCAATTAACAACCAGCGACGATTCGTAGGCCGACGTTTTTGTGATGACTTCCGCGCGGTTTTCGGCCATCGTGATTTCGGTCACGTGCTCGCCGGTGACGATCTCGCCACCGGCCTCGGAGAAAATCGCGGCGTATTTCTCAGCCACTTTCCTGAAATCAACAATTCCGGTCTGGGGAACAAAGAAGCCGGCCACACCGGCAACGTGCGGCTCATGTTCGCGGAGTTGATCGGTATTCAACATCCGAAATCCGCTAAGCCCATTCTTTGCACCGCGTTCAAAAAGATTGTGCAGAAGGGGTACCTGTTCCTGTTCGGTGGCGACGACAACCTTTCCGCAGAGGTCGAACGGGATGCCATGCTCACGGCAAAAATCGATCAGAAGCTGATAACCCCAGATGCAGTTTCTCGCTTTCAGGCTGCCCGGCTTATAGTAAAGCCCCGAATGGATGACACCGCTGTTGTTGCCGGTTTGATGGCGGGCGATGGCGGATTCCTTTTCAAGGACGAGCACTTTTAGTCGCGGATTTCGGCGAATCAGATTCAGCGCGGTGGCCAGCCCGACGATTCCGGCCCCTATGACGATGACATCCCTTTTCACTAACTTTTTTTTCCGCGAATGTAGCACAAAATCGCACACGCGATGTTATGCCCGGATCGGCCTTATCCGTACGTTCAGCGAGTTTTCCACGATGACAAAATGGTTGGGCGGAATCAGCGTCCAGGCCGGATCTTCCGAAAGCTTTTCAGACACGACGAGCACCGCGTGGTCGTCGTCTTCCGGAGCTTCCATGCGGGTGACGCCGTCTTCCACTACATAGCGGCTCCCTTCGGAGTGGTAGAGGGTGAGCGGGTCTTCGACCGGGTGGGTGACGTAACGCGTACCGACGAGAAAGAGTCCGTTGGTCACTACCATGTTGAGGTAAGCAGGCTCCGTGATGCCCGCCGATTCCATCATTTGTTTCAACGCCGTGAACGTGTGCTCGAAGGCGTCAACCACGGCGTCGGAGTTGATCGTTTTGTGATTTCTGAACAAGTCATTCAGCAACCAGGCAAAGACGTGCTCGGAATCGGTTTGGCCTTTGATCCAGTTGTAGAGTTCGTCGGACAGGGGCTCGCGCATTTTGCGTTTTATTTTCGGGAATTGCTCTACGCCGCCGTTGTGCATCATCAGAAGATTCCGATACTGGAAAGGGTGGCAGTTTGACTCGGAGACTTCCCCGACGCTTGCCGCGCGGACGTGCGCCACGAAGCAATCGGTGCGGATCTTTGGCGCCAGGTTTCGGAGATTGCGGTTGCTCCACGCGGGGTGAACGGAGACAAAGGTGACCGGCTCGTTATTTACCTCCCGCACATACCATCCGATGCCAAAGCCATCGCCGTTCAGGGGCTCTTCGAGCTCCCTTGCGCTAACGCTTTGGTTGACGAGTGAATTCTTGGGTTGATAGAGCAGCTTGTCGACAACGATCGGCGAGCCCAGGTAAGCCATTAGACGACACATAGCGGGGTTGCATCAGGGTAAGCAAATCTATCGATTTCCCCGCTCGCTATGGCGATGCGGGGATGGCTTCCTTAACTTTTTTTTAAACGCCGAAGGACCCCGAAGCCAAAAAAACGCCCGAAACCAGCAATGTGATAAAATTCGCGCTTTTATATATTTTTCCCATTGCAGTTCCCTTATTTTGCATGGATTCGAAAGAAATTGTATCATTACTTTGATGAAGAAGTCTGTACCTGCTGTTCTTTTGGCCATCGTCCTGAGCTCGTCGGGTTTTGCGCAGACTTACAAATCCTACTCGATCTACATCTACAGTTTTACCCGCCACATCATTTGGCCCGCGGCCTATGGGGAGGGAAGCTTTGAGATCAAGGTCCTGGGTGAATGCCCGATCATGAAGGAATTGAAGGTGCTGGCTGACACAAAAAAAGTCGGTGATCGCCCGATTCATGTCACCCAGGTGAATTCTGTGGATGAAATCAGTAAATGCCATATCCTTTTTATTCCGGCCGGCCGCTCGGCTGATCTGGAAAGCATCGTCACTAAGATCGGTGCTGAGTCGGTGCTCATTGTTACGGAGGAGCCCGGGCTGGGCGCCAGGGGCAGCCACATCAACTTTATCCGGAAGGAGGGTAAACTTGTGTTCGAACTGAATCAGAGTGCTACCGCAAAACATAATTTGAAAGTATCGAGCTTGCTCACGAGCTTGGCGATTTTGATTTAAACCTTGCTATGGAAGAAGAAAAAGAAAAGAAGAAGTTTCGGATCCGGTTGACAATAGGCAATAAGATCCTGGGGAGTTTTGTCGTTCTGATCGCGCTGTTCATCATCGTCGTATCCATCATCTTCGGGAGCAGCAATACGATCGACAACGTAGTCAAGAGTTCCAGAGATAATTACCGGCCCTCAAAGGATGCTATCAACGAGTTTATTCTGATGGTTACCCGGTCGCGCATGCTGATCACCAACTGGGTGTACCTTCAAACGAACTCCCAGGACAAGGCGGCGTTGCGCAAATTGCAGGAGACTGAATATCCGGCGCTGCGCAAGCATATTGAAAGTCTTGCCTCCAACTGGGAAGAAGGCCAGTTGAAGAGCATGGACACCGTCTTCCATCATTTTGATTCCCTGGTGACCATCCAGCGCGAGTCTATTATGGCCAACCTTCAGAGTTTTGAAAACTACGAGGATCCTACGATAAAGTTCATGGCCGAGAATTCCGTCGAAAGCGAAGTAATTCCTCTCACCAATAACCTTATCCAGCGATTGACCCTGATCGCCCAGCGACAGAATGATTTGACGGCTGCATCGGACGCGGAGGTAATCGCTTCCATCAGCGGTTTGAAAACCCTCACCCTCATCCTCGGTGGGGTGTTCCTGCTGGTATCCGTCATCAGCGCCATCTACCTGGTGATCTCCATCACCAAACCGGTGAACTTCCTGAAGAATATCGTAGTGAAACTTGGGCGGGGTGAACTCGATGAAGAGAAGCGGGCAAAGTTCACCAACGACGAGATCGGCGATATGGCGCTGGCTATGGACAACCTCGTCAGTGGGCTGAAGGCAACCACCACCTTCGCGGAAAATATCGGAAGTGGAAACTACAATACTGAGTTCAAGCCCCTTAGCGAGCACGACGTGTTGGGCAACGCCCTGATCAACATGCGGAACAACCTGGCCAAGGTGGCCGACGACGACAAGCAGCGCAACTGGGCTACGGAGGGACTTGCCCGATTTGGAGAGATCCTCAGGACCAATAACAACGATCTGGTGAAGCTTTCCGATGAGATCATTGCCAACCTCGTCAAATACCTCAAGGCTAACCAGGGCGCCCTCTATATTGTCGACGACGTTGTTGAAGACGAGCCGACGATGTCAATGAAGGCGTGTTATGCCTGGGATAAGAAGAAATTCCTCAACCACCAGATCCACAAAGGCGAGGGCCTCTCCGGGCAAGCCTGGCAGGAGGGAGATACGATTTATCTCACTGAGGTGCCGCAAAGCTACATTAAGATCACATCCGGGCTGGGCGATGCGAACCCCACCTGCGTGCTGATCGTGCCGCTGAAGGTGAATGATGAGATTTTTGGGGTTGTGGAGATCGCTGGTTTCAATGTGCTACGCGACTTTGAAGTCGAATTTGTCCAGAAGATTGCCGAGAGCATTGCTTCTACCATTTCGTCGGTGAAGATCAATGCGCGTACCCAGCGGCTGCTGGAGGAATCGCAGGAAATGACCGAGCAGATGCGCGCGCAGGAGGAGGAAATGCGCCAGAATATGGAAGAACTCCAGGCGACCCAGGAGGAGATGCAACGCGGGCAGGGCGAACTCGAAGGTACGATGAAGGTAATCAACGACGCGATGTCAGTCGTCGAATACGATGTTGAAGGAAATGTTTTGAAAGCGAATCATAACTTCCTGGAAATCACCGGATATAAGCAGGAGGAAATTGCTGGCGAAAACCACCGGATCTTTGTTCCGAAGGATGACCGCAACTCTGATGTTTACCGAAACCTGTGGAAGGACCTGGCGTCTGGCCGGTCAAGTCGCGGCGAATTCAGGTTGATCAACAAGAATGGCGAGGAGGTATGGCTGCAGGCCACTTACTCTCCCATCCGCAACAAGAACGGTGAAGTGACGAAGATCATGAAGGTCGCTTATGATATTACGAACCTGAAACGAAAAGTTCTTGTAAACTCTTGATTTTGAACCTGAAAACGATAGAAAGCAAAAAAGCTCAGCGTCCCTGAGCTTTTTTGTTACCTAAACCTAAACCTATGAGAAGAATTACTCTACTCATACATAATAACGCAGGTTTGGCTGAATAGTTTCATTGGATTTTGGCAATCCATTGAAAAAAACAACGTCTTATCGGTGATTTTTTAGCTTTTCACCGAACACTTTCCGGAACTTTTCCAGTTTGGGGGTGATCACATAGGAGCAGTAGGGTGCGTTCCGGTTCAAATTGTAATAGTCCTGGTGGTAGTCCTCGGCTTTGTAAAATTCGCTCGCCGGCGTGATTTCCGTAACGATGGGATCGTCAAAGACCTTTTCCTGCTCAAGCTTGCTCTTATAGTATTCGGCCAGTTGCTTTTGGCGGTCATCGTGGTAGAAGACAGCCGAGCGGTATTGACTGCCCACATCGGCGCCCTGCCGGTTGAGGGTGGTTGGATCGTGCGTTTTCCAGAAGATCTCAAGGAGTTCTTCGTACGTTACCACGGCCGGGTCAAACGACAGTTGGATGACCTCGGCATGGCCCGTGGCGCCGCTGCACACCTGCTCGTAAGTCGGATCTTTTACCGTGCCCCCCATGTAGCCGGATTCGACCCGTGCCACGCCTTCCAGGTCCTGGAAAATTGCCTCCGTGCACCAGAAGCAGCCCGAGGCGAAGGTGGCCAGGGCCAGTCCGTTGTTATTTGTTAATTCGGATGCCATGATTTCAGTGGTTTTGCTTTTCTGCCCGCAGGAAGTCCCCGCGATCAGTATACAGACCAGGGCAAAAATTCCCGTACGTGTCATATCAAGCGGTTTTGTTTATAGGTTCAGCGCATAAAGAAAACTATTTCGGCCTATAAAATAGTTCGGCCCGAAACGGATGTTGGAGATAATCCGTTTCGGGCCGCTATTCCGATCTTTCAGTAGTTATCGTAAAAGCCCTTAAGGGTAGGCACCAACTGGTCGTAAATCGGCCGGGTGAATTCCAGGAAGAGTTCCTGGGTTTGAGGTGGCTGAAGTTCCTTTTTCTTGCAAAGGGCCAGCTGTTGGTCGGTGAGCGCGCGATCATCTCCATTAAACCTCGACCAGGAGTTCACCCAGACGTGCTCGCCGGAGAACTTCCGGTGGGCAAGTACCCCTTCCGTCTTGGCATCGACGACGACCATGCTGAGAATACCGGTTGATACGATCTCCTTGTGGTAGGTGATGAGTTTCGCTTTCACGGTGTTGTAAACAGGAATGGTCTTGCCCTCAATGGTTGCCTCACCCACTTTGACGCTGTCCTTCGAAACGGTTTCCTCTTTCTCCTTCAGCGTCGTGTTGCCGACGGAGAAGTCGTCAAACTGAATGCGCAGGATCTGGTCGGCGACGGGGAGTTCAATGTTTTTGGCCTCCTGGGGCGTGTAGAACTTCACAAAGCCGTCGTCGGTGTAGTTCTGATGCAGGTACTCTTCGACCTTGTCCTGAAAGAATCCGCCGCTGAGGTTGTACCGGGACGGGACGGGGATTTGTTCAAGGATAACCTTGACGGTCGCCTCAAACTTCGATTTTTCGAGATAGGCAACGACATCCTTATATCCGGGTACAAAGGCCTGCACATCCACAAAATTGTAGTATGCCCGCTTGGCGTCGTCGCGGGTGCCCTTCATCAGGGCATTGATTCCCGCGTTATAGCTCTCCTCCGCAGCCTTTTCCTTCAGCGGGCCGATCTCGGCATAGTAGTTCGTGGGATTCGGAACTACCCGAAGGCATCCGGGGCAAAGCTTGATCTGCTCATACAGGTTATTAAGCTGGGTGTATGACTGGATCGCGTTCTTCCACTTAAACGGGCTGTTTGAGGCAATTTCGTTATTCGCCTGCGTTTTATAGAAATCCAGGGCCAATGGATAGGCATCCCGCAGGGTTTCAGCCGATTTTGAGTGATCGGGATTTTGCCTCAGGCGGTTGACGGATTTCATCACGGCACCGTAGTAATCGCCTTTCTCAAAGGCCTTTTTCCCGGAGCTACATCCGGCAAGGATGGCAATCAGGGACCATAACAGTAATTGTTTTTTCATAGGCAGGTAATGCATTTCAGGCAACATAATCAAAACCAATGCCCGAATTTAAGCAGAAAATGCCTTGCCCGGGACCATCATGTATGTTTTAATGGCCCGTTTTATCCAATTCCGGCCGGCAATCGTAACCAAACGACCATCGGGTTTGGAGCGCTTCCGGAATAAAAATAAATTGTACGGCTCAAGGGGGAGGCTTTCGCCCCTGAACCATGGCACACTTCATTACCTCAATTTCCGGTAGCCTTGCAAAAGGCTTTTTATTTACACAAGCCACGCGCTATGTCAACCCGGAACTTCTGTCAGCCGGCGTATTCGCATTCGCCCTTTTTGGTTCTGACTTGCTCGGACCGGGAACGACGGGGGCGGTCGCCAACGGGATCATCGTCGAATTTCTAATGCTGCACGCCAATGTGGGGATAGCGGTCGCCGCGATGGCCGGGTCGTCGGTACAGAGGAGACGCAGGCTGGTCATGTATGTGGGTGGCTTTTACTTTCTGTTTGTCATTGGCGTCACCATCGGGATGGGAGCCTGGTGGATGCTGGTTTGTTTTCTGCTTCTGCTCTGGTCTAGAATGCAGGAGCCGGCGACAAACGCTCAAAAGCCCCTCTCCAGGGAAATCGTTATCAGCATGATCCGGTTTTTTATATACATGCTCATGGGTGGAATCTGCGCGGGAATTCTTACCGGCCTCGGCGCTGACGATGAACTGAAAATGCTCACATGGGGCATGTGCTATTTTCTGGTTTTATTTCTATTGAGGAATAAGATTGCCCGCCTACGGGAAAGTGATTATTTCAAATAAGGAGGCGGCTGATTTTTTATAAGTAAGTTATCCAGGAATGTCCATGCGACCACGTCGGCAAAGGATCGGTGATTTGATGCCTTGTGGTATGGATGACAGGTACCTTTTGTGTTTCAATTTTCTATCACGCCACCCTTGCGCTTATGATTACGAGAATATGGCATGGCCGCACGAGATCAAAAGACGCCGCCGGCTACCTTGAATTTCTTGTAAAAGACGGGACAAACGAATACCGCGAAACACCGGGCAATCGCGCTGCGAAGATCTGGAAAAAGGCCGACGGCGACGTTTGCCATTTCTGGACCGTAACGGAATGGGAGGATCTTGAAGCGGTGAAGGCGTTTGCGGGAGACGCGCATGAACGAGCGAAGTATTATCCGCAGGACGACGGAAAACTGCTTGAGTTTGAACCTTATGTCGAACATTATGAGAGCTTCGATGTTTCCACGAGGAGGGTCATGGCCTACGTTCAGCAACTGAAGTCGTTGTTTGAGGGCGGTAGCTGGCAAGGCGAGCATTTTTCCGCCAAACTTGACGACCTGACACCGGACCTCGCTTTCAGGCCGCCGATGCCGGGCGTACATAGTATTGCCGAAATTGTCGCCCATTGTGTTTACTGGCGGACCGTCGTGGTGAAGCATCTCGAAGGAGACCACGAATTCCGGGATCGAACGGTTGGGGCGTTGAACTTCCGTTCCCTGGAAGACCTCAAGCAGGAGGGGTGGCCAATGCTGCAGCGGCAGTTCCGGGAGACACAGTCCCAGCTCTTGTCCATGCTCCACCAGCGGAACGACGACTTCCTGGACACAGAATACGCCCCGGGCTTTTCATTTGCCTACCTGCTCGACGGCATCGTTCAGCATGACGTGTACCACTTGGGGCAAATCGGATTGATACGCAAGATGCTCGCCTTACTTGGAAGGGCGGGTGATTCCCCGCCCTAGCCGAGGTCTACCTTCCTGCCCGATCTGGCGGCTTCGTAGATCGCATCCATGATGGCAAGGTCGCGCACGCCTTCCTCACCATCTACGGGCACTACCGGCCTTTCGCCGGCAAGGATCATCCCCGCCATCGCGTCCATCTGGATCGTTTGATGCACTTCATGGGGATGCTTTAATTCGCCTTCGTGGGTGGAGCCCATGATGGGTCCATAGCCGGTGGCCGGTTGCAGTTCGGCAAAGCCATTTTCCCCGTTCAGAAAAAAGCGGTCAAGGTGGTTCATGGAATAGGTCGACAGGCATGAGGCGACCGCCCCCGAAGGGAATCCCAACTGGAAGGTAATGGTCTCATCCACCCCTTCGCGGAATTTCTCAGGGTTGGTTTTCACTTCCTGCGCGGTGACCCAAAGTGGTTCCTCGCCGACCATGTACCGGGCACCGTTGACGGAATAGATACCGATGTCCATAAGGGCGCCTCCGCCGGCCATTTTTTTGTCGAGACGCCACTGGTTAGGGTCGCCGATCCGGAATCCGCTCAAGCCCTCGAAGAACAACACCTTTCCAAACTCACCCCGGGCGCGCATGTCAATCACTTCGAGGGTCTTCGGTTCAAAATGCATCCGGTAGCCGACCAAAAGTCTGACATTGGCCGCGCGGCATGCATCAACCATTTCCCTTCCCTCCGTTGCATTGATGGCCATCGGCTTTTCACAGATTACGTGCTTCCCCGCTTGGGCCACGCGTAAGGTTTGTGAATGGTGTAGCGCGTTGGGGGTGATGATATACACGGCGTCGATGTCGGGGTTATCGCCGACCTCATCGAACGTCTCGTAGTTGTAGCAGTTCTTTTCCGGAATTCGGTACTCTTTTCGCCAGTGGGCGATTTTCGAGGGTGTGCCGCTGATCAGCCCCGTGAGTTTTGCGCGCTTACAGTTGCGCATCGCCTCGGCTACACGAGTTCCATAACTCCCCAGGCCCATGATGGCGACGCGGAGAACGCCCTCATCGTTTTTCTGGCTTCCGCCAGTCCCCGCTTTGCCAAGAAGCGGAAGGGCAAGGCCCGCGGAAAGGGTCTGAATGAATTGTCGTCTCGACTTCATAGGAGCGTTGTTGTTGGAAACGAAGGTACAAATTTCGACGAAAGCGAACAGGCTGGCGCGGCATAAGCCGGATCCGTTGACGGCCGGGAAACAATTCGTCGTGCTGAAAGCTTGCTGGCAACCTGTGGCATTAGAGGGACAATGGAAACGCAACGCAGATGCAAAGCGGCGGCCCCGAGCTGCCGTATCCGCAAAAAGGCCGCTGCAATCCAATCAGGCATAGTTTTTACCTCTACAGTGGTGTTAATCTCTTAAAGAGTGGTCAATCGGAACTAACGTTTCGGAACCTGAGAACAAATCGTTATAACTTGATCTGGACAATGCCAGCGCAAGGAAAGAGATTAACCAAGGGACTGTTTTACTTGTAAAACAGTCTCTTGACTTTTATGCCGTGTGAGGGAACATCAGCCGAGATCGACATAGACTTTTCCATTTCTTTCCGTTGTTTGATAGACTTCGATCCCCGAGGCTGCAGGACCTGCTTTCACTTTGCCGGTTTTTGTGTCGAACTGCGAACCATGCCATGGGCACTGCACGGTTCCACAGATGAGGGATCCGCCCGCGAGGCTCCCGCCGCGATGTGTGCAATGGTCATTGAAGGCGCCGTAGCCGGTCTCCGTCCGTGCAAGGACAATGCGCTTCTCACCAACCCGTAGCAGTTTCATCTGATTCACCTTAAGCTCGTCCGTTGTGGCTACCTCCAGTTCGCCGCGGGCATCGTCAAAATATTGTTCATTCCATTTCCCTGCGTGCGCGTATCGGATATCCACGCCGATCTGGTTTCTGTACACGAGCGTTCCACCCATCCATCCGGCAATGGAGAGGAGCACGACGCCAAATGCCTCCAAACCGACAATGCCCCAGCGCGCGATATCCGCTTCCGTCCGAAGCCAAACGGTGACAGCAAACACGATCACGACCGTGATGTTGAGCAGTCCATGGCGCGCGCCACGTTTTTTTCCCGAACTCCCGGGGGGAATGACGTAGAGAAAATCGATAATCCCCGGCACGGCGGCCAGCAGGGCGAATCCGATGCCGCCGAGGGCGAGGTGAAGCGCAGTTTGATGCAAGACGGAAAATTCCAGGGCGATCCCTGCGATGTCGCTGAGCAACGCACCCGTAAAGAGTGCAATCGGGAAGGAGACCAGAATTGGATGAAGGGGATGGGACTTGATGCGGGCTTTACTTTTCATGGTTGATAAGCCAGCGGGGAAAAGTTTCGTGCCCTGAAGCCTTACCTTACGACCTTTTCGGGAAAAACGACCACGGATTCATTGCCCGAGGCATCCACGGCCGCGACCCCGAAGTAGTAATTGTCGATCACGATGCCCTCAAGGGTAAATTCCGACACGTTGCCGACGTACCGTGAGTGGTCCCAGGTAGGTGACGTGGTCTCGCGCCAGTATATCTTATAGCCGGCGACTTGTTCGGCGGGAAGCGCTTCCCAAATGAGTTTTGTCGAGGGTTGAACGGCGCCGCCGATCCCCACGCCGGTCGGGGCGGGTGGTGCCCATGCCAACCCCGCCAGTGTAATGGCGTTGACGGCGGTCAGTTTTTTGGCATAGGCAAAATTTACGCCCTCGATGACATCGCCATAGGCGATGCCGTCCTCGACGCGAATATCCTGGTGCTGCCGGTTGTAGTTTTCGTGCGCTTCCATAATGCGAATGCCGGCATAGCCGAGGTCATTGAACGGGCGGTGGTGGCCACCCCGGCCAAAGCGGTCGAGTCGGTAGACCATCATGGGATTCATCTCCGGCATGTAGGTCACTGTCTGGTGGTGAACATATCGCGCGAGTTGCCGTGAGATTCCGTCCACTTCGCCACCGTAGTAGCGGCGCATGTTCCGCTGGCGTTCCGTTTCGGTGGGCGGGACGGGCTCCGAAAAGATCCTGAAGGTTCGGTTGTCGATCACGCCGTCGACGCCTTCAATGTTGCCGATCATGTCGTTGTTCAGGACGCCGATGATATTCCATCCTTTCTCTTTCGCATACGCGGCCAGCCCTGCACCGCCGAAAAGACCCTGTTCCTCGCCTGAGAGACCGACATATACGATGCTGTGCCTGAACTTGTATTTTGACAACACACGGGCGGCTTCAATGGCCCCGGCCATGCCCGTAGCATTGTCGTTTGCCCCCGGGGCATCGGTTTCAAAATCCATGGTGTTGCTTGCCCGTGAATCGATGTCACCCGACATGATCACAAAGCTGTTGGGATAGTCCGTGCCGCGCTGAATGGCCACCACATTTACCACCCACGCGTCTTTCGGAACGCGGCGGTTGCCCTCTCTGGTGACGAAGTCTTTCTGATAGAAAACCTCCAGGCATTCATCACAGGCATCGGAGATCTTGTCGAACTCACGCTTGATCCAGCGCCGCGCCGCCCCAATGCCGCGCGTGTCAGAAACCGTGTCGGAAAAGGTATTGCGGGTGCCGAAGGCGGCAAGCGTCCTGATGTCGGCTTCCAGGCGTTCAGCAGACACGGCCTCCACAATGTCATACATGTGCAGATCCACCTGAGGAGGAGCTTGCTGTGCAAACAGGGTCCCGGGGCCGGCTATCCATACCAGAAAAGTGCAAAGATGTCTCATGAGTAGATCGTGTTAGGCGTATGATGAGGCCCCAAGGTAGTGATTACATGGATAAGCCTGGGGTTCCGAGGTGAATTCCCTGTCCGTCAGCGGCTACTCGATAATGATTTTTCGCAGCACAATCTCGCCGTCGAGCGTCATCTTCAAGAGCACGGTACCCTGGTTCGCGAGTTCGCTGGTGAGGAACCTAGCCTGGAAATCGACACTAACTTTCTCACGGGAATACCGGTGCAACGCCCGCCCTGTTAAATCATAGAAGGCGATCTCGACGGTTCCGAGTTTCGGAGAACGCCACGCCACGGTCAGCACGTCCCGCGCGGGATTGGGGAATGCCTGTATGTTTTGAAGTCGTGCTTCGGGCTCCAGCGACGCAATGATGACTTGTGCGACGTTCGAGTACGCGGAGGTTCCGCCATTGTTACGGGCCGCCACGCGATAGTAGGCCTTCCAAATTTCGCCAGGGGTTTCGTCCGTATAGTTCGCTGTCGCGGCCTCGCCCAGCGCAGCGAATTCATCTCCGTCAGTGGACCGCTCTATGACAAAAAGTTCTTCATTGTCCGAGGCGTCGGTCCAGGCCAGGGAAATGGTCTGGTTAATCTCATCGAAGGTGGCGACGAGGTCGGTGGGCGCAGCAGGTGGGACGTTGAGCGTCGTTGCCGACGCGACTCCCGAACGTTCCACAACGGAGCCCAGCGTCGCGGTGATCTCGTAGTAGTAGGTCGTGTTGGCCAGGAGGGCAACGTCCATGTATTCCGTAGTATTGGGAATCAGGTTTGCCACGAGCTCGAATTCAGCGTCAGGATCCGTTGACCGGTGAACTGAAAAAAGCGTTTCGTTGTCGGAGTTGTCGGTCCACGTCAGCAGAATCGACTGGGCAGAGCGCACCTCTGCCAAAAGTCCGGTCGGTGGTTCAAGGGGTGACGGGCCGGTGTCAAAAACGACCTCATTGGAGGAGTCTGAATGGCCGCCGGTGTTGTGGGCACGCACGCGGTAGTATGCGGTCACTTCGAAGCCGATACCCGTGTCAATGAACTCAGTGATACCTGCGCTCGTTCTACCGATTTCGGTGAAGTCAGCGTTGTTCTCCGCCGACCGCTCAATAATGAAGCCCGTTTCATTTGTTGATTTATCCAACCAGGTTAGTTCCACGTTGGACGAACTTCCCGCGGAAGCAGTCAGATTTGAGGGGGCCTCCGGCGGCAATGGAAGCGTTGTGGCGGAGATCACGGGTGAATAAGCGGACCCTCCCGAATTTTCGCTCAGCGCCTTTACCCGATAGTAATACACCGTTTCAGGGTCCAACCCGGTGTCCGTGTAGGTGGTGATCCCTTCACCGAGGGTCTGACGAACTTCAAAACCCGAAGCCTCTGACTCCGTGGATCGCTCAACGACAAAGGTATGGGCCTCGCTGGCACTATGGCTCCATTCAAGTCCGATTTCCGTGGACAGGGTGGAAACCACAACGAGTTCGGCGGGCGCGGTGGGCGCCGCCGCGATCGCTGACGGCGTGAATTGCCAGAGATCCTTCCGCTCGGCCCCGTCAAAGCCGGTCGTCACGTAACCCTTGCCGCCGATGGCAAAGGCGGTTGCCGCAAGCCGCGGTGTTCCCCCGAACGAAACGATCTCTTCCCAGGCGTTCAATACGGGGTCATACCGCCAAAAATCTTTTTTGTCGCTGGAGCCGTCGCCCGTACCGACATAACCTTTTCCATCGATGGCAAAAGCGACCGCGCTCCGGCGCGCCTCGCCCGGAAACGCTGCTACCGCGGTCCAACTGTTGTCGGCCGGATCATAGCGATAGAAATCACTCAGCCGGGCAGATCCGTCATAACCCGTCCCGACGTAAGCGAAGTTGCCGATTACGAACGCAACGGCCGCGTTACGCGCATTTCCCGGGAAACTTTCCACTTGCGTCCATGCATTCCCAGCGGGATCGTATTGCCAAAAATCGTTCGTGTATCCCGCATCATCGCGACCGAGTCCAAAGTATCCTTTACCAGCGAGGGAAAATCCAACGGCGCCGGTGCGAGGCGTTCCGCCAAAATTTGCCTTTTGGGTCCACGTGTCGGTACCCGGATCATATTCCCAAAAGTCGTTTTCGCGATCAATCCATTCACCAAGCCCGACATAGCCCTTGTCGCCAATGGCAAAGGAGGCAGCTTCCGAACGGACCAGGCCGTCAAAGCCGTTGACGGACGTCCACGTGTCGCTCACGGCATCGTACGCGCTGATGTTTAGCGCCTGGACGCCGCCAGCCCAGCCAAGTCCCACATAAGCCTTGCTGTCCACCGCGAATGCCACCGCGTCGGTACGTCCAAGCCCGTCAAAGTCGGCCTTTAAGCGCCATACGCCGCCGTTGCCAAACGCGATGGCCCGCGTTGGGGTCGGGTCCGACGTTGCGCCACCGACGCCTGCGGCTTTAACGCGGTAGTAGTACGTTGTATTGGATTCTGCAAGATTGTCGGCGAATGTGATCGTGTTCGCGGGAACCATGGCGACGCTGACAAAATTCGACGCATTTCCCTGCGACCGCTCCACCACGTAGCCCGCCTCATTGGTCGCAACATCTTTCCAGGACAGCTTGACCTCCGTGAGGTTACCTACGTCCAGGGTAAGGTCGGAGGGGGGCGCATCGGGGAGGGTGACGCATCCAATGGTTGCTTTCCAGCCCGTCGAAAAATTGTATTCATTCGACGCAAAGACCAGCGTCAATGCGCCGGTGTTCGGCGCGTTAATGGTGCCCGGAGCGTTGATGTCGGAATAGGTGCCAATCAGGGCGGCGGGATCAGCGACCGTTCCATCGTAAATTTTCAGTTCGTCTTCCACAAAAGTAAAGAATGCTTCAAAGGTGAGCTGAACGGACGTCCCTTCGACCGCCGGATGGATGACCGTCGTGAAGTCTTCGTTGTTGCCATAGCCGCTATCGACTCCCGAATCAAAGAACAACCCCTCGCATGCCTCCAACTCCTGGTCTGCCATTGGCACGATGCCCGCGGTGCGCAAGCCTTCAATGAATAAACTGGTCGCCGTTTCGTTTCTCGCACTTACGCGGTAGACGTAGGTAAGACCAGGCGTCAGGTCTTTATCGATGAAACTCGTAGAATTCGCCGCTAAGAATGCATGCTGAACCATTTCAGGAGCGTTCAGGAGTTTGCGATAGATCACGAAGTCCGTTTCATCATCAACGAGCTCATCGTCGGGGGAGGAATGGTCGATCCATGTCAGTTGTATGGATGTCGTGGTGGGTGAGGTCAGGACCAGGTTTGAGGGTGGCCTGGGGCCCACGAATGATGTTTGTATAACGGCCTCGTCCGTATAGGCTGAGAAGAGGTCCAGGTAGTAGGCTCGGACACGGTATCGATACGTTTTTCCCGACAGCACATCGCGATCGAAGTATTGGCTGGTATTCGCTTTTGTGGTATAGAGGAGTTGAAAAGTCCCGTCATCTTCGGCGCGTTCGACTTCGAACCCGGTTTCGTTATTGGAATTGTCGTTCCAGGTTACGACAATTTGATAGTTGTCCGCCGACGAAGCTGACAGGGCGGATGGCACCGCCGGCGTAGGGTCATGAGCCTGGACGCCCGCCTGGTTGCTAAACCCTGAGTTGCCGCCGCGGTTGATTGCCCTTACCTGGTAATAATAGTAAGTGCCGTCCGCCACGGTACGGTCCGCATAAAAGACGATATCCGCGGCAACCGTGTCCATCGGCTTGATTGATGAAATGTCGTCTTCCGCCCGCCAGATTTCATACATCGTTTCATTGTCGGCATTGTCATCCCATTCGAGGTGGATTTCGTCGACGGCCGCGACCGTGAGCACAAGATTCCACGGCGCATCGGGGGGAGACTGATCCGTCCTTACGCTCAGTTCATCGCTGTATGGTGAAGTTCCCGCCGCGTTGAATGCGGCTACACGGTAAACGTATGGTGTGTCTTCGGACAGATCAAAGTTCAGATATGTCGTGTCGCTCTGGCCAATAGTACCGAGCAATTGAAAATTCTGGTTATCGGGCGTGGACCGCTCAAGAAAATATCCAGTGGCATCCTCAACGGGCGACCAGGAAACCCGAACCGAGTTGATCCGGATGTCCGTTGCGTCAAGTATGCCAGGCTTCATGGGCGCGCCTGCCGGCAGGTTGAGTTTTGTGACACCGAGGACCGGATGCCCGGCCATGGTAAAAATTGGCCCGCCTACAATGATGCTGTTGCCGACGACTTCGACAACGCGTGATGTGTATTCGCTCATGAGCACCGTGAAGGTGGGATCTACCTTTCCCTCAGCGGTTAGCCTGCGTATTCCCCAAGAGCGGTCCAGCACCAAAAATTTGCCATCGGCTTGTTTTGCGATATCGTCGACGATAAAAAACGAAGGGGCGAATTGAAATGAATCGTTGAATGTTCCATCAGCATTCAAGACGGCAAGGTAGCTTGCGTCGGCTCCATTGACCTCGTCGAAGGAACCGCCTGCGAGAATTCTTCCCCCTGACAGGAGTTCAATTGCATATACAGCGCTTACGGTGCTACCACCGCGCCGCACCCCAGTTCCGATTTGAAAGGTTTCGTCTAACGTGCCGTCGACATTCAGGCGTAACAATGAGTAGATCTCATGCCCATCAAATGATGAGAACTCGCCGGCAACCAGGATCTTTCCATCCGCTTGTACCACTACATCGAAGACACGGTCGAAGTCGGCGCCGGCGAATCCATCTGCGGTGTTGAAAGTTTCATCGAGCGTTCCGTCGGCGTTCAGCCGCACGATCGCGTTTCGGGACCCTCCATTAAAAGTGGTGAAGTTTCCGGCGACAATGATTTTGCCATCAGGCTGCTCGACGATTGCATCAACGACACCATTAAACCCGGAGCCTGTGTTTGCGGTAAAGGTGGCGTCGAGATTCCCATCAGATGTCAAACGCGCCAGCCGGGGGACTGGCATATTGCCAAAATTTTCAAAGAATCCGCCGATCAGGATATTTCCATTGTGGTCGACACAAATTGCCTGAACGGGCAGATCAGGCTGGGAGTTGCCGGAAAATGTGTCGTCGAGTGTTCCATCCAGGTTCACGCGTGCAAAGTAGCGCACGCCGGTATCGTTGGCCTCACCGTCGAATCCAATGAGAAACTGGCTATCGCTGATCGCCGTGATGACCCCGGGGCTGCTTTCTTTTTGGATTTTCGGCTGGGCCACCATGGGTTTGAGCGTGCCTTCCGAGTCCATGACCGCAAGGTTATGTCGATCCTGACCACCATAGGTTTCAAAAGATCCTATCAGGGCAATGTCTCCATTTGAATTCGCGCCCATTTGATAAACGAATGAATCGGTGCCTTGCACGGCTACCAGCGTTGGGTCAACGGTTCCATCTACATTGAACCTTACCGGCTTGTAGGAAGAGGCACCTGCACTGGCGCAGGCCAACACTTTTCCGTCAGGCAGAACAACAATGCCGGAGATTGGCTGCACGTCGGTTTCGTTATTATAGCTTTCATCCAGGGTACCGTCCGGCAAAAGCCGAATAATGCCGTCGTGAGGTTGGCCATTAAACTCCGATAGCCCTATCACGTAGATTTCTCCCGTCGGCGCCACGTCGACATCGTTTGGACGTTGGCCAAGTCCACTGCCGATGTTAAACGTCATGTCGATGGACCCGTCACTGTTCAATCTCGCGATTCCACCTTCGAAATTGCCCGAGACAATGATTTTTTCCGTCTGAACTTCGATATCTGAGACGCGCAACTCGGCGGGTGCTTTGAAACTGGTGTCGAGCGTGCCATCCGTGTTCAGGCGTACAAAACGGGGTTCCGGTACCTGTACGCCGTCGACCCAATCCAACGGTCCGGCAAATAGTATCTTACCATCCGATTGCACCGCCAACTCGAAGGGAACGTTCCAGGAAAGCAGTTCAACATTCGTCGAAAAGGTTTCATCAATGGAACCATCCGGATTCAGGCGAACAATCCCTTGTCTGGGCTGGCCGTTGAACGCTGTAAACCTACCTGCCAGAAGAACCTTGCCGTCGGCCTGGAGCGCCGCCGCCTCGATGAGATGGTTTGCGCCGTTGCCTATAAGAAAGCTCTCATCTATCGTTCCGTCGCTATTGTATTTTGCCACCCCTTGCAGCGCCTGCCCGTTGACGCGCTTAAAGTCGCCATAGACAAGGTAACTGGCATCGTTGAATAACAGTATCCCTGTGGGAACACTTTCGGTTGTAATTTGAAGTGAAAATTCGGAGTCGACAGTCTGTGCAGATAGTTGCAACGCGCACACCAGCAAGGCGCTGGCGAAAAGGCTTTTTTTCATAGTGGATACGTCAGGCCATAGTTAGAGCGATTCAAATATAGAAAAGTAGGCCAAAAAAGCGTCGGCAGACCACCCGGCAAAATACACATGGTTGGTTTTCACAGGGTTACAATGCGAGGCCGAAACATCGCCAGGGTTATATGATATAAAAATATGTCCGGGCCCCGAAACCTGCGGATGGACGCAAGGGATGAAATTCCTATTTTTAGGAAAATGATTAAGCCGATGCGCTATGTCCTGACCTTGTTGGTCTTACCTGTTTTGTATGGCCAGGCCGTTGCATCGGTTCCCCGGCAGGGCGTAATTGATCTTCGTCAATGGGATCCGACCGTTCAGCCGGTCGTGAACCTCAGCGGAGAATGGGTTTTTTACTGGGATGCGTTGCTAGGGGCCAAAGACATCAACCTTGACCTCCCCGTCTATGCGCAACTGTCGATCCCCTGGAGTGAACAGGTGATCGGGGGAAAGGAATTGCCGGGCAACGGGTTCGCCACCTACTATCTCCGGATACTCGCGCCCGACGTGGACAGCGTCGCATTCTGGGTTCCGGCGGTATTTAACAGCTATGCGTTCTGGGTAAACGACCAGTTGCTGGCCGAAAGTGGCAACGTGGCGGCAGACCCTTCGGAAATGGTTCCGCAGTGGTTGCCGTCGACCGTGAGCATACCGGTAACGGGCGATACCCTTCACGTCATCTTCCAAATCGCCAATTTTCAAAATACGCGGGGCGGATGCGCCGAAGTCATGCGTATCGGTGCGAAAGACCATATCGAACGCGTCTCATCCATGTATGAATTCAGCGGGCTCGCGCTCATCATCCTCTTTTCTTTGACAGGCCTTAGTTGTTGTGTGATCTATTTCATATTCCGGACACGGGCGTTCCTTTTTCTCGGATTGCTCGCGTTCGCCTTTGCCTTACGGTTCCTGTTTTCCGACCTTTATTTTTACCGGTATCTGTTGTTGAAGCCTTCCTGGGCGTGGGTTGCGCGCCTTGAGTATAGTTCCATTCCCCTGATCGTGGTTGCGGGTTCATTTTTTATGCGGTCGATCTATCCCCAGGAGTTCAAACGATGGGCGCTGTATACCCTGGTCGCCATCAATGGCGTGCTGATCATGGTAACCGTTTTTGCGGCGTCATCCATTTTTTCTCCCTTGTTAATCTTCCTTCAGTTCGCCGCGCTGATGATGTTGCTCTATTCCCTTTACGTGATATTGAATGCGTTGATATTTGGAAGAAAGGGAGCATTGTTTTCGGCTTTCGGGGCGTTGATATTTACCCTGGTAGGTGTCTATAACATCTACGCCTTTCTCACCCTTGCCGACCTGAACCGGATTATTATTCACAGTGGCTATGCGGTCGCGCTGATCTTCAATGTGGTATCCCTCCTGTACAGAACGCCGGTGCGGCTGTTGTCGGAGGAGCAGGATATTTTGAGGTTTAGCGATTTCTACAAGGAGGATGCAAAGGTCTGACGAAAAATGCCGGGGCGGCATTGATGTCAACCGGTCGGGGCGCTGTGGGTGCCGGGTTGAATCGCTCCGGAGCCGGCGGGTGTGGTTTTACTTTGACGCAATTGCCCTGTGAATTGCCGGATTCGGCCATGTGGGTGCCGCGGTTTTAAGATATGTTTGCATCATTGACAAGCGCACCTGACTAATGGACACCCACGAGCCCACCTCCACGGAACTTCCGCCGCCACCGCCGCAATCGGTGTGGCGGGCACTTCGTGACGCTATCCGCGGGACGGAAGCAAACTACACCCGCATTGGCCTGCGCAGGGCGATCTTCCTGCTGGCAGTCCCCATGATTCTCGAGTTGGTCATGGAATCGCTGTTTGCTGTCGTCGACATTTATTTTGTGGGTAAGCTCGGCGCCTCAGCAGTCGCCAGCGTTGGGCTGACCGAGACGTACTTGTACCTGCTGTACTCGCTGGCTATGGGACTGGCGACGGCGGTGACGGCAATCGTCGCCCGGAGGATCGGTGAAAACAATCGCGAGGAAGCGGGAAAGGCTGCCATTCAATCCATCTTTCTCGCGGTCGCCTTCTCGGTGCCGTTCGCTATCGCGGGTATTTTCTTTTCCAAAGAGCTGCTTACGCTGATGGAAGCCGATGCATGGAGCATCGAGCACGGTTACCGGTACACGCAATGGATGCTGGGAGGCAACATCACGGTGGTCCTGCTCTTTGTTTTGAACGCGGTTTTCCGGGGCGCGGGTGACGCTGCCATTGCCATGCGTGTGCTGTGGATTGCGAACGGGATCAACATTGTGCTGGATCCCATCCTTATCTTTGGCTGGGGTCCGATTCCGGCGATGGGTATTGAAGGTGCCGCCATCGCCACCAACATTGGGCGTGGGGTAGGCGTTGCGATTCAACTCTGGATACTTTTCGAGGGCAGTAAACACATCCGCATCTTACGTTCACAGATCCGTTGGGATGGGGTCGTGATCGGGAACGTATTCAAGACCTCTCTTGGTGGGATCGGCCAGATGATTGTGGGGATGACGTCCTGGATATTCCTCATGCGCATTCTCGCTGAAGTTGGTAGCCATGCGGTGGCTGGTGCAACGATCGCGCTGCGAATCATGATGTTTATGATGATGCCAGCCTGGGGACTTTCGAACGCTGCGGCAACGCTCGTCGGACAAAACCTCGGCGCCGCCCAACCCGATCGCGCTGAATCCTCCGTCTGGAAGATCGGGTTTTACAACATGGCTTATCTCGTTTGCGTCTCCGCGTGCTTCTTTATCTTCAACGAGCGGCTGATGCAATTCTTCACAGACGCTGAAGATGTTGTGGCCATTGGTGGTGAGTGGTTGCGCATTCTTTCCTACTCGTTTTTTGTCTATGGATGGTGGATGGTGTCTACCCAGGCGTTCAATGGTTCGGGCGATACGCAGACACCTACGCGCATCAACGTAGTATTCTTCTGGCTCATTCAGATTCCCTTGTGCTGGTTTCTCGCCATTCGCCTGGGCTGGGAACATTCGGGCGTATTCTGGGGTGTATTCATTTCTGAAACATCCGTTGGCCTGTTCACGCTGTGGTTGTTTTCACGCGGAAAATGGAAGACGCATAACGTCTGATTCCGGTCAATCTCACCAGCGTAGAAGTTTCTCCAATATAACTCCGGTCTACGTTTGGCCGGAAAGGTCAGACGCTCATGCTTCAAAGGTTGAAGCCGTAGTGTTCAGTCTTTAATGAGGACACTGGTAAGGGCAATTTCTCCCGTCTCTGCGTTTACGGTATAGGTCGTTGCCATGAAGGGATTCATCACGTTCACACTCCAGACTTCCCTGCCGTTGTGCCGGGTGCTGAATATCTGTCCGCCAATCGCCAGGCCGGCAAATACAGGTGCGAACTCAGCCGCGTCCTTTTTCATGTATTGGGTCACGATGGTAGGAATGAGTTGCGAATGGGTCATGCCGATCAGGCTAAGCGGGTCCACACGCAGGAGGCTCAGCAACGCATTGATGCTGGAAAGCTGATCTTTTGTAGTAGTGCCGCCTTCACCATACTCACCTGCGAGCATAGCCTCCGCGTAGAGCATCACCGCCTGCTGCTTGAGATTATTGACCTCTTTCTCCGGCAGCGGCCGATAGGTGGATATCGCCGCATTTGGCGCGCGTTCGTGCAACTTGAGCTGCTTTGCCCGGAAGTGTTGTATGTCGTCGGAGTGGTCTTCGAGGAACGTGTTGATGTATGCCGCAAGCGCGGGGGATATCCTCATCGGGTGGTCCGGATCGAGCAGCCCGTGAAGCGTATACCGGAAGTCTTCAAACTCCGTCCTGAACTCCCGTTGTGCTGCGCATGGCAATATGATCATCGCAGACAGGGCTGCAGCGAGTAAAGTTGTCTTCATTCTTGAATGGTTTCAAAGTAACATTTCGAAGTTAGACAATTGCACCATTGGTGCAAATGCGACTCGATATTTGTAAATGCAGGATATGGCCTTTTTTATTCGCTGGTACAAGCATTCGTTAGCATTTCACTACTGATCTGCGCAAGGTTCGTCCGTTAACCGGTAACGGATTCGGCGCGGCGACACGGAGGCGTTGAGGATTTGGATAAAAGCGCTGAACGTCGAAGGAATTAAGGACGCTGGAAGAACTGGTCTGTCCAGGCATTTCTGAAGTGGGGCACAAGGTTGGTCCGTGTCAAGGTCGTTTACGTTACCCGTCCTGGATCCTAACTCCCTTTTCTTGACCTGCGCGACGTCGAGGGGGACCATAGGTGCGTGAAGGAAAGTAAGACTGTTGGGTCCTTAGGCAAATGACCTTCCGTCAGTTGTAATAATTTCGACACCCAGTCGACTTACCCAATAACCTCTGTATTCGAAAAGAAGACAATACATGCGCGCAATCATTTGTAAGGCATATGGTCCGCCGGAGACGCTCAGCCTCACCGAACTCGAGGATCCTATTGCCGGCCCGCGCGATGTCCTCATCAAGGTCCACGCCTCCACCGTCACCTATGGGGACTGCGAACTGCGGACACTCACCCTCCCGTTGTGGACACGGATCCCGGTCCGCATGATTATGGGTTACAGGAAACCGAAGCGGTACATTCCGGGTATGGAATTCTCGGGAGTGATCGAGGCTGTGGGGAAGGAGGTGGCGCGCTACAAACCCGGCGACGCGGTCTTTGGCTCTACCGGCATGGCTATGGGCGGCAATGCCGAGTACCTCTGTCGTTCCGGAAAAGCTGCATTCGGACTGAAGCCTGCGAACGTAAGCTTTGAAGAGGCGGCCACGATCCCTGTTGGCGGTATCAATGCGTTGTTCTTTTTGCGGAAAGCCAATGTTCAACCCGGACAACGCGTGCTGGTGATCGGAGGTGGCGGTTGCATCGGTTCCTGGGCCGTCTTGCTTGCACGCCATTATGGCGCGGAAGTCACCGCCGTGGACCACACCATGAAGCTGGATATGCTCCGGGCGATCGGTACCCACCACGTGATCGACTACACCCGCGAAGACTTTTCAGCGCATGGCGTCAAATACGACGTGATATTAGATACGGTCTATGCCAGCTCGTATTCGAAGTGCGTGGCCACGCTCGCTCCAAGAGGGGTCTATCTCATGGCGAACACCGGGCCCAGGAGGATGATAAAAGGATTGTTGTTGGAGATGTACTCGAGGAAGAAGGTTATGTTTCAACTCGCGTACGAAACAGAAGGGGACCTCAATTTTCTTGCGGATTTGATTTCGCAAGGGAAAGTCAAGCCGGTTATCGATCGCGTTTACCCCCTCGAAGGAACGCCGGATGCGCATCGGTATGTCGAACAGGGACTTAAGAAAGGGAGTGTCATCATCAAAGTAAATTGACCACCATGCGCGCGATCTATTATGAAAGATATGGGACCCCTGAGGTTTTGACGTTAAAGGACGTCGGTATGCCGGTACCTTCCGACCATGAAATAATTATTGAAGTGCGCGCGGCGTCGATCAATTCGTGGGACTGGGATATGGTCCGCGGCGAGCCATTCTTTGTCAGGATGTGGGGACTGTTCAAGCCAAGGTTTAAGATTCCGGGTGCGGATATCGCCGGCGTTGTTTCGAAGGTCGGAAGGAAAGTCACCCGATGGAAAGTCGGGGACGAGGTGTTTGGAGACCTCTGCGAAAACGGCTGGGGCGGATACGCCATGTACGCATGTGCGAAGGAGGATGCGGTGGTTGCGAAGCCGAAGGAACTTTCCTTCGAAGAAGCCGCCGCATTGCCACAGGCCGGGTTGCTCGCGCTGCAGTCGTTCAAGATGGGGGGTGATATCGGATCGGGTCAAACCGTGCTGGTGAACGGCGCAGGCGGTGTGGGTACCTTCGCCGTTCAGTTGGCCCGCATGTATGGGGCAACGGTTGCCGGGATTGACCGGTCGGAAAAGCTCGAACAGGTAAAGGCATTGGGCGCGACCCATGTTTTCGATTATCACGACTATGATTTCCCTTCCGCCGCGCCGCGCTACGACCTCATTATTGATATGGTCGCGAACCGCACAATTTCGGCGTACAAGCGATGCCTTAATCCCGGCGGCAAGTTCCTGATGGTTGGCGGCACGTCTTCCTCGATACTCCAGATAATGGCATTTGGCCCACTGGCTTCGGCGCGGGGGAACAAAACTGTTGCGATCATGCCCTACCAGGCCAACCGGCATCTTGATGAACTGGCAAAGCTTGTCGTCGATGGGAAGATCAAGCCCGTGATCGGGAAGGTTTACCCACTCGAACAAACGCGCGAAGCCTTTCGGCACTTCGGCACAGGACGGTTCGTCGGGAAACTTGTGATCCGCATCACAGGATAAACCGGTTTCAGATTTCGAGGCGTGGGGTATGGAATGTCGCCGCCGGCTGCATCCTGCTGGAAACATAATACCATGGCCGAGATCACAGCACCAGGCAGCGCCGAGTCACCCGGCGGAAAGGTTCGCTCACGGAAACGTTCAACGCGTGTCGACATGACCCCAATGGTCGACCTTGCGTTCCTTTTGCTGACCTTCTTCATTCTGACCACCACGTTCTTCAAACCGCATTTGATGGAAATTGTAATGCCGGATCCCGCGGGCAGCCCTACTCCCGTGAATGAAAGGAATGTTCTGAACCTCGTGGCGGGAGAAGATCGCAAGCTCTATTGGTGGATCGCTAATGACCCGACGCCGCGGGAGACGAATTATTCCAGGGATGGACTCCGGCGCGTTCTTCTGGAAAGGATGGCTTCTCATCCGCGAACGATTGTCCTTATCAAGCCGATGGCTAGTTCGAAATTTGTTGACGTGGTCGACATTCTTGACGAAATGAACATTACCGGAACGGCACGTTTCGCCATTGTCGATCCGACGCGCGAAGACCTGCGGCTGATTGAAGGGGATTGAGCAAAAAAATAGCCCCTTGTCCCGGGGGCTATTTTCCCAAACACATGCTTAGTTATTCCGCGACCGGGATCCACCCGAGCGACTTGGCTTTGGCGTCGACCTCGAAGGAGAGGACGGCCGGCTTGGACTGACTGAGGGCCGCGACGGAGGGCTGGCGGTCTGTCGCGATGGCGCTGAAGGCCGGCTGGGACGCACCGCCTGCCGGGAAGGCGCGGACGATGAACGGCTCGGCGCCACGGTGGACCTGTTGCCTCCCGATGAACGGCTCGGCCGTACGGTCGGGGACGATTGCCGCGAAGGTGCGTTGACGGAACGCTCACTACCGCTCCTTGATGGATTCGTGGACCCGCCCGATCTCACATTTGACGGGACTTCGCGCCGCTCCACGTTTTCCACGGAGCGATTGCCACTATTCGACCTTCGCGTTGGCGCGCTGCGGTAGCCCGTCACTGTCTCTGCGCCACGCGACCTTGAAGGGACGGTGTAAGTCCGCTCGGCTTCGCCGCGCTGCAGGCTCCTGGAATTCTGCTCCGTCAGCGTCGTACGCGAAGGGTTTCCGGTCCGTTCGTCATTGTCGCGCCCATAGAGACTCCGGGAACCCGAACGGCTCGAGCGACCCGATGAATTTCTGTCTCGCGAATCATCGCCGACCGAAGCACCCCGCGAACTTCGGCTTCCGTGGTCGCGGTCAATGGCAGCCGACGAAGACCTGCTATCCCGGCGCCTGTGTCCATCTGAGTATCTATTTCTAAAGTGTTCGATCTTGGGCCTGTAGCGGTTAACCACGACGACGGACGTCGTGCGATAAGGCCGATAAAAGTCGTACGCGTACGCAATGCGGCGTGTGTAACAGAAGCTGTAGTGGGAGTAATACGGTTCCCAATAGTTGTAGTAGTTCACATAGACAATGGGCCTCCAGGGGCTCCACCACACGGGGCGATGTCTCCATCCCCAGGGCGAATGGTACACGACATAGTAGGGATTGTACACGTACCTGACAACCGGCCAGGCCCAGACATTGACTATGGCAGGGGTACTCATGGTTCCGGCGTACGTGCGCACTTCGCTGGTGGGCTCGATGATAGTCTCGATTCCGTAGATGTCCGGATCTCCGACGATCTGCAATACGGCCTTGCCGTCGGCAAGCTTTTCCAGTTCGATCACGGCGATGTCCTGACTTTCCGTCTCGGAGACGACAGCCTGGATGATGAAGATATGAACGTTACCGTCCTGCCGATCAAACACCCGGATATAGTCGATATACCCATCGCCGTTGAGGTCAAGGTTGTTTACCTTGCTGTCGGGCGAATTCAGCAGGCGTTCGAACGCTTCCGGTGAACTCGATTTCTTGAAGAGCTCGAGCGCCCCTTCCAGGCTGAAATGGTCACCAGGTACTTCAGCTTCAACACCCTGCGCCTGAGCGGTGAGCCACCCGGTCATCACCACCGCCATCGCCGATAACATTCCCTTGAGTTTCATAAAAGTCCTGTTTGGTATATCTGGCAATGATGCAAAGTTGAGGCCAGAAAAGGCGCCCGGTCTGCTTCAAAATGTCTTCAAAATCGAAACGGTTTTTCATCGATCCGGGCAGGAACTTGTAATACTTGTGGTGCTTGTCGTTTTAGGACGGGCCATACCTCCGGTAATGAGACTTTGGTTCATAGTTTGCGCCGTGGTCATCCTGATTACCGGAAAATCACTCCGAGCATTACTTGAGCCTGCGGAAAGCGTGTGCCAACCTACTGAACCAGTCTCATAAAGGATTGGCCGAGATTGGTGGCGATGATCTCCTTATACCGGATACTCTTTCGGTACTCCGGCGTGAGGAACTCATCCCAAAGCTGATCCCAATCGCTTTGTTTTGACAGCACGAAACCAAGGGGTTCAGGCGTTCCAATTTCGACATCGTGGCGCTTTATCGGTATGCGTTTTCTGATCACGCCAATGAATTCCGTGAAATCAATCACCGAAAACAATTCCTTGTTGACGGACAGGTTCCGGATGATGGCTTCGCTTGAAGGGATCTCCTCGATTTCCAGGTCGGGAAAGTAGGCCTTCTTGATCTTCGCCATCTCCACGGCGTGGGTACTGCCCGAAATTACCTGCGCCTTGAATCCTTTGAATACCGTGGGCAGGTCGGACAGGTTCCGCAACGTAGGTACTGACTGATGGGTCAACAGGAACACCTGGTTGTTCATGAACACGGGGGTAAAATTCATGACCTTTTTCCGATCTTCCGTGATACTGGCATTGGTGACGCCCAACAGGTTGTCGCTTTCCTGAACGCGGGTCAGGAATCGCGGGAAATCGGCCTCCTCGGCATAGGTGATGTACACCCGCTTACCGTACTTCTCGTGGATAAACTTTTGAAAATCGAGCAGGATGTCAACACAAACACCTCTGACGGAACCGTCGGGCTGCCGTTCTATGAGACCGGGTGTTTGATTGTACAGCACCGCCATCGTCCCCGACCCGGTGGATTTGACCTTCGCCCAGCTATCTCCTTTCATTGCCTGCGAGAAGGACAGCGCAGGCGAGAGCACAAGAATGAATAACAAGACCGCTTTCATGTTGTCAGGGTAAATTCTTTTTTTATTTAAACGTTCATCACAATGTATGATTCATCCATCAAACGCGGTATACGGGAGACAGGGTATTCCTGTATCCGTGCCAGAAGGTATTTGGGGTGGATGTGTAGCGTGTGGCGGCAGTACTGTTGCCACAAAGGCACGAAGTCACTAAGGAATTGCGGCGATCCGGAGTCTCCTTGTGCCATGTATCTTCGTGTCACCGCCATGTTCAATCACCATTTTCAGTGATGATTCTTTTGATCGATATGGCCTAATTTGTCCTGAAGGTCAGATCATTATTTAACCGCCTCCAATATGCCTTATTCAAGACAACGTCGAAATTTCTTCCGAAAACTCGCGGGCGCAGCAGGCCTGTCCCTGTTCGGTCCGGCGGCCGGGCTCGCCCGGAGCCCTGTTGGCATCGACTCATTTTCTTTTATTCATCTTACGGACATGCACGTGCGCAGAAAAAGACAGGGCCATGTCGGCTACCAGGCGTGCATCGACGACGTGAACAAGCATTATCCGCACGCGGAATTTGTGCTCATGGGTGGCGACCTCGCCTTCGACGGCAATTACACCGCCAAGGACGAATTCATCGACCAAATAGAACTCTATCAGCATGTGTCCGGGCAATTGAAGATGCCCTTCTACAACTCCATCGGCAACCATGATGTGCTGGGCTGGAGTTCCCGGCGCAAGGTCGCCGCCGATGATCCCGACCTCGGAAAGAAGTTGATCATGGACATGCTGAAAATGGAGGCCCCATACTACAGCTTCAACCACAAGGGCTGGCATTTCGTCGTGCTGGATTCGATTCATCCCATTGAGGCTGACCACGGCACCAGCTACCGGGGTGCGCTTGGTGAAACCCAGCTGGAGTGGCTGCGCTATGACCTTGGCAAACACCACAACATGCCGACCGTGCTGATGACGCACATTGCAGCCTTCTGCCACATGGGACAAATGAACGGAAACGGAAAATTCAATCCCTTCGGGCACATGGTGATCGACGACACGGTCGCGTTCCGGAGGATCATCGAACGGCACAACGTCAGGGCCGTCCTCCAGGGCCACAGTCATGTTCCGGAAGACTTCTATTACAACGGCATCTGGTACATCACCAGCCAGTCCGTAAGCGCAGCCTGGTGGGGCGGCAACTGGAAGGGATATCTGCCGGGCTACACGGTATTTACCACAAACGGCGAAAAGCTGTCGTGGGAGAGGAGAAGTTTCGAATGGGAACATCGCCTCGAACCGGAAGACACCCTCGAGCGCCAAAAGATCGCCGAGCGGGAGGAGTTCGAACGGGAGCAGGCGCGGTTGACGGCGGAGGAAGTCGGAAGGTAGAAGTTAGTTTAGAGTTTAGAGTTTAGAGTTTGGAGTTTAGAGTCATTGCTGTCCGGGAAGGTTTGCGGATACTCCTGCGAGATCGTTCGGGTTTTAAAAGTCAACCCAAATCGTTGATTCTGGTCTGCGAATAAAGCTTTCGCTGTAAGTTCTGGTTTTCCCCGGACGGAAATGGCTTCCAATAAGAACATCAAATGCCCGACTCCCCGCGATA
>CAZKBK010000013.1:0-111022 GCA_964551035.1 uncultured Roseivirgaceae bacterium | reverse complement strand
CGCAACGGGGTGGCCGAGCTTGCCGAGGCCAACGCCCGACCCCTCCACAACGCCCACTCCTCAATTCTACCTCACCCTTCCCATTCGTCATTCGTCATTCGTAACTCGTAACTCGTCCCTCGTCCTTCGTCCCTCGTACCTTACTTCACCGTTCAACCCACTACAACGCCCACTCCCCAATTCCACCCCGCCCTTCCCATTCGTCATTCGTAATTCGTAACTCGTCATTCCAATTGAGTATCCCTCCCCGCCGATATAGGTACTTATACCCATTGAGTCCCCGCCGGTGCCAGCCCACCTTTGTGTTGTACTGTTAAGCTAAACCCCATGAAAAGTTTCAACTATCAAACATACGCGTTAGCCGTGGTCTTGTGTGTCATCCAATACACGGCCGCATTCTCACAGACGGAAGGGCTGGAGGAGGCGAAGTATCCCTTTGTGACAAAAGATATTGCGGGAGACTATATCACCGGCGATGGCCTGGTACAGACCGCCATTCGCCTGGCGCTTCCCATCCCCGGCGCCTGGGGCGCAAGCGTGAGCGGCGAGTTCCTCAAGCGGGACATGGTGTACGCCTCCATGGAGGCGGGATATGGATGGTCGCTCTCGGCAGACAAGAACTACACGAAGACCAGCGGAATGTGGTTTAACATTCAGGCGGGCTACCCGATCTTTTATTTCAAGAGACCGAAGAAAGGAAAGTGGGTCGTGCATCAGGAGAGTGTCTACGCCCGAAATAGGAGCGGGACGCGATCTGAATATTTCCGTGTCGCCGTGCCCAACCACAGGTTCGTCATTCTCGAAGCGGGCTATTTCAGGAACCTGTATTCTCACCAATCAAACTCTCTCGACAATGGTACGGCAGGCGTTTCCATGATGGTCGTCGCACCGGCCTTTCGCGTGGGGATTAAGCACAAAGCCTACTCGTCGGCGCACATACGGGTAAAGGACAGAGACTCAGGTACCGTCTACTCCGGGACCACACGACGTATCTCGGAGTTTTACCTGGGTTTCGTCTTTCCTGCCGCGTCGCATGTCGGGGGAGCGCCCGAAAATTTCAACGAGTTGCCGAAGGATAAACCCGGCGTGGAGATCGGCTTCAAGATTCCCGCCTTCCTCAATGGATTTGCCACTTTCGACGTCGGTATCCGGAGCGTTGGCTATGGAGGTGTCGCTCAACTCTACATCGGTAATACGATCCACCTGAAGTAAAACTGTTCAACCATAATAATTCAATGCCCATGAAAAAAACAAACTTCAAGAGGTGCGCGCTGCTGATGCTGCTGCTCATCCTTTCATTGCCCGTTGCGGCCCAAAAGACCGTTCGCGAGTACGTCGAAAACACAAAGAACGAAAAGATTAAGAAGAAGATCGTCATGCCCGCGGGTGCATACCCGCAGACCGCCGGAGGCTATCGCGACGGCCACGGCCCCAACCCCTTGCTTACATCGAGGGAACAATTGCCCGATACGGTCGCGTTGGTATCGTTTCACATTTACGATATCGGTACATCGAATCACATCAAAAACGTGAGCATCACTTATTACATGCTCTCGGAAGCGGGCGGTAACGAAATCGCGGATGCGATGCTGGCTTCGACCATCACGCGCCTGAAGCAATCGTTCAAGCAGCGCGGCGTGGTGTTGCTCACTCCCGATGAGTTCCTGAACACCAAAGAGAAACAGGATTTTTACTACAACACGTTTGAACCAAAGCTCTCCAGGCTCGGCAAATTCCTCAGTGGTATCGAAACGAAGAACCGGGAAACCGCTGTTACCGCTTCGGGCTACCGTGCCCTGGACATTGCCGCAGCCGCAGATTTTCTCAGGGCGGAGTCCCTTGGCGGCGAGCTTGCACGCAACCTTGGCGTTGGTGGGGTGCTGAGCATTGGTGTGGAACTCATGAGCGACCGCAAAACGGTCAACATGAATGGCCTGAAGATGACCCTGCACGGCCCCAACCCGATCCCTCGCGAAGACAAGCGATACATATCCCAAAACATGGGCGCGGGCTATTATGAAGGGCAGATCTACGCAAACGGATACTTTTACTTCGATAAGTCGCTCGAGGTCGGGCGCTTTTCAAAGGGTCAAAAGGAAATCGAAAAGGACTTCGGCGGCCTCGAAGTGGTCTTCGAATTGTTCGTGGAGAAGTTCTACGAAAAAATGTATGAATGCATCGAGAAGGCGGCGGGGAAATACAAACGATAATCCGGGAGCATTACAGGCAAGTTTAAGGTTCCGGAGGGGTCTCCATCCCATACGAACATGGGCTATGGGGAAGAACAGGGAGATCCCTCCCTGTTCTTACTTTTTCAATATCCGCCCTGTCGGATCAGCGCCTCCACATCGTTGTTTACCGACAGGATGAGCAGGCACGTTGCCGTGCAAAACACGGGACTGGTGATGCAGTGGTGTCCGCTCCAGCTCCCGTTGTCGTTCTGTATTTTCAGGAGCCTGCCGCTCATGTCATCATACCAGCTCTTCCACGTGTTGTCTTTTCCGATGATGAGCCCTTCGCCGGTCTGCAGGTAGCTGAGGAATTCTTCTCCGCCGTTGTTGCCGAAGCCGCTCATAACATCTTCCCGTCGCGACTGTACTTTTGCCGACTCATAGACCTCGTAGGCGGTGGCGTACTTTATGGCGTCGGCTTTGTCATAGCCCATGCGCTCGAGGGTTTCCGCCGATGCCGGCGCGTTGTCGCCGATACGACCACGGCGTTTTGCGGCTTCGATATCTTCCTTGACCTTGCGTGCCTCCTTGGCGCTCGCCCTTGCCGAACCGCTTACCGAGTAAAGCATGATGCCTGCGCCCATGTCGGTGTTCACGTCGCCGCTCTTGGGGTCGTAGTTGCCTTTCTGGAATTCCCGCGCGCGCGCGAGCGCCTCCTCATCCACATCCGCGCCCTGCGCCTGGGCGGCTTCAAGGGCATTCGTGGCGAACGACGATTGCAGTACGCCTGCCCATCCCGATCCCGCGATGGCGCCGTTGCCATCCTGCGCACGCTGTATTTTTGAAACGCACTTGTCTAACGCCGCCTTTACGCGCGATCGTACAGGTGAGCTTTCGTTCAGGTCTTCCAGCAGGTTTGAAAAGAACTGTGCGGTGAGAATGACGTCGATGTTTACGCCGAGCTTGGACTGAATTTGCGTGCCGGTCACATTCGTGATATTCAATGACGATGCCGGCGATGATTCCGTGGTTTCCAGCAGGTAGTTTACAGCACGCCGCAACGGTGTCGAATAATTTCCGGTTTCCAGCGTGCTCCCGCTTCGAAGCAACGCCATCGCCACCATGGAGGTCGTCGCCGGGTCGGGACTGACGGCGTGGGGGTCGATCACATCCTGGCGGGCATGAGATCCCGCGCCCCAGCCGCCATCGCCGTGCTGCGCTTTCGCGATCCATTGCAGCCCTTCGTCCATGGCGCGCTGGACGGCTTCCGGCGTTTTGTACTTCCAGGCGCCGAGCGAAGATTCTTCGCCCATCACGGTGCGGTAAACACAGCCCTTGGGAATTTCGAAGGCAGTGCGCTCCCCGACGGAGACTTTTGCCCGTCGGAATGAAAAGGCCACCAGGGCCAGGACGCCGGCGATGACTATACCGCCCAGCGAAAGTTTCCAGATTTTCATGATTACATTTTTTTCTGTTGATCTATGGATGCGCGTCACAGCACTATTCCATAAATCACAAACGTAACATACCGCGTCAGGCGGTGAATTGGGAGGGAGACTTAGCGAAGGGGCGATCCTGTTTAGTGAACAACGGTCTCTTTCTTTCCAAAAAATTACAAGCCACCATGATCAGGTCAATTTTACTCCGTTCGCAGCGCGTTCACCGGGTTCGTCGATGCCGCCCGGAAGGATTCAAATCCCACGGTAATTATCGAGATGGCCAGGGCAAGGAGCCCCGCGGCAGCGAAGAGGGAAACGTCAATGGTGGTTTTGTATTCGAAACCCTGAAGCCATCTTGTGGCTCCGTACCACGCGAGGGGCACGGCCAGCGCGAAGGCAATAACGACGAGTTTCACAAACTCGCCCGACATCATGGAAATGATCTGGAATACGTTGGCGCCAAGAACCTTCCGCACACCGATCTCGCGGAAGCGGCGCTCCGCCATGTAAGTCGATAATCCGTACAAACCCAGGCATGAGATGACCATTGCGACTATCGTGAACGCGTTGATCAGTTGTGCCACCTTCCGGTCTTCTTCATACTGCTGCCCGATCCGATCTTCGAGAAAAGAAAATTCGAACGGCGTGTCCGCATTCACTTCTTTCCAGGCTGCTTCCAGGTCGGAAAGTAACGAAGGGTTGGCGCCCGCCGCCGTACTGACGATCATGAAGTCGTAAGATGGGTTCCGCGGAATGAAGAAAACCAGCGGATAGATGGCTTCCTTCAGGCTTACCTGGTGATAGTCCTCCATCACGCCGGCAATGCGGTACGCCGAAGTCTCACCCTGCCAGTCAAAGTAAAGGGCTTGCCCGACCGCCGATTCGGGTGTGAAGCCGAGTTGTTTGGCACCCTCCCGGTTGATGATGACATGGCCGCTGGTATCGGCGCGGTTGTCATAGAAAGATCTTCCGGCAATCAGAGGTATGTCGAGGAGGTTGAGGTAGTTCGGTTCTACCGCGTTGCGCCGGAATTGGATGGCGTCGTCCACGCTGCCACCCTGGGGGTAGGCGAGGAAGTCCGTCCAGATCTGTGTTCCGGGAATATAGTTGGTGGCGGTAACGCCATCGACGGCATTGAGTTGGCCCAGTTCGCTTGCCATCGCGGTCATATGCTCCTGGGTCTCCGCGGTCCGGAGGGGAAGTACGATCTTTCGGCTGACCTCGAACCCGAGGTTCTTTTCGTGCATGTAGTCGAGTTGCTTACCGACGATGAGCATACCGCAAACCAGCGCGATGGCAATAAAGAACTGGAGCACCACCAGGATTTGCCGTAAGAAGGCGCTCCCCGCGTGGGTTGATTTGCCCTTAAGTACGGCCGCGGGCTGAAATGACGACAGATAGAACGCCGGGTAGCTTCCGGCAATCAGTCCGGTAACGAGGGTAATGGCTCCCAAAGCCAGGAAGATGGTTGCCGGATCGACAGCGGCGAGGGTCATGTTTCTTCCTGTGAACGCGTTGAAAGCGGGCATCATCGCCTGCACAACTACGAGGCTAAGCACAATCGCGAGGACCACAATCACGGTAGCTTCCGACAGAAACTGGCCGATGAGACTTGACCGATAGGCGCCCAACGTCTTGCGCATGCCCACCTCGCGGGCACGTTTTGCGGCTTTCGCGGTAGACAGATTTATAAAGTTGATGCATGCGATGATAAGAATAAATGCGCCGATGGTCGCGATCACATACAGGTATACTATCCGGGCGGTCTTTCCCCCGGCCGTTGAATACAGATGGATCTCCTTCACCGGTTCCAGGCCAAGTTCCTTGGAGAAACCCATGGCCTCGAGGTCTTCCGCGCCGTGTTTCATGAACGCTTCGTTCATCTTTTTCACCACGGCGGAGGCATCATGGTTTTCGGATAATTGGACATAGGAAAGCAGGAAGTTCTGGCCGGCCCACTCATTCATCACCTTGGGACTTCGAAGGAAATTGCACCACCTGCTGTCGCTGGTCATGCTAATGAAGAAGGTGGCCTTTAGGTGTGATCTCGATTCTTCACTAACCACGCCGCTTACGCGGTAGTCGGCGGCCGCGCCACCCTGGTCGATATTGATCACCTTGTTGAGTGCCTGCTCACCGCCGAAAAGCTTCTTCGCCAGGCGGTCGGTAATGACCACGCTGTTGGGCACGTTCAGCGCCTTCTGCGGGTTCCCCTCAATGAAATTGTACGTGAAAATATCAAACAGGGTAGCGTCGGCAATGTATCCGTCGGGCTCGAAGAACTGTTTGTCGCCATAGCGGATAAGGTTGAGCGCGACGCCGGGAGGGCTCACCAGGCGTGTCACGGTTTCAAACTCGGGGACCTCATCCCGGATGCCCCACACGATGGGCGCGGACGTCGTCCGCATGGGATCCTTTCGCTCGCCGTTTTGTGTGAGCGTGGTGGTCACGCGGTAAAGGTTTTCGAGCTCGTCGTGGTGGCGATCGAAATGGGCCTCGTCATAGATGTAGAGGGCGAGCAGCAGGCAGCAAGCCACGCCGACGGTGAGGCTGATGGTGTTGATCAGGGTATAGGAAAGGTTGCGCTTCATGCTGCGAAGCGCAATGACGAAATAGCTACGGATCATGACTTTTTCGAATGGCGCCACGCCAATTTCAATATTGGTGCCACACCGACAAAAAGCCGTTTTGCTTCAAATCAACGCTGTTTCTCTCATGGATGTGGCCGTGCATGAACAAACTCGTCCGATTGCGGTCGGCAGGGGGGATGGCATGGATTCAGAGTTCCCGGCGAATTATTCTTTCTCCCGCTTGATCTTGATCTTCGCTTGCGGACCGACCTGGATGGGCACTTTTTCCACTTCGAGGTTGGCCGCCTCGATGCCGTAGTGTTCTTCGGTGGAAAGACTGTACTTTTTGATCACGCGGTAGCTTTGAATGATGAGCCGTTCGAAGCTGGAAATCTCGCTGTCGGAGGATGCCCACGAGTGGAGGATGATAAACTTGAAATCGGCCATCATGCTGTATTTGTGCAATGCCGGGTACGGACTGGTGAGGTCGATTTCACCGGAGTCGGCCATTTCGTGAATGATCTTGTTGAAGATGAGGTTTACCCGGTGGTCGGTCTTGAACCCCAGTTTGATCCTCACAAAGAAACATTTTCGCGGGACCACGGTGTCAACTGCATACTTGCTGGTAAAGGGACTGTCGACGGTATCGACGTGAACGAACCAGTAGACGTCGGCCCGCTTCGGCCTTTTCTTGAAGATCGAATAAATGATGTTCGAGTCGATGTAGCGCTTGCTGTCGGCCATGGCCAGGAAGACGAGGTTTGTCGCTTCCTTCTGCACGGTGGTGTCGGCCTGTAAATCCTGGATCATGCCGGTATAATGTTTGAGGTCGACGAACTCGGTGTGGCGTTCACGGAGTCGGCGCGCCCTCATCAATACGTACATCATCATAAAGAACCCGGAAGCGATCAGGAAAGTGAACCACCCGCCATGGGCGAATTTGTTGAGGTTGGAGACCAGGAAGGCGATCTCAATGGAAAAGAACGCCACGCCGATCAGTGCGGAGCGCACGGTGGAATCTTTCGTTACCGTGAAGTAATATACCAACAACGATGTTGTCATCAGCATGTCAAAGATCAGGGCGAGGCCGTAGGCGCCTTCCATGCGTTGTGACTCCTCGAAGACGAGTACAACCAGAATGCAGCCGGACATCAGGATCCAGTTTATCGCGGGAATATAGATTTGACCTTTTACCTGGCTGGGATAGCGTACGCGGGCGGCGGGCCACAGCTTCATTTTCATGGCCTCGTTCACCAATGTAAATGTGCCGGAGATCAGGGCCTGGCTGGCAATAACAGTCGCCAGCGTGGCGATTATCACGCCGAAGACCAACAACTCCTCGGGCATAATGGCGAAGAATGGAATCGTGCTGCCCAGGTACTGACCTTCGTGCTCAAACAACCACGCGCCCTGACCGAAGTAGCTCAGGAGCAGGGCTACTTTTACGAATCCCCAACTTACGCGGATGTTGCTTTTGCCTACGTGGCCAAGATCGGAGTACATGGCCTCGGCACCGGTCGTACACAGGAAGACGGCGCCAAGTATCCAGAATCCGCCCGGATATTTTGTGAGGAGGTCAATCGCGTATTTGGGATTCAATGCTTTCAGCACCTCGGGTTCGTGGATGAGGTGCATGAAGCCGATCACCGCGATAAAACTGAACCACACAAACATCACAGGTCCGAAAATGCGGCCCATCACGGCGCTGCCGAACTGCTGGAATACGAAAAGCATCACGAGAATGATGATGACAATCGTCACTACGGTCTGCTGATCGATGTCTGGCTCAATGGCGCGCAATCCCTCAACCGCCGAGGTCACACTGATCGCTGGCGTTATAAATCCGTCGGCCAGCATGGTGCAACAACCGATGATGGCGGGAAATATCACCCACCGCGCCTTGTAGCGGCGCACAAGGGCATAGAGGGCGAAAATTCCGCCTTCACCCTTGTTATCGGCGCTCAACGCAAGGATCACATACTTCACCGTCGTGATCAGGGTTAGCGTCCAGAAGACGCACGACAAGCCACCGAGAATGAGGTCCGTTGTGATCTCGTGCTCGTCGACGATAAAACGGAAGGTGTAAATCGGGGAGGTGCCGATGTCTCCGAAGATGATGCCCAGCGTGATCAGGAGACCGGCGCCGGAGAGCGGAAGGGCGTGTTTTTCTTTCGAATCTCCCATGGTCAAGAGACGCCGCCTTTAATGCGTGTTGTCATCGCCTGAAGCTGCCCGTGGCTGGCAAAACGCGTTCGCGTGGCTAAGAATGGGGGCATTGATCGTTTTTCAACCCTGCTAAAAACTGGGCAAATTTAAAGGCTTTCCAGCATCGCAAAAAAACAAATCAGAACAATCTTTGGACGTCGCCCCGGGGCTCGCCCCGGTAGCCGTTCAAATAAATTGGCAAAAGAGCGTCCATGAACTCCAAATCGACCTATTTTTGTTTATTCTTAAATTGAAATTAACCCCATCTATGACCAGATATATTGTTTGGATGCTGCCTGCCGCGATCATGCTGGCTGCCTGCGACAACACGGAAAAAGAAACCATGCAGCGCAAGATCGATTCGCTGAACATCGAGCTGCTGCGGAGCCAAAAGATGTCGGAGAGTCTTGCGGAAGTGGGCACCCTTCTCGACTCCATCGACGCCAGCCGGCGTTTGCTCCGCCTCGATATGGTGGAGGGCACGTCATATGACGACTATTCCGCCCGCATGCGCGACCTCAACAACTATGTTCGGCAAACGGAAAGCAAGATCGATGCCCTTGAGCAATCGTTAAGAAATTCGTCAGGAGCATCGACAAAATTAACCCGCACCATTGCCCGGCTCAGGGCTGACCTGCAGAGTAAAACCCAGGAAATCTCGATGCTCCAGGAGCAGGTGGAAACCTACCGGAATGAAAACAAAAACCTCGTGTCCATCGTGGAACTCCAGGACGCGGAGATACTGGACAAGCAGGCGGAGATCGAAGCCAAGACGCAGGAACTCGCATTCATCGAAGCACGTGTCCAGGAGTTGATGATCCAGTCCAAGATATCGGAGGCTGACGCCTACTTCACGCGCGCGGCGGCTGTGGAAGAAGCAGCGAACCGAACCCGCCTGGCGCCAAGAAAGAAAAAGGAGACCCTGCGCGAGGCCATCGAACTCTATAAAAAAGCACTTTCCCTGGGAAAAAATGAAGCGCAGGCCAAGATCGACGAACTGGAAGAACGGCTCTGACCGGATGTCGCTGTTTTGCTTATTTTTGGGGCTGAATCAAACAGCCCCTTCTTTTTAAGACATGGTCTTAGACATACTTCTCACCGTTTTTCTCGTCGCCCTGAATGGATTTTTTGTCGCTGCCGAATTCGCCATCGTCAAAGTAAGGTCTTCCCAGATCGATCTTCGCGCAAAGGAGGGCCATCCCACGGCTTCGTTGTCCCGCCACATCATCGCGCACCTCGATGCCTACCTCTCCGCCACCCAGCTCGGTATCACGATCGCCAGCCTCGGCCTTGGCTGGATCGGCGAAGACGTGGTGGCCCAGTTGATTCTGGGTGGTTTCGAAGCCGCCGGTCTGGAAATGGACCCCGACACCGCGCATAATATTGCACTGCCCGTCGCGTTCGCCATCATCACCATTTTGCACATTGTCTTCGGCGAGCTGGCCCCAAAGTCAATTGCCATCCAAAGGCCGGAACCGACTACCCTGTGGCTGGCCGTTCCGCTGAACGTCTTCTTCTGGATATTCCGGCCTTTCATCTGGACGCTGAACGGCTTTTCAAATTTTATTCTCAGGCTTATCGGCATCACTCCCCTCAAGGAAGCCGAGGTACACTCGCCGGAGGAACTGAGGATGATGGTGGAACAGGGAAAGAAAAGTGGTGTGATCGAAGCGCGGAAGTATGAAATTATCCGCAATGCGTTCGACTTTGCTGAGCGTACCGCGCGCCAGGCGATGGTGCCGAGAACGCATGTTTTCGGGGTGAATCGCGCCATGCCTGTCCCGGAAATCATTGAGAAGATCCTCGAAAACGGCTATTCGCGTGTGCCCGTATTCGAGGATACGATCGACCAGATCACCGGAATCATCTTCACCAAAGACCTCCTGGTGAAAATGCGCAATGCCAAGCCGTTTTCAATCGAGGAGATCATCCGACCGGCGTCCTACATTGCCTCCAACAAGAAGCTCATCGACATCATGCGCGACTTTCAAAAACAGCACGTGCAGTTCGCCATTGTCGTGGACGAGTTTGGCGGCACGGAAGGAGTGATCACCATGGAGGATATCCTCGAGGAACTCGTCGGCGAGATCCAGGATGAGTACGATTCCGAAATGCCGTTGATCGAACAAGTCAGCGACCGCAAGTTCCGGGCGCAGGGGTCCGTTACGCTTGTGGCGCTGAATGAAAAACTTCCGCGCCCCCTTCCCGAAAATGAAGTATACGTTACCCTGGCCGGCATGCTCATCGACATGGTCGGCAGGATACCCAATGTGGGCGAGAGCATTCCCTACAACGACTACGTCTTCACCGTGGTAAAACGTATCAAGAACCAGATCATCCTGGTGGACGTGGTGGATAAGGCTGAGGCGGTGTCGACTGATCGTTGAGGTTAGCCCTGCTACGCCTGGCCGGGCTTGCCGAGGCCAACGCCCGGACGTGGCGTCATCAGTCGGATTGAAGATGTTGGACTGAAGAGGTCGGATTTGCGAGGGGACCCTAAAGCCACCGCTTATACCGGAAGAATCCCACCATGCCAATGGCGATCGTAAGCATGACGATCCACACCGTGAGGTAGCCATATTGCCACTCCAGTTCGGGAAAATGTCGGAAGTTCATGCCGTAAACACCGACGATGAAGGTAAGGGGAATAAAGATGGTTGAAATGATTGTCAGCAGGCGAATAACTTCATTCAGCCTGCTGTTCTGGGTGTTGATGTAGATGTCCATCAGCGACGTTGTCAGGTCGCGATAGGTATCGAGTGAGTCGATCAGGTGCTTGATGTGATCGTAGACGTCGGCAAAATACTTAAGGTTTTCGTCGTGGATGAACTCGCTCTCATCTTTTACCAGCTCGCGTACCGCGTCGCGCAGGGGATAGAGGGCTTTGTGAAGGTAGATCAGTTGTTTCTTCAGTTCCTGTATGCGCCTGAAGCTTTGAAGCGACGTATCGGTTCGTATCCCCGACTCGGCCTCCTCAATTTGTTCGCCGATGTGGTCGAGTACCGTGTAATAATTGTCGACGGTAATGTCGATGAGCCGGTATAGAAGGTAGTCGGCCCCCTTTTTTCGGACGCGGCCCTGGTCCAGGCGAATCCGTTCGCGGAAGGGATCGAAGAGGTCGCCTTCCTTTTCCTGAAAGGAGAGGAGGAAGTTGTGGCCAAGGACAAAACTGATCTGTTCAAAGTCCGCGGAAACGCCTTCAATGCGATAGAGCATCTTCAGGGTAACGAACAGGTAGTTGTCGAATTCTTCCGCCTTTGGCCGCTGGTCGGTGAGGATATCTTCGATCACCAGCGCGTGGAGGTTGAAATGGCCCTGCATTTTTTCAATGATGGGCGCGAGGTTCTCGCCGTCCGCGTTGATCCAGTTGACACGGTCGGGGTGGAGGTGCCCCATCAGCCCTTCAATGTCCTTGTTGTCGAAACGGTCGTAGGCCTCGCGGTCGTAGGTGATGAGTTCGACGATGGGGGAATAAGCAGGCGTGGTAGGGGTTTGGTGCATGTCTGTAAGGCGATTGGCGGCATTCTCCTGGTTAAGATACGGGGGTGCAGGGGAATGAGAAAAGAGTCGATGACTTTAATTTCGGACCGATCCGGCGGAGGTGGGGCAAATATGGACCTTGTCTTTAAAAGACATTAAAAACCTTTGCGTATTATTGCGGCAATGCCCCTGCGTCTGGACGACATCAAAGCTCCCATCGCCCGCGAGATGGAGGAATTCGAGCAAAAATTCCGCGCGTCAATGAAAACGCGCGTGTTGTTGCTCGACAAGATCATGGGATATATTGTAAAGCGGAAAGGTAAGCAGATGCGTCCGATGTTCGTGTTTCTGACGGCGGGTACCTGCGGGGGTATTGGTGAATCCACCTTTCGCGGCGCTTCCCTCATCGAGCTTCTGCATACGGCAACCCTCGTTCACGACGACGTTGTGGACGAAGCCAACTACCGCCGCGGATTTTTTTCCGTGAACGCCCTGTGGAAGAACAAGGTGGCGGTGCTTGTCGGCGATTTCCTGCTCTCGCGCGGACTTATCCTTTCGGTTGAAAACAGCGACTTCGACCTGCTCCGGATCGTGACCTATGCCGTCAAGGAAATGAGCGAAGGCGAACTTCTTCAAATCGAGAAGTCGCGGCGGCTCGATATCACCGAAGAAGTGTACTATGACATTATCCGGCAAAAGACCGCTTCGCTGATCGCCTCCTGCTGTGCTGTGGGTGCAAGCTCGTCGGGGACGAGTGCCGAAACGGTTGAAAAGATGCGCTCTTTTGGTGAGAAGATAGGGATGGCCTTCCAGATCAAAGACGATCTGTTTGACTACGGCGAAATCGAGATCGGCAAACCACTCGGCATCGACATCCGCGAGAAGAAAATGACCCTTCCGCTCATCCACGCCCTCTCAAAATCCGGGTGGATGGAGAAACGCCGCATCATCCGTATCATCAAGAATGAAAGTGACAAGCCGCGGAAGGTGAAAGAAGTGATCCAGTACGTGAAGGAGTCGGGTGGCATCGAGTACGCCATACAACGCATGAATGGCTTTCACAGGGAAGCGCTGGCCATTCTGGAGGATTTTCCCGACTCGCCCTACAAGCAATCGCTGGTTGACCTCGTACAGTTTACGATTGACCGGGCCAACTAAAAGGAAAACCGTCGCCCATCCGGCGACGGTTTTAACCTAAACCTAAATCTAAAAAGAAAAATTATTGCAGTTCGATCCTGGACCTGCCCGCTTCGAGTACGGCGTAGTCCTTGTATTGCTGGAACGTGGACGGCTCCAATGCGTCGGCTGCCGGTCCCGCGTTGTCAGGCGTGAAGTCGCCGGCGCTTTCCCACCAGCGCTTCGCCATCTCCCGGGCAGATTGCCGGTCGATGTTGTCAAACAGGTTGATACATGAATCGGATATCATCCACGGCTTTTCCACACTGCTGTACTTGTCAAAAATAAGCGTCCGCATCTGCGTGCCGCTCTCCTGATTTTTGAAATGAGAGACCGAGTACGAAAGAGTTTCCGGTTCGGTCATAATCATGTCCCAGTATTTTTTCGAAGTCACGACGTCAGCCGTCGTGAGGAGATAGCCAAAGCCGGTTTCAATTTGTTCTTTTGTGATGGGGCAGCGCGCTTTCACTTCCGGTTTCTTTTTCTTCCCCAATAGTTTCTCCAAAAATGCCATATCAGTTCAGGTTTTCATTACGCTTCACCCTAGTAGATACTCGACTACCGGTGAATAGTTGCATGATTAGTCCAAAAAAGGTGCAAAAAATTACGAATGCCTGAAAAACACACGCTCGGCGGTGTTTTGGTTCAAAGCGCCGGATTCGATTGTACGGATATGCATCGCGGGTGTGCGGTGGCGAACAGAGGAAAAGGCCGATACAAACTTGGAAACCTGTCCCCCTTCATTCCAGATTTCAGGGACTGGCGGCAATTGATTGAAGCTTGACGGATGCTGCGCGTCGGAAACCGGCGAAATCCGAAATTACAACTTTCCCTCCCTCCGGACCTGCTGGATGCGTTCGTGTTGGGTCAGGAAATCTTCCAGTTGGTCGGCGCCAATCTTTTTACCGATGATTTTTTTCTTTTCATCGAGCACGTATAACGTAGGCGTTGTGGGTGCGTCGTACAGGTCCTGGTACGGGCCGACATACGTGCGGGGACCGTTTACCGTGATCCACTTCATGTTCATCTCCTTGATGTAGTCGCGCATCTTTGCCATGGAGCTGTCAGCGCTGACCGCATACACTTCAACATCGAATTTCTTTTTGTCATAGAAGGCAACGAGCTTGGGTGTCTCCTTCTTGCAAGCGCCGCAGTCGGGATCAAAAATGTAGACGATCGTGTATTTGTTGGTAATGTTGTACAATTCCCTGGGTTGAAAGTTCGCGTCCTGCATGATGAGGTTGGCCGCCTTCTCGCCGATCAGGCTTTTTCTCAGTCGGTTTGCATGGTCGCGGAGGTTTTTCGTCAGGTTCGCGTTGGCCCAGAACTTCATCTCTCCCGTTGCGAAGTAGGCGTCGTAAAGTTTTACATACAGTTCGTCCAGCCCCATGATCTCCGGTTGCTGATACTTAAGTACGCAAACCCACACGGCATACTTGTACGTCTCCTGCGTTTGCTTTGCTTTGGAAACGATGAATTGGATTCCTTTCCACAGAGAATCCGGATGCTGCAGATAGAGCCTGTCGAGGTATTCGTTGATTTTTTGCTGATAGAGGGCGCGTGGAAGCTGAATCAGGGCTTCGTCGGCGAGGTCAAAGTTGTCGAAATAATGCTGGCGATACCACCGAAGTTGAAAGGTGGAGTCGATCGAACCATCGGGATTGGCAGGCGGCTCGGGCACCGCTACCGGCTTGTTGGCCTTGAGCAGGCGGGCGGTCATTGTCGCAGGATGTTTTTCAATGAGCTCGTCCTGATAGGCAACGACCCGTGCGTTCACCTTGGCGAAACCTTCCCGCGCGGACGCCTTTTCATCCTCGGCGATTGTGCTGTCCTGGATTACCTTGATAAAGGGCTCAGCTTCTTTATGCCGCGCCATGTTGAACAACATGTTTTCGAAGAAAAGCGCATTGTCCGTGTCGCCCGTAACCTTCATGTGCTGCACATAGTCGGCCGTGCTGGTGGCCATTTCGAATTGCTGATCGCTCCCAACAACGAATTCGAGTACGCGGCTCTTGTCGAGCACGAGAAAATAGACACCCTGGCGCAGGGGCTGGCTTCCTTCGAAGGTAAAAGCCCCCGAATGGTCTACGCGGGCGGTATCGCGGACAAAAGTGCTCTCGCCGTAATAGTAGCCGAGAAACACCGTTGTGTCCCTGAGACCATCGATCTGGAAATCAAGCTTGTATCCGGTCTGGGCTGCGCAAACCGACGAAACCAGGATGAGCAGCGTAATGAAGAGTTTTTGCATATACTGAATAAATGGAGTACAAATTTCAGAAATTCACCGATCAATGCAACATGCAGCATTTAATCGCCCATGTTTTCGAACGGTAAACGCTCAATTAACAAATATTAACATTTTGACCGCTCCCTTTCGCGCGGTCGGCGCCTGAACCTGAAGTTTCACTATTTTTGCCAGGCCTCATGTCAGTTACTGTTCAGCACCTCACCAAAAGCTACGGCGCGCAGCGGGCCGTCGACGACATTTCCTTTGGCGTGAATCCTGGAGAAATTGTCGGCTTCCTGGGGCCTAACGGCGCCGGCAAATCCACCACCATGAAGGTGGCGACCAGCTATGTTCCGCCCACGTCGGGCACGGTCTTCGTGGAGGGCTTTGATGTCAGGTCACATCCCCTTGAGGTGAAAAGGATCACGGGCTACCTTCCGGAGCACAACCCACTCTATCCAGACCTGTATGTTCATGAGTACCTCGCCTTTGTCGCCGGGCTCTACGGGTTTCGGGGTAGGGCGCTGAGAGAAAGGGTGGAAGAAACTGTTGAGGTTTGCGGCCTCCTTCCGGAACAGAACAAGCGGATTGAGGCGCTCTCCAGGGGTTATCGCCAGCGCGTCGGCCTTGCGCAGGCATTGATCCACGACCCGCGGGTGCTGGTCCTGGATGAGCCTACTTCAGGGCTTGATCCGAACCAACTGGTGGAGATTCGCCGTCTGATCCGGGAAATCAGCACCAACAAGACGGTGATTTTTTCGACACACATCATGCAGGAAGTGGAGGCGCTGTGCGACCGCGTTGTGGTAATTAACCGCGGCAGGATCGTCGCAGACGACAGGCTCGACAACCTGGTCCATGCGCGCAGGGGCGACCCTGTACTTATTGTCGAGTTGGACCGGGCCCTGGACGTTGCCGCCCTGGCAACCATTCCGGCGATTGCTGGAATTCTGCCCCTCGCAGAGGAAGGAAAATTTAAATACAAAGTCACCAGTGCGGGCCAGGTGGACGTGCGGGCGGAGATATTTCGTTTCGCCGCCGACCACCACCTGTCGCTGCTTGGCCTGCGCGAGGAGGAGAATTCGCTTGAAGCGATCTTTCGTGAACTGACGGTGAATACCGGACCCAACGAATCTGATGTGACGTGAAAACCAATTGCAAACTTATCCCGCTTCCTTGCCGATGATCTGGGTGCTCCGAAAAGAATTCAGCAGTTTCCTCAATTCGCTCGTTGCGTATATCGTGATCGGTGTGTTCCTCACGGCCATGGGATTGCTCACCTGGGTCTTTCCGGAGACCTCCGTGCTCGAGTATGGCTATGCCGACATGTTTACGGTATTCACCCTCGGCCCCTATGTGTTTATCTTTCTGGTGCCCGCGGTCACGATGCGAAGCTTCGCGGAGGAAAAGAAGGCCGGGACCATGGAATTGCTACTGACCAAACCGCTCACCGACTGGGAGATCATTCTTGGAAAATACGCGGCATGTTTCCTTTTGATCCTTGTTGCCCTGTTGCCTACATGGATCTACTACGGCGCGTTGTATTTTCTCGGCAATCCTGTTGGTAATATCGACACCCCCGGGGTGATCGGGTCGTATATTGGCCTTGCCCTGCTGGGCGGTGTCTTTTGCGCCATTGGCATCTTCGCATCGTCGCTGACCTCGAACCAAATCGTTGCCTTTATCATTGGCGCTTTCCTCTGCTTCATGCTTTTTTCCGGCTTCGAGTCCATTTCCATGTTGAATGTATGGTCCGAGCAGGTACTGTTCATTAAAGAGTTGGGGCTGCTCGACCATTATGAGTCGATGAGCAAGGGCCTGATCGATTCCCGCGATGTTGTTTATTTCGCGAGCGTCATCGCCCTGATGTTGCTATTTACCCGCGTAACTATCGGATCGAGGTCATGGTAAACTGGAAAAGCAGACGACTAACGGACCTCCTGATCCTCGCCAACGGCGTGGTGCTCGTCATATTGGCGAATATCCTGTCGTCTGAATTCTTTTTTCGCGCCGACCTCACGGAAGAAGGCCGGTATTCCATCAAGACGCCGACAAAAGCGCTGCTGCGGAACCTTGACGATCAGGTGTACGTCGAAGTTTTCCTCGCCGGCGAGCTGAATGCCGGCTTTCAACGATTTCAGCGGGCGATCCGGGAAACGTTGGAAGAGTTTGCCGTGTACTCCGGCGACAAAGTCAAGTTCAGGTTTACAAACCCGGCCACGGCCCTAAGCCGGAAGGCCCAGGCCGAGTTCATGAATGACCTGGCCATGAAAGGAATCCAACCCATCCGCGTCATCGACACGCAGGACGGCCAGCGGATCGAAAAGATCATCTACCCCGGCGCGGTGATTTCCTACGGGTTGGCCGAAAAGGGCGTTCATCTGCTGAAAGGAAACAAGGCGCGTTCGCAGGAGGAGGAGATCAACCAATCCATCGAGGGCCTCGAGTTCGAGTTGGCCAATGCCATCTACAAACTCACTAACGACGACCCAAAGCGCGTGGGCTGGGTGACGGGTCACGGCGAACTGGGCGGCTCGGGTGCCGCGGCGTTCGAAGCCGCGCTGGCGGAGGTGTACAACGTCGAGCGCGTTTCCCTTTTGGAGGACCTGTCGTCGTTTGACGCGCTCATCGTGGCCAGGCCGACGAGACCTTTCTCCGAGAAGGAGAAATACCGGCTCGATCAGTACATCATGCGGTCAGGGAAAGTGTTGTTCCTGCTTGACAAACTGCAGGCCGACATGGACAGCGTGTCGCGGGAGCGCTATTTTGCTTTTCCCTATGACCTCAACCTCGACGATCAGCTTTTCCGCTATGGCGTACGCATCAACATGGACCTCATACAGGATCGCACCGCCGGAAGGTATCCCGTGGTAACCGGTCAGTCCGGGACCACACCGCAGATCAAACTGATGGGTTGGGAATTCTTTCCGCTGATCACGAACTATGCCGATCATCCCGTGACCCGAAATCTCGACGCCATGGTATTGCAATTTGTCAGCAGTATCGATACGGTGAAGGCGACGGGCATCGCCAAGACGCCCCTGCTTTTCACGTCAGACCAGTCGCGCACCATCGAGGCGCCGGTCAACGTGAGCCTTCAGCACCTCCGTCGAAATTTCAAGCCCGAAGACTTTTCTGAATCGCGCATTCCGGTAGCGTACCTGTTGGAAGGCGCATTCACCTCGTTGTATCGGAACCGGTTTCTGCCCGACGGTGAATCCGCACAGGAGTTCATGGAGGAAGGAAAGGCTTCCCGCCTCATCGTGATGTCCGACGGAGACATCGCCGCGAACGTTGTGAATCCACAAACCGGTCGCCCGATGCCCTTGGGATTTGATCCCTTCGGCAATTACACTTTCGCAAACGAAGACTTGTTGATGAACATGATGGCGTGGCTTACCGACGAAAGCGGTTTGATCCGGGCGCGCAACAAGGAGGTGAAGATCCGGCCCCTGCAGAAGGACCGCATCGCATCGGAAAAAGTGACGTGGCAGGTGATCAACCTGGGTATTCCCCTTTTATTACTGGTCGCCTTTGGCGTCGTAAGAAATATGCTTAGAAAAAAACGATACGCGGGTTTTCATGCAGGAACGAAGAAATAAGAGGCTGGCCGTGATGTTGCTGGTGATCGTCGCTACGACCATTGCCGTTGGGTGGTACGTCCAGCGGACGGCTGGAGGCTTTGCGGCAAAGGATGTGTTTCGGCTTGCGGATTATTCGCGGATCGACAGGGTCACCCTTGAAAGTGAAGGCCGAACGGTTGAACTCGCCTATGAAGGTTCGCAATGGATGGTGAATGACACCTACGCCGCAGACCGTGACATGGTGAGTGTACTCTTTGCAACCTTGCAGCAGGCTGAGGCCAAGCGGCCGCTCGCCCGTAACGTTCGCGATTCGGTGGCGGGCGTCCTCGCGGAGGCGGGCACACGGGTCACCCTCTTTGAGGGCGGAGAAGCGGTTCAGGAAATTATCGTTGGAGGCAATGCCGCAAAAACACAGGCCTGGTTCAAATACCCGCGTGAGGAAGCGGTCTATTTGATGGCAATTCCCGGCTACAGGGTCTATGTATCCGGAATCTTTGAGTTGGACGTATCCCAATGGCGGGATAAATACGTGTTCAATTTCAACTGGACCAACTTCGAGGAGCTTCGGGCGCGGTTTCCCGGGACGGGAAATTCCGGTTTCGTGATCAACAGGGGGCGGGGCAGGGTGTTTTCTGTTGAGGGGCTTCAAAACCCGGACACCTCCCGCGTGAATTCGTTTCTCGACGCGGTTTCACTGCTTACAGCCGATAAATACCTCGAACCGGGGCCCGTCACCGATTCTCTGAAGGCGGAGGTGCCGTTGATGAAGATCGGGATCAGCGATGTGGCGGGCAATACCTACACCCTTGGATTTTATGACCGCGGAGGCGGGGAGGTATACGGTTTGCTAAACGGGACCGATGGGGTCGTTTTCAGTCCGCAAAAGGTCAGCCCGATCATACAAAAGCGGTCATTCTTCCGTCCGGAATAGGTTTTCGCCTGATATTCCTGCTTTTCAGGTCCCCATTTTAAAATTCCGTTTTCTTTATAACTTTACCCCGCTTATAACCAAAACCACTTTTTCAGCATGAAGTTTATCGTCAACTCCGCATACCTGCTCAAGCAGCTCTCCAATATTAATGGTGTGATCACGACGAACCCGGTGGTCCCGATCCTGGAAAACTTTCTCTTTGAGCTGGACAAGGGCAGCCTGACGGTGACGGCGTCGGACCTTCAAACCTCCATGATCACCGAAATGCAGGTGGAGTCGAAAGAAAAGGGAAGCATTGCCGTGCCGGCGCGCATCCTTCTGGACACACTCAAAAACCTCCCCGAGCAACCGGTCACGTTTTCCATCGACGAATCGACCTATAGCGTGGAAATCATCTCTGACAATGGACGTTATAAGCTCTCCGGCGAGAATGCAACGGACTTCCCCAAAGTCCCTGCCGTGTCCAATGACTTTTCGGCGGAACTTTCGTCGGAGGTCCTCAGCCGGGCGATCAACAATACCATTTTCGCCACCAGCAACGATGAACTTCGCCCGGCCATGACGGGTGTTTATATGAACCTTGGTGACAAGAACACAACGTTTGTCGCTACCGACGGCCATCGTCTCGTGCGCTATCGCCGGACCGATGTGAAGTCTGATAGTGGCAACGCCATCATCATCCCGCGCAAAGCCCTCAACTTGCTGAAGGCTACACTCCCTGCGGAGAACACGGATGTGAACCTCAACTTCAACATGTCGAACGCGTTTTTCCAATTCGGCAACATCCGAATGATCTGCCGCCTGATCGATGAGCGTTTCCCTGACTACGACAATGTGATCCCTTCGGGTAATAACATTCGCATGTCGATTTCCAGGACCGAATTCCTCGGTGCCCTGAAACGTATTTCGATCTACGCGAACAAGACCACACATCAGGTCAGGTTGAAGATCACGGGAAGTGAACTTCAGATCTCCGCGGAAGACCTGGATTTTTCCAACGAGGCCAATGAGCGTCTTTCCTGCGAACACGACGGCGAGGATATCGAGATCGGTTTTAACGCGCGCTTCCTGGTGGAGATGCTCAATAACATGGATGCCGACCAGGTGCGGTTGACGATGTCGGCACCCAACAAGGCCGGTGTCATTCTTCCCGCCGAAAAAGACGCGAACGAGGATATCCTCATGCTCGTGATGCCGGTGATGTTGAATCAGTACGTGTAGGAGCGGAAGCTGGTTTTTGGTTTGTTCTGGTAACGGTTGCCACAGCGGGGCCCACGTTCATCACTCGCCACTCGTCTCTCATAATTCTCAACTCAACTTCGCGCTTCACCGATCCAAGATCACAGAATCCGGAAGTTGAGTTTAGCGTGAAGAGCGGAGAATGACGAGTTATGAGCTATTGCGTCGTCGTGGTCCGGTTTGGCGGCGCCCGCGTTCATCACTCGTTATTCGTCGGGCGGACGAACCTCGCCACGCCTGCCTAATTCGATCACCTCAAGGTTATTTATTTTTTTACCGTCGACTTCGAAGCGCATAATGGTTTTGGTGTGATGGAAGCCCTGGTTGCCGGCGGCACCGGGATTCATGAACACCATGTTGCCGAGGTGCTCGTCGCGGGCGACGCGGAGGATATGCGAATGGCCGCAGATAAAAAGACCGGGTGGTCCCTCCCTGAGGATCTTCTTCACGCGACCATTGTACCGGGGCGGCGTGCCGCCAATGTGCGTGATCCACACCTCCAGGTCTTCACAGGCAAACCGCAGGTCCTCGGGGAACCTCGCCTGCATCGCGCGATCGTCGATGTTGCCGTACACGGCGCGTAGCGGCTTGAACTTTTCAAGGGCATCGGCAACCGATGCGTTGCCGATATCTCCGGCGTGCCACACTTCGTCGCAGGCGGAGAAATATTTGAAGACTTTCCCGTCCAGGTAGCCGTGCGTATCCGACAGCAAGCCAATGCGAATCATAACGGAAAAATAATGCAATTATCCGCTCCATGCGGCACTGCCATCATGACAGCTTGTACGACAACAACGACTTCACTAATTTCATAAGATATTGCTGCTTGAAACGGATAATATTTAGACGATTTCCATGTACATCAGACCAGTGTTTATTTTATTGATTGCCATGCTGTCTCAGGTGTCGGCAGCGCAGGAAAAAGGTTTCCCTTTTGGACAGGTAACGTACAAACAGTTGGAGATGACGGCCTATGAAAAGGATAGTTCTGCCGCGGCCGTCGTGCTCAACGAATTCGGTGAAGCTTTTTTTTCGAGCGAAGAGCCGTTCAACCTGATATTCAGGTACCATGTGCTCATCAAGATCCTAAACAAGAACGGGTTGGATCACGCGAATGTAGAGATCCCGTTGTGGAAGCAGGACGGCAAGGAAGATTTCCTGGCCAGCCTGGAGGCGGCCTCCTATGGAATGGAGAACGGATCGATGAAGCAGACGTTGCTCGACCCAAAGAAGGTCTTTACGGAGAATGTGGGAAAGCGTGTGAATGTGAAGAAGTTCGCCGTGCCGGCGGTACGGGAAGGCAGCGTGATCGAATACGCCTATGAAATTCAATCTCCCTTCCGGTTCAATTTCCGCCCCTGGTATTTTCAGTCCGACATTCCAAAGATCAATAGCGAATACTGGGCGCTCATCCCGGGGAACTACGTCTACAACATCGCGTTGCGCGGGTATCTTAAACTTCAGCTCGTAGAGAACACCCTGGTCAAGGATTGCTTCCGGCCCGGCGGGAGGTCGGCCGACTGCGTGCAATACAAATGGGGCATGACCGATATTCCGGCCTTTGTCGAAGAAGAATACATGACGGCGAGGTCGAACTTCCTGTCCGCAATTTCCTTTGAATTGGCCGAGATCAAATATTTCGATGGCCGCACGGACGAGGTAACCAAGGAGTGGAAGGATGCGGAGTTGGAGTTGAGAAAACATCCGGACTTCGGCCCGCAACTCCGCAAGGGAAAAGACCTCATCGACAAGCATCCCGAACTGCTCGCCGAAACAGATCCCCTTGAACGTGCGAAGGCGATCTATGCGTTTGTGCAGCGATGGTTCCAATGGAACGATAACTACGGCATGCTCACTGAGCATGGTGTCCGAAAGGCGTATGAAACCCGGCAGGGCAACGTCGCAGATATCAACCTTTCATTGGTGGCCGCCCTCCGCGAAGCCGGGCTCAATGCCGATCCTGTCATCCTGTCCACACGACGCAATGGCGTGCCCGGGGAATTGTACCCCGTCCTCAGCGAGTTTAATTATGTCGTGGCAAGCGTCTCGCTAGGAGGAAGGAATTTTCTGGCCGACGCGTCAGACCGCTTGCATCCTTTTGGAATGCTACCGGAGCGTTGTCTAAACGGGAAAGGCCGGGTGATGGACGATGATGGATCGTTCTGGGTCAGTCTTGCGCCCAATGAAAAGGCGAAACAGATTTCGGTGGCAGACCTTAAGCTGGATAATGAAGGGGTCATGCGCGGCACCATTCAAACCACTTACATTGGGTATGAGGCCGTTGCCGCCCGCCGCCGCCTGTTCGCTCACGACGACGAGGCCGCATACATCGCCGAGTTGGACGCAAAGTTGAGCAACACCGTGATCACTGGCCACGAAATCAGGAACCCGGATGACATTGAAAAGCCGCTTATACAAACGCTCCAGGTTGAATTCCGCGCCTTCGATGACATGGATTCCGACCAACTTCTCCTCAACCCCAACCTCCTTCGTAAGTGGGATGCGAATCCGTTCAAGTCGAGCGAGCGGGTCTACCCCGTCGACTTTGGGATGGCTGTGGATGTAACCAGCGTAGTTACCGTCGAAATACCCGCAGGCTTTGAAATCTTGCATGCACCCGGTAACGCGGCCCTGGCGCTGCCCAACCAGGGGGGGCGTTATTATTTCGACTTCAAACAGTTGGGTGACCGGATCGTGGTCAGTAATTCGCTTCTCTTGAACAAGGCCGCGTATTCGCCGGTGGAGTACCACTATCTGAAGGAGCTGTTCGCGAGTATGCTTCAAAAGCAGAATGAAGATTTGGTGTTCCGTCGAAAAATATGACCTTTATCGGCGCCTTCCGGTGTTAACCGACAAAATTGGGCTCTGACACAATTTGTTTGGACGACCAACCTTATTGGTTGTAGCTTGCGGGTTCAAAAATTTCCAACCATGAAGCTTTCCTCTTTCCTCTTTATATGCCTGCTTGGATTCACGGCGGCATTCGGTCAACAGCCTACCGCCGCTGATGCGCTCAAGGCGGACAGCCAAACCCTGCGTGAACGTTACACCCTTATGAAGACCCGCTCGGAGGTCTACCAGGATTACAATGTGATCAAGAGGAATATCCTTGATGGCATGTGGAATATCGTCGAGGATTCGATGGCGGCCAAACAAGCTTCCATTGCGCAGGCGCGCGGCGAAATTAGCCGCTTGCAGCACGCGCTCGACGAGAAAGCGGCCGCCCTCCAGGCTAAGGAGGAATCCATGGCCGACATCGAACATGCGAGTACGCACATTACCGTATTCGGCATCGACTTTACCAAAGGTTTCTTCGCCGGTATGGTAGGCGTTCTCCTGTTGCTTGCGGCACTGGCCGTTGCGGCAATCGTCTACTACATGAAGGTTATGCGCCGCGAGTTGGCGGAGAAGGCCGACCTCGCCAACAGCATCAACAGCGAGTACGAAGAGTACCGCCGCCGCGCGATGGAGAAACAGACGAAGCTCTCCCGGGAGCTGCAGAACGAGCGGAACAAGCTGCAGGAACTGGGCAGCCTGTGACCTCGCGGCGCCCGCGAAGGGAAGCGCTGAAAATTCCTTTGCGCATCCAATTCAGAAACCGTTCACGAATCTCCTGAAACGACTCTTCAGTCAGCGGGGTATTGCCATTATCATGAGACCAATCCTTTCTTTGGCGCCTTAGTCAGGCGATGATCTACTCGGCGTGTACGCCTTGCGAACCACTCAAGGCCTGGTGATCCTTTGCTGTCCGGCTTGCCAGGGGCCAGCACGACGATTCTCAAGTTTTTTATCTTTACCTGTAACCTTCCCGCAACCGGGAAGTTTCCCATCTGAAAACCAAACGCCGGATTTGGACGCACTCACAGACAACGCCCTGATGCTTAAGGTCAGGGAGGGCGACATCGACAAACTTGGCCTGCTCTTCGGGCGCCATAAGAAGCCGTTGTTTGGCTTTTTCTACGGGCTCACCCGGGACGCGGAACTCTGTGAGGACCTCGTGCAGACGGTGTTTCTTCGCATCCTTAAATACCGGCACCTGTTCCGCGGCGACGGCGACTTCAGGACTTGGTTGTTCCACATCGCGCGAAACGTCAACAATGACCATTTCCGGAAGACGAAATGGCGGAACGGCGACCCCATTGACGAATGGGAAAACCGGCTCGGGACACAGGAGAACCGTGATGCGCAGTATGAAAACGACGAGAAAATAATGCTCCTGGAAAAGGCCCTGCAACGGCTGCCTCACGAAAAAAGGGAGGTCCTTATGCTGAGCAAGTTCCAGGAACGAAAGTACCGCGAGATTGGCGAGATCCTCGGATGCTCCGAAGGTGCGGTGAAAGTGAAGGTCTTTCGGGCCCTGCAGGACCTGAAGGAAGTATACAGGCAATTGGAAAAAAATGCATAGCCATGGAAAGAAATGACATCGGCGAACTGATCCGCAAGGTCAGGAACAACGAGGCGAGCCCGGACGAGGTCCGGCACATCGAACGGCTCATCGAGCGGGGTGAAATTGACCTGGAAGCGTTCGCGGACCTGCGCGAACTTGATTCGCAGGTGATGGAACTTCCGTTTCCAGCGCCCCCGCAAGGCATGGACGAGCGGTTTCACCGGATGCTCTCCGCGGAAAAACGCGCACACCGGACATTCTCGTTGAGCAGGTTCGTTGCCGGATACGCGTCTGTGCCCAGGCTTGCCGTTGCGGCAACGCTGCTCCTGGGCGGGTTCTGCATCGGTTACCTCATGTCACCACGGGCGGGGGGCGAACTCACCGCCATGCGGGAGGAAATGCGCGACATGAAGGAAATGATGGTCTTGTCGATGTTGGAAAGGGAGTCGCCTGTCGAGCGGTTGAAGGCCGTTAACCTGGGCGCCGGCATGGATGAAGCCGGCACCAGGGTGACCGAGGCGTTGGTGGAGACGTTGAACCACGACGACAACGTCAACGTCCGGCTTGCGGCCCTCGACGCCCTGAAGGCATACGCCTACGACAGCGGCGTGCGGGAGGCGCTGATCCGATCCATATCCAAACAGGGATCTCCACTGGTGCAGATTGCGCTGGCGGAAACGATGGTGCAGATCCAGGCCCGCTCGTCGGTGGAGGCGCTCGAACAGATCATCAAGTCGGAGAAAACCCCCGACGAGGTCAAAAAGAAGATCCGTGAAAGCATTGACATCTTAATCTGATCTTATGAAAACGAAATTGTTTTTGCTGGCGATCCTGGCTACGGCAAGCGCCAACGCCCAGCAATTCACTGAAAAAATCGACAAGGCTTACACCTTCGAAAAACCGGGTATCAACAACACGCTTGTTGTCGCCAACATCAATGGGTCCATCACGGTGACCGGCTACGAGGGCGACCAGGTGCTCGTCGAAATGACCCGCACGATCACCGCCAAAACCGACCAACGCCTGGAGAAAGGGAAGCAGGAGGTTCAGCTCCGCACCATTGACCGCGCCGACACCATCATCCTTTACGTCGAGGATGGGTGCAACACCTTTGGCCGCAAGGAGACGCGCGGAAATCCTGACTGGAGCCCGTCGGGATGGGGGTATCACTGGGAGAATGACGACCGCGACTGCCGTATTCCCTACGACTACGTTGCCCACTTCACGATAAAAGTGCCTGCCTCACTCAACGTGATGGTAAGCACCGTCAACGAGGGTAGGATCGACGTCACCGACGTAAGCGGCAGCGTGTCGGCCCACAACATCAACGGAAGTATCCGGCTAACGCGAATGAAGCGGGAGTCGGTGGCTACCACGATCAACGGCGACCTCGATGTGGAGTATGTCGCCAGCCCCCAAAAGGATTGCCGGTTCTATACCCTCAACGGAGATATCAACGCGCGCTTTCCGAAAGATCTCGGCGCGAGTATGAGCTTTGAAAGCTTCAATGGCAATTTCTTCACCGACATCGAACAACTCACGCCGCTCCCGATCGCCGTAGTGAAAGCGGACGAAGGAGATGGAACGAAGTACAAGGTGTCAGGTAACCGTTACCGGATCGGCGACGGCGGAAAGGCCTTCCTGGATTTCGAAACTTTCAACGGAAATGTTTACCTCAAGACCAATTGATCGGCGAGATGTGAATCATTAAGAATTAAAACTACATGAAAAGGATGAAAAACAGAATATTGATAACGGGTTTGTTCCTGGCGTTCATAGCCATCATGCTGCCCTCCGGCGCGCACGCGCAAGGCCAGAATGAATTCACCATACCGCTAAGCGATCCTGCTAAACGCGGAATGCTAAAAGCTTCCCTCAACTCCGGATCGATCACCATCAAGGGCACGGCCCGTCAGGATGTGCTGGTCCGCTACAGCGAACAGGAAAGCGATCATGACCACGACCAAAACCACGATGACGATGACGAAAACGACGGCCTGCGACGAATTGGCGGCGGCGGCATGGACCTTGAGGCTTCCGAGAACAACAACGCGGTGCGCGTGGAGTCCAGCTCCTGGAATACCGCCCTTAACGTGGAGATCGAAGTACCCGCAGGTTTTGACGTTGAAGTCAGCACCTACAACAACGGCGACCTGATGCTCAGCAACATCCAGGGGGAAGTGGCGCTCACCAATTTTAACGGCGATATTACCGCCCTGAACATCTCCGGGGCGGTCGTGGCCACAACCTATAACGGTGAGATCAAAGTGACCTTCGACAAAGTCAAAGAGAATACACCCATGTCGTTCTCGACCTACAACGGCGACATCGATCTGAGTTTTCCATCGACGCTCAAGGCATCGTTCAAGATGAAGTCCCAATCCGGCGACATCTACACCGACTTCGACATGAAGGTCACGTCCACGGGGCCCAAGCAGACCAGGGACAGTAAGTCGGGGAGCATCCGGATCGTGGTCGACGACTGGCAGAAGGGCGACGTGAATGGGGGAGGCGCTGAGATCGCGGTGAAGAATTACAATGGGGATATTTATTTGAGGAAGAAGTAAGCGGGGAAGAAGAGCGGCGGGCGGGGTTCGTTTCCGGCGTTCCGGCGGGCCCATGGGGGTGGCCTTACCATTCCAAATTTTACGCCTTCAGTCAGGTTCTTCACGCGGGAGGCGCAAGGACGAAACTGCGGGCGTCCCCTAAGAAGTTAGTGGAGCCAGAAACAGCCATCCCCCCGCCGCGCCGTCACGACGAAGGCGACCATCCTTCAGTATCCACGTGCGACATCCTAAAGTAAAGGCTGTGGCGGCATGTGGCGCCTTCCCGGGCGGTACGCGATGATAGCGCGAGGTGGTATATTTTTGTATTTTTAGTTCCGGACAATAACGGGCAGCCGCGGCTGTCGGTGTTGTTTTGTGATACCGAAAGTACTTACAACCTTCATGCTATGAGCCAACGAGCCACCCCGGAAAGAGAACAGGAAAAACCACCGCAATTTTACGATAAGGTAAACGCCCGTGCCGACCGGATCACAACCCGGTTTATCATCGGGTTTTTTGTTCTTGGGTTGCTGCTTTCGCCGGTTTACGGGACCTATTGGATCGCCCTGCTGATGGGTGGAGGTTCGCTGGCTTCATACCTTATCATACGCATGCTCATGCGTGGATCCGTGTTGCCCGGAATGGTAGCCAGCTTTCTTTTCTGGAATTTTGGCCTGCAGTTCCTGTTGCAAACGCAAGGGATTCCTGAGGTCACGTTTATTTTCTTTTTTGGCATGGCGGTCTTGTTATGCTATGAAGATTGGAGGGTACATATTCCGGCTACCTTGTATGCGCTGGGTACGGTGCTCGTTTTGTATCTGTCCCGTGACGGTGAATTGGTAAAGGGAAGCCTTCCGCTTATGCGGGAAATTTCGTTCCTGTCCGTCATAACCAATGCGCTTGCGATCAGCGCCTTCGCCGTGTTGTGCATGTGGTGGGCGAGCCAGCGTCGCCGGCAAACCCGGAAGTCGGCCGAAGCCGCGCGTCAGATGGAGCGCCAGCTTGGTATGGTTGACGTAAACATTGCCTTCGCGGATCACATCAGCCGGGGCAACCTGAAAGCCGTATACGGTGCCGACCACCCCGACGAACTTGGAAAGTCTCTTGTCAATATGCGCGAAAGCCTGATTGGCGCCGCCGATCGCGAGGAACGCGAGAAATTTGTGAATGTCGGCATGGCCCGAATCGGCGAGATCCTTCGCCTCCATGCGGAAAACGTGGAAACGCTTTGCGACAAGGTGTTAGAGGAAATTGTCAGGTACATGAAAGCCAACCAGGGTTGCATTTTTGTCATTGAAAACCAGGATACGCCGGACGAGCATCTTAGGCTGGTGGCGGCCCGCGCGTGGGAGCGGAAGAAGTACCTGCAAAAGACGGTCGCGGTTGGCGATGGCCTGGTGGGCCAGGCGGCGGTGGAAAAGCATACCATCTTCATGACCAAAGTCCCGGACCAGTACATCACCATCACATCGGGACTTGGCGACGCGAATCCGAATTGCATACTCATCGTTCCGTTAAAATCCGAGGAGGTTGTTGTCGGCGTTATTGAGCTGGCGTCGTTTGCAGTTTACCACGACTATGAAATCACGTTTCTCGAAAAAGTAGGAGAGAGCATCGCGTCAACCATTATCACAACGCGCAACAACCAAAAAAATAAAGAGCTTCTTGAGCAGTCGAACGTGCTTACCGAGCAGATGCGCGCCCAAGAGGAGGAAATGCGACAAAACCTGGAAGAGATGCAGGCCACGCAGGAGGAGATGGCCAGAAAGAACAAGGAGATTGAACGCCTGTTGTCCGTTTCGGATGAAAAGGAAGCGCAACTGCAAAGGCAGCTTCAGGAGATCCGGGACATGAAGAAGGAGAACGACAGGAGTAACGAGGAGATGCTCGCCAGCATGAACAACTACAAGCAGACGCTTCTGAATATCCTTGATCAACTCCCCCATAAGATATTCCTGAAGGACGGCCAGGGCCGAATGGTGTTGGTGAACACCGTCGTCGCAAAAGCACACCATATGACGATTGATGAACTGATAGGGAAGAGTGATTTTGATTTTGTAGATGCCGAGACCGCACAGCAATGGCGGAATCAGGAAATCGAGATCATTAAGAAGGGATCAGAGACCTATGTTTTTAATGACACGATCGGCGGCGAGACGAAAACACTGAAGAGCACCAAGATGGCTTTCTTCATTCCACACCTCAACGAAGTTGGCTTGCTTGGCATACAAACGGATATCACCGAGCTGGAAAGGTTGCGCACACAGGCGGAGGAAGCGAAGCGGACGGGATAGGGCGACAAGCTTGCTCCCGAAGGGCGACGCGTTGCTTTTGAAGGGGGGTTCGAGGTTTCGGCGTTCGGGTTTCTGGAATTCGCGAGCTGGCACTTGGATAGAAATGGGACTCGATAGCAGGCCACCTTCCGCTAACACTGTCCATAGTCAATGGCCGAGTTCAATACAAATTTGTAGTCTAGTGTTCAAAACACGTTTTGCCCGGGCGGACAGTCTGCTCCATTTTTTTAGCGCTGCTATCCCGCCCGCGCCTCATACAACCATCCATTGCCGGCAATTCCGTTAAAAATTCCTGCTATCCAACGTTGTCCAATCGGACTACTTTCCTTATCTTTTTTTTGACGCAAGTGGACAAAAAACGAGAACTCATCTTCTACAGGGATTATTTATGGATTTTACTTGGTTCAGACGGCGAAGGCAAAAAAGAAGATACTTTGGACATTGAGAGTGATTGAAGATTTAAATAGATTCCTGAGATCTATTTCAAACACTTGGAAGGGACGGACGGTCTTTATGAAATCAGGGTTCAAAGCGGCAGTGACATCTTTAGGATATTCTGTTTTTTCGATGACAACAATTTGGTTGTAATCGGCCATGGATTTCAAAAGAAAACACAGAAGACGCCGCAGCGGGAGATTGAACGAGGAGAAAGAATTAAAAAGGAATATTATGAAGAAAAGAAACTTAACAAGTCTACGTGAATTTATCGATCAAGAAGTCGGTAAAAAGGGGACAAGGCGAAGGGACAAATTTGAAGCTGACTATGAAGCCTTCAAGCTCGGGGTGTTGATTCAACAAGCGAGACAGGAAAAAGGATTAACTCAGGAACAAGTGGCTCAGCTATCGGGGACAAATAAGTCCTACATTTCTAAATTGGAAAAAGATTTGAAAGACGTTAGGTTTTCAACTCTTCAGAGAATAATAACTGAAGGTCTCGGGGGACACCTGGAGATTTCAATTAAGTTTGGAAAGTAGATTTGGTGAGGACACATTCGGTAACAATATACCCGGAATAGAGAAGCTCCGAACTCCGAACTTATAATTCCCCCGCCTTCACCCCCCCATAAATCACCTCTCCCTTCGACAGTCCATAACGCGTGCGTTGACCCTCACTCATGTTCGGAATGAAATGGTCGACCAGCGGTTTCATGCCGGCCCGCTCGATGCGCCGGGGATAGTCGTTGCCGTACTTTCGCACATGGTCGTCCTGGCCGAAGCGGCGCTCCCGCTCGCGGGGATCGGCGATGGTCGGATCCTGAACCGTGGTGTCCGGTACGGGGTTGAAGAACGGTACGAGGAGGATGGCGTACCCTCCCGGCTTCAGCACGCGGGCAATTTCGCCCATGGCGCGGAGGTCGTCGTTGACGTGCTCCAGCACGTGGTTGCAGAGGACTGCGTCGAAGCTCTCTGCTTCGAACGGGATATCGTGGATGTCCATCCGGACTTTTGCCAGCGGTGACTCGATGTCGGCGGTGACGTAACCCTCGCCGTGTTGTTTTTCGAACGCCTTCATAAAACACGCCTCGGGGGCGACGTGAAGGACGCGGAGCCGCTCTTTAAAGAAGTTGGTTTTCTCGCGGAGGTAGAGCCAGATTGCGCGGTGGCGCTCCAGTGACATGCAATTGGGGCAGAGCGCGTTGGGCCGTGGATTGATCCGCCCGTAGGGGAGAAACTTGCGGAAGCCCTTCCCACAGACCGGGCAGGTGACGTTCGCGCCCGTGTAAAAGAAAGAAAGTAATTTCAACCCGATGCCCGCGACCCGTTGGAGGTATTTGCGCGGAATGTAGCGGATAATGAAAGCAATGAGGTTTTTCATTCGTCACAAAGATAGCGCGCCAGGGGGAATATGGACCGATGGGATGATCGGTTTTGGCGTGCGGCGAATCTAATCGGCTGCCAGTTTGCCGGTCTCGTCAAACGACAGCGCGCCCATTACCCGCAAGCATCGTTTCCCCCACCAGACCGGTGACCGGAAACGCGCCGACCCTCCCGGTTTTTTGAATAACTTTAATATTCGGATAAAACTATTTCATCAGCCCGGCCATCTTTAGGTCAGAGCAACCTAAACGGGCTGGGAATGAAGGCTAACTACTTGGTAAAATGGCTGTTATGCGTGCTGAAACACTACTTGACATCGCGATGATGCATTCGGATTCCCTCATTCAGCGGGCAAAACAAGGGGACCAGAATGCGCAGGGCAAGTTGGTGCAGTTGTGGTATAAGCGAATCTACAATTTCAACTTTAAATTCTTCTCCGACCACGACCTGGCTATGGAGGCTTCCCAAAAGACCTTCATTTCGATGTGCCGGAACCTGCCGGGCCTCCAGGACAACGCGCGCTTTAAGTCCTGGCTGTACAAGATCGCGGTGAACTACTGCCGCGAGGAAGTACGGAGGAACAAGAACAACCGGTCGATGTCGTTCGATGCGGTCCTCAACCGCGACGCGGAGGATTCGCCCGGGTGGGAGTCCAGCACCCAGCGCCTCGACAGCCCCGAGAAGCAGTTGCAGCACCGGGAACTGTCAGACCTTCTGCAGGAGGCCCTCCGTCAACTGAACGAAGACCAGCGCGAGGTGGTGATCATGAAGGAGTACGAAGGCCTCAAGTTCCGTGAGATCGCCGAAGTGCTGAATGTCTCGGAAAATACCGTCAAGTCGCGCATGTATTACGGACTTGACGCACTGAAAAAAATACTGGAACGAAACAGGATCAACAAAGATACGATTGGCTATGAATCATAAACCGGATGAAAAAGACTTGATGGCTTACCTGTACGGTGAGTTGGAAGGCGAGGAAAAGCTGCGCGTAGAGAAGTACCTTCAGGACCACGCCGCGGCGCGTGAGCAGCTCATGTCATTTCGCCAGCTCCGCGAAACGATGTCGGCGCTGGAAGACAAGGAGGTGATCGCGCCGTCCATCGTCATCGACAACACCGGGCAGCGTTTCCTTTGGAATACACCCCACTTCAGGACGATCATCAGCATCGCGGCGGCGTTGCTGCTGATCATCCTGGTGGGAAAAGCAACCGATACCCGGGTAGACTTCTCGGGGGAAGGGCTGATGATCACTTTCGGTGAACCAACTGCCGTGGAGCCGGACCAGCCCCCGGCCCAAAGTGTCGCACTCACGGTAGAAGAAGTGCAGCGGATGATCGATTCATCGTTGACGCAAAGTAACGACCAGGTCCGCACGACGCTGGAGGCTTCGCATGAGAAACTGCAGGCTTCCATCCGCCAAAACCTCGCCGCCAACTCGGGCCGCATCGACAACCTCGTGCGTCAGGCCGCGCTCGCGTCGCAGGAACAGGTGCAACAATATGTCGCGGGCCTTCAGGCGCAAAACAGCGAGATGGTGAAGGAATATTTCCGGTTGTCGTCGGCAGACCAAAAGGAATACGTCGAAGACATTCTCGTCGACTTTGCACAGTATGTGCAGCAGCAACGCGCTAATGATCTCCAGATGGTGCAAACGCAACTCAGCAGCATGCAGCAGAATACCGACCTGTTCAAGCAGGAAACCGAACAGATCCTCAGTAGCATCATCAGCAACGTCGGTGTTCCCCCATCCGGACTCGAAACAAAAAACTGACCCGTCAAAAAACGATTTTAACGAACTACAAGAAAAAGCGATATGAAAACGACGATGAAATTTTGGTTGATTGGCGCAATGGCAATTTCAATACAGACGGCGCAGGGGCAGCAGATTAACGACGAGCGCATGACACGGGACATTGAAGTGGCGGAGAATGTGCTGACCACACTGATCAAGAATGAATTGAACAAGGAGCATACTTTCTTTGGCATCGAGGTGACGGGCAACTACCAACCCGGTTTTGGCGTGACCTTTCACGTGCCCGGGGATTTTTATTCGGCGCCAATGGTGGTCTCGTCCGGGGGCCGGGTAACAACGATCTGGGGTCGGTCCGCGGCGCCGATCATCGAATATACTGAGGTAGCGGAAGAGGCACCCGATCGCCGCAACGAAAGTGAACGGGAGGCGGTAACATTGCGGGCCAGGTCATTGTCGGAAGAGGCAAAAGAAACGGCCGACAGCGCCCGGACCGAATACAACAACCGTGTGATCAACGCCGCCAGGAATTTTATCGTCGACTACGGTGATTTTGTGAGCCAGCTTCAACCCAATGAAAAGATCATCGTGACAAACCGCCCTCACAGGATCCGTGGTTACCGCTTCTTCAATGGCACGCGGACCCACATCCAGGTGGAGGCCTCCAAGTCGGACATTACCGCCTTCCGACAGGGAAAAATGACCCGCGACCAGTTGCTCGGGAAACTGACCGTCGTCAACACGGAGACCGTGGATGAACGCGATAAGGACATGGAACTGCTGACCAGCATCTTCGACCGCCTTTACCGTCCCGACCTCTCCACCACGTTCTTCACTGACGGAAACCTCTACTACGAACGGCTCAAGGACTACGGCGCCATCCTCTACATGCAGGTCTATTCCAGCCGCGGCGATGGTATGGTACGGCTGATGCCCACACAAGGCAACGCCGAGGTCACCGTTGAAGAACGCGACCGGAAAGTAATCGAACTTTACCCCAAATTTGAAAAGGAACTGATGGAGAACATCCTCGAATACGGGCGCAGAATACAGTCCCTGAAGGATAATGAAATCCTCGTACTCAACGTTACCCTCACGAAGTGCCAGGGATGTGGAATACCCTCTACGCTTGAGATCACGGTAAACAATTCGGTGCTGAGGGACTACGATGCGGGCAAGATCGATCGCAACGCCGCGCTGGGGCAGATGTCGGTCAAAAAAGGACCAAAGCAGTAAGCCATTCCGGCTTCTCCACGAGGTGCCGTGCACATCCTGGGCGGTCGTCGCCCCGTCCGGGTGCCATAAATTACACTACAGGGGAAACCATTGTTCGGGTGGTACCGTTGAGGTGTAACCAAAGTGCTACTTTTGAAGTATATAGTTAGATAATATCCAAAGCAGTCTTTATGAAAAGAAACCTCATCATCGGTGGTGGCCTGGCAGTCGTGGCGCTGATCGCATTCTTTGCGCTGAGCGGCAATACGGCGAGCGAAGTGGTCGAACTCATTACTACTGTAAAACGAGGACCCTTCAAGGTCGAAATCGAAACTACCGGTGAACTCGAGGCCAAGAACTCGGTGAAGATCCAGGCCAACTCCGGCCTTCGGGACTTCCGGTTATGGAATGTCACCATCCAGACTTTGGTCGATGAAGGCACGGTGGTGAAAAAGGGCGATCGGGTAGCGACACTCGACCGCTCGGATTTCCAAAACCGCTTCAACGACAAACAGATCGAACTCGACAAAGAGAACGCCGAATATGTCCAAACCCAGCTGGATACGACGCTGGAATTGCGGGAGGCACGGGATCAACTGATCAATCTCCGATTCGCGGTAGAGGAAAAGAAGATCATTCTCGAACAATCCAAGTTTGAACCCCCCGCGACGATAAAACAAGCGGAAATCAATATGCAGCGCGCTGAGCGCGAATACGCCCAGGCGCAGGAAAATTACAAGATCCGGAGGCGGAAGAACGCTGAAAAGATGAAGGAACAGGCTGCGGAGTTGCGCAAGGTCCAGTCCGAATTCAATGCGATGATGGAGGCTATGAAATCCTTCACCATTCTCGCCCCCGAAGACGGAATGGTCATCTACCACAAAAATCCCTGGGACGGCCGGCCTATTAAAGCCGGTTCGCAGATCAACCTCTGGGAACCCACCGTGGCGACGTTGCCCGACCTCTCGCGGATGATCTCCAAGACCTACGTCAACGAGGTGGATGTGCGCAAGGTGAAAGTGGGCCAACGCGTGGAAATCGGGCTCGACGCCTACCCCGATAAGCGGCTTACCGGCGAGGTGACCCGCGTGGCAAACGTGGGCGAACAACGCCCCAACACCGATGCAAAGGTCTTTGAGGTCACCGTGGAGGTAAACGGCACCGACCCGGCGTTGCGTCCTTCCATGACGACAAGCAACAAAATCATCACCAGCATGAAGGAAGACGCGTTGTTTATCCCCCTGGAATGCCTGCACAATCATTTGGATTCTATCACCTATGTATACAAGAAGGAAGGCCTGACCGTAACGAAGCAGGAGGTCATCATCGACGAGACGAATGCCAACGACGTGGTCATACTGGCAGGGCTGGAAGAGGGCGAGCAGATCTACCTGTCGATTCCTTCCGGCCAGGAAGGGAAATCCATAAACCTGTTGCCGGAAATGAACGGTAAACGCCGCAAAAAGCAAGAGCCCGAGGAAGTCAAGCCGCAAAACATGCCGGTGATTCCCGTTGCCAACAGCGGAAAGACACGAGTGCGGAAATAATCAAACGGGAGTTCTTACATGACGGCAAGGTTATTAGCCAATTTATTTATCGCGATCGACGCGGTATTGTCGAATAAAATGCGGTCGCTACTGACGGCGCTCGGCATCATCTTCGGCGTGGCGGCGGTGATTGCGATGCTCGCCATCGGGAATGGCGCACAGCAGGAGATCCTTGAGCAGATCAAGCTCGTCGGCGTGAACAACATCGTGGTGAAACCCGTCATCGAGCAAAAGGAGGAGAAGGTGGAAGAACAGCTCACCGCCGGTCTTGAAAAGAAAATGCTCTCGCCGGGCCTGACCATGCGCGACGTTTCCAGCATCAGGGCGACGATCCCGGGCCTCACAAAGGTCAGCCCTGAAATTCTCCTCGAGACCCACGTGGTGCGAAGGGGCTATCGCAGGTCTGCGAAGCTTGTAGGGGTGGACCCGGCCTACTTTGAGATATACAATTTCGAACTGGAGGAAGGGCAAATGTTCACCGAAGAGCACCTCGAGATGGGCAGTGCCGTCTGCATTATCGGGCAGGCGATCAAGAGTCGTTTCTTTCCCACGGAGAATCCGGTCGGAAAAAACATCAAGGTGGGGCCCAACTGGCTGACCATTATCGGTGTGCTCAAAGAACGTTACATTTCCGAGAACAGCATCAGCAAGCTGGGCATACGCGACTACAACATGGACGTGTATCTCCCGCTGCAGTCCATGCTCATCCGTTACGAGAACCGCGACAAGGTGACCGCCGACGAGTTGCGCCGGGCTGGCGCCGCCCGCGGCAGCCGTGGGATGATTATCATCGGGGGAGCTTCGCAGGAAGCGCAACCCGCTGCCGGGTCGGATAATTACCATCAACTGGACCGCCTCGTCGTACAGGTGGATGAAACCGCGCTGCTGCAGCCCGCCGCCGAAGTCATGTCGAGGCTTCTCGAAAGAAAGCACTTTGGAACTGTTGACTACGAAATCGAGATCCCGGAATTGCTGCTCAAGCAACAGCAGCGCACCAACGATATTTTCAACTATGTCCTGGGCGCCATCGCAGGCATCTCACTCCTTGTCGGCGGGATTGGCATCATGAACATCATGCTGGCGTCAGTGCTGGAGCGGATCAAGGAGATCGGTCTCCGGCTGTCGATCGGCGCCAAGAAGAGCGACGTCACGCAACAGTTTTTGTTTGAGGCGATGATGATCAGTGTGTCGGGCGGACTCCTTGGCGTCATCCTGGGCATGCTGATGGCTTACCTCGTCTCCGAGTTTGCCGATATCCCGACCATTATCAGCTTCGGATCCGTGGTCCTTTCCTTCGGCGTGGCCGCCGGCATCGGGCTGGTCTTCGGTATCGCGCCCGCACGCAAGGCCGCCAGCCAGGACCCCATCACTTCCCTACGTTATGAATAAGAAATTACTACAGGTTATTGTTGTTCTCTCATTTTTTTGCTTGCCCGGAATCACGGCTTTGGGGCAGCAACGACTCTCTATCGAAGACATCATCGGGAGGGCCAGGTCAAATTCACCCGCGGCGAAACAGGCGGAAACCCGCAAGGAGAACCGCTACTGGGCATACCGTTACTACAAGACGAATTTTAATCCGCAACTAAGGCTCTATGGTACGCTCCCTTACGAGAACCAGGTGATCCCTGCGGTACAGCCCGACGGGACCTATGATTTTCGGCATGTCAATCAACTCAACGGGTTCATGAACATCGGCCTTGAACAGCCGATCCCGTGGACGGCGGGAACCATTTCGATCAATTCCAGCCTGGGTTATTTTAACAACTACAACTTCGACCCGGAAACGGACAACGGCTCGCCCGAACTCTGGAGGGGCAACGTGATGAGCATCGCGCTGACACAGCCCTTGTTCGCCTTCAACCCGCTGAAATGGGACCGGAAGACAGAACCCCTGCGCTATGAGGAATCCAAACGCGAATACGTGGAGCAGATGGAGTTCGTCTCGCGCGAAGCCGTAAACCGGTTCTTTAACGTGTTGCAGGAACAGATCAACCTTCAGATTGCCCAATTCAACCTCGCCAACAACGACACGATCTACAAGATCGAGCAGGGGCGTTACAACATTGGCACGACTTCCCTGGACAAGCTCCTGCAGGTGGAACTGCAGTTGCTCACGTCGAAACAGGACGTGGCCCAGGCGAATCTCAACCTCGAGACCGCAAGGCTGCAACTGCGTTCGTACATCGGCCTGAACGATGGCGAGCAAATCCAGCTTGCCCTGCCGGAAACGATTCCTATGTTTCACGTCAATGCCGATGAAGCCCTTGCCTACGCGAAGCAAAACAGGGCCGCCTACCTTGCTTTCGAACGCCGCAGGCTCGAAGCGGAGCGCGAAGTCGCCGAGGCGCGCGGCGAACGCTGGCAAACGGAACTGACTGCCGCCTATGGACTTAATAACAACGGCCTTGTCATGAACGACATTTATGTCAACCCCTCGCCGCAACAGCAGTTCGGCCTGCAGCTGAGCGTGCCCGTACTGGACTGGGGACGCAACAAGTCGCGAATGCGTACCGCCATGGCCAATAAAAAGTACAACGATTTCGTGATCGCCCAGGAAGAAGTCAATTTCGAGCAGGAGATACTCACGCAAGTACGGCAATTCGAGATGCTCCGGCTTCAGATCGAAATCACCAAGAAGGCCGATGAAGTGGCGGCGGAACGATACAACGTGGCGCAGAACCGGTATCTCATCGGAAAGATCGATATTACCAACCTCAATATTGCACTGAACGAAAAAGACGCATCCAAGCGTCGTTATATTCAGGCCCTTGAGGATTTCTGGACAGCCTACTACGATCTCCGGCGCCTGACGCTTTACGATTTCGCTGCGAAGCAGCTGCTTTATGTTCCGGATGAAGCAGCCAACCCCGAGAAATAGGAGGGAAAATGGGGCTACACGCCGGTGTAGTTGAAAGGCGTGATCTCCTTTAATCTTTTCTTCGTGTCGCCCCCCACGTCAAGCGTGTCGATAAAGTCGGTGATGCTTTGCCTGGTGATCTTTTCATTCCTGCGGGTGAGCGCTTTGAGCGTCTCGTAGGGATTGGGGTAACCCTCTTTGCGGAGAACGGTCTGGATCGCTTCGGCCACCACGGCCCAGTTCTCGTCCAGGTCCTTGTCGATCGCCGACTTGTTCAATTCCAGTTTTAACAGCCCTTTGATCAACGATTTGAATCCAACGTAGGTATGGGCTAACGGTACCCCCGCATTGCGAAGCACGGTGGAATCGGTGAGGTCGCGTTGCAGCCGGGATATCGGGAGTTTGGCCGAAAGGTGCTCGAAAAGCGCATTGGCCAGTCCGAAATTTCCTTCCGCGTTTTCGAAATCGATAGGGTTCACCTTGTGTGGCATCGCCGACGAGCCCACTTCCCCTTCGCGGATCTTTTGCTTGAAATACGCCATGGCGATGTATTGCCACATGTCGCGGCACAGGTCGATGAGGATGGTGTTGATGCGCTTGAGGTTGTCGAACAGCGCCGCAAGGTTGTCGTAGTGCTCGATCTGGGTAGTGGGAAAGCTCCGCGAAAGGCCGAGGTGCTGGCAGAATTCGTCGGCGAACTTGTTCCAGTCCACCTCGGGATAGGCGACGTGGTGCGCATTGAAATTGCCTGTGGCGCCCCCGAATTTGGCCGAATGCGGGATGGTCTTCAGGAGTTGGACCTGCTTCTCGATGCGGGTCGAAAAAACGGTGATCTCTTTGCCCAGGCGGGTGGGAGAAGCGGGCTGGCCGTGCGTGCGGGCCAGCATGGCCACGTCCTTCCACTCTTTGGCAAGCAGGTGTAGCCGTCGGATCACCTCTTCAAGGCACGGCTGATATTCCCGTTGCAGGAAATCTTTGACCGACAACGGGATCGCGGTGTTGTTGATATCCTGCGAAGTAAGCCCGAAATGAATGAACTCCTTCAGGAATCCCAGGTCGAGGTCCTCGAATTTTTCCTTCAGAAAGTACTCCACGGCCTTCACGTCGTGGTTGGTCTGCTTTTCGATGTCCTTGATCCGCCGGGCATCACCTTCTGTAAATTGCTTATAGATCTTGCGCACCTCCTGGATCTTGTGGGCCGGAAAGTCGGTGAGTTCCGATATCGTTGCAGAAAGTGCGAGCAGGTATTCAACCTCGACCTGAACGCGGTAACGGATGAGGCCGAATTCCGAAAAGTAGGGGGAAAGGGGATTCACCATGTCGAAGTACCGCCCGTCAATGGGTGAAATGGCGCTCAGGGGTGTCAATTGCACGGCTGGAATGTTAAGACGCTAAATTAAGGGCAATTAGGGCATTGAACAAACCAGCGGCAGAGAAGGTGGGTGGGCGTTTTCGTGGATCCAGGTCCGCGGTCATGGCCTATCGTCCACCGTCAACCGTCCACCGTTGACTGCAGAGGAACCCAAGCCAACACGATCCTCAAACGGCGCAGGTTCATCGCTGGTCGAAAGATCCGGGTCAGCTTTACCCTTAGGGCATTCCTGCGTACTTTTGCGGACGAAAAAGGGGTATCAGTGGACTGTTGACGGTCGACGGTTGATGGAAGACGGTCGACGGTTGACGGAAGACGGAAGACGATCAACGGTTGACGGAAGACGGTGGACGATCAACGGTCGACGATAACCCCCAAGAAAATCTTATGGCGTTTAGTTTTTTCAAGAAATCGGAGAAGAAGGAGCAGAAGGCGGAGGTCCACAGCGGCCCGCGCTATCACGACCTAGTGGTGAAGGACATTGTCAGGGAAACGAATGACTCCATCACCATAGTCTTCCAACACCCTGAGGGGGCGAAAATCGTGTATAAATCGGGGCAGTTTCTGACGTTGATCGTGGCGGTGAACGGCAAGGAGATCCGGCGGTCGTACTCGTTGTGCAGCTCCCCATTTGTTGACGACGATCTCGCAGTGACCGTAAAGCGGGTGGAGCAGGGCCTGATGTCGAACTGGCTTGCCGACACGCTCAAGGTGGGCGCGCGCGTGAAGATCATGGAGCCCATGGGCCAGTTCACCACCGAGTACGACGCCAACCGCAAGCGGCATCTCATCATGTTCGCAGGCGGATCCGGCATCACACCCATGATGTCGATCATCAAGAGTATCCTGTTAAAGGAGCCGGAGAGCATCGTTTCATTGATTTACTGCAACAGGGACATCGACAGTATCATTTTCAAGGGGGGCCTCGAGAAACTCGAGACCAAATACGAGGGACGGCTTCACGTGATCCATATACTGGATAATGCGCCCATGAACTGGCAGGGGTATTCCGGGCTTCTGAACCACGAAATGCTGGTCAGGCTGTTTGAAAGGATACCGGACTGGGGCATGGAAAAGTCGACCTACCTGATGTGCGGCCCCGAGGGGATGATGAAGAATGTCGAGACCCTGCTCGAAGGGCGGCAAATCCCCAAAGAGAAGATCTTCAAGGAAAGTTTCGTCCAGGGAACAATTGACAAGGAGCAGAAGAAGGAGATCGTCTCCGCGCCGTCGGAGGAGTTGAAGGAGCGGTTGGTGACGATCCGCTATGACGGCGAGGAGTACAGGATCCTCGTTCCCCCCAACAAGGGCATTCTCGAAACGGCGCTGGATGAAGGGATTGACCTTCCGTACTCGTGTCAGAGTGGCCTGTGTACCGCCTGCAGGGGCAAGTGCCTCTCCGGGCAGGTGAAACTCGACGAGGAAGAAGGGTTATCGCAATCTGAGCGGGCCGAGGGGTACGTGCTCACGTGCGTGGGCCATCCGCTGACGGATGATGTGGTGATAGAGATCGGGTAAGGTAAGCTTTTGGCCATTGGCCCTTGGCTTTTACCTGTTAGACCATCCTTTTACGCCAAATGCCCAATGCCAAATGCCCAATGCCAAATGCCCAATACCCAATACCAAATGCCCAATACCAAATGCCTAATACCCAATACCCTAATACCGAATACCCTAATACCGAATACCGAATACCGAATACCGAATACCCTCGTACCCAACCGCCAACCGCCGCGGAATATCGTTTTTAACGCCTTTCCATCGTTTTCGGAGACCTAAAATCTAACCGGACAGCGGGCAATTCCTGGGAATTTTGCTTAACATTGGAGCCTAAAAACTCAATAAACTATGAATTTCAAACGATTTTTATCCTACATGCAACACGCCCTGCTTGTGGTGGCGATGATAACGGTAGTCGGCATCAGTGCCTGCGACGATGAGGAGGAGGGGCCTACAGTGTTCAACGGATCCATCATGGACCTGATAGGCGACACCCAATTTAAGCAGTCGGCATCCGTTCCGGCAAGTATGGCGCTGGATTCACTGCATAAATACCTGAGTATCTATTCCGATCTGGTGGACTTACTGGATGGAGCCACAGAGTACACACTCTTTGCCCCCAACAACGAGGCGTTCATCTCCCTGCTGGCCCTTCCCGGCTTCCCGGCGGATATCCGTGACATCAACCCCGACATCATCAAGGGTGTGCTGTCGTATCACATTGTTGCGGGAACAAGCCTTCAAAGCGATCTCACATCAGGCACGGAGTTGACAACCCTGTTTACCAACACCCAGGCGAACCCGGATGACAAGATCATTGTAAATGCAGACGGGTCGTTGAAGACCGGTTCTACAAATCAGGCGATTCAGATTGTCGATGCAGACAATCGTGCCACCAATGGTGTAGTGCATGTGACCGGCACGGTATTGATCCCGCAAACTGTAGGCGCTTCGATTACCCAACTTCTCGGCACGCCCGCCGGAACCGTCTTCCTGGCTACAGATTTCACTTACCTCGCGCAGATGATCAACAACGCCGATGAAGGCGTTGCGGCCCAGGATCAAATCAGGACCCTGCTTGCAACTCCTTCTTTCGAGGATGCTGCCACGAGCACCGTAAGCCGGACTTTCTTTGCCCCGCCGAATGCGTTCTTTGAAGCAGCAGCTGCGGCCGCCAGCGAGGCGACGGGACAAGAGGTGACGGTTGAAGACCTGATTGAAGGTTTTGGTACCGGCGAGGCAAGTCGTGCCCGCGCGATCCTGCTGAACCATATCGTGACGGAGGACGACGGAACCATCTACACGCACGGTGACGTTGAGGGGGATAACGACGTCCAGTTTACAAACAGCATGACCATGCAAAGCCATGGCGAGCAATTGAATGTGCTGTTCACCGATCCGCAGCCGGATCCGGCGCAAGAAGGGTACAATCCGCTTGGAATAGTGATCTATTCGGCTAACAGCGAGTTTGCGCCATTGGCCCAGCCCGATATACTGCAGTCAAACGGGAGCGTGGTTCACGCAATCCTCGGCTTTATTGAGGAGCAGTAGATAGGGACCAATAGTCTGTCTTTGAAGAACAGGAAAGCCGTCCCTCGGGACGGCTTTCCTGTTGCAGTTCCATTGTTTTTTTGCAATTATCTCTTATATTCGTCTTGGCGAGCGCCCACCCCCACTTCAATTACCGAGATACGCACGGGTTCTATTTGTTTAACAAAACGTATCTCTATGAAAGCTTTTTATGCCTTTGCTACGCTCGTTCTGTCCCTTATTTATTCCAGTTCCATTGCTCAGTGGCAATATAGCGGATCGAACATTTTTAACACTAATATTGGGAATGTCGGCATTGGAACGTCCAGCCCAAGCAGCAACCTTGAAGTCTACAATAATGGAGTGGCTGCGGTGAAAGTCCGGAGCACAAACGGCGCTTATGGGCTAAACTTTACCGCGTTTCAACTCGACGCTGCCGGCGTGAAAGGGTCATTCCAGGCGTCAACCTTGTATCCGCCGTCAATCAGATTAGGCAGCCACACAGGCAACCCTTTGACTTTGTTCACCGACAACCTAGATAGGATAGTTATTGTGCCCGATGGGAGGGTAGGCATCGGCACCGATGACCCCCAGGAGTTGCTGCATTTGAACGGCCCTATTCGCGGCAATCAATCGGGGGCTTTGCGGATTAGTTCCGGAACAGGATACCTTGACGTAGGTTCCAGAAATTCGTCGTGGGCACATTTCGTTACAGACAGACCCCGGTTTTACTTCAACGAGGGAATCACGGTTGACGGCGGCTTGATTGGAAGCTACAATGGTGATCTCGATATGCAGACAGCCGGCACTACCCGGCTTACTATCGTCAGTTCCAATGGGTTCGTTGGGATAAACAATGGCTCGCCGTCGAATCGCCTGGACGTAGGTGGTGATATTAGAGCCATTAATGGCTGGCTAAAGAATACCGGTGACTACGGCCTTTTTAATGAGACTGATTCGAATTACCTTTATTCGGATGATATCAACTATTGGAGAATGCGTTCTGGCCGGGGGCTAAGAATTGCCAACAAGTCAAATTTGACGAAAGGCTTTCTCTATCACAATGACGGTGATGGTTTCGGGTTGTTAGATGGTGACGCGCAGTGGGCCGTTAGAATAGAAAAGGATAATTTTATCGGTTTTTATGTCAATGGCTCACAACGAATGCATTTGACTGCTGCAGGCGCTTTGGGTGTAGGTGTTACGCAGCCGACCGAAATGCTGGACGTGAACGGAACTGGGCGCCTTAGGGGAATGGCTCAAAATAACTCGTTGACTCGCTCGTTGGTTTCTGACGCCAATGGGAAGATTTTCTGGCGTGATGCTAATCTTGCGAGCCAAAGTCTCATTCCAAGTAGTAACAACGTTTTTGATTTGGGTTCAGAATATTACTCATTTCGCAATCTCCACCTCGGTGGGGATATTCATGCAGGTCAAAACCTATTTTTAGGAGGGGACATAATCGAAATTGGGTCAAGCAGCATTAGGATAGAGGCCGAATCGGGAAGTACTTTTATTTACAGCGAAGCTGCCGATGGTGATTATAGCACGATCATTGGAAAAAATGCCGGTCGCCTTAGTTCCGGGAACTCCAACACGTTTGTTGGCTACCATAGCGGATACTTCAACGACAGTGGATTTAGTAACACTTTTATCGGATTCGGCTCTGGCTATGCCAACTCTCAGGGGGACGAAAATGTATTCGTAGGTCATAGCAGTGGTAAGGAGAACACAACAGGTGGCGGAAATATTTTTTTAGGTCAGAACTCTGGGTGGCAAAATAAGACCGGCAGTTTTAACATTGCAATAGGTAACGGAGCTGGCCCAGCTTTTGAAAATATCTCCAATTCGATTGCCATTGGAGAAAATGCCAGGGTCTACGCGAATGATAAAATCGTTTTGGGTACCACGCACAGCGTAGGCATCCGGCAAAGCTTGCCACAATATGCGCTTCATGTTCAGAGTGCATATTGTGATGGGTTTACTTGGTATAATGCTTCTGATCGAAACCTTAAAAAGAACTTTAGGGCTATTGGGAATGAGGGGATACTCGATAAGCTCTCAAGCCTCGAGATTCAGAGATGGACTTATAAAGAGGACAGTACTCAGGCGGACCACATAGGTCCGGTTGCTCAGGAGTTCAATCGGATTTTTGGTTTAGGCTCAAACACAGCCTCGATCTCGACGGTGGATGAAATAGGGGTGGCGCTGGCGGCGATCAAGGAACTCGACCGTAAAACAAAGGAACTTCAGGATATGGTTCTATCTCAAAGCCAACTGATTTCCGGCCTGATGAATACAGTAGTGTCTACCCAGTCGACTTTTGACGAGACGGATCCAGACCTGATTCGGCTGTATCAAAATATACCCAATCCGTTCTCGGTGACGACTGAAATAAGAATGGTCATTCCAGCCTCAATACAGGTAGCTTTCTTAATGATTTATGACGCTAGTGGGAAGCAATTGGCAAAGGAGCAAGTCCCCGGTCGTGGGCATGTAACTCACATCGTAGAAGGCAATTCACTGGTGCCCGGGCTCTATTTCTACACGGTAATCGGCGACGGAAAGGCTGCTTCCGTCAAGCGCATGATTTTGACGGATTGAGTCTAAGGAATTCACACATTGGGACGGTATGTCGTTAGGTCGTTCTTTGACTTTCACCTTAGTTCGAGCAGTTTCGGAACGAAATCCGCTACATAGGGACCAATCCCTGATCCATGATCCTCCCCGGGCAGGGTGGTAAAGGTGACCACGTCGGGTGACGCTCCCGCGGCGATAAAGTGATTATAAGTGTCGACGGAGTTCTGGTAAGGAACGGTGACATCGGCATCGCCGTGATACATGAACATTTTCCTTGTTGGCGTCCAGTCGAGCAACGAGTTTTCATTGAATGCATCCACGATGAAGGCGTACTCCTCACCGGTATCAATGTTTGCACGGAAGTCGGTCTGTATGAGATCGGCGATGCTGGTGGTCAGGGCGTTGTTGATCGTGCCTGCAGTGTTCACGCCGCCAAAGAGATCGGGGATAGCGGCGGCATACGGCTCCTGGAAAAAGGTTGAAAGCGCATTGTCCCAGTCATAGTACGTTTGGTAGCTGAGTGCCACGTAAGCCAGGTAGAACGGATCCTCATAGGTATCCTGCGCAAAAAAATACTCCTGTACGCCCTTCACGTCGTATCCACCAGCCGCGGGAAACGAGGCGATGAGGTCGAAACCCTCCAAGCCCGTTGTTTCAATTGCTTTGTGAGCGGCCATGGTAACATATCCGCCCTGGGAATATCCGGCCAGGAAAAGCCGGCTGTTGAAATTCAGGTCTTTGTCGTTGGCCAGCTCCGCGGCTGCGCTTAGATTGTCAAGCACGGAGGAAGCCGTGACTTCCTCGACGTAGTACGGATGAAGGAGATCGTCGGACTCACCGAACCCGATGTAGTCGGGAATGACAGCAATGAATCCCGCCGATGCCAGTGCGGCATACAGAATGAGATTCGGACTATTGATTGGCTGGACGCTGGGCGCATCCTCATGAGCCACAATGGTTCCATGGTGAAAGCTGATCATTCCGATGGGGTCAGTTGTTCTCGGGACGGCCGCGAGCCCGGACGCGATGATCTCATCTCCCTTGTAGGTGGTGCGGTACTTTACCCTGTGGAGTTCTACGTCATATTGGATGGCCGATGGATCCACGTCGATGGGCGAAAATTCAAGGAACGTTCTCAACTCTCCTGCGGTTCTGGTGAGTATCGGCGTCGACTCCACCAGGAACATGTTTCTTGGTTCTGGTTCGCTCGAGTCACACGACGCGAGAAAAATGCACGAAAAAAGGGGGAACCATACGAAATATCTTGCAAGCTTCTTCATGGGATAGGATTATACAAAAATAAAGCCGGCAGGGCCGGCTTCCGCTGTCTTCGGTCTGTTATCTGAAAAGTTCATCAAAAGTCAGCGAAACGTAATACAGGCCAGAGATATTCGGCCCGCCGCCGCTTTGGATGTACTTGTTGTTCAGGATGTTTGACCCGCCTACTTTCAGCGTCGACTTGATGCTTTCCAGTTTGTATGACACCTGTGCGTCCAGGGTGTTGTATGCGGGCACCGGGTACAAGGTATAATTTGTAAATGAAGACTGCCAGTCGAAGGCGCTTTGCCACCTCCACGTTATGTTGAATCCGAAATTTTCGGTCACTTTTCGGTTTGCCAGGGAGAAATTGACTTTATGCTCCGGTGTATTGAATTCGGCGATAAAGCCGGCAGGGACTTCTCCCAGCGTATTCCAATTATAGTTGCTTGAAATGGTGTAGCCCTTCGGAAGATTATACGTGACACCGGCGGCAACTCCTTGAGCGGTCACCGTGCCCGGGGCATTGCTGTAAAGGCTTGACGTGTTACCATCGATGCCGTTTCCGGTGATTATATGCGCTGAGCTGTTGAGTAGGGTGGCATAGTTGGGTGTTCCAGCCAGCGTAGCATCGGTCGTGTAACTGAACTGGTCGTCTTCGATGTTCTCGATGGTGGCGTCGTTGGTGTACTCTTCTGCGGTCATCACGATCACGGATGTGATAAAATCATTGTAGCGGTTGAAGTAATACGAGACGTCGATCAATAGCCTATTCTCTATGAGGCTCTTATAGCCAACCTCGATGGAGCGTACGCGTTCGGGCTTGACCTCCTCGAAGTCCCCATAGGGAACCAGGGCCTGAACGGCCGTGTTGAAATCTCCCGTGCTAAACACTATACGCCGGAATTCTTCTACTGAGTTCCCCTCGAAAGAGAGCCTGTCACCCGTATTTGAAACCCTTGGTAACTGGTACTTGTCGGCATATCGCTGAAGTCCGCCGAGAAGCCGGACGCTGATCGTGTTAAGGTCGATATGCTGACCCTGGGTCGAGGGGATACGGAATCCGGTCTGGTAGGAGGCGCGGAAATTGTGGTTTTCCCCGGCCTTTACCAACGCAGAAATTCGAGGATTAAATCGACCTTCAAAATTTTCGTTCTTGTCATAGCGAACGGAACCTGATAATTTCAGCTTCCTTTCCGCAAGCCATTTGCCGGCCTGGACATAAGCGCCGTATTCCTTTATGGTGATGTTTTCCGCCCCGTCGTCGAAAATCGTACCGTTGGAATTCAGATCGAACATTCTGAAACTGGCGCCTGTTTGAAGTTCCAGCGCTTCGATCTGGTTTTTGAAATCATACTGAAACTCACCATGATAAAGGGCAGTCTTGTCATTGAAGCGCGGCCCAACAGGAACCGTTCCCAGTAACGCGCGTTGCTTTATATCTTCGAAGTTCTCGGAGTTCGGGTCAAGATGAAATTTGGAATCGACTACCCCTCTGGCATACTCGTGCGCAGCTTGTTGGATCTGCAGTCTTTGCTCGGCGGGCAGGGTGTTTATCTCGCCTGGAGCCAGATTTTCATTGTAAAGGTGGCGCAGCCATTCCGTGGCGTACGTGGCCAGAAATCCGGATACGTCCTGAAATAAAGGGTTGGCCTGATTTACGGCAAGGTCATTAACCCGCTTTGCCAGGAACTCCGTGATATATGAGTCCCCCGAGTTTTCCATGGTGGTGTACGCCCTGACGAAGAAGTTATCCCCCCGCAACTGCAGCCGTCCCTGGTGAATAGCGAAATTAGACAGGGAATAGCGTTGGGCCCCGGTATAAACGCTGGTTCCAAAGCCGCCGTTGTATAGCGCGCTCAATTCCAGCCGGTCGTTGATCCGGTAGAAGATGCCACCGTTGAGCTTCATATTCTCCGCACCGTAATCGATGAGGTCCTTTTCGGCATACGGTGTAACGGAAACCACGTGGCTGGGAAGGTCTCCGGCGTTTGCGTAACTCAGCGCGCTAAGTCCCGGTTCGAAAGTGTTGTCGTAATAAGTACTGCTGGTAGCGGCGAAAGTCCTCCAACTGGCGCTGAACGGGAAGATCGCCATGTTGATCGCGGCCTCGTCGCCCATGAAGTGCAGACGGTCTGAACCCGTGTTGAAGGACAGGCCTTCCGGTTGACGATCGGCCTCGCGGTCATAGGGGTCTGTGCCGTGCCAGTCTTCAGCGCGCATATAAGCCAGGTTGATTTTGAAAGCGATCTTGTTGTTGAACGCTTTTGCCCAACGCAGCGCACCTTCCCAGATGGGCGAAGGACCGTTGAAGTCCGCTTCGCTACCGATGTGGTTGAATCCGACCTTGGCCATTGCACTCAGCCCCTGGTACTCAAAAGGGCTCTTGCTGTTCACCAATACGATTCCATTGAATGCATTAGGTCCGTAGAGTGCGGACGACGCCCCCGGGATCAGTTCAACGCTCTCCACATCGAGTTCAGAAGGTCCGTTGAGGTTTCCGATGGGAAAGTTCAGGGCCGGCGCCTGCGTGTCCATACCGTCGGTGAGTTGCACGAAGCGGGTGTTACCCGTTGAGCCAAACCCCCGCGTATTGAGGATTTGAAAGTTAATGCTGCTTGTGGTTACGTCAACACCCTTTAAGTTGGCGAGGCCTTTGTAATAGTTGTCTGCAGCGGTGTTTGCAACGCTTAGGATATCCATCTTTTCAATAGAGACCGGCGACTCGAGAATGCTCTCCTCGAACCGTGAAGCCGAAACCACGATTTCCTGTCCAAGGATGGTTTGTTCTTCCAGCTTGACATCAAGGCCCGTGGTGCTTGGATCGGCGATCTGAATTTCAGCAGTACGGTAGCCCACAAACGACACGGCAATCGTAAATGGGGGAGGCTCGTTTACGTCGAGACTGAAATTGCCGTCGATGTCCGTGATGGTTCCGATGACGCGGCCCTTTACCACAATGTTTACCCCGGCAAGGCTTTCTCCGGTAGCGGCATCGGTTACGGTGCCTGCAATATGGGTCTGCGCGTAACTCCACGCCGCGGAAAACAGGAGCGCGGTGAAGCAGACCGCAAAGCGATAGTTCTTTCTCATACAGGGTTAAATTACAAGGCAGGATACACCGTCGTGCGCCCGCAAAATTATCCGTTGTAAAGTACAAAATTTTACAAAATGGCCGCCGGATAGCTGAAAAAACGTTTGCGGCCCTCAGATCATGATTCGCTCTCCAGGTGTTTGACCAGGCGTTCACAGAGGGCATACGTTTCGTTGGCCATCACCTCATCGCTGGTGGAAGTGAGCATGCTTTGCGCAAGCCCACCGAGGCATTCGATATAAAAGCGCTTCATTTCATCCACCGGCATGTCCTTGGTCCACAGGTCGATGCGTAGCGTGTTCTTCTGTTTGTGGTCCCATAGCGCGATGCTCACGGACTTGGTGTCCGAAAGTTTCGGATCGGGTTTGTCGGTTGCTTCCCAGGTGATACGCTCCGGCAGGTTCTCCTTGTCCAGTTCTACGGTGAATTGAATCGACTTTTTCATGAGGCAAAGGTAACAAAGTTCCGCTGTTCCGGTTTCCGGGTGTCGGGAGGTTTGGCGCTCACAAGTTTCAGGGACAATGATTATCTTTGGCTATCATGATGCCAGGAAAGAAGAAGCTTGCTTTTTTACGGAAAACGACTGTTGACGAGGACCGGAACACCAAGGATGCCGCGTTCCTTGGACTCCCGCCGGAGCAACGCTTGAAAGTTGCCGAGGAATTACGCCGAAGGATATGGCGCGACCGATACGATACGCCCTCCCTGGCCGGACTGAAAGTCAGGAAGAAACGGATGGAACCGTGAGCTATTTCAGCAGAATCCACGAGAGAATTCTACGGAAGTTTGTCAGTTGTGAGGTTGAGTTTGTCCTGATTGGTGGACATGCAGCTATCTTTCACGGTGTCCGCCGAACAACATCAGATATGGACTTCCTGGTCCGTCCCACCTTGGCGAATGGCAAAAGGGTGCTTAAAGCATTTGCTGAGTTGGGCCTTGATATTGCTGATTTGAATGCGGATGATTTTACGCATGAACATTTCTTTTCGTTTGGTACTGAACCCAATTGTGTGGATGTCATGACTTTTTCACGCGGAGTGCCATTGGAGGTCGTATTCGAGAACGCTGCCCTGCGCCGCATAGATAATTTAGTTGTCAGGATCATCGACATACGGGATCTTCTAAAAAACAAAGAAAGCCTCAACCGCCCCGATGAACGAGGTCTCGTCGACCAGCAGGACATTCTGGCATTGAGGCGAATATTGAGGGAGAAATAGATCGTTGTCTGGAAGGGTTCAAATTTTTTGGATCCGGAGTCGATAGTATCCTCGCTCTCGTCCCTAGTTCCCAACCTTCATCGGTCCGCCAGCCGGACAAAAAAATCCATCGATGCCGGATTCCGTAATGCTCCCGCATTGATCACTTCCCGCGGATCCATGCGCATCAGCACTTTCTTGACCGGCGTCTCTGTCTTTTTGCCGCTGATGGTATAGGGTACATCCGGTGCCTGTATGATCTCGTCGGGCACGTGCCGTGGGCTGTATTCGCCGCGGATGGTGATGTTGATTTTCTTTTTCAACGCGTCGGTGAGTGGCTCGCCTTCGTTCATCACAACGAACAACGGCATCCAGAATTCGCCGCCGCCCTTCTCGATGCAAATGACGAGGCTGTCCTTTACTTCAGGAACCTTGTCCACCGCGCGGTAGATCTCGCTTGTGCCGATCCGCACGCCCCCACGGTTGAGCGTGGCATCGCTCCGTCCGTATATCACAACGCCGTATCGCGGCGTAATTCGCGTCCAGTCGCCGTGGCGCCAGACGCCGGGGAACATTTCGAAGTAGCTTTCCCCGTACCGCTTGTATTCTGGGTCGTTCCAGAAGCCTATCGGCATCGACGGCATCGGCCGGGTAATGACCATTTCGCCGACTTCGTCCAACACGGGTGCACCCTCTTCATTATAAGCTTCCAGGCTGCAGCCCAAAGCGCGGCATTGAATCTCGCCCGAGTAAACAGGCCACTGGGGGTTGCCGCCGACAAACGCGCTGCACACATCCGTACCACCGCTCATCGACGCCAGCCACAGGTCCTTCTTGACGAACTCGTAAACCCATTGAAATCCCTCCGGGGGCAGTGTACTTCCGGTCGACCCGATCGATCGCAACGCGGAGAGATCAAAGGATGCGGAGGGCCTGACGCCCGCCTTGAGATTGGCGAGCAGAAATCCCGCACTGGTGCCGAAATGATGGATGCCGGCATCCTGGCAAAATTTCCAAAGCGCATTCAGGTCGGGGTGGGCGGGGCTCCCGTCATACAACACCATGGTGCCGCCCGCGAGCAGACTTCCGTGGATGTAATTCCACATCATCCAACCGGTGGTCGTATACCAGAAGCAGCGTTCGCCTGGGCGGAAATCGTTGTGGAACGCGCCATACTTAAGCTGCTCGAGGAGAATTCCGCCATGGGAATGAACGATGGCCTTCGGCAACCCGGTGGTGCCGGATGAATACAACACCCACATCGGGTGGTCGAAGGGCACCCGAGCGAACTTGAGTTCACCCGCAGGCGCGGCCATCACCGACGCCCACAACAAAGCGGGTTTGTCGAGTTTCATCACGTCGCCGTCCGAGATCACGATCACGTGCTCAAGCGATGGAATCGCCCGCACGAGGTCGCGCACGACGTCGGATTTGTCGAACGACTTGCCATTGTAATGGTATCGGTCGACGACAACCATCACGCGCGGTTCAATCTGGGCAAACCGGTCTACCACCGCAGGGGTTCCGAAATCGGGGGAGCAGCTCGACCACACGGCGCCCAGCGACAATGTCGCGAGCAGTGCTACCGTTGCCTCCGGCACGCATGGCAGATAGCCCACCACGCGGTCGCCGGGACCAACGCCGAGGGATTCAAGACATTGCTGAAGGGCCGAAACCTGGCGGCGGAGTTCCTCCCAGCTCACCTTCCTGATCGGCGAAGATTCAGATTTGAAAATGATCGCCGGGTAATCGTTGTTGTACTTTCGGAAAATATGCTCGGCGTAGTTCAGGTGTGTGCCGGGGAACCACGAGACCTGGGGCATTTGCCCGGTCAGCACCTCGCGATACGTTCCGTCGTGGATAATTTCGAAATAGTCCCAAAGGCTCTTCCAGAATGTCGAAACGCTTCCGACGGACCACGTCCACAGTTCGTGGTAGTCGGCTGCGTCGAAAGTGCCACGCTGTTTCAGCCATTGCATGTAATGACTGAGGTTTGAGCTTTCTTTCAACTCGTTCGATGGCGTCCAAAGCATTTTCGTTTCTTCCATGGGCATTCACGTTTATCATCCCTGGCTTGAAAAATTCCTGAGTACGGCCAAAGCTGATTCTTTGTCAAGGGCAAGTTGGTGCTTCAGGGCATCGAGATCACTGTACTTCCGATCTTCGCGGATGAGCTTGTGGAGGCAGATCGTCAGTTCTTCTCCGTATATCTCGCTGTTGAAATCGAAAATATTGACCTCGATGTTTCTTTTTGTTCCGTTGATGGTGGGGCGGTTTCCGATGTACAGCATGGCGCCGTACTCCCGGTGTTCACGACGCACGGTAACGGCATAGATGCCGTCCATGGGAATAAGTTTGTGGCGCGTGTCGATCTCGATGTTGGCGGTTGGGAATCCCATGAGCCGGCCAAGTTTGTCACCGGCTACAACACGCCCCGTCAGCGTGTAGGGCCGTCCGAGGCAATGGGTTGCGGTTTCCGCGTCACCTTCGCCAAGGGCCTTGCGAATCTTGGTGGAACTCACGGTAATGTTGTCGATCTCCTGGCGTGGAATTTCCTCTACGTCGAATCCGTACTTCGGCCCGTTGTCTTTCAGGTGTTCGAAGCTTCCTTCGCGGTTTTTACCGAATCGGTGATCATAGCCGATCACGAGTTTCCTGGTTCCAATCGTTTCGACGAGTATGCTTCGGATGAATTGTTCGGATGTCAGTTGGGAGAACTCTTTTGTAAACGGGATTCTCAGAAGATGGTCGATGCCCTGGTCTTTGAGGAGGGAGGCCTTTTCCTCGAAGGTATTCAGTATCCGGAGGCTTTCGTCTTCGGGATGGAGTACGAGCCTCGGATGTGGCCAAAAGGTGATCACCACACTTTCGCCGTGGTGGCGCTGCGCGATCTCGCGAACGCGCGCGAGGATCTGTTGATGGCCCACGTGGACGCCGTCGAATGTTCCGCTGGTGACTACAGCGAAGTCGAGTTTGTTGAAATCTTCTATTCCGTGATAGATCTTCATGTTGCGACCGCCTCAATCGTCAGGGCGTTTTCGAGCGTGTACGGCCCGATGCGCGTTCTGCAAAGTTGCGAAAGATAGGCACCCGTGCCAAGCGCATCTCCGAAATCGCGGGCGATGCTGCGAATGTAAGTACCTTTTGAGCAGACGATCCTGAAATCAACCTCCGGGAGCCGGATCGCCGTGATATCAAAGGCACTCACCTCCACTTCCCTGGGTTGTAGTACGACGTCTTTTCCTTTGCGTGCGAACTGGTAGGCGCGTTTACCCCCGATCTTGATCGCGGAATGCAAGGGTGGCATTTGACTGATCTTTCCCGTCAACGCCTGGGCCGATTTCAGGAGCTGTTCTTCCGTAATGGACGAGATATCCAGCGGTTCCGAAACGTCGGTTTCCAGGTCATGGGAAGGTGTCGTTTGGCCAATCACCAAAGTACCGGTGTATTCTTTTTCCATGCCCATGTATTCTTCGATCCGCTTGGTCATTTTTCCGGTGCAAATAATCAACAGACCGGTCGCCAGCGGATCAAGGGTGCCCGCATGCCCAATCTTTTTCTCTTTAAGTTTATAGCGCAGTTTATTGACCACGTCGAACGAGGTCCATTCGAGCGGTTTGTGGATAAGCAGCACCCTGCCTTCGTCGGAGTGGGGAATCGTCATCAGACCACGGCTAGTTCAATGCCAAGGTAGTAAAGCGTAAGCAGTACGATGCCGACGACGATGCGGTAGTATCCGAAAACGGCAAACCCGTGACGGGTGAGAAAATTAATAAAGGACTTGATCGCCATCATCGCAACGATGAATGCGACGATGTTGCCCACAGCGAGGGCGGCGATCTCGCCTTCCCCGAAGGTCCCTCCATCGCTAAAGAACTCGTACAACGAAAGCACGGTAGCGCCGAGCATGGTTGGGACGGCCAGAAAGAATGAGAACTCCGCGGCAGCTTTCTTGGTAAGTTTTTGAGAAAGCCCGCCGATAATGGTCGCCGCCGACCGCGAAATGCCCGGTATCATGGCGATCACCTGGAACAACCCGATGCGAAAGGCTTTGGGATAAGTGACACTGTCATCCCCCTGCTGATCGGTTTTGAAGATCTTGTCGATGAACAGGAACAATATCCCACCCGCCAGCAGCATATAGCCGACCACGTCGACGCGCTCGAGCATGGCATCGATATACTCCTTGAAAATAAGGCCGAATACGACAGCGGGAATAAAGGCCACGAAGATCTTAAAGTAAAAATCCAGGGTCTGAAAGAAACGCTTCCAGTATAGAACCACAACGGAGAGTATCGCGCCGAGTTGTATGGCGACCGTGAACATCTTCGTGAAGGGATCTGAGGCAATTCCCATGATCGACGACCCGATGATCATATGCCCTGTCGAAGAGACGGGAAGGAATTCGGTAATGCCCTCGATGATGGCGAGGATGATGGCTTCGAGTATGGACATTTGATAAAGGTGAAACGCTTTGTGCGGACCGGTAAGCCGCGGCTTATTTGGTGGGTTTGCGCAAGATCGCGAAGATCTCGATGATAAACCCGGCCATCACAATGATCGGCCCCAACGTCAACCCGAGAAAACCGAACCCGTGCTGCTCGGTGTCGAGCGACATCACCGTAAATCCCGTGATGAGGGTGACGATGCCGATGATCATGAGTTGATAATTTTTCTTGCCGAAGGGAAGTTTTTCCATGGTGCGTATGTTCAGTAAAGTTCGTCCAATGACATCCTAAGATACTTGCGTATTGAAAAGTATGTGCTGGTAACGGCGACGGTCATCCCGATGACCAGCAAAAATCCGAGCAGCATCAGAAAGCGGTCGGTGCGGTGGAGTAATTGCAAGTCGGGAATCTTGCCAAGGGCGTAGTCGGCGAGAAGCCATAACGCGCCACCGGCGATCATGCCGCCGAGGATGCCGTAGCCCACGGCCCGGGCGACAAAGGGTTTTTGAATAAACCAGTGAGTAGCCCCAACGAGTTGCATGCTCCTGACCAGGAACCGCTGCGAGAACAGCGCGAGACGCAGGGTGTTGTTGATCAGCAGGACCACCACCACGAGCAGGATGGCAATCACGCCGCCGAGAATGAGGCCGATGGTCATGACGTTGCGATTGACGGACCGGATGAGGCTTTCAACATACGACACCTGAAAGACACCCTTCATCTTTTCGATGTCGTCCCGGATCTGCTGCATTTGTTCCGGCGTATGATACTCCGGGTCGATGGAGACCAGATACGCGTCTTTAAGCGGATTCTCTCCCAGCAGGGCAACAAAGTCTTCCCCGGTCTCCTCAATGAGTTTTTCCGCGGCCTCGTCTCTCGACACAAAGACGACCGCCTTCTCGTTTGCCCGATAGGTGAATGGCTGGGAGAGGAGCTTATTTTCAATTTGCAAGCGCTGTGTTTCGGTGAGGTGCGACTGCAGGTAGACTTCCATTTTGATGTCCTGCCGCACTTCGCGCTCAAGCTGCCGGGAGTAAAGGACCAGCAGGCCGAACAGGCCGACGACAAAAAGTGCCAGCGTTATGCTGGTCACCACGCCAACGGCCGGATATCCACCAAGTTTCTTCTTACGCTTCTCCATTTACCATGAACGGGTAAAGGTAAAAAAAAAAACCTAGCGGCCCAGTTAGCGTGACGACAAGGGCGGAAAATGCCTGCATGAGATTGGCAGGCAGGGCTCGAACAAGGGTCTAGCGATTGCGGTATTCCTTCAGCTTTTTGATCAACGCGGGATCGTCGATCGGCTCGAGGGGCTTCAGCTTTCCTTTATCGTCGCTTAAGAGATAGTACTTTTCTTCAAACAACAGGAAGACGGTTTGCTGGTCGCCGCTGAAGAATTCCAGGATCTCATAAAGACCGCTTTCGAAGGGGCCGTAGAGGAAGAGTTTCCCGTCGCGGAACTGGTAGTGGAAGTCGTACTTTCGATGGTTGGCCTCAACTTCGACGGCAATTCCTGGCCGGTCCGCGGGAGCCGCGGTCTCGCGTTCCTCGCGATCGGGTTCACGGTCATCTTCGTGTTCCCCGGTAGGGTCAAACGCCTCCACCTTGGGTTCGCTGGGCGGTATTTCCGCGGAGTCTGTGGAGTTTCGGGGCGGCACCGGGTCGGGCTTCTCAATTGGAGCCTCGCCGGTGGAAGCCGGCTCCGTGGCGACAACGGGGGATTGATCTACGGGTTGGCCTTTCTGGCGGGCACCGGAGTCGAGGGCCGGGTCGTTCGCCGGTTGCTGCGGCGGAGATGATTCCGTGCGCGGCTGAGGGCGGGAAGGCGTCTGCTCTGTCCTTATTTCGCCCGTATCCTTGTCAAAATAATAGTAAGCGCCGACCCCAATTGCCCCGGCGATCGCCGTCCAGAGGGCGATCTTCGAGCCGAGGGTGGAGCCACCGGTTTGCCCGGCAGGGATGGGCACATTGTTCAGCATCGCCTTCAGCTCCGCTATGCGGGCACGGCGTATGCCGTTGATGAATTCTCTTTGAAGGTCGAGCTCGTTTCGCAATGCGGGATCGCGCGTAAGCATCTCCTCAAAGGCAGACCTGCCGTGCTGGTCGAGCCGGTTCGACAGGTAATCGTCGAGTAGTTCAAAATCCCGTTCTGCTGCCATTTTCCTTAATCTAAAAAGTCTTTTTCAGAGTACTGAGCTTTAATCAATTCGTCGAGCTTCTTTTTACACTTGTACTTCTTCGTCTTGGCGGTGTCCGTGTTGGCGAAGCCCAGTTTTTCCGCGATGTCCTGCATCGACAATTCTTCGAAATAGTAGTACATCAGCACCTTCTTGCAGGTTTCGCCCAGTTGATCCATGCATTGGGCGATGATCTTTTCCTTTTCTGCCGTTTCAGTGTCCTGAACTACCGCCGTGTCTTTTTCCTCATTCGAGAGCCTCTTCTTTCGGTCAAGTTCCTTCCTCCACAGGTTCTGACAGATGCTGTAGATGTAGGTACTGATCTTAGAGGTGAGCACAAGATTGCCGGAGGTGGCTTTCTGCCAGAAGACAATGAGGGCTTCCTGATAGATATCCCTTGCCTCGTCCTCCGTGCCACTGTTGGTGATCACCAGTTTGGTCATCATCCGGTAATACTTCTTATACAAGAACTCGAGAGCTTTTTCGTCACCACCGCAAATCCGCTCGAAAATCTCTTTCTCGTTCATGGATGAGCTCGCCTTGTATACCATTTTTGCGCGGGTTTGTAACCCCGTTTATTACATTTTAATGATTGTTTATCGGAAGAATACGGCATTCACAGGGATTCACCGCGCCCGCTTCCAGGTCTGCGTCCTGAAAAACGGTCCCCAATAGCCCCTTACGTTCAACTTGTCGCCATCGACCCAGATCTTGCAGCGGTAGACCCGGCCAATTTCCGGATCAAGAATGGTTCCATCGGCGTACTCACTGCCTGACCTTTCCAGGTCTTTGATGATCTCCATGCCGATGACCTTCTTGTTGTAGCGCGGGTCATCTTCAGAACATTCGTCGCAGACAGGGTCGGTATCGACGCCCTCTCCGGGAAAGATGCTGACGACTTTACCGAAATATTTGCCGCCCCTTTCATAGATCTCGACGATGGACTTTTCGCGCGCCGTCTCATCGTCAATGGTGATCCATTTGCCGGTGACTAACTGACCCATTGCCATGAGGGGCATCGCGACCAAAAAACAGAGAAACACCTTCATAGAGACGCGGCTTATGGTCAAAAATAAAAAAAGCCCCGGTATCCGGGGCCTTGTTGCTGTTTTAAATTTGGTTATTCCGCGGCGTCTGCCTGAGCATCGCTATGCCATGCTGTCGTCACTTTTCCGATTCGCTCATCCTGCGGTTTATCGTGGTCAACTTCGGAAATATGGGGTGCAATGATCAAAGCCACAATGGAAGTGAGTTTGATAAGGATGTTCATGGAAGGACCGGAGGTGTCCTTGAAAGGGTCGCCGACAGTGTCGCCGGTCACGGATGCCTTGTGCGGTTCAGACTTCTTATAATACATCTGCCCATCGATGTTGACGCCCTTTTCGAACGACTTCTTGGCGTTGTCCCAGGCACCGCCCGCGTTGGATTGGAAGATGCCCATCAACACGCCGGAGACCGTCACGCCCGCGAGGAGTCCGCCCAATACTTCCGGACCGAAGGCAAATCCAACAATTACAGGCACCAGAAGGGCGAGCGCACCTGGTGCGATCATTTCACGAATGGACGCTTTTGTGGAGATGGCCACGCATTTTTCATACTCCGGCTTGGCCTTGTATTCCATGATGCCGGGGATTTCCCGGAACTGGCGGCGTACTTCGTTCACCATATCCATGGCAGCCTTGCCCACCGCGGCTATGGCCAGGGAAGAGAAGATAAAAGGGATCATGCCGCCGACGAAAAGTCCGGCAAGCACAGGGGCTTTGTAAATGTCGATGGCGGTGATTCCGGAAACGCCGACGAACGCGGCAAACAACGCCAGGGAGGTCAATGCCGCCGATGCGATGGCGAAACCCTTACCGGTAGCCGCCGTGGTATTTCCCACTGCGTCGAGGTTGTCGGTGCGGTGTCGTACTTCTTCGGGTAACTGGCTCATCTCGGCAATACCGCCGGCGTTGTCGGCAATGGGGCCGAACGCGTCGATGGCCAACTGCATCGCCGTGGTAGCCATCATGCCTGCGGCGGCAATGGCCACGCCGTAGAGGCCGGCAAATTCAAATGATCCGAGAATGCCCGCAGCGAGCACCAGGATGGGCAGCACTGTCGATTCCATGCCCACAGACAAGCCGCCGATAATGTTGGTGGCGTGCCCTGTGCCGGAGCGCTGTACGATAGAGAGCACCGGTCGTTTGCCCATGGCCGTGTAGTATTCGGTGATCATGCTCATCAGCGTACCGACCACAAGACCAATAATGATGGCAATATATACGTCGGTCGATGTGAACGTGGTGCCGCGATGGGTTAATGTCTCCGGCAGGAGGTAAATGACCACAAAGTAGGAGGCGATGGCCGTAAGCACGATGGATGACCAGTTACCGATATTCAGCGCACGCTGAACGCTGTCTGTTTCTTTGGTGATTCTGACGAACCATGTTCCCACGATTGAGAATACCAGGCCCATACCCGCAATCAGCATGGGTAGGAGCACCGGAGACAGCCCGCCGAACCGGTCTGCGCTGGCATCGATCTCCTGGCCCAACACCATGGTCGCGAGGATGGTCGCCACGTAAGACCCAAAGAGGTCGGCGCCCATGCCGGCAACGTCGCCGACGTTATCGCCGACGTTATCGGCGATCGTGGCCGGATTCCTTACGTCATCTTCGGGAATGCCGGCTTCAACTTTTCCAACCAGGTCCGCGCCGACGTCCGCGGCTTTCGTATAAATGCCGCCGCCGACACGCGCAAAGAGCGCGATCGATTCCGCGCCCAGCGAGAAACCTGCCAGTACTTCAATGGCGCGCTTCATATCTACCCCTACCGCTGCGGCGCCTTCGGGAACGAAGATGTTAAAGAAAACGATGAACAGTCCACCCAGGCCGAGGACGGCCAGGCCTGCCACGCCGATGCCCATAACCGAGCCGCCGGTAAACGACACCCGTAAGGCTTTTGCAAGACTCGAGCGGGCAGCATGTGTGGTACGGACGTTCGCGCGTGTGGCGATCTTCATTCCGATGTAACCGGCCACGCCCGACAGCACGGCGCCGATCAGGAAGGCCACGGCGATCAGCGGATGCGAATCTTCCACCAGCGTACCGGACCAGCCGAGCAGGATGGCTGCGATGACGGCAAAGTAGGCAAGCACTTTCCATTCCTGCCTTAGGAAGGCCATGGCGCCACGGGCGATGTAGCCCGCGAGTTCCTGCATTTTAGCATCGCCTGCATCCTGCTTGTTCACCCATGCCGATTTGATCGCCATCGCGATCAGGCCTACCACACCCAATGCCGGGATGATATATACTATGCTGTCCATTGTCTTGAATATTTTGGGATCTGGATATTCGTTAAAAAACCATCCTCACGTTCGGATGGCTCAAAATTTGCGCAAAGATAGGATAAGTCTAAAAACGGCCAAACAATCCATCCCCCTTCTGACCGGTGGCGGGTGCTCATACGCCGAACATCTCACGAAGACCTACCCAGAGACGCTTTTTTCTCTCCTGATCCAGTTCCGGGAGATCGTCGGCCCTGATGGCGGAAAAACCTTGTGCCGCTGGCACGATCTGGTAGGGGCTGACGCCCTCCACGTCCGCCCCAAAGATCAGCAGGGCCGAAGGCTTCATCTTCTGAAGCTCGTCGAGGGTGAACTTCGGACCTGAAATGATCCGCACAGCCGCAGGGGGCTGCTTGATTTTCGTGAGTATTCTTTGAAGCAAGTCCTTGTCGTCAGGTGAGTAGCCTTCCCAGGGTTGGCGCAGGATCACCATAAAGCTGCCGGGAATGGCGTACAAGTCCTCCTGAAAAATAAAGGGTGCTGCTGTCCCGCTCACGCTTGTGTGTTTTTGATGTCGAAAAGGGATTTCAGTTCATTCGCATCCTGGGGATTCATCCGACCGCCGAGGATGAGTCGAAGCTGACGCCTTCGGAGAGCGCCATCGTACAAGGCCTTTTCGTCGGCCGTTTCCGGTTCAACTTCGGGAACACGTACCGGTTTGCCCTCAGCATCGACGGCTACGAAGGTAAAGTACGCGCTGTTGCTGTCAATTTTCTTCCCCGAGGGAATGTCCTCCGCATCAACGTCGATGCGCACTTCTACGGACGTATTGAACGCGCGGGTCACGCGGGCGCGGAGGGTCACCACGTTGCCGAGGAGAATCGGATGGCGAAAAGAAATATTGTCGACCGAGGCAGTGACAACGATGTTATTGCAATGTTTTTGTGCTGATATCGCGGAAACAATATCCATCCAATGCATCAGCCGGCCGCCCATCAGGTTGTTCAGCGTATTCGTGTCGTTCGGCAGCACCAGTTCGGTCATGCTTACAAACGATTCGCGTGGGAATTTTTTCCGTTGCATAATATCTCAGGCGTGGTTGCAGTCACTGACGAACGCCAACGATTGCGATCAGCTACTAAATGTTAGTTCGCACAAAAATCAGAAAAAATCCTTTGCAAACAACTCACGCATTTCATTATTTCGATTCCGCTATGAATACAGGGCCAAACTTTTCTTCTCGCTCAATGCACGGGAATGTCATTTCCTCGCCCTGTGTTTCAATCCATACACCTACCACCATCACCACCATTACGGGGTAACCCGTGCGCGTATAATTCCCAACCCCTGTGCACCTGTGTGTCTGTCTCCAGGAGAAAGACTGTGCCTTCAGCAAACCTTCGTACAAACGATCAATTTTGAAAAATGAAAATATTGAAATTTGGGGGCTCATCGGTGTCGACGCCGGAAAGAATAAAGGCCGTTATCGATATTATAAAATCCGCTCTTGACGGTGATGTCGCCATTGTGTTTTCCGCTTTCGGCGGCGTGACCGACCAACTCATCCGCGCAAGCGAACGCGCGCTCGCCGGCGAAGGTTCGTATCGCGACCTGATTGAAACCTTACAGCGCCGCCACCTTGACGCGGTGCGCGAACTAATCGGTATTCAACGGCAGAGCAGTATCCTGGCGAACGTAAAGATCACCATCAACGAACTTGAAGACGTTCTTCAGGGCGTCTTCCTGGTAAAGGAGCGTACGCCCCGCACGTTGGATTATGTGATGAGTTTCGGTGAGCGCCTCTCGGCTTACATCATCTCCGAGGCGATGAAGGATCGCGACATCGCTGCGGCCTTTTTGGACGCCCGGAGTGTGGTCCGAACCGATCATCAATACGGCCACGCGCGTGTCGATTTTGAAACGACGAACAAGCTGATCCGTATCCATTTTGAACAGCATCGCGAGACTCAGGTCGTTACAGGCTTTATCGGTTCGTCCGACAGCGGTGAAACCACCACCCTGGGAAGGAGCGGCTCCGACTACACCGCGGCCATCTTTGCAGGGGCACTCAATGCCGCAGCGCTGGAGATCTGGACCGATGTCGATGGCATGATGACCGCCGACCCGCGTATGGTACGGAAGGCCTTCACGGTTCCACAGATGAGCTACGAGGAGGCGATGGAACTTTCACATTTTGGCGCGCGTGTGATCTTCCCCTCAACGATGCAACCCGCCATGGTCAACCGCATTCCGATATGGGTAAAGAATACATTCAAACCCCACGTCGAAGGAACTTTGATTCATGCGCAATCGACGAATGGCAAGCTTATCAAGGGGATTTCATCCATGAACGGGATTAGCCTGCTCAACGTGCAGGGGAGCGGATTGCTCGGCGTGGTGGGGGCTTCCATGCGGTTGTTTGCCGCGCTGGCACGCGAAGCCGTAAATGTCATTCTCATCAGTCAGGCGTCCTCGGAGCATTCCATTTGCCTCGCCATCGACAGCAGGCAGGTTAGCCTGGCGAAGGCGTCGCTGGAAAAAGAGTTCCAGTATGAGATCCGCAATGAAGAGATCGATGAGATCAGGGTCGAAGGCGACTTGTCGATTGTTGCCGTGGTTGGGGATGGAATGAAACACAGTCCGGGAACCAGTGGAAGAATGTTCGGGGCGCTTGGAAAAAATGGAATTAACGTCGTGGCTATTGCACAAGGGTCCTCTGAACGGAACATTTCCGCGGTGGTCCGGCACAGCGACGTAGCCAAGGCGTTGAACGCGCTACATGAGGCGTTCTTTCTGTCTGACCGTAAACTGGTTCACCTCTTCCTGGTCGGGACCGGGCTCATTGGCAGCACGCTGCTGCGGATGGTGCGCGACCAGCGCTTGAAGCTGGCGAAGGAGAGCGCGTTGGAAATTAATGTCGTCGCCGTGGCAAACACGCGCCGGATGCTTTTTAATGAGGATGGCTTGCCGTTCGATACCTGTATTGACGACATGAAATCCGACGGCGAGGAGATGGGAATGGAGGCGTTCGTGGGCAAAATGACCGCCATGAACCTGCCCAACAGCATCTTCGTCGACTGCACTTCCAGTGAGGCGGTGACCGACCATTATCAGGACATTCTTTCGGCGAGCATCTCCATTGTCACGCCCAACAAAAAAGCAAACTCAGGCTCGCAGGAGAAATACCGGGCGCTTCGGGAGACTTCCTTCAGCCGCGGTGCCCGATTTCTCTATGAGACGAATGTCGGCGCGGGCCTTCCCGTCATCAACACGATGAACGACCTCCTGCTCAGTGGCGATAAAGTGGTGAGCATCGAGGCCGTGCTGAGCGGAACCCTGAACTACATTTTCAGCACCTTCACGAAAGGCACACGTTTCAGCGATGTCGTGAAGGAGGCGAAGGCACGCGGCTACACGGAACCCGATCCCAGGGACGACCTCAGCGGCATGGACGTGGCGAGGAAAATGCTCATCCTCACACGGGAGGCCGGCCACGACCTTGAGTTGGAAAACATCAGCGTCGAGAATCTCGTCCCCGTTGATTGCCTGGGGGACATCCCGGCTGAAGCCTTCCTCCAGCGCCTGGAACGCCATGACGAAGCATTCGAACAATTGCGCGCGCGCGCCGAGGGCAAAAACGAAAAACTTCGGTACAAGGCGGTACTTTCCGAGGGCAAAGTGAAGGTGGAACTTGGGACGGTCGGCGACCAGCATCCCTTCTACGCCCTGGAAGGCAGCGACAACATCATCCTGTTGACCACCGAGCGCTATCACGACCGCCCGATGGTGATCCGTGGACCGGGGGCAGGGGCAGCGGTAACCGCCGCGGGCGTGTTTGCCGACGTTATCCGCATTGGTCACTATTCACGTTAGCTTTGACTCAGATGAAAAAAATATTGAGGTCAGTAAAAGCGTCAGCCCCTGCAACGGTGGCGAATGTTTCCTGCGGTTTCGACGTGTTCGGATTTGCGGTGGATCAGCCGGCTGACGTGGTGGAGGTCGTGCGTAAATCAGAACCGGGGGTGCGCATCGTCGGAATTGTTGGTGATGACGGCAGGCTTCCCCTCGACGTGGACAAAAATACCGCCGGCGTTGCTGTGCGGGGATTTCTGGACGCGGTGGGCAGCAATGCCGGGATCGACATACGACTGGAAAAGCATTTGCCGCTGGGCAGTGGCATGGGATCGAGCGCGGCGAGTGCCGTAGCTGCGCTGGCTGCAGTAAACCACCTGCTCGGGCAACCCATGACACGACGGGAGTTGCTGCCTTTCGCCATGGAGGCCGAACGGGTGGCTTGCGGATCCGCCCACGCGGACAACGCAGCGCCGTCCCTTCTGGGCGGATTTGTTCTCATTCGCGACTACAACCCCCTCGACGTGGTGCACATTCCCACTCCTGAGAATCTGTGCTGCACCCTGGTGCATCCTCACCTGGAGCTAAGGACGGAGCATTCCCGTGGCATTCTGCGTACGTCCATACCGTTGAGGGACGCCATCAAACAATGGGGTAACATCGCCGGGCTGGTGGCCGGCTTGATGAAGGGTGACTTCGGACTGATTGGCCGGTCGTTGAACGATGTTGTAGCCGAGCCGGTGCGCTCGCTGCTGATTCCCGGCTTCGATGACATGAAGGCGAGCGCCATGGAGGCCGGCGCCCTGGGCTGTGGAATTTCCGGATCCGGTCCCACGATCTTCGCCCTGTGCAGCGAGCGCACCCAGGCCGCACGCGTGGGGAAAGTGATCGCCGACCGGTTCAATGCATTTAATCTCAAGAGCGAGGTATACGTTTCGGGGTTAAACCTGGAGGGTGCCCGCATCATCTCAGCGGACCATGAAGTATTACAGCACCAATAACCGGTCACATCGGGCCACCTTGAAAGAGGCGGTTCTCCGCGGGCTTGCCCCCGATGGCGGACTTTACATGCCGGAAACGATCGCAACGCTTCCACCTTCGTTCTTTCAGGAAATCCGTCAACGGTCGTTCAGGGAGAATGCTTTCACGGTGGCCAAAACGCTCCTGGCCGACGATCTTCCTGACGATGTCCTTCGCCGGATCATCGACCATACCGTTTCATTTGACGCGCCGCTGGTCAGCGTTGACGACAATATTTTTTCACTGGAACTCTTCCATGGGCCGACGCTCGCCTTCAAGGACTTTGGCGCAAGGTTCTTGTCAGGCCTGCTGGCGCACTTTGGTGGTGAAGCGGAAAGAGAGATCGTGATCCTGGTGGCTACCTCCGGCGACACGGGCAGTGCCGTTGCGAATGGTTTCCTGGGCGTGCCGGGAACCCGGGTAGTGGTATTGTATCCTTCCGGAAAAGTCAGCGATCTTCAGGAGAAACAGTTTACGACGCTGGGCGAAAATGTAACGGCCGTCGAGGTGGAGGGCACATTCGATGACTGCCAGCGTCTCGTCAAGCAGGCTTTCGCCGATGAAGGGTTGACGAGACGTTATCTGCTCACTTCAGCAAATTCCATCAACATTGCGCGGCTTATCCCGCAGACGTTTTATTACTTTCACGCTTATGCGCAGTTAGCCCCTGACGACCTGCCTATTGCCGTCGCCGTTCCCAGCGGGAATTTTGGTAACCTCACTGCGGGACTGATCGCCAGGCGGATGGGACTACCCGTGGAGAAGTTCATAGTGGCCACGAATTCGAATGATGTCGTGCCGGAGTTCCTGGCGACATCCGTATTTAAACCGCGGGCTTCGCGACAAACGATCTCCAATGCGATGGACGTTGGAAATCCGAGCAATTTTTTCCGGATGTTGGACCTGTACCACCCGGATCCGGCAGCGTTGAAGAACGAACTCGCCGCCTTCGCGCTTAGCGATGGTGAAACGCGTGAGGTCATGCGGCGTGTTTACGCACGCCGTGGATATACGCTTGATCCCCACGGTGCCGTTGCCTACGGCGCCCTTGAACGGTTTCTCTCGCAGGCGGGGAAACCGTATCGCACTGTTTTCCTGGAGACGGCCCACCCGGGAAAATTCCGGGAGGTGGTCGGAGAAACCCTCGACGTGGAGGTCCACCTCCCGCAAAGGCTCGCGGCCTTCCTTTCGCGTCGGAAAATTACGATCCCCTCGGGTTCCGATTACGCGCAGTTTAGCAAACTCCTCGTTGAATTGCTGGACAAGTAAAACGCTCAGGAGCGGCCGGGAGGCGGCGTCTTCCAGCCCTGGTCGCCCAGGAGGGGGACGAAAGCGAAGCTGGCAAACTCCTCTTTAGCGAGTTTACCCCCGGTCCTCGTCAGCCGTAGCATTTTCTGGGATTCCCGATCGCCGACGGGGATAACGAGCATTCCACCCTCGGCAAGCTGGTCAGAGAGCGCTTTTGGTACCAGCGGCGCGCCGGCTGTGACGATGATTTTGTCAAAAGGCGCTTTTGAGGGGAGTCCCCGGGAACCATCGCCTAAGAAAAACCAGGGGCGATACCCCATCCGTGGCAGGAAATCGCGGGCCTGCTCATAAAGCGCCCGGTTGTACTCTATAGTATAGACCCGGGCACCCATTTCCAGGAGGATACATGCCTGGTACCCGGATCCCGTTCCGATCTCGAGAATTTTTTCCCCGGGTTTAATTTCCAGCTTCTCGGTCTGAAAGGCAACGGTGTACGGTTGGGAGATTGTCTGGCCCTCGCCAATAGGGAAAGCCTTATCCTGATAGGCGTGTTCCAGTAGGGCATTTTCGAAGAAAAAGTGCCTGGGAACCTTGCCCATCGCCGCCAGCACCCGGGGGTCGGAAATGCCCTTTTTTTGAAGGGTTTTTACCAGTTTATTGCGCAATCCGCGCTGCCTGTAATTGTCCTCGAACATGCAATTTTGGCACAAAAAAGCCATTTTTTCAGGCCTAACAAAGTTTCCAAAAATCTTTAGGAAAATTCGAACCTATGCCGTTACTTTAAAGTCCTCTCCACACAGTGAATTAGCTTTTTGCCATAGCGTTTTCCTGTGTAACCTGCTCCTGCCAGTAGGGTAAAATCTACTGCAAGGGCAGGTAAGGAGGGAAATTTCTCTCCCTGGAATTCTTATCCCTGCTTTTTCCGAACTTTTAGCGGCCCAGGCGCCTGACGGCAACTGTAAAAGCGCGCTTTGGATTGATCCGCAGCAGTTGATCGATTTCACCGTCGGCAAATCCCTCTATTTTCAGCGCAGGCAACAATTTATCAAACAAAGTGGTGTAGCGACGAAACGTTCCACCGCCGGGCTTATCGGGTTCGTACCACCCGGCATCGTGCGAGACAAGGGTTCGATCAAGGCAATTCTCTTTTTTCAAAAACTTCAGGCAGTCAACGTAGGTCGCCACGTTATCATCGCTTAGTCCGTCGAGGCTTATCCAGGCCCGCTGCCGGGCGGCGGCCACATATTGATTCCGGTCCGGTTCGTTCTGCGCATGAACCCAGATGAAGGCAGTGGGATCCACTTTCTCCCTTTTCAGTATGTCAAGCTGTTCAAACGCGGCGACCGCCGGCCCGGTGTGTGAAGCAATGGTGAGACCGGACCGCACGTGCGCCAGGGCGGCAGCCTTGATGAGTTTTTTCGAAATGTCGGAAAGGGGGCCGGGGTTTACACTCGTCTTGATGAAGCCCGGCCTGACGCCGGTTTTTTCAATGCCAAGCTTCCATTCTTTGACCCAACGTGCGGCAAGTTGACCAGCGGTTTCTGTGAAGGCGTGGTCAGGGAGAAACTTATTGTCGGATCCTCCGTAATAACCCGTATTGGTAATGATGTTGAGTTTCGTCAGTGATGAAAGCGCAGTGAGGAGGACGACGTCCCTGCCCACATGGTTGGGGGTGCAGTCGACAAACGTATCGCATCCAGCGTTTTTCAGTTCGTCGAGATAGGGAAGGGCGGCGTCTGCGACCGCGTCGCGGCTCCATCGTTCGGGGCTGCTGAGTCGGGCGCCGATGAAATCGACGAGGATGTGTTCGTGAACCAGCGTGTTGCCCATTCCCTCCGGGTCGATCGGACCTTTTACGGTCATTATGATTGGCTTGCGTTGTGGCGGGCGGAAACCGACCAGGCCGAGGGCGGCGAGGTGAAGGAGAAAAGTTCTTCTGGACGTTTTGGGATCAACCATGGGCGGCACTTTACCAGTTCAGGAAACATGTGTATCTTTGCGATATGAAGAAAAGCGTTGCGCGCACATTGAGAGAACGTTTCACACAACTGGTTGTGTGCGCTTCGATTTTTGCCTACACCCTTTTTTCCATCGGCGTAATCAAAGCTACGCATTTTTGCATGGGGAGGGAAGCCTCGGTAGCCCTGTTCACCACCGAAGCGGAGAAATGCGCGTGTAGCGCTTATGCCGGAGAGAAGGGCCCATGTTGTGATGATGACACGGAATTGGTTCGGATCGACGACGACCAGAAGGTTATCTCGTCACTGGTGTTTTCCGGGCCGTCCCTGTTTGTCATCGAAGCGCTTGCCCAGGATGATGAGCGCACCCCGAAAGCTTCCGGCGCTCGCGGCTATTCTCCCGAAAAAGGCCCGCCGCTACCCAGGGATCCCCTTTGGAAAATCCACTGCAGCCTCGTTTTCTACGATAAGGTATCGGTAGCCTGATTTTCATGCCTGGCGTTGCACGGGCTTTCGGTTACTCATTACTATACTATTTCAAACACGATACACTTATGAAAACGAACTTATATTTTTCATTTTTCCTGCTGCTGTTCCTCTTTGCGGCGACGACCGTTTCCTTTTCACAGGATAAGAACGTCACGGCGAACATCAAAGTCTTCGGCAATTGCATGATGTGCGAAGAGCGCATTGAGGCTGCCCTTGACAAGAGCGGGATCAAATTCGCCTCATGGAACGCCGAGACCAAGAATCTGGAGGTGGTATATAATTCAAGAAAGATCACGGAGCAGGAGATTCACGAACGCATTGCAGCCGTAGGCCATGATACGGAGAAAGTGAAGGCGAAGAACGAGGTCTACGCCGAACTTCCTTATTGTTGTCTTTACCGCGACCACGATCACTCGGGCATCAAGGACGGAGAGAAAAAGCATCACTGATCATGCGTACGCTTAGAAACACACTCCCGCTGGTAGCGGTGGTGTTGTGTTGCTTCGTGCCGGTTTCGGCGCAGCAACTTTTGGGATTGGTGGTGCAGAAGAACGCGGAAGGCGTCGATGAACCGGTTTTTGGTGCCAATGTCTACTGGCTTGGAACAACTACGGGTACAACCACCGGCGAAAATGGTGTTTTTCTGATTGACCGCGTTGCGGGCGCATCGCAGCTCGTCGTGAGCTATATCGGGTTTCATTCGGATACGGTGGCCGTCGGAGACGAGCCGAACCTGAAGATCGAACTCAGCCCCGTGCGCCTTGCGGAGGTCACCATTGAAGGATGGAAGCCCTCGTCGGGTGTCGACCACTCCAGGGGAATCAACACCATTGTGATGTTGGAAAAAGAGCTTTTCAAGGCTGCGTGCTGCAACCTCTCGGAGAGTTTTGAGACCAACCCTTCCGTGGATGTGGCCTTCACGGACGCGATTACCGGCACGCGGCAGATCCAGATGCTGGGGTTGTCGGGCCCCAACACGATGATCTCCGTGGAAAACATGCCGGGCGTGCGCGGCCTCGCCTCAAGCCAGGGCATCCAGTTTATCCCCGGAACATGGATCAACTCCATTGAAGTCACCCGCGGTGTGGGCTCCGTGGTGAACGGATACGAGAGTATCGCCGGACAGATCAACGTGGAAATGAAAAAGCCGCAGGAGAGTGAAAAACTATATTTGAATGCCTATGTGAATCAATCTGGCCGAAGCGAGCTTAACGCTAACTACACCGCCATGGTGGGCAACAAATGGGCAACGACGTTCCTGTTGCACGGGAGCGCGCGGCCGTTCGAGATGGATCAGAACGGTGACACGTTCCTCGATTTTCCTACCGGGTCGCAAGTCAACGCCGTCAACCGCTGGGTGTTCAACAGCGGCGACGGTTGGCTTGGACAGTTTGGTATCAAGGTGCTCAGAGACGAGCGCATTGGAGGTCAAACGGGTTTTGAACCGGGTCGCGATAAGTTCACCATGAACCGTTACGGCCTGGAAATTTCGTCTCGCAGGGCGGAATTCTGGGGTAAGCTCGGGTACAAATTCGAAGGCCAACCGTACAAGAGCATCGGCTTGCAGTTGTCAACGTTCGGCCATACGCACGAAAGTTACTATGGTTTTACGCAGCATGATGGCGTCCAACGGTCCGCCTACGCCAACCTGATCTATCAATCGATCATCGGTTCGACAAACCACAAGTTCAAAACAGGTTTTAGCTTCCTCTATGATCATTACGAAGAGGATCTCGCCAACGGCGACCACGGATTCGTCGTTGGCGCGGCGAATGTTCCCACCATGAGGTTCGCTCGTGCGGAACGTGTGCCGGGTGCTTTCTTAGAGTACACCTATGATCTCCCGCAAAAGGTTACGGTGATTGCGGGGCTCCGCGTTGACCACCACAACCTCATCGGGACGTTTGTCACCCCGCGCATCCACACGCATTTTCACGTGACGCCAGCCACAAGCCTTAGATTGTCGGCCGGACGGGGCACGCGGCTGGCCAACCTGTTTGTTGAGAACACCGGTGTACTTGCTTCGTCGCGACAGTTGGTCTTTTCCCGAATGAACACTGGCTACGCGTACGGTTTCAAACCGGAGCGCGCATGGAATTACGGCGTGAGCGTGGCGCATGACTTTACGCTCGATTACCGGTCCGGATCGCTTTCCGCCGACTATTACTACACGGATTTCCAGAACCAGGTCGTGGTCGATTTTGACCAGTCCGTGCGCGAGGCTAATTTCTATCCCCTGGATGGTGCGTCATATTCCCACAGCCTGCAGTTCCAGGTCGATTACGAGCTCATGCGCCGGCTCGACCTTCGGCTGGCGTACCGCTACCTCGACGTGAAGACCGACTATTCCGCGGGACGCCTTTCGAGACCCCTTATCGCACCCCATCGCGCCTTTGCGAACCTTGCGTACGAAACGCGGAATAAGTGGATGTTCGATTACACGGTCCAGTGGATCGGCGAACAACGGATACCCGATACGTCGGAAAACCCGGCAGGGTACACACTTCCCACATACGCGGGAGACTATGTGCTGATGAACGCTCAGGTCACGAAGGATCTGGAGGAAAGATGGAGCGTCTACCTTGGCGTGGAAAATATCTCAAACTTCCGCCTTAAGGATCCGATCATCAGTGCATCCGAGCCATTCAGTCCTTACTTCGACTCCTCGCTCGTGTGGGGGCCAATTTTTGGGCGCATGACCTATCTGGGTGTTCGCTACCGGATCAAATAGGATTCAGAAAAGGCCGGATGATCATCGTCCGGCTTTTTTAATAACCGATGAGGATAAAGGCCGCCCAGTAATACGGGGGCGCATAGCGCGGATCTTTCATGAGCGAGAGTTTTGCCTGTCTGAGGTTTTCATGGTATCCCGCCGGGCTGTGCTCCAACGCTTCGCGATAAAAAGATTTCATCAGCATTGCCGTTGACTCATCCGCAACGCTCCAGAATGACACCACGATGCTGTTTGCGCCGGCATAAACCAGCGCGCGGGAGAGCCCGATAACACCTTCACCCTTTGAAATCTTTCCCAGACCCGTCTTGCATGCCGACAAGGTCACGAGTCTGGCATCGAGTTCAAGGTTGTAGATCTCTCCGGTGTAGAGGTTTCCGTCTTCGGCCCCGGAATGTCCATGGAGGAAGATGCGGGACAGCGCCGGATGGAGTTCATCAACAACGCCGTGGGTTGCGAAATGCAGTACATCGTAATCCTTTAGCGCGCTGGTTTTAATGACGTGCTCGTTGGCATGCTCCCCGATGAACAATTCGTGGTTGATACTTTTCGATGCGAAGAGATTGGAGATATCGGTCACCTCGGATTCCGTACCGGGCAAAGGTGGCAACAACTTCCCGGGAAAGTTTACCGGCGCGCAAAGCAGGATAGACTCCGCCGCGGCGTCCTCCTCACGGGATTTCTGTTTGAGTACCGCTGCGGAGAATTCGTATCGCACCGAATAGCGACGGAGCAGGTAGGGGAGGGAAGCGAAGGAAGCATCCTCGTCGACTTGCGCGGTGAACAGCGTTTCAAACGGGATGATACTCAGGCGGCCTGCCGGCAGGATCACAAGGTGCTTTATGTCCTTTGGAAGTTTTGGAATCAGGAGTTTGCTCAGGAAATTGGCGGACCGGACGTATGTTTGGATTGAGCCGTAGTAGAGCCCGTTGCGCATGCCGGTGATAAACCGGTCGAAATCGGGGCCGACGGAGTGGTCGAGGATGCGAAAATCTTCGGCGGTGATCACGAACGTATAGAGCCGGCCCATCTTCTCGTCGAGGAAGTAGCTGAGCAAGGCAGTGCTTCCGCCATTGATCAGTCCCTGCAATGCTGCGACGGTGGGGGAGGCAACATTGTACTTAAGGTTGAAGTAGGATGGGAAGTCCGCTTCCAGCTTCCGCGTGAATGCGTCATACCTTCGGTTGAGTTCGAACAGCGCTTCGCGCAGGTAGCGTTCTTTATCGGCGGCAGGTTTCTGCGCCAGTTTTTGCGACGTCAGGGCAATGGCGGCCTTCAGTGTCTTTTCCTCGTCCAACAGAGCGGGCGGGATCCCCGCAAATGCCTTCGCGTCACTGTCCGAGATGGCTTCCAGCAATACGGCAGATTTACTTTTTGCCGCGAAATAAAAGGCCAGCTCACGGAAAGGCTGTTTTTTCCATGCCGTCAGCGCAGCCTCATGAGCGATCCTTACACCATCTTCATACACTTCGGTAGCGATGGCCCCCAGCGCGAGTTTGTCGCTTTCGTTGGTGCTCTGATGGCGCAACCGGTCAATCAATGCGTCGCACTGTTGTAAGGTGGCGAGCGCAAGCTCGAGGTCGCTGAACTTTAGGGTCTCTCCAAAGTGCCGTTCTTCGAGCGCCTGGGCTTTGTACATCATCGAATAGAGCAGCACATTTCCGTGGTAGAAGGTTTCCAACCCGGGATTCGCGTGGATATCGTCACTGGCAAAGTCCGGAACATTGGCCTTTAGCGCTTCCTGAAAATGCGCCAGCGCCATGTCGAACTTGCCTTCGTCAAGCGCGACGTTGCCAAGGGCGTTGTGCACACCTGCAATCTCCGGATGTTTTTCGCCATAAACCTGATGGTATGCATCGAGCGCGCGTTCATAGTAGCCGCGCGCGGAGGTCGTGTTGGCGATCTGCCGGTAGACGTTGCCCATGTTGAACAGCACAAAAGCCTTGCTTTGATGAGGACCGGCATAAACCCTTTCCAGGATCTTCAGCGCGTCTTCGTAATGGTTGAGTGCATCGCCGTAAAGTTCCAGCAGGCTATAGATGAATCCGATGTTCGTGAGGGCAATGGCCGTCTTCGGATGACCGGCGCCGTAACGCCGCTGATAGATCGCGCTCGCCTTTTCGTAGTAGTCCAGCGCTTTGTCGTTATCGATATTGGTGTATACCAGCCCAAGGTTGTTGAACGATGCAGCGATACGTTCGTCTTCGCCGCCGAGGAGTTCCTGCCTGAGGGCAAGCGCCATCTGCATTTGCTCTTCCGCCTGCGTATGCTTTCCCGTGAACTTGTAAACCAGGCCCAGCAAGGTTATTGCGTTCGCTGCCTCCAGGGAAGTGTTTTTTCCCAGGGCGGTGAATCCCTGCTGGGCTTCGCGGAGGATATCAATGGCGAGGTCGTTCCTTCCGCGGTGCATGAAGAGCGCACCAAGGTTGGTTTGGGTGATGGCCCTAAGGAAGGGCTCGCCGGTTTTTTCCAATCGCCGAAGGATCGCTTCCGCTTCGATGAACTTCCCCAGGTGGATCAGCGCCTCGGCTTTTTTGTTTTGTAAACGGATCGACTCGTTTTCCGTTCCGGGCCGCAACTGATCGACCCTGATGAGCAGTTCCTCATACGCCGCGTTAACGAGAAGCGAATCGATTGTTTCAAGGGCGGTTTGGCCACAGGCAGGGGCGATGGCCAGCAAAAACGCAATGACGTGAAAACATCTCATGCTCAAAACCGGTAAAAATAACTTAGCGTGGAGACCATTTCCCGCGTGAGGCCGTCGGGGTTCACTTTCCGTTGGACGATCTTATGCCCCAGCAGCAGCTTGACGCCGGAACGCACATTGAAGTTGTAACCAGCGGTGACGATCGCGGACAACGCGAGGCCACGCGCATGGTCGACCTTGATCCGTTTTCCTTCGCTGTTCAAGATCTCGTCGTGATTCAGCCGGTAGATGGGCAACGCGCCCACGGAGAAGTTGAATCGCGAGAAGCGGAAATTGCGCTCGACGCGCACCATTACGTCGGTACCCCGTTGAAGTTGAATGGCGGCGGCATTCTTGCGGAGATAGTCGTCGTCGGGGTAGGGATCGAACCAGGGGCCCCAACTGAACCCGTTATTGTTGTGGTTGAATGGATGCTGGATCCCCGTGGCAAATAACCAGTTGCGCGAGATGTAGGAGATCCCGGCGATCAGGTCGTAAGTCCCCAGGCTGGTTTGATAGTACATCGGTAGGGGCAGCCCCTCGAAACGTGGATCGTTTGAGGTTAGGTCCGAGTCGTTTGAGGGAATCTTCGTCCCCAGGGAGATGTTGATGTCCGATTTCTCGGACGTATAGACATTGCGGGTGAGGCAGAGCGAGATGTCGCCCAGGCCGGATGTGCTGCCGAAATTTCCATTCACCGATTGCCAGGGCAACTTGAGTTGGAACGACGTGCGCGCGTTCAGGCTGAAATTCAGGTCGGCGGTCGCCACAGTGATCACGGCGGAGACCGGGGTCGTTGCATGGTAGAGGCTCACCTCCAGGGAGCGCAGCCTCAGTTGAAGTTTTTTATTGAAAGGCTGGTCGGGTTTCATGGCGCCCATGGTGCAGAAACCCGCGTCGCTGCATCCCTGCGGGAGGGCAGGTGCCGACAGGAAGGAAACGAGGATGCAGAGGAGAAAGAGGCGTTTTCTCATGAAGTTGTCTTCGGGTGTTTTCTTAAAATAATAGGTGAAGCTTCGCGTTCTGGCCTTTTTTGGATGACTGTACCGAAGATACGCATTTTATGACCGCATGTTGTTGTACGGTGTGGACTTCCGGTGAACGCAACAAAAAAACCGGATGAATGGTCCGGTTTTGATGGTTTTGTAAACGGGAAGGTTACATTCCGAGGGACTGGTTTTCGGTGGATGCCAGTTCCAGGATTTTTTCGTATTCCGCCGGCGTGAGGTCGTTGAAGAAATAATGCACGGGGTCTACGTGTTTGCCATTGATGATTACTTCATAGTGGAGGTGCGGTGCGGTGGAAAGTCCTGTGTTGCCGACATAGCCGATCAGGTCGCCGCGCTTGACCTGCTGGCCGACCTTGACGTTGAAACCGTGCATGTGCGCATAGCGGGTACGGTATCCGAATCCGTGATCGATCTCGATCATTTTTCCGTATCCGCTGAATTTGACGTCGGCCTTAACGATTTTTCCATCAGCCGTTGCATAGATCGGGGTTCCGATACCTGCGGCGAAGTCGATGCCGGCGTGCCGCTTCTTCACCTTGTAGATCGGATGGATACGCATGCCGAAACCCGACGCCAACGCGATGAGTTCCTTGTTGGAAATCGGTTGGATGGCGGGAATTGCGGCGAAGAGTTTCTCTTTGTTTTGCGCCGTCTTTACCACCTCGTCCTGCGATTTGGATTCGATGTACAGTTTTCGCCGAAGTTTGTCGACCTTTTCGTGGAGGCTCACAACAAGCGCCGTGTGCTGAATTCCTTTTTCGCGGATGTCGGCGTAGCGGTCCGCGCCACCCACACCCGCATCGCGAACCGACGCTTCGATGGGCTCGGCGCCAAGCACTACCCGGTAGATGTTGTCGTCGCGGTATTCGATCTTGTTGAGGATCTCATACATCTCTTCGACGTCTTCGTTGAGCGTGCTGTAGTAGAACTCCAACTGCTTGACTTCGTTTCGCAGCATGAGTTCCTTGGGCGATTCAAAATACGTCGTGTAAAGGATGACGAGTACCACGGCCATGGCCAGCGTGAGTGTCAACAGGCCCATCGCGTTCAGGACGACGTCGCTTTTTTTGGTGCGTATCCGTTCGTACTTGCAGGTTTCCGTGTCGTAATAGTACTTGATCCTTGCCATACAATCGTGTGGTTACACTGTCTTCGGTCTGAAAGGTTTTATCACATCTTCATTACATTCGATGTAGGGCCCCTCCAGCAGGTCGATGCAATAGGGGACCGCGGGAAAGACCGCATCCAGGCACTCCCGGATCGCCCGGGGTTTACCCGGTAAATTTATGATCAACGTTTTATTCCTGATTCCAGCGGCTTGTCTCGAAAGTATGGCCGTCGGAACGTGCCGCAAGCTGGTGGCGCGCATCAGCTCACCAAAGCCGGGCATCATTTTGTCACAGACAGCCTCGGTGGCTTCGGGAGTAACATCGCGTTTCGCGGGCCCCGTGCCACCGGATGTGATGATGAGACAACATCCTTCCTCGTCAGCCATGCGCGTCATCGTTTCCTCAATGACGGGTTGTTCATCCGGAACAACGGCATATTCCTTTTCCCACGGACTCCTGAGGTATTCCGAAAGGGTGGCAGCAATTGTTATGCCCGGCGTGTCCTCATAGACCCCCTGGCTGGCCCTGTCGGATACATTGATGATGCCGATCCTTATCATGGCTTCAACTAGCGTCCCCATTCAACCGGTTTTTCAGGTATGGCATTTTTTCCGATCGCCCCTTCCTGAAAACCTGCCGCCCCTTGTTGATTCCCCTTCGCAATTCACGTTGCACCTCCCGGGGAAGGCGCATGACCTCCCGGCACTCCGGGGAACAACATCCATCGTATTTTTTAGCGCACTCCCGACATTGAAGGAACAGCAGGTGACAACCGTCGTTGCGGCAATTGGTATGGTCGTCACACGCCTTTCCGCATTGATGACACACCGCAATGATGTCATCTGTGATCCGCTCACCCAGCCGTTCGTCAAAAACGAAATTCTTTCCTATGAATTTATTTTCCAGGCCCTGCGCTTTAACCTGGCGGCTGTAGTTGATAATGCCGCCTTCGAGCTGAAAGACGTTCTTAAAACCCTTATGTTTCATCCACGCACTGGCCTTTTCGCAGCGGATTCCGCCGGTGCAGTACATGAGCAGGTTCTTTTCCCGCTGGTTCTTCATCAGGTCTTCCACCACTTGCAATTCTTCCCGGAAAGTATCCACGTCGGGGCAAACGGCCCCTCTGAAATGCCCGACCTCACTCTCGTAGTGGTTTCGCATATCGACGATGACGGTGTTGGCGTCTTCGGCCAGCCGGTTGAACTGGACGGCATCCACATGTACGCCGGTGTTCGCAACGTCGAAACTGTGGTCATCCAGACCGTCGGCGACAATCTTTTTTCGGATCAGAATCTTCAGCTTAAAGAAGGACTTGCCGTTGTCATCCACGGCGACATTGAGGCGCACGCCGTTGAGAAAATCAATGCTGCAAAGATATTTTCGAAATGCTTCCAACTGATCATCGGGAACGCTGATCTGGGCATTGATCCCTTCGTTCGCGACATAGATCCTTCCCAGGACACGGATATCCCGAAGGCCGGTAAAGAGTTCGTTTCTAAAGGCGGTTGGATCATCGATCCGGTGATACCGGTAGAAGGATATCGTCACTCTTTTCTCCACCGCGGACCGCATTTTCTCTTTGAGAAGCCGGCCTTCAACCCGGTTGACTAATTTCATAAAGCGCTGATTAATTGCAGGTTAATCCAGTTCTTTGCTCATCGTAATCCGCAAAGATACCAAGAAACCGCGGGATCGACAATAAACAGCCGGGAGCTTAGGAGCTGAGCGCAAAGCGCTGAGGGCAGAGAGCAGCTACGATTTGGGTTTGAGCTGGCCGCGGAGGAGGAGGTTGTATTCCTCGCACGTGAGTATGCCGTGCTCGTTGCAGTAGGGGCACGTTTTGTAGGTAGGTCCGAAGGCACCGGGTTTTCGGATGACGTGGCTTCCCATACACACGGGGCAACTGACTTTTTCGGAAGGGCCGCAATCGATATCGTAGCTGGTGGACATCACTTCCTCCACCTGCTTTGCGTCTTTAGCCCGGGATTTGAGGAGTTCCGCTTCAGCGCGGTTGAGGATGGAGACGGCTTCGTCATAAAACTGACCGGTCGTGCCCTTAAGCTGAATGTACTTGCTGAGCCAATCCACGCTTTGGCTGAACTTATCGAGGTGAAAGGAGTTCTTGCCGAAGTAAAACGTGAGATCGGAAGGAACACTTCTCAGGTGGGTTAAGGCGTACCTGAATTTTTCGTCGGCTTCCTGATACTTTCCGTGGTCCATGTAATAAACGCCGGAATCGAGTTGGCGCATGGTTTCAGCATTGCGCCGGTGTTCTTCCTGGCGAAGGTATTCCAGGGTGCGTTGTTCGTCACTTTGCGCCATCGCGCTGAAAGTCGAAAAGATGATCATCAGCAGGGTCCCTGTCTTTTTCATAGAAATTCCTCGTGCGACAAGCCTAACCATTCGAGTGCGGCGTGATGAAAGATATCCTCTTTCGTGGACGAATTAAGATCCATCTCCTCAATGAACTGACCTATTTTCAGGTCGCCGAGGGGAAACGGATAATCGGAGCCCAGCGTGACCCGCTTTGAACCGACCATTTCCAGGACATATTTCAACATCATCGGGTCATGCGTAATACTGTCAACCCAAAACCTTTTGAGATAATTCCTCGGCGCGATCCCGTTGTCGATCGCCACCAGGTCAGGACGGCAATCAAATCCATGCTGTATTCGCCCCAGGGTTGGAAGGAAGGCGCCGCCGGCGTGCGCAAAGTTAACGCGCAGGCGCGGAAGGCGTTCAAATATCCCGCCAAATATCATGGAACAAACCGCGCGCGACGTTTCGGCCGGCATTCCCACCAGCCAGGGTAGCCAGTATCGCTGGATGTTCTTTTCACCCATCATGTTCCACGGATGAACGAGCACGGCCATACCCAGCCGCTCACACGCCTCGAAAACCGGAAAGAAGCGTTGTTCATTCAGGTTGAAATCGTTGATATTTGAGCCTATCTGAATGCCGCGAAGGCCAATGGCCTTGCCGCGTTCGAGTTCCTGTACCGCCAGCTCCGTATCCTGCATGGGCAACGTTGCGAGCCCCACATATTGCTTTGGATATTTCGTCACGACCTCCGCAATGTGGTCGTTGAGAAACTTCGAGATTTCGAGGCCGTCGACCGGCCGCGCCCAGTAGGAGAACATCACAGGGATGGTGCAAACCACCTGCACCTGTGTGCCGAAGCGCTCATATTCTTGCATACGCAGTTCCGGATTCCAGCAATTTTCCTGGATTTCCCGGAAGAACTGGTTGCCGCGCATCATTTTGGCAAAGCCCTTCCTGTGGTGTTGAAGGTAGATGAAGTCCCCGTATCCGAATTTCTCGGCCCAGTTGGGAAGTTTTCTTGGGATGATATGGGTGTGGGCGTCGATCTTGAGCATCCGCGCGGATATGGGAATCCCGCAATATCGGCGTTTAGGAGCAAAGCGCAAAAGAGCGGAGAGCCAAAGAGCGGAGAGCAGAGAGCAGAGAGCGGAGAGCAAAGAGCAGAGAGCGGAGAGCAGAGAGCAAAGAGCAGAGAGCAAAGAGCCAAAGAGCCAAAGAGCAGAGAGCGGAGAGCGGAGAGCAAAGAGCCAAAGAGCCAAAGAGCCAAAAAGCAGAGAGCAAAGAGCAGAGAGCCCCCGCGCTAAGCGCTTCGCGGCTATTCCCAGCCGGTACGGTATTCGCGGCGGACGAACTGATTTGCCGCGTCGAAGTTCGTGATCCTCATGTTCCTGGCATCCCAGAGGAGCTTCTTGCGTCCCGGATAGGCGTCACCTTCCTTGATGTTGTAACTTCTCAGCGCGAGATTTCCCATCAACACCGCTTCGGTAAAAGGTCCGGCATACGAAAAGGGGGAACTGAGTTCTTTCTTGCCATATCCTGCGAGGCACGCGTCTACCCACTGGGCGTAATGGCCTTCCTGCTGGCCCGGCACGCGCGGGAGCGTCTCGGGGACGTTGACTTCCGCCATGCGCGATGTCGGCAAAAGGACCGGCATCATGTTGTAGTTGCCCATGAGTTTGCCTTTTGTCCCTTCAAAGATGTATCCACCATCCCATGTGCCCAGGGCTTCGTTGGGCAGGAGTTCTTCCGGGCGTTTGGGCAGCAGGCCGCCATCCATCCAGGTGAGGTTGATGTGGCCTTTGCCGTCCTTGCGGGGGAATTTCATGTGGATGATCGACGAAGCAGGGCAACTGTCGTTGTAGTTCGCCTCTTCGAAGAAGCCTTTCCACATGGTCGTCGTGCTGCACTCGACCTCGGTAGGGAAGTCGATGGGCAACACGCGGAAGGCCGCATCCATGATATGGCATCCCATGTCGCCGAGCGCACCCGTGCCATAAGCCCACCATCCCCTCCAGTTGAAGGGATGATACGCGGGATTGTAGTCTGTGTAAGGACCCGGACCAATCCACAGGTCCCAGTCGAGTTCCTTAGGGATATCAAATTTTCCCGTCGGCGTGGGAACGCCCTGGGGCCACACCGGCCTGTTGGTCCATGCGGTGACGTTCGTGACCTCGCCAATCGTACCGGCGTCAACGAGTTCCTTTGCCCTTCGAACGCCGTCGGCGGAAGCGAACTGATTGCCCATCTGGGTCACCACTTTTTGTTCCCTGGCGGTTTCCGCCAACATGCGCGCTTCGTGGATTGACCAGGTCAACGGCTTTTGCACGTAGACGTGCTTTCCCCGCTTCATCGCCGCCATGGCGACGATCGCGTGCGTGTGATCCGGCGTCGTGACGGTAACGGCATCGATGTCTTTGCCTTCTTTATCGAACATCTCACGGAAGTCCTTGTAATATTTGGCCTCGGGAAAGTTCATGCGTGATTCCTTCGCCATCCGGTCGTCGACATCGCAAAGGAACGCGATGCGCGCGTTTGGCGCCGCTCCTGTCATGCTTACGTCCTGTACACCTTTTCCCCCGACGCCGACGCTGGCGACGTAAAGTGTGTCGCTGGGCGCAACATAGCCCTTTCCCAGCACAAACCTCGGGACGATGGTGAACGCCGCGCCGATGGTGGCCGCATTGCGGATAAACTTCCTTCGCGAAATATCTTTTCTCATGTCAATACGCTTTTTCGTTTGGCTAAACCCTTCTTGCTAAACGTCAAGTTTCCAACCCTCCCGGTATTGACGCTTCACAAACTGGTTGGCTTCGTCAAAGTTGGTAACCTTCATGTTGGCGCCATCCCAGAGCAGCTTGATGTTCCTTCCGGGATAGTTGTACCGGTTCGGTTCGTCCTTTCGCGGTGTGCGGATGTCATGGGAACGGATGGCGAGGTTGCCCATGAGCACGGTTTCTGTCAACGGTCCGGCGATGTCGAAGGGGGAACTCAACTCCATGTTTCCGTACCCCGCGATGCATGCCTCCACCCATTGCGCATAATGCCCCTGCGATCCGCCGGGAACGCGCTTAATGGTTTGAGGCACTTTTGTTTCTTCATTCCGGGACGTCGGCAGCAGTGAAGGGAACATGCCATACGTTCCGCACATCATCTTGCCTTTTGTGCCCACAAAGACCACACCGTTGCCGCCATCGCCCATGCGCTCATTCGGTCCCAGCTCTTCCGGACGTTCGGGCTGTATGCCCCCATCCATCCAATGCATTTTGATGTCGGATTTCCCGTTTTGTCCGGGGAAGGTGAGAATCACATGGGATGACGGGGGACAACTTTCCGGGAAGTATCCCCTGCGGAATTCGTCGACGTAGACCGACCCGACGCTCGCCGTGACGGCGGTGGGGTAGTTGAGGTTCAGCACACGGAATGGAGGTTCAATGATGTGGCATCCCATGTCGCCCAGCGCGCCGGTTCCGTAGTCCCACCATCCGCGCCAGTTGAACGGAACGAGTTTCTCCACGTAGTCCCTATACGGCGCTGTTCCAAGCCATAGATTCCAGTCGAGTTCTTTCGGGACTTCGGCCTTCTCCGCTGGCCAGGGTATTCCCTGTGGCCAGACCGGGCGGTCGGTCCAGCAGTACACCGTGTGTACATCGCCCAGCAGACCGGCGTTGTGCCACTCCATGAGTTGGCGTACGCCATCGCCGGAAGCACCCTGGTTTCCCATCTGGGTGACGACTTTGTATTTGCGTGCAGCCTCCGTTAGCATCCGCGCCTCGTAAATGTTGTGCGTGAGCGGTTTTTGCACGTACACATGCTTACCCAATTGCATGGCGGTGAGGGCTTGCACAGCGTGGTTGTGGTCGGGTGTCGACACGGACACCGCATCAATATGCTTGTGCTCCTTGTCGAGCATCTCACGGAAGTCTTTGTAATACTTTGCCTTGGGAAATGCCGCGCGGGATTCCGCCGCCCTGCGGTCATCGACATCGCAAAGGAACGCGACCTGTGCTTTTCCGCTCGCGGCGAAGTTTGCCAGGTCGCTTTCTCCCTTGCCGCCCGCGCCGATGCCTGCCACCTGAAGCATGTCGCTCGGGGCGCGATACCCGTTACCCAGCACAAATCGGGGTACAATGGTGAAGGCCGCGGCGGCCATGCCTGCATGCTTGATAAACGTCCTCCTTGATGTATTGCTTGTGTTTCCAGGGAGGTTCATTCTCATTTTCTTTTTCTTCATCGAGTCGGTGTTAAGGTTCGGATTCTGACTACGTATCGAATTTCACGGAGATGTCGAGGGTGCGTTGGTCATACTTCAGACCGTACTGGTCAAGCACTTCCTGAGGCACGCCGTCCCACTGGTTCGGGCGGTTGCCGACATACCCCAGGTCCTTGATACCGATCTTGCTGGTGAAGAATCCACAGGCAGTGAGGTCCCGCATGGTGTTGAAGAATGCCACGCCCTGCTGCACCTCTGGTTTGGCCGTTTCGGGAAAAGCGATCTCATCGATCATTTCAATTTGCTGGTCGGAGGAGCAGGAGATGAAATCCTGGTTGTGGCGTTTGAGGCACTGAACATCCAGCCAGCGCAGGCCACCGCGAAGGCGGGTCTGATAGTGCGGCATGTCCTTGGCAATGAATTCGATAAAGTCGGGGACGCCTGCCTCCGTGGCGCTTCCCGAAACATCGTCTGCCGGGATGATGATGTCGGAGAGCACGGCCACGGTCTTCATCTCGTGATCGGTAAAAAATTTTTCGGCCATCAGCGCCCGTTCACGGGCGAGTTCTTCCGTTGTCCGATCATAGTTAAGTGCTTGAACAGATTTTTCTTCGTCGGGTTTTTCCGGCGCACACGACTGCATCAGCAGGCCCGCACCTGCGGTTCCCGCGACGAACGTTTTCAGGTATTTTCTTCTATCCATCGGATTAAATGTTCTGTTTTTTCAATTCATCGATAATGTATTCGGATGTGCGCATCGACAGCGCGAGGATGGTCCACGTCGGATTCTTGTCGGCCTGCGACACGAACGGCCCGCCATCGACCACAAACAAGTTCTTGCAATCATGGGCCTGGCAGTACCGGTTGAGGGCTGATCGTTTGGGATCATCTCCCATCCTGATGGTACCGACCTCGTGGATGATGCGGCCCGGGGCTTCAAGCCCGTAGTCGTTTTCCGCGCTGCCCTCGCCCCAGGTGACCACGCCGCCCATCTTGTCAATGATTTCGGCAAAAGTCTCCTTCATGTGTTTGGCCTGCTTCACCTCGTAGTCGCTCCACTTGTAATGAAAACGCAATACGGGTATGCCGTACTTGTCCACGGTATTGGGGTCGATCTCGCAGTAGTTGTCTTCACGGGCGATGGCCTCGCCACGGCCTGCCATTCCGAATGACGCGCCGTAAAACCAACGGTAATCATCTTTCAGGGAGGCGCCGTATCCGCCGGCCTGCTTTGTGGTGCCGTCGCGGCCCGGGTATTTTCCATTGAGTCCCTGCATTCCGAAACCAAAGCCATATCCCGGCATTCCCATGCCGCCCCAGTATTCGATGTGATAACCCCTGGGGAAATCGAGCTTTTTGTTGTCGAGCCACCAGGGCGTGTACACATGCATGCCGCCGACGCCGTCTTCGTTGTAGCGCTTTCGCCCGACGAGTTTGGGAAGGAATCCACCCATTGCCGCGCCCGTGGAGTCGTGAAGGTATTTGCCGACAACCCCGCTGGCGTTCGCCAACCCGGCTGGATTGCGTGTAGACTTTGAGTTAAGCAACAACCTGGCGGACTCGCAGGCGCTAGCCGCGAGGATCACAATGCGGCCGCTGACGGTGTATTCCTGCATGTCGTCTTTGTTTACGTACGACACGCCCGTGGCGAGCCCCTCGTCGTTGGTGATCACTTCCCGTGCCATGGCGTTGGAAACCACGTCGACGTTGCCGGTCTTGAGTGCCGGGTTGATCAGCACGGAGGAGGAGGAGAAGTCGGCATAGACGGAACACCCGCGATTGCATTGTGAGCAAAAAAAGCACGCGCCGCGGTCCTTGTTGTTCTCCAGCGGACGGGTGAGAATCGAAAGGCGCGACGGAATCACGGGAATACCCAAAGAGGTACCGGCGTCTTTTATCACGAGTTCGTGAAGCCTCGGCTTGGGCGGCGGGAGAAAGATGCCATCGGGTTCATTTTCGATGTTTTCAACCGAGCCGAAAACGCCGATCAGCCGGTCGACTTTGTCGTAATAGGGTTTTACATCGTCGTAGCCGATGGGCCAGTCGTCGCCGAGGCCGTCCACGCTGCGGTGCTTGAAATCTTTTGGTCCAAACCGGAGGGAGATCCGTCCCCAGTGGTTCGTTCGTCCGCCCAGCATGCGCGAGCGGAACCAGTCGAACTTCGTCCCGTTCTTGTGGGTGTAGGGCTCGCCATCGAGTTGCCAGCTTCCATAGGCGGCATCGAAGTCGCCAAATCCCCGCAGGGCAGTGCTGGCGCCGCGACGAGGGGATTCGTATGGCCATTTGAGTTGGGTCACATTCTTCGCCGGGTCGTACATGGGTCCCGCTTCCAGCAGAAGCACCTTGATACCCGCGTTGGCCAGCATGTAGGCAGCCATCCCGCCGCCGGCACCGGATCCGACAATCACCACATCATACGCTTTTGGTGATTTCTTGATTTGAAAAAACGACATACAAACAGGTCTATAGTGAGTTTTAAATGTAAGGGATCAGGGGAGAAGTTCACAGAAAACGTTTGTGGGCGGCGTGAAATAATTTGGCCGCGAACGTTTGCGGACGGAAGTTTCCCGGGTGGCCACGAAGACACGAAGGCAGGAGGGGATGATTATTGATTTGGTGTGTTGGTGTTTTGCGGCGATTTCAGAACCACCGAAGAGACGACGCACCGAGACGTCAGTGCTTGTGCTTTTTCGGCACAGGGTCAAAGCCGCTTGTGCCCCACGGATGACAGCGGGAAATGCGTTTGGCCCCCAGCCAGATGCCCTTGATCACGCCCCATTCCCGAATGGCTTCAATGGTGTACTGAGAGCAGGAGGGTGTATGCCGGCAATGGGCTCCGAGCATCGGCGAGATGGTGAGCTGATAAACCCGGATGGGCAGTATGAAAAGTTTCCGTAAGAAGGCGTTCACGAAGTAGCCCCAAAAAGTTTTTTCCACCAGGGAAGCATCAGGTAAGCGATCTCTTCCCTGACCTGGTTGCGCGTGATGACCACCTCCCATGAAGCCCTCGCGTGGTCGCCCGCGGCCTTTGCCTCGATCATCGCGGCCTCCGCTTGTCTGGCCGCAGCGCCTGCGTGTTTTTCCGCCGCGCGGGCGAGAAGCCTCGTTTCCCTCAACTCCTCAGAAAAGGTTTTGAGCCGTTCACGATCCATACACAAATCTACGATTTACCTACGGCTTTGTTATCCGACCGGCTAAAAAGAAAAACCCTATCGGGACAGCCAGGGTTCAATCGCCGACGGTATAGGTCATTTCGCCGTCCTTGCCATCCATCAGTTGAACGCCCGCTTTCTTGAGGTCGTCGCGGATGCGGTCGGACAACGCATAATTCCTGTCGGTACGTGCTTTTCTCCGGAGATCGATCAACACCTGAATGACATCGTCGAGGAGCTTGTCATTCTGCGCCGATTCTTCCTGGAGGCCGAGGACCTCCTCGGTGAAGTCGACGAATGTTTTTCTGAAGGCTTCAAAGACATCGGCGCTTACCTGTTGAAACGCGTCGGAGTTGGCTTTGAAGTCGTTGATCCGGGACGACATCTCGAAGAGCACAGCCAGCGTTTTTGCGGTGTTGAAGTCATCACTCATTGTTTGATAGCAGGCGTCGCATAACTGCCGGAGAAGCTGATCGGTCTCGGGACTGGTATTCGCGGTTCCCGGATGGTTCATCTGCTTCACCGCCTTCAGGGCGTGGCTGATCCTTTTATAACCTTTTTCCGCGGCCTGTAGCGCTTCGTTGGAAAAGTCCAGCGTGCTGGAATAATGCGATTGAAGCATGAAGAACCGCACGGCAGGCGGCGCATATCCTTTCTCCAGGAGAGGATGGTTTCCGGAGATCAACTCTGCGGGAAGGAATGAATTGCCCAGCGATTTGCTCATTTTTTGGCCGTTGACCGTGAGCATGTTGGAGTGGATCCAGTATTTCACGGGGGCCTTTCCATTTGCGCCGGTGGCCTGGGCGATCTCGCACTCGTGATGAGGGAATTTCAGGTCCATGCCCCCGCCGTGGATATCGAAAGTTTCCCCTAAATATTTCGTGCTCATCACGGTGCACTCGATGTGCCATCCCGGAAAGCCATCGCCCCAGGGAGATGGCCAACGCATGATGTGCGAAGGGGAGGCCTTTTTCCAAAGCGCGAAATCGATCTTCTCCCGTTTTTCGTCCTGGCTGTCCAGCTCACGACCGCTTTCCATGAGTTCTTCGATCTTTCGCCCCGACAGGATCCCGTAATGGTGTGACTCGTTGTATTTCTTTACATCAAAATATACCGAGCCGTTCACCTCGTAGGCGAGGCCTTTGTCGATCAGTGTTTTTGTGATGCCGATCTGTTCGACGATATGTTGGGTTGCGGATGGCTCAATGCTGGGGGGGAGAACATTGAACATGCGCATCACCTCGTGGAAATCCTCGGTGTATTGCTTGACGATCTCCATAGGCTCCAACTGCTCGAGCCGCGCCTTCTTGGCGATCTTATCCTCGCCGTCGTCGGCATCGGACTCCAGGTGGCCGACATCGGTAATGTTGCGCACGTAGCGGACTTTATAACCGAGGAACCGGAGGTACCGGGCGATGACGTCAAAGGTCATAAACGTCCTGACGTTGCCCAGATGGACCTTGTTATAAACTGTCGGTCCGCAGACATACATGCCGACATTTCCCGGGTGGACGGGGCGGAACGGCTCCCTGTTTCCAGTGAGGGAGTTGGTAAGTTGAAGCGGGTATTTGTCGTAGGGTGCCATGATAAAATAAGGGGGCCAAAATACGGTTTAAACCGGACTTAACGGAGTGGCCTTTTTGATTTTGGAGGGTTGAAGAAAAAAGGCTGTTGCGACAGGCATATCGAAATGGAAACCGCCATGTTTCCGCACACACTTAACGGCTGTTAGCACGGTAACTGGTGTGTCTTTGCGCACACAAACGTAGTCGTAAACGATTGTGTAAACGATTTCGGAAACTTTCTTTACGGTTGGTTGACGAAAAAGCGACCGAATAATTACATTCGGATAGTAAGGTTGCCAAAATATTGTTTGCTGGCACCCTGAAAACAGTTACAAATTTACCTTTAACCCAAACCAAATGAACATGAGAAAACTCTACCGATGCCTGAGTCTGACAGCGGCATTTATGCTACTGATTGCCTCGGGCGCTATGGCACAAGACCGTGTTGTGTCCGGGACGATCACCGATGAGAATGGCATCGGGATGCCTGGTGTGAACGTGATCCTTAAGGGAACTACAACGGGCGCTACCACAGACGCCGACGGCAAGTACTCCCTGTCGGTTCCCGGCGACGAGGCGACATTGGTTATTAGCTTCGTGGGGTATGCCGCACAGGAAATTGTTGTTGGGGCCAGAACCACGATTGACATTGCGCTGACGCCCGACGTGACGACGTTGCAAGAACTCGTGGTGACCGGCTATACGACGGAGAAGCGCGCTGACATCATCGGTTCCGTGTCGGTGGTTAACGCCGAGGACCTGGCCACCACACCGGCGGCAAACCTGACGGCACAGCTACAGGGCCGGGCAGCCGGGGTGATCGTAAGCTCAAGCGGAGAACCGGGCGCTGCTGCCCGTGTCAGGATCAGAGGATTTGCCTCTTTCGGAACAAACGACCCCCTTTACGTTGTAGATGGCGTGCCGACGGAAGACCCTTCCAAAATAAACCCCCAGGATATTGAGTCGCTACAAGTGCTGAAAGACGCAACTTCAGCTTCCATATATGGATCCCGCGCCGCCAATGGCGTGGTGATCGTTACGACCAAAAAGGGCAAGTCGGGAACATCGACCATCTCATACGATGCCTATTATGGCGTTCAACAGGTGCCTGAAAGGGCTTTCCCGGAAATGCTGAACACGCAACAGTATGTAGAGTACCTTCGTCGCACCAACCTTTCCACGACGAACCATCCCGTCTTTGGCCTACCGGCCAGCCTGACGATTCCGGAGTTCATTGTGTACGGAGGCGCCTCGGGGTTCAAAGGGGGCGTGGATGGATCTCATGCGATGGCCGATCCCAACCTATATTCCATCAATAAGGCGGGTAATTTCCATCAGATTTTACGCACGAGTGCCGGAACGCAGTGGTTTGACGAAGTCACCCGGAGCGCTCCAATCCAAAGCCATCAGATATCGGCAAACGGCGGCAATGAAAAAGGCGTATACAGCGTTGGCTTAAATTACTTTGATCAGGATGGTGTATTTCTCAATACGAACTTCAAAAGGTATCTCCTGAGGGTGAACACCATGTTCAAGCCGCAGGAGTTCATCCGCATTGGTGAGAATTTACAGGTGAGCTACGATGAGCGGTTGGGCAATGATAATAAAGGGGAAGGCGGCGCCTGGGCGATGGCCTACAGAATGGTGCCTTACATTCCCGTTTACGACATTGCAGGAAACTTTGGGGGTAACGGTGTCGGATCATCCGGAAACGGTAGCAACCCCGTTGCCAACCTGTATCGCGGCCGTGACAATGAGGATCAATCCTACAAGATTTTCGGAAATGCTTTTGCCGAAGTCGACCTGATGAAAGGCCTGACCTTCAGGACATCATTCGGTATCGATTTTGCAACAAGAATGGAACGGATCATTACCTACCAGACCTATGAGCGATCGGAGAACATCAACACTACACAGTTGAGAGATCGCGCGCGGAATGGCCTGGACTGGACATGGTCGAACACACTCAATTTCGACAGGACATTCGGCGATCATAACGTGAAGGTGCTGCTGGGAACCGAAGCCGTAAAATCGCGCGGAAGAGGATTCGAGGTGTACACGCAATCCTTTGATATTGAAGATCCGGAATTGATCTTCATCGGCACGTCACATGAGTTGGTCAGTTCATCCAACGCCGGGCTCTATTACAGAAGTACCCTGGCGTCACTCTTTGGCCGCGCCGATTATCAGTTCCAGGATAAATACCTGTTCAACGCCACGGTGCGTCGCGACGGTTCTTCCAAGTTCGGGTCAGACAACCGGTACGGGGTCTTCCCTGCATTCGGCTTTGGATGGCGCATTTCGGAAGAAGGATTCATGCAGGGTTCTTCCATTATTTCCGACTTGAAACTTCGCGGTGGTTGGGGACAAATGGGAAGCCAGAAGAATGTGGCTGCTCTCAATTCGTACTCCACCTTTATCACCAATCCTTCCGTGACGAACTATGACATTTCCGGCACGAACAATTCGGTGGCCGTAGGGTTCGGAGCTGATCGACTGGGGAGTGCGGCGACAAAGTGGGAGACCACAACGACCACGAACATCGGATTGGATGGGGTGTTGTTTGACGGCCGGATTGATTTCAGCCTGAACTGGTTTAAGAATGTGACAAGCGATTTGCTGGTCACTCGCCAACGCAGCAGCCTTGAGCCCGCCGTAACGCAACCCAGCATAAATGTGGGTGAGATGGAAAATAATGGTATTGACCTTACGCTGAGTGCGCGGGGGAACGTGACTGGGGAGCTGGATTATAATGCTACCCTTACCGTCACGGCCTATAAGAATGAATTGATCAAGTTCGATGAGTCGGGTCAGGGATCGCTCGATATTGCACTCGATCGCCTGTCACAGGGATTGAGGACAACGGCCGGCCAACCGATTTCGTCTTTCTATGGATATCAAATCGACGGCTTCTGGCAGAGTGCGGATGAAATCGCAAATGGACCTACGATGGAAGGCGCCGTGGTGGGCAGCTGGCGCTACAAGGATCAGAACAATGACGGCGTCATCAACGACGATGATAAGGTATTCCTGGGATCGCCGCATCCGAAGCTTCAAATGGGTGCCAATCTTGGCGTGACCTATCGCAACTTTGACGTGACAGCGTTCTTCTTCTGGAACTACGGAAATGACATCTACAACTACACCAAATACTATACGGACATGCGCGTGTTTGTAGGTGGTGTTAGCACACGCGTCCTTGATGAGGGATGGACGCCCGAGAATCCCACCGGTTCATTGCCTTATCTGGCATCCGGGGCGGCGAACGGATACACGTCCTTCACCAGCACGACATCCAATAGCTACTACGTAGAGAACGGCTCTTACCTGAGACTCAGAAACCTTCAGATCGGCTACACAGTACCCCGTCATATTGCTCAGAAAGTAAGGCTTCAGCGTGCGCGAATCTACGTCCAGGGCCAGAACCTGTTTACCGTAACGAACTACTCAGGTCCCGACCCGGATCTCAACATCCAGAGTGGAAACGGACAGGACCAGTATCTCGGTGTTGACCGAAGCGGTTTCCCGAATACCAGGCAGGCCATTGTCGGCGTAAACCTTTCATTCTAAGTCAAATTGATAAAAGCATTAAACATGAAAAGAATATCAAAAATTTGCTCGTTGGCCGGGATAATGTTTCTCGCTGCGGTGACGTCCTGTCAGGACTCATTCCTGGAGCAGCCGCCGCAAGGCTTGTATGCCTATCCGTCCCTAACGACGGAAGCGGGTGTTGAAGGCATGCTGATCAATGCGTACTCTTCCCTGAAGGGTCCTGCTGCGGCGTGGTACACATCACCCATTAACTGGGTATGGGGAAGTGTTACATCGGATGAAGCCTATAAGGGCTCGGAAAAGATCGACCAGGCCGATGTAAACCCGATCCAGCGTTTCGAAGTGTTGCCCAGCAATCCGCTGGTCTCCCAGAAATGGAATTCGATCTACAACGCCGTGGCACGCGCCAACCAGGTGTTGATTGCGCTGCAGGACGCAGAGGGAATTGAAGCGGCCACCGCCACCCGCATCACCGGCGAGGCGAGGTTTCTCAGGGGACTTAGTCACTTCGAGGCCGTCAAGGTGTTTGGTAACGTGCCGTACGTGGATGAAACTGAAACGGAATTCAAGGTTCCCAATACGACGCCGATATGGGATAAGATAGAGGCGGACTTCCAGTTTGCGTATGATAACTTACCGGGAACCATGGATGCTGTTGGCCGGGCCAACAAATGGGCCGCGGCCGCTTATCTTGCAAAGGCGTATATGTTCCAGAAGAAGTTTACGGAAGCCAAGCCGCTCCTGGAAACCATTATCGCCGAGGGAACTACCAGCGCGGGGGAGAAGTATGGGTTGCACGAAAAATTCAGCGACAATTTCACGGTTGAAAATGAGAATGGAAAAGAAGCGATTTTCGGAATGCAGTTCTCGGTCAACGATGGATCAACCACGAATGGTAACTATGAAATGACGCTGGCCTATCCCGCGCCGATTTTCACCGGTTGCTGCGGATTCTATCAGCCTTCGCAAAACCTTGTCAATTCCTACAAAACGGATGCTAATGGGCTGCCGTTGCTTGACACGTTCAATGACGTCGACGTCGACAACGATGAAGGGCTCACTTCCGCGCAGCCGTTCACTGAATACGCCGGAACCGTTGATCCACGCCTGGACTGGACGGTTGGCCGGAGGGGTATCCCTTACCTGGACTATGGTGACCATCCGGGCCTCAACTGGATCCGCGACATTGCGTTCAGCGGGCCATACAGCCCCAAGAAGAATGTATTCTCTGTTGCGGAACGCGATGCAGGACTTGGCGGTGCCGCCGGCTGGGGGTGGAACAACAGTGCAAAGAATTTTGTGCTGCTCAGGTTTGCCGACATCATCCTGTGGCATGCCGAGTGCGAAGCCGAGGTTGGAACGCTGGCTGCCGCTACCGAGGACGTGAACCTCATCCGCGCACGCGCAGCCAACCCCGATGGATTTGTGAGGGAAGGCAATGACCCCGACAATGCGCCCGCCGCAAACTATTTCATTGATGAGTACCCGACCTTTGCTTCAAAGGATCAGGCCTTGAAGGCAATTCGCTTCGAGCGCAAGTTGGAGCTGGCAATGGAAGGCCACCGGTATTTCGACCTGGTGCGCTGGGGTATTGCCGAGGAAGTGATGGATGCCTATCTCGCCGTGGAGGGCACCAAGCGCATCGAATGTCTCGGTGGCACCGATTTCAAGCCGAGGAATGTGAAGATGCCGATCCCCGAGGATGCTATCGTTCGCAGCTTCAAAGACGGACAGGCGACCCTTACCCAGAACGACGGGTACTGATTGCATTTAATTTTACCAAAAAATAGTCTGAGGCAGGTTTTTACCTGCCTCAGATTTTTTTGATTTTTACCAAATGAAGAATCTCACTATCCCCGCAGTTGTTCTTTGTGTCATCTTTGCCCATGGCTGCAAAGAACGCGACGCATCCCTGTTCAGACTGGTTCCTTCCGATGAGAGCGGAATTGCGTTTGTAAACGAAATCAAGGAGACGGATTCGTTTAATATTCTCACACATGAATACATCTACAACGGAGGTGGCGTCGGTGCGGGGGATTTCAACAACGATGGATCGACGGACTTGTTCTTCAGTGGCAATACCGTTTCCAACAAACTCTACCTCAACCAGGGAAACCTCGAATTCAAGGATGTGACGGACGCCGCTGGCGTAGCCGGCAACGGACAATGGTGCTCCGGCGTGGCGCTGGCCGACATCAACAGCGATGGATGGCTGGATATTTACGTCTGTTCGACGTTTAAAAACGACTCCACGCAGCGGAAGAATTTGCTTTATATTAATCAGGGGGCCGGCAATGACGGATCGGTCTCCTTTTCCGAAGAAGCTGCCGCATACGGAGTCGATGACGATGGCTACAGCACAACGGCGGCGTTTCTCGACTATGACAATGATGGCGACCTCGACCTCTATGTCCTCACCAATATTCTAAATGAAAGAATTCCCACGAGTTACCGGGCGAAAATCACCGACGGCTCGGCCTTGAATAATGACCGGCTCTACCGGAACAACGGCAACGGGACCTTCACGAACGTTTCCGTAGAGGCTGGAATAACCTACGAGGGCTATGGCCTGGGGCTCGCTGTTGCGGATTTTAACGAGGATGGATGGCAGGATATTTACGTCAGCAACGACTATTTGTCCAACGATATCCTTTATGTCAACCAGCAAGACGGAACATTTCGTAATGAGACGTCATCTTCGATCAGACACCAGAGTATGTTTTCAATGGGAAACGACGCTGCCGATTTCAACAACGATGGACATGTGGACGTCATTACGCTCGACATGCTGGGTGAGACCAACTACCGTCAGAAGACCACCATGGGAAGCAAGAACTATCTCACCTACATCAACAATGAAAAATACGGATATGACTACCAGTACATCCGGAACATGCTCCAAACCAACAACGGAACGGACGAAAATGGGAATGTCTCTTTCAGCGAAGTCGGCCTGATGGCCAACATCTACCAAACGGATTGGAGTTGGTCGCCTTTGTTTGTGGATATCGACAACGATGGGTGGAAGGACCTCCTGGTCACGAACGGTTTTCCGAAGGACGTTACCGACCGGGATTTCAGCAACTACCGATCGATGACCCACAATCTGGTGCCTGTGAGATTGCTGCTGGATTCAATTCCATCGGCAAAGGTACCCAACTACGCCTTCCGGAATAATGGAGACATGACATTTGAAGATGTGACCACAAAATGGGGCCTTTCCATTGCGTCATTTTCCAATGGCGCCGCCTTTTGCGATCTCGACAATGACGGCGATCTCGACTATGTGGTCAATAACATTAACGACAAGGCCTTCGTTTTTGAGAACCGGCTCTATGGACCGGGCGCGCATTCGAATGACACCGCGAACTATATCCGATTCAAGCTCATCGGCGGTCCTCAAAATCGCTCGGCGATCGGCGCCACCGTGCGACTTTACGATGATCATGGTCAGGAACAACTTCATGTCCATTCAACCTATCGCGGATATATTTCAACGGTTGAAGACATCGTACACTTCGGCCTTGGAAAGCACGCCGTTGACTCGGTGAAAATTTTCTGGGCCGATGGGTCTTCGACCGAACTTCTGAGCCCGGCGGTCAATCAACTCCATACGGTCGCATATGCCGAACCGGATGATGCGGCAACCGCCGTGCAGGTCAGGGCACCTGGTGAGCAGGGATCTCGTCCCACGGGCCTGGTCCGCGAGGTGTCCGACGCGCTGGGCCTGGATTTCCGGCATCGTGAAGATGATATCATTGATTTCCATTTTCAGCGGACATTGCCGCACAAGTTCAGTCAGTATGGCCCCGGTATCGCGGTAGGCGACCTGAACAATGATGGCCTTGACGACTTTGTGATCGGCGGGGGGTCGGATGTGCCCCGCTATGTCTACACGCAGCGACGGGACGGAACGTTTTCCGTTCGTGAAACTGCGGCGAAACCCGAGGAAGACATGGGATTGCTATTGTTCGATGCCGATCAGGATACGGACCTTGACCTGTACGTGGCCACAGGAAGCATGGAACATGAACCTTCTTCAGCGTACTACCAGGATAAACTGTACGTCAACGATGGTAAGGGAAATTTTTTGCCTGCCGAGGACGCTTTACCTACCATGATCGCAAGCAGTTCCTGCGTCCGTGGTGCTGATTTCGACCACGACGGTGACATCGATCTATTCGTTGGCGGCCGGGTATCTGCGCAGCGCTATCCAATGCCCGGGCAGAGTTTTTTGCTCGAAAATAACAAGGGCACCTTCCGAAATATCACCGACGAGGCTGCGCCGGGTTTGGGCAATGTCGGAATGGTGACCGATGCCCTCTGGACCGACTACGACAACGACGGGAATCAGGATCTGGTCGTCGTAGGGGAATTCATGACTATTAAGACGTTCAGGAATCAGGACGGAAAGCTTTTGCTCCAGGCCGAGAATGGACTGGAATCGAAGAACGGCTGGTGGAACAGTATCGTGGCAGGGGATTTCGACCGTGATGGCGATACCGACTACGTCGCGGGAAACCTGGGCTTGAATAATATCTTCCACGCTTCAGCAAAGGAGCCCCTTACGCTCATTGCGAAGGATTTTGACAACAATGGTTCCATCGATCCGGTGCTGTCGTGTTATTTCCGCGAGTCATTGGACAGCGACGAGCGCAGGATCTATCCGTTGCATTTTTGGGATGAACTTTTTTCTCAGAGCCCAAGGTTCAGGAAACAGTTTGTGAACTACAAACACTACGGCAGAACAGGCACCGACGTTCTGTTAACCGAAAAAGACAGGGAGGACGCCCTTGTATTGAAGGCGAACTATTTTTATACGAGTTATGTGGAGAACCTCGGGAACGGAAAGTTTGAAGCGAGGCCATTGCCCTCCCTCACACAAGTGGCGCCCGTCAACGGGATGATTGTGGAAGACGTCAATGGCGATGGTTTCCTGGACGTGCTGATGGTGGGTAACGACTTTGGGAATGAAATCTTTGTCGGTAGATATGACGCTTTCTCCGGCATCGTGTTGATCGGTGATGGAACGGGTGAATTCACGCCGGTCGAATGTGATCAGAGCGATTTTCTTGTGGCAGGCGATGCGAAGGCTGCCGCTAAGCTTTACAACAGTGACCGCCAGGCCATCTACCTGATCAGCCAGAACAGGGATGCGTTGAAGGTATTTTCTCGAACTTCCGGAATTCAACGCGAATTTGTGGAGCTTCGGCCTGACGATGCCTGGGTGGAGTTTGAATTCGCCGACGGGAGAAAGCAAAAGACTGAACATTATCTGGGAGCCGGTTATTTGTCGCAATCAACGAGCAAGATTGCCGTGCCTCCCAACGTTCAGGCCATTACCATTGTGGGGCCTGGTTTGAAACGTCGTGCCGCTGAACCTTTGATTACGTTGTTAGCCAAATAAGCATGAGGGGCCACTTATATTTAGTAGTATTCCTGTTCTGCTGGTATACGCTTTCATCCTGTAATGAAGAATCTACAGCTGTCGATCCGATTGCGCAGTTGACCAACGACCTCGCGGCGATTGACGCATATATAGCCCAGAATGGTGTTCATGCCATGAAAGATGTGAGGGGAATCCGGTTCGAGATCCTGTCCCTTGGCACCGGCGGTTTTCCCCCGAGGATCGAGCAGACCGTAGAGGTGAGCTACACCGCGCGTCTACTCTCCAACGGCGAAGTTTTTGAGGACCGGACGCATGAGGGACGATTGTCGGGATTTATTGCCGGGCTGCAATTGGGCCTTTCCATTTTGCCTCCGGGAACACGCGCCCTTCTGTTTATTCCTTCCGGACTTGCGTACGGGGTGGATGGTCTTGGAAATCTTGTTCCACCGAATGCCAACGTCGTCTTCGAGGTCGAATTGGTGAGCGTGGCACGTTCGGCGGCGGAAGAAGCACAATTGGTAAACGACATTAATGCAATTGACTTGTACCTCCAGGATAACGCAGTGGAGGCCACGGCTGACACAACCGGCCTGCGATATGTGGTTGTCGAAGAGGGTACTGGTGACTTTCCGACGTGGTACAGCAAAGTTAACATAAGCTATTCCGCCAGGCTGATGAATAGCGGTGAAGCCTTCTTTTCCGGAACCTCAGCGCCAGATACCGACTTTGACAGCCGTGTGGTAGATTTTATCCCGGGTATGCAGGCAGGCCTCCAAAAAATCAGTGAGGGCGGCAAAGTCGTCCTCTACGTGCCATCGGGGCTCGCGTTTGGGACCGAAGGCGCAGGCAACGGGGTGGTGCCGTCAAATGCGAATGTCATTTACGAGATCGAGCTTCTCGAAATTGTCGAATAAGTTCTGAACCGGCGATGGCCCCGCATAGAAGGACACGCCGCGATTCACGCGACGAATTGCGGCAGTCTAATTTGCGTCCCGCAATGCCGGTTGAGTTGTTCAATCACATATTTGGTCAGCTCCGGGGAATGTACTTCATCTTGCTGGTGCATGAAAAAGTAAACCTTCTGCAGTCCGTTTTCCATCCATTCCCTGAGGCGCTGCACCCATGCATCCACGCGCGAATAATCCGTTTCATGTAGCCCGTTGCCGACAAACCGGACAAATGCTTCCGGCAACGTCAGGTGCATGTGCAGGCAATCACGGCGCCCCAAGGCGTCGGTAATCACCGTGCCCGCGCCATGTTTTGCAAACACGTCGAGAAACTTTTGCGTGGATTCCGCTTCGCTGAACCATTGACGATGGCGCAACTCCACAAACACACGCAGGTCTTTTGGGAGCATTTCGAGAAAAGCGTCGATGGTCTCCAAAGACTTGGGCCCCATTGAAGGATGCGGCATCAGGAACACGGCGCCCAACTTTTTCCCGAAGCCGGAAATGCCGTTCAGAAAACGATCAATCGCTTCTTCCACCTCCTTAAGGCGGCGGATGTGCGAAATGGACTGACTCACCTTCGGGCAAAAGCGAAAGTCGTCACCCACCTTGCTGCTCCATGCTTCGGTTTGCTTCTTCGACGGAATACGGTAGAACGTGGCGTTGAGTTCGATGGCGTTGAAATGCTCGCCATAGCGTTCCAGGAAGTCGGCTTCCTTCGTCCCCGTGGGATAGATCTTGCCGATCCAGTCTTTACGGCCCCACTTGGCACAGCCGACATAGACGCTGGTGGGGCCAGCGCCTTTGTATCGGTTTAGTAATGCGCGCGTTTCCCTATGGTCGGGGGGAAGGGAAGTGTCAACGGTGCTGAGTTCTTCCGCGGAGATCTTGCCGAATTCCATGAGGGCAAGATACGAAATCGGTGGGGTTTTGCCGCAGCGCGGGCGTCGATGATGTGCACGCACGCCGGTTCACCCGTTGTCACGGACCGGCGTTCACCAGCCGTGACAAGAATGACACTGTAGCAGAGCAACGCCAACAAAACCTTCATGTTACTCCACTTTGGTGAGGTTCATTTCAAAATTCTTCATCCAGGTGTTGCCGTCCTGCGCGTACTCGCCGACTTCGTTCCACGTACCCGCCTTTGCGTCGACGGTGATGGTATAACGGATTTTTCCGCGGTTCGGAATGTCGAACCCCCACTGGTATTTGCCATCCGAGATCACGTTGAACCACGCGTCGGTGGAGTGGCCCGACTTTACATGTGTGCGGAACTTGTACTGGCCCGTGTACTTATCGTACGAAAGCATGGCCACGGCCTGATGGACGATTTCGTCGGCATGGGTTTCCGGATTAAGGGCCTTGCCGACACCTTCGACGAGGTAGACCAGCCCGTCCAGCTTGGGCGTGATCTGCTCTTCAACTTTTGCTTTCTTCGGCTCGCCCGGGCCCATCTGCATCCAGCCTTCGCCTTCCCAACGGCCCGCCCATCCTTCAAAGATCTTCATCTTTTCGCGGTCGCCCATCTGGTGCTGGGCCTGGAGCGTAAATACGTTGGCAAGTAAGAGGCCGGCGAGGAGCATTTTTGTTTTCATGGTTTTTGGATTTAAGGTGGAAAAGGGATTTCTATTTTTCGATGTACTGTTTCAGGGCATTGACATAGTCTTCAAAAGCCCGGATGCCTTTTTGGTTGATACGACAGGTGGTCAGCGGTTTCTTGCCTTTGAATGATTTTTCCACGTCGATGTATCCCGCTTCCGAGAGTTTGTCGAGCTGTACGCTGAGGTTTCCCGCGGTGCTCTTTGTTTTTTCCTTCAGGAAGGTGAATTCGGCGGATTCGACACTGATCAGCAACGACATCACCGCCAACCGCAACTGGGAGTGTAGCAATGGATCGAGTTCCCGGAACATCGTTTAATCCTTCCTGTTTTTCAAAATATAGCCCGGCACAAGGAATCCGCAGATGATGGCCACTGCCGACATCAGGGGCTGAATCTTGTACGGTACCATGAAGGTGATCAGCCCAAATACCCAAAACAGCGCGCCGCCGTACATCAGCGGCCTGAACCGAATGAGCACACCCGATACGAAGGTTGGGATGGCTGCAACCGCGAGCACCATGGGATTGATCTGAAAGTTTATCTTTTCGCCCATCGCCACCATCAGCGCGACAGTGAGGCCGAACATGATCCAAATCCACATGGTTACGCGGTCGAAGTGGGTGTTTACCCGGTCCACACGCTGGTCGCGGTACCCCTTCACAAAGGAGATGATCCATGCCGGAATGGTGATGGCCCACACCACGTAAGGATAGGCGTAATCCAGGTGTGTCAGAATGAACATACCTGCGTTGGCGGCCACGACCACCCAGCCCCAAAGGAGGAAATGAAAGCCATTGCGCCGCGCGTTGCCCTTGGCCTGGCGGATCATCGTGGTGATGAGATCAAGGCTTTCCTGTGCCGTTAAGTTGTCTGATTCGTGCTTCATACAGCAATACTAACGGAAAATTCGTAAACTAGTTTATATTATAAACTATTATTTTTTATAAAACGCCCTTTTTACTGTAATTTCGGCCATGTTCACAGGTATTATTGAAGCGATGGGGCAGGTAACGTCCATCGAAAAGGACGGCTCAAACGTCCGATTTGCGGTCCACAGCCGCATTGGTCACGAACTCAGGGTGGATCAGAGCGTGTCGCATAACGGGGTGTGCCTGACCGTCACGCGTACGGAGGGTGATACCCATTGGGTCACCGCCATCCGGGAAACGCTCGGGAAATCAAACCTCTCGCAACTTACCGCAGGCGCGGAGGTGAACCTGGAGCGGTGCATGCTCAACAACGGGCGATTTGACGGCCATATCGTCCAGGGCCATGTCGACCAGGTGGGGACGGTGAAAAGCATCAAGGATGAGGATGGGAGCTGGATATTTACCTTTGAATACAATCCTGGGGAAGGCAACATCACGGTGGAGAAGGGGTCCATAGCGGTCAACGGCGTAAGCCTCACGTGCTTCAACTCCAAAGACGGCGCATTTTCCGTCGCCATTATTCCCTACACCTTCGAGCACACCAATTTCCGCCACCTGAAGGCGGGGGACGCGGTGAACCTCGAATTTGACATCATCGGGAAGTATGTGAAGCGGTGGATGGGGGAGGGTGTAGTTTGAAGTTTGAAGTTCGAAGTTTAAAGTTTGAAGTTGTCGGGTTAAAGATGCGGTGTTGGTTTGGGGTTCAGGGGGTTGATCGGGTGGCCAGCCTGCCGAAGCAAAACGTATATAGGGTTGCCGGTTGGCCGGGTTGCCGGGCGACAAAACGATGGCGCGGGCGATGTGGAAGGGTTGCCGCTGAAGCCCAGGTAGCCGGGGGGAGGTGTAGTTTGAAGTTCAAAGTTTAAAGTTTGAAGTTTGAAGTTGTTGGGAGTGAGGATGCGGTGTTGGTTTTGGTGTTCTGAGGGATTGATCGGGTTGCCTACCGAAGCGTAGCATTGGTTGCCGGTTGGCCGGGTTGCCGGGCGACAAAACGATCGGGTGGACCATGTGGAAGGTTGCTGGTGACGTCCAGGTAGCGGGGGAGGGGGAAGTTTGAAGTTCGAAGTTTAAAGTTTGAAGTTTGAAGTTGTTGGGAGTGAGGATGCGGTGTTGGTTTTGGTGTTCTGAGGGGTTGATCGGGTTGCCGGTCATGTTTGGCGAGCGGTGTAAAACCCGGCCTCGGCAAGCTCGGCCACCGGGGGATGTGGGTCACTTTGCGACGACTCCGTCGCCGCCATAGGAACGGTCACGAAGACCGGTACCGTAATTTGAAACTCCGCAACCCCTGAAAGCTGATCACCGCCGCCAGGGTGCCGACGATCCACCCCGCGACCACGTCGCCGGGATAATGGACGCCGAGGTAAATGCGCGAAAACGTGACGACCACCGCCCACAGAAATAACAACAATATCCATTTTTGGTATCGGCCGAACAGCAGCACAAAAAACACGGCTACGCCGAAGGTGTTCGCCGCATGGCTCGAAGCGAAACCAAATTTACCGCCGCGGTATCCGTCGACAATGTGAACGAGCTGTTGGATCCCGGGATCATGCGAGGGGCGCAATCGCGCGAAATACGGCTTCATAACCGTGCTCGTCACCTGGTCGGCAATCAACACGGTTAGCGCAATCGCCAACAGCACGATCCACCCGTAATTGCCGTGACGTCTGAAAATGAGATAAACAAGAAAAGCATAGAGCGGGGTCCATGTCCACGTTTCCGACACCAGCACCATCACGCGATCCAGCCACGGCGTATGAAAACCGTTGAAAAACAAAAACAACTCCCTGTCGAGTTCGAGTAACGTTTCGAGCATAATAAAAGTGTGCGGGCGACTGTTACAAATATGATTGCTTGCGCAATCTTTTCAAAGTTGGTGAATAACCTTATCATTACAACATGGAATTTATCCAGCAACCCCACACGCTCATGATGGTGAGGCCTGCCGCCTTTGGCTTCAATGAAGAGACCGCTACGACCAATACGTTCCAGCAAAGCGGTGAGGAGGCGCATCGGAAAGCGGTGAAGGAATTTGACGTCATGGTTGACGCGCTGCGCTCCCACGACATCGATGTGCGCGTGTTCGACGATACCGGCCTGCCCGTCAAACCCGATGCGATCTTTCCCAACAACTGGGTCTCCTTCCATCAGGATGGCAAGGTGATCATCTATCCCATGATGGCGGAGAACCGCAGAACCGAACGGCGCGTCGATATCATCGAAAAACTCAAGGCGGAATTTCAGATCACGGAAGTATTCGACCTCGCAAAGCATGAAACAAACGGATGGTATCTCGAAGGCACGGGCAGCCTCGTCTTCGACCACGTGAACGCCACCTGCTATGCCAGCCGGTCTCCGCGCACCAGCGACGTGCTCGTGGAGAAGGTATGTGACTTCCTCAATTACAAGCCCGTCATCTTCGATGCCGTCGATGAAAGCGGCGTGCCCGTGTATCACACCAACGTGGTGCTGAGTGTAGGGCGTAAATTTGCAGTCGTGTGCCTTGACGCCATCCACGGCGAGAACGACCAGGAAGCGCTGCTGAAGAATTTTTCAGACACGGGTCACAAAGTGATTGCCATCAGCTACGCCCAGATGAGCGCCTTTGCCGGAAACGTGCTCGAGGTGATTAACAGCCAGCTTGAGCCCGTGGTGCTGATGTCCGAGACGGCCTTTCAGTCCCTGCTGCCCGGACAAATCAATGCGATCTCCCGGTACGCCGAAATCCTTCCGTTGTCGGTGCCCTTCATCGAAAAAACCGGTGGCGGGAGCGTTAGGTGCATGATTTCAGGGATACACCTACCGAGGGGTGATTGACGATTGACGATTCGGTGTTGCGCTATGGATGCTGCGGAGCGGGTCCTGTTGCCAGGTAGCCGGCCTGCCTGCCGAAGCGAAGCGTAGGCATGGATGCCGGTTGGTCGGGGAAGTGGATACTGTGTTGCCTTGGGGTACTGCGCGGTTGACGGTCGGCGATGGACGGTTGACGATTAACGGTCGACGGCGGACGATTGACGTTGGACGATGGACGATTGACGTTGGACGATGGACGATTGACGGCGGACGATTGACGATTGACGGTGGACGATTGACCGCGAAGCCACACCCGAAGCACAAACCCTTGAATCTCCCTCAGAATTTGCGTAACTCGTATCACAGAACCCCTTTACCTGCCTATGGAGAAATTTGATCTGGTCGTCATCGGAGCAGGACCCTCCGGATATGCTGCGGCCATGCGATCCCTGGACTTCAGGAAACGCACGTTGCTGATTGAACGCAACCACGTCGGGGGGGCGGGGGTGACCAACGGGGCGCTGTCGTCGAAGACCTGGTGGGAGCTTTCGAGGGAAGCCGGTGCCTTCAGGAGAAACCTCAACCGCTACAACATTGAAGCCCCGCAGATCAACTACCGGGAGATCCAGGCGGAGGTGCGCAAGGCGGTAGGCGAACGCAAGGCCATGCTCGAGGATCACCTTAAGCAAATGCAGGATTCGCGCCACGCGCACCTCCTCACGTTCAGGCAGGGCAACGCCCGGCTTACTGGCCGGAACGAAATCGAAATCACGGCGGAGAGCGGCAAAAAAGAGACCGTCTGGGCCGACTACATCATTCTGGCCACGGGGAGTCACCCGCGCTACCTGCCTGAACTGCCCATCGACGAAAAGATCGTCATGACCAGCGAAGGTATCGAGAACATGGAAGACTTCCCCGAGAGCATGGTGATCGTCGGGGCGGGGGTGATCGGCTGCGAGTATGCCACCATCTTCTCCGGTTTCGGGAGGACGAAAGTCCACCTTATCGACAAAGGCGACCGCATCCTCCCGTTCGAGGACGGCGACATCGTGCAGGTGATCGAACGCAACATGGAAAATGCCGGCGTGCTCATCCATCGTAACTCACGCCTGGTGCGCATGGAGGTCAAAAACAACCGCGTGGTGTACGAACTCGAATACAACAACGGCAGCAAGGAAGTCTTCAACGTTGAAAAGGCGCTCGTCTCCGTGGGCCGTATTCCCAGCTACGAAGGGCTCTGGGACGAGGGCAAGGTCGGGATCGACATCTCCAAAAGAGGTATCGAAGACAACGACACCCAAACAAACATCGGCAACATCTTTGCTGTGGGTGACATTACCTCCGACATCTCGCTCGTGAACGTCGGTGAGCTGGAAGGGCGGTACGCCGTGGAGAAGATCTTCGGCAAACCCGAGCGGAAACTCGTGTACGAGAACATCAGCACGATCATGTTTCTCAGTCCGGAGGTGGCGGGTGTGGGCCTCAACGAGGTCAGTGCCCGCGAAAAGGGCATCGATTACAAGGTGGTGACGCTGGATTACAGCTGTATTCCCAGGGCGATCGCCAAGCGAAATACGCAGGGATTTATTAAATTGCTTGTCACCAACGACCCGGAGATGAAGATCCTGGGCCTGAAGATCATCGGAAACCAGGCTTCCAGCGCCATGCAGGCCGTGGCGTTGCTGATTTCCATGGGCAAGGGCATTGAAGAGCTGGCGGAATGCGTGCATCCACACCCGTCCATCACGGAAGGGATACAGGAATGCGTGAGGATGCTGTTGGGGAAGTCGCTGTTCAAGCCCGACGCCATGCGCGGAAAGCTGTCGTGCCGGGTGAGCGCCAGCGGCGTGTACGAGGATATTTACTTTTAACCTGTGACGGTCATGAGAACAATGGTCTTTTTTCTGATGCTCTCCTTCTGCTGTGGCGTGGCCGTCGCGCAGGACGACGACCATGATTTCAAGCGGTCTGGTAACCTGTTGAAGAAAACCGTGAACGGAAAGTACGAAGAGGTGGACTTTGAAGACCTCATCCGGCGTTACATGGGCAAGGAGAAAAGCGACCCCCTGGAAGGGATCTACTCCGTGTCCTGCGTGATCACCAAGACCAGCAAGCGCTTCCTCAGCAAGCGCGACAAAGTCCGGGTGGTGGCCCGCAAAGACAACTACGCCCGTGTGGCCATCCTCCGCGACTGGCCCGGCTCTACCCGCGACTTCATCGAAGTCACCCTCAGCTACCGCGACGCCAAGAAGTATCCCATCGTCGGCGAGTTGCAGGAACTCTCCGGCGGCCGCGGCTTTATCTATCGCCACATCGAACCTGACGGATCGGACCTCGACTTTTCGATGCTGCCCGCGTCACTCGAACTCCTCGAAGGCGAGTTCTCCGAAATGAAGCGGAGGAAAACGATCACGTACAAGTTGTCGTATCTGAAATTGTTCCCGAAGGCGGGGGAGGTGGTGGCGGGGAAATGACGTGGGGTGCGGGTAGGAGCGCCACAGTTCTAAACTCGTCATTCGTCACTCATAATTCTACACTCAACCTCGTGCTTCTCCGTTCGGATCCTGGTTGCTGCTTGCGCGGAACGAAGGACCCCGTACCACGAAGCGCTCAAAATCGAAGACCATTGTGCGATCGATGAAATACGCTCCCGCGAGCCCTCACCCTTCAACTATTTCGAACAGATTGCATATAAACCCAGGCTAAATAATAGTACTGAAAAAATAAAAAAAATAAATCCCAGCAGGGTGTTGATCACAGGATATGTTATCTCAATTTCCTTGTATCGTTCTCTGGTTGTATCTGTGCCTTAAATAAAGCAACGTTGAAACAGCGACAACGCTAGTCCGACCATAAAGAATAATGCACCCGTTTCTTTAATCTCAACAAGAAAAGACAAACACCTTTGACACCGTAACGCCTGAAAGCAAAAAAATACATTTTGAAGAGAAATCCATAGGCCTATTAATCAAGTTTTGGGGATTGCTGACTGGCGTAACTTCACTCACGCAATGCGACCAACAGGCAGACTACCGCAGCCACCCAATACAGCCCAAGCAATATTCTAGTCTTTCGACGCAACCTTTTCCCAGAGTCGGTGTCATCATAGAACCCTTCCTCTAAAAAAACCGGTGCATAGAAGCGAAATACCAACGTAGCGAATTCGAAAAAAGACGTCACTTTTTCGAAGATATAGTCAGAAATTTCCAAATCATCCCTAAGTCCATTAACAAGGACGTAATACCGCCAATGGAAGTGGCCTTTCAAACCAGCCACCACAAGGAGTACGATTAAAGTACCATATTCAAGGTCTGATGGGGTCGCCTGGAGTTCATAGGTGTTATTTTCTCCATCTACCAATGAAATGAACGCGGCCTCGTCGAGGTGATAATGCTCTTCGGGCCAAGAATTTGAAAAGGCGCTAACCTGCCTGTCGCCAATCTTCATCTTTCCATTCACAACGAGCACTCTCATTTGTGAGTAACCTTGTGATTGGCATAAGGCTATCAGGAAGATTATTGTGATGATATTTCGCTGCATAGCCGTGTTAACATCCAAAAATAGTCATTAGAAACCGGTTTGCGCAACGATGAGCGGGTTGTGCGTGGATCATAGGATCAATGCCGTTGATTACAGGTTTACCTCGGGTTGCAGGCAATAAAGTACGATCAGCACCAACATACATGTAACTGGTAAAAACGTCCACATCTATGACATGCCATTTCTTGTCATGGTTATCCCATCGTTCCAATGACAGGGGTCAGATAACAGCATCTACAAAAAAGCATTGGAGGAACATTTCAAGAATGTTCAGCACACAACACCCATACCGGAACTTGAGTTTACTAAAAGCTATATCAAGCAAAAGTTTGACATGCATCGGTACTTACAAAATGGCCATCCTAAACGCAGACGTTTGGCAATTCGAAGACGCACAACCCGATTTGAGTTTCAATGAGCAACTGAACTTTATTGCCGACATGAGGCCATTCATAGAGCGTGACTTGGCTTGAGAAAAGAATCGTGATAACGACGGCTCCATAAGCTTGTCACATTCAAACTATGAAATTCCGGTCGTAATTGGCATCCGTGAAACTCTCTTGATGCGATGATGGGTGAAGGAGGACGACAAGAAAATCAATTTACATACGGTCATTACCTCTACTCTTCTTGTCTTATTTCGCAATCGCAGAAATAGTTGCACCGGAACTCAAGGCGCACAAATCCTCTCTTTTTGGAAATGTAGTAACCCTGCACATGACAGGCATCAACCACCCGGCTTTTGGAAAATTGAAAACGGAAGACGGTGTCCGCATGGTTTTGATCGTATCTTTTCGAATGGAACATGTAAGTAGTAGTCGGTCCCCGAATATGTTCGCCGGGTTTGAGGTTAAAGTCAAATAGCACCCTTTCCTGGATTTGCCTTTCCCTTCGCTGGGGCCCGGTATATACCAATATGCGGTCATTTTCGAATCGTAGAAAGGTCTGATCGTCTGCGAAATGGTTGGATCTTACCGCGTAGTAGTACTGCCCATTGAGAGCTATCGTATCCCTTGAGTATTCAAACCAAATCTTTTTGGCTAGCCGCTTGCCCTTTGGCTCTGAGAAACATTTGCAGGTGCTTTTTTCCCCTGATCCAAGAAATATACAAGGTGGCTCTTGAGTTGTGACATGGCCAACGACCAATAGGATGAGGATGGGACTAAATTTCATAGCAGGTTATCATTTGCCATACCAGGCTCTTGTTGCTTTTCCAAGTATGGCGTCCCTATTTCCAAGCACCACTCGCTAACCTGATACGGCTCGTCGTCGATCTCCTTCCCGTCCATCACCAGTCCAAACGGATAATAATCCTCTTGCTGCACAATGGGACACTTAATATGCTCCACCTTAAAATCGTCATAGAACACCTCAACAAGCTGACGGTTCTCGTTGCTGAGGTAAATATACACATATCCCGGTTTCGTGATAACGATATTGTCCTTGGCGAGCCGTTCGTGGGGAATATCTGTACCCGTCTCGCGGGCGGCGGTGGTGACGGGCACAACCCGCCGTCCAGCATGTTGAAGTCGCGGTCAAAGACGAGCCAGTTCAGGAACGCCTTCGGGGCGTTGCCGCTGCCGGAAGTGCTCAACAGACCGCTGTGCGGGAAGTTCGCCGTGCTGCCGGAATATCCGGTGCCGTCTACCACGATACCGCCGGTGTTTTTGGCAATGGCCGTCATCAGGTTCCTCAGGGCCTGATTCCAGTTGCCGGTCTCGGGATCAACGTATAATCAATTACCTCTATCGTGCCCGGATCCAAAACCGCTCAGACTTAGAAAACCTCCTTCCAACCTTCGTCGAAGACTTCAACAACCGACCTCACATTTCACTCGATGGATTAGCTCCGAACGAAGCTTACGCCGGTGTACAACCTGACGAGGCCCGGCTGAAAAGTTACAAGCGAGTTGCGCTCGGGAAAAGGAGGTTACACAATCAGATCAACCGGTGTAATCACTGCAAGCCGTAATTGAATCTCGCTCATCACTCATCAATCTTGAGTTCCACCGCGTTTGTTTACCTAAAGTAGCCCTACTGCCCGGTTCCAATTAAGGAACCATGATGTATAAAATACTCTCGGTATGGGCTGCGCTAAAGCTCGTAAAGCCTACGCTTCGTAAATACTTTAAAAAATAAAGGACGTCCTCTCGAACGCCCTTTATGATATGAAGTGAACTTTCTTTAGCCTATACTCAACTAGCAAAAAGTAAACTTCGTAATAAGTCTGCTTTGTCATTTCGAATACGTAGCTCACTTGCTATCTCTGAAGCTTGGTCATAAAAATCTTGATCAATTTGAATATCGAACTCATATAATTGATCTATCAGCCACTCAATTGCCACCTTAAATTCTCCATTCTTAATGAAGTTTTCAATTACATCTGTGTCTCCATTACTCAATCCTAAGTTTTTGGCTTTCAAAAGCAAATCACTAATTCTTTTTTTCATATGAACATTCGCTATTTTGGAAATGCTGTTATAATCCCTTCTCCCATAGGTTCAATCACAACACGTATAGAAACTCCTTCATAAGTTCCATCAACCACAAGTCTTGCAGGAGCACCACTTCTTGTATACATGGATCCTGCTCTACCACTTTGCTGAACCCATGTACCACTCGTAGAAATTTCTGAAATAGCGTGCATTATTTTCTCCTTAGACCAAGTAAGAGGAAATTTACTTTTACCGTTAAATAATGTACTCCAACTCCACATATGACCACCTCCTGTGGCATCACCATAGAGAATATGTGTTGTTCGTGATTTTGAAGCAAGATTAACAAGTCCCTCTGCTTTTTTCGCTCTATAAGCTGAGAGCATCCATTTACCTCCTTTAAATACCCACTTGAGAGCTATTTCACCACTATAAAAGAGCGCAGTTTCCACCATCCCCTTGCCAGCTTCGGCAAGCAAATCCCCAACTGCTCCTATTGCTTCGTTAACATCATCATCTTTAGTTCTTGCTGGAATTACCCGTATTACATTACCATTATCATCATAGACACTAGTGCATCGTCTGATAATTAAGTGTACACATTCTTTCTTTGGAATTCTTTCG
>CAZKBK010000012.1:44206-111143 GCA_964551035.1 uncultured Roseivirgaceae bacterium | reverse complement strand
CGCTCAGAAAAAGGCATATTTCGGCAACAATTGGATTTTCCCCGGACAACACTGAATTACGAATTGCGAATGGAGGTCGCCCTCCATCACCCGACCTCCTCCAGCAACGTTCTGAACGCAACGTGCCGGTCCTGAAATCTCTTGCGGTGCGACTCGATCAACGCGGGGGCATACACTTCCAGGTAATGGTTTACGTTCTCGATGCTTTCGGCAAAATATTGAACGCTGTACGAAGAATTGGGCTCATCGTCGTCTCCAAGGACCTTGTAGATTTTGTGCGAGACGAACATCCCCGTTTTCAATACGGCGGGAATGTGCTCGGCTTTCATCCATTGAAGCCACTCCCCTTCGATCTCCCGGTCCACGCCGATGGTTACGTTATAGAGAAGCATATTTTTTATTGCCCGGTGAGGTGTTGACGGATTTGCGAATCCTCGAGATGACAATTCAGCCATTCATCGTCTATCCGGGCGTTGTATTTCCGATAGAAATTGATGGCCGGCTCGTTCCAGTCCAGCACCTGCCACATCATTCCCGTGCAACCTTCCTCCAGGGTTTTTTTCATGGTTTGCTCAAAGAGGCGTTTCCCGATCCCACTGCCACGCTCGCTTTCCGTCACGATAATGTCTTCCAGGTACAATCGCTTCCCTTTCCACGTCGAATATCGCCAGTAAAACAGGGACATGCCTACAATGACACCCGCCTTTTCGGCGACATACAATCCATAAACCGGATTCGGTCCAAAGCCATCCTTTTCCATCATCGCGATGGTGTTGGAGACCTCGTGCGGTGCCTTTTCGTAAAGGGCGAGTTCCCTGACGAGTTCAAAAACCCGGGGCAGGTCTTCCTTCTTTCCTTCTCGAATGCTGATTGGGTCCATCGGCTGTGCGTTGAATTAAAAAATCCAGCAACGCGGATACCTCACCGCGTTGCTGAAGTTATTTTGTCGGCGTTACATCTCATCCTGGGCGAGCGGGGGAACCACGCCCATGTTGTACCACGCAAAGGCGTACTGGTCGGCTATGAGTTCAAGGCCTTTTTTCAGGTTGGATGATCCGTGACCCGATTTCGTTTCAATGCGGATGAGCACCGGTGTTTCTCCCACGTGATGTTCCTGCAGCGTGGCAGCAAACTTGAACGAATGTGCAGGCACCACCCGGTCGTCATGGTCGGCGGTGGTCACGAGCGTTGCGGGGTAATCGGTGTCCGGTTTAAGGGCGTGGACCGGAGAGTATTTTCTCAGGTATTCAAACATCTCCTTTGAGTCGTCAGCGGTTCCGTAGTCGTAAGCCCATCCCGCGCCCGCGGTGAATTTGTGATACCGGAGCATGTCCATTACGCCCACAGCCGGGAAAGCAACCCGCGCAAGGTCGGGACGCTGGGTCATCGTCGCGCCCACAAGCAAACCGCCGTTGGATCCTCCGGCAATGGCCAGGTACTCGCTTGAGGTATATTTTTCATTGATGAGGTATTCCCCCGCCGCGATGAAGTCGTCAAAAACATTTTGCTTCTTCATCTTGGTACCGGCGAGGTGCCATGCTTCGCCGTATTCGCCGCCACCACGAAGGTTTGGTTGTGCGTACACGCCTCCATTCTCAAGCCATACCAGCCGCGTCGTGCTGAACGAGGGCCGCAGGCTGATATTAAAGCCTCCGTAGGCATACAACCAGGTCGGGTTCTTGCCGTTGAGTTCGATGCCCTTCTTATGCACAATGAACATGGGGATCTTCGTCCCATCTTTGCTGGTATAGAATACTTGCTTGGTTTCATAGTCGTCGGGGTTGAAATCGATGTCCGGTTTCTCGTAGACCTCCGACTCGCCGCTCGCGATATTGTATTTGAAGATCGTGGGCGGATAGGTGAAAGATGTAAACGAATAATAGATCTCTTTTTCATCGCGCTTGCCACCAAATCCTCCGGCCGTGCCGATTCCGGGAAGGGCAACTTCGCGTTCGAGCTTGCCATTCATATCGAACTGCCTGATCTGGGTCTTGACGTCGACAATGTAGCTGGCGAATATTTTTCCACCGGCGGTACCGGCGCTCATCACGTCTCCGGTTTCGGGAATGACGTCCGTCCAGGTGTCGGGTGTTGGGTTGGAAAAGTCGGTAACGACGACCCGGTTATTCGGCGCGTCAAGGTTGGTGTGGATAAACAGCTTTGTTCCGACATTGTCGATGAGCCGGTGTTCGTTGTCGTCGTTGTCGACAATAGGTTTCAGCATGCCCCGGGGATCTTCAAGGTCCTGGATGTACAACTCATTTCCGGTGGTGCTGTTGGCCGCGCTGACGACAAGGAACCTCTCGTCTTCGGTGACGGAAGCGAAAACATACCGCCTTGGGGTGGCCTCGCCTCCGAACACCAGCCTGTCCTGCTCCTGTGGCGTGCCCAGCTTGTGGAAATAGAGCTTGTGGTGCTGCGTCTTTGCGGACAACTCGCTGCCCTTGGGTTTGTCGTAGCTGCTGTAGTAAAACCCTTCATTGCCCTTCCAGGCGATTCCGCTGAACTTGATATCCCGGAGGGTGTCTTCAATGATGGTCTTGTCGTCGGTGCGAATGACAATCGCCTTGCGCCAGTCGGACCCGCCTTCCGAGATCATGTACGTGGCCAGGGAGCCATCCCGCGTGAAAGAAAGCCCCCGCAGGGCCGTGGTTGCATCCTTTGAGAAGGTGTTTGGATCGAGGAAAACCTCGGGCGTCGCGTCCATGCCCTTCTTGCGGTAGAGGACGCTTTGGTTCTGAAGCCCTTCGTTTTTGTAGAAATACCAGTAGTCGCCTTCCCTGAACGGGGCGCTGAGTCGCTCATAATCGATCACTGTTTCGAGGCGTTTCAAAATGCGGTCGCGGTAATTGATGTTGTTCAGATAGGCGAACGTAACGTCGTTCTGGGCCTGCACCCACTGTGCTGTTTCTTTCGCCGTATCGTTTTCGAGCCAACGGTAGGGATCCTTTACCTCCACGCCAAAATAAGTATCGACCGTGTCGACCTTTTTTGTGATGGGGTAGCGGGCGTTCGAACCGTTATCCTGCTTGCAGGAAACGAGGGCAACGGCGATCACAACGAGGGCAATGCATATCATTTTCATGGATTTCGACTTTTTTAGATTCGTAATGTATTTCGGGGTAGGCGGATCTGCAAACGGCGTTTGACAAGTGGTAAAGCCGTACGACGGATCAGCCAATCATCTCAAACCCGGTATAGGGCACCAATGCCTCCGGAATGCGGATGCCCGCGGAACTCTGGTTGTTTTCAAGGATGCCGGCGACGATGCGGGGAAGGGCCAGCGCGCTCCCATTGAGCGTATGCAGCAACTGCACCTTGCCGTCTGCGTTCTTGTACCGCAGTTTGAGGCGATTGGCCTGAAAGGTTTCAAAATTGCTTACTGAGCTCACTTCAAGCCACCGCTGCTGGCCGACGGCAAATATCTCCATGTCGAAGGTGGTGGCCGAGTTGAAGCCCATGTCGCCGCCGCAAAGGAGGAGCTTTCGATAAGGGAGCTCCAGTTGCTCCAAAAGCCCTTGTACGTACGCGCACATCTCCTCAAGCTGCTGGTAGGAATCTTCCGGTTTTGAAATATGCACAATCTCCACCTTGTCAAACTGGTGAAGGCGGTTTAAGCCGCGCACGTGGGCTCCCCAGCTTCCCGCTTCGCGGCGGAAACAGGGTGTGTAGCCGACGTTCATTACCGGCAGCTGATCTTCGGCAAGAATGACATCCCGGTAAAGGTTTGTGATCGGCACTTCTGCGGTGGGAATGAGGTAGAGGTCGTCGGCTGCAACGTGGTACATCTGGCCCTCCTTGTCGGGCAGTTGGCCCGTGCCGTAGCCTGAGGCGGTGTTGACGACGATAGGGGGCTGAATTTCCCTGTAGCCTTTCTTTTCCGCCTGGTCGAGGAAAAAGTTGATCAACGCGCGCTGCAGTTTCGCACCCTTGCCCTTGTAGACGGGGAATCCTGCGCCGGAGATCTTGTTTCCAAGGTCAAAGTCAATAATGTCGTATTTTCGGATCAGCTCCCAGTGTGGAAGGGCGTCGGCACTCAGTTGTGGAATTTTCCCCCACTCATAGACCTTTTTGTTGTCGTCGGGTCCGCCGCCATCGGGAACCTGTTCCTGTGGAACGTTCGGTACCGTGTAGAGTAGTTGTTGAAGGTCTTCCTGCAGTGCCGCCAGTTGCGCGCCGAGTTCGGCGATTGTTTTTTTCAATTCGGCCGTACGGCCCTTGATTTTTTCGGCCTCATCCCGCCTGCCGGCCTTCATAAGGGATCCGATCTCCTTTGCCAGGGTGTTGGATTCGGCCAGCAGGTTATCCTGACGCTGTTGCGTTTGCCGGCGCTGCTGGTCAAGCGACAGAATGTTGTCCAGGGTTTTTTCTATGTCCCGGAGCCGCCTCTTTTTAAGGCCGGCAATAACTTTTTCCCTGTAGTCCCTGATGGCTGAAACCTGAAGCATGGTTTTCTTGTTTTAAAGAATACGGATTCCAAAATCACTGTCGCTTACCCTGATCCCTTGCGCCTTGTTCCTGTTCGACCCGCTTCTACTTCGCTCAGGCCGAAATGAAACCGGCGCGCACAGGTTGGAGGGCAAGAAGGCACTCGTTGAGTGAACGACATTGGTTCCAAAATTATATTTATTTGGAATGCCCGCTCTACCGTGGCCGGAAGAAATTGTTTCTATCGGTTTGATAATGTCAATTTTTGCCCTATAATTGCATCATCATTCGGCTTTATCTCAAGCCCTCTGAACAATAAATCCGGTTTTTTTACTGCAATTTTTTACTTCAAGGACTTTCCGTATTGATGACCCAATTTCAATACTGTTCTAAGTAACTCACAAGGAAGACACACAACACAAATTCAATTTTTTTCTTAAAACCAACATGTACACTATTGATGATCTGAACGTCAGACTTCTTTCTGAATTGAAGGAAATCGCTGAGGGGATGGGTGTTAAAAATGCCAAAAAGCTTTCCAAACAAGACCTGGTCTACAAAATCCTCGATCAGCAGGCCGTATCGCCCGATACCGCTCCCGCCGCCAGCAAAACGGTTGCAACCGAAACAAACGAATCCGAACGCAAGATGCGTCCCCGACGTCGCGAGAATGTCGCGCCCGCGGGTGCACCAAAACCCGAAAAGGAACTTTCATCCGAAGAGTTGTTGGACTCCCTGAGTATGGACTTCGAGTCGCCGGTGACCAAATTCGACGATAAAACCACTGAAGAGAAGACCGAGGAAGAGACCGTTGCAGAACCGCCGGTCCGCGAAGCGCGCGAGCCGAAGCAACCGGCCCATCAGGGACGGTCTATCCGCGACTTCGATGGCGCCATCAGCAACGAAGGCGCCCTGGAGATCATGCAGGACGGTTACGGATTCCTCAGGTCATCCGATTACAACTACCTGGCCAGCCCCGATGATATCTACGTGTCACCTTCGCAGATCAAACTTTTTGGTCTGAAGACGGGGGATACGGTAAAGGGCCAGATCCGCCCGCCCAAAGAGGGCGAGAAGTATTTTGCCCTGCTCAAGGTGGAATCGGTCAACGGGAAAACCACCGAAGAGATCCGCGACCGCGTTGCCTTTGAATACCTGACGCCCCTGTTCCCGGATGAAAAACTGAAACTCAGCACCACACCCGACAACATGTCCGCCCGCATCCTGGACCTGTTTGCTCCTATTGGAAAGGGTCAGCGCGGGATGATCGTGGCGCAACCGAAGACGGGTAAGACGGTGTTGCTTAAACAAATCGCCAACGCCATTGCTGAAAACCACCCGGAGGTCTACCTCATCGTGCTTCTTATCGATGAACGCCCCGAGGAAGTTACCGACATGGCCCGCAGTGTAAAGGCCGAAGTGGTGGCTTCAACGTTCGACGAGCAGGCCGACCGGCACGTGAAGGTGTCGAGTATCGTACTGGAGAAAGCAAAACGGATGGTGGAATGCGGCCACGATGTGGTCATCCTCCTCGACTCGATCACCCGCTTGGCGCGCGCTTACAACACGGTAGTCCCTTCGTCGGGTAAAATTCTTTCAGGAGGTGTGGACGCCAACGCCTTGCACAAACCCAAGCGCTTTTTTGGTGCGGCCCGCAACGTGGAGAACGGGGGTTCGCTAACCATTATCGCGACGGCACTGATAGATACCGGCTCCAAAATGGATGAAGTGATCTTCGAGGAATTCAAGGGCACGGGTAACATGGAATTGCAGCTTGACCGAAAGCTCGCCAACAAGCGCGTCTATCCCGCCATCGACGTACCGGCATCGGGTACCCGCCGCGAGGAGTTGTTGATGAAGGAGGAAGAACTCCAACGCGTCTGGATCCTCCGCAAGTACATGAGTGATATGAATTCAAACGAAGCCATGGAATTCCTGCTCAACAAGATGAAGGGAACCCGCGACAACAAGGAATTCTTGCTGTCGATGAACGGATAGACAAAGACATCCCGATAACAAAGAACGCGACCTCGGTCGCGTTCTTTTTTTGTAGTTACCTGGAGGTCTTGCGTCCGCGCTCGTGAAAAGCCCCCTTGAAGGTCGGGTCGTCCTGCTTCTTTTGACGGTCGATTTCACGAGCCATGCGTTGCGATTCTTCAAAGGGCGTATCCGAAATCTCAACCCCGCCCGGCATTTCTCCCACAGGAATTTTTTCACGGATCACGTCCTCGATCTTGCGGATATGCCACGCTTCCGGCGCCGTTGCAAAGGTGATCGCTTTCCCATCCGTAAACGCCCTTCCGGTGCGCCCGATGCGGTGAACGTAGTCGTCATACACAATGGGTACATCGAAATTGACGACGTGGGAAACCTGATAAACGTCAATGCCGCGCGCGGTCACATCCGTTGACACCAGCACCCGCAGGCGGCCTTCCTTGAATTCGTTGACCGCATTGATGCGGGCGTTCTGTCCCTTGTTGGAATGAATCACGCGGGACGGGCCGAGTTCCTTGCGTTCGATGAACTTGAAAACATTGTTGGCAACTTCCTTCGTGCGTGTGAAGATCATTACCCGGTTGAACGCCGCGTCATTGTGAAGGAAATGCGCCAACAGGTTGATCTTGGTCTTCAGGTTGGGCACGTAGTAAATTACCTGTTCCACCTGACGCGCCGGCGTCGCCGGTGGTGACGCTTCAATCCTGACGGGGAATTCAAGAAACTCCTTTGAAAGGTGCTCTACCTTCGCGGGAAAGGTGGCGGAAAAAAGCAGGTTCTGTCGCCTGGTGGGGATGACTTCGAATATTTTTCGCAATTGGGCCATGAACCCCATGTCCATCATCCGGTCCGCTTCGTCGAGGACGAGGGTGCGGATGAGTTTGGTGTTCAACACTCCCTTAAGATAGATCTCCATGAATCGGCCAGGGGTTGCCACTACGAGGTCAACGCCGCGGTCCAGTTCCTCGATTTGGCCCTTGGGTCCAACTCCTCCATAGAGTGCTGCGACCCGCAGGTCCGTGTATTTTGCCAGTGCCGAGGCGTGGGCGGCGATTTGCAAGGCGAGCTCCTTGGTCGGAGCCAGTATGAGCGCACGAGGTTCGCTGCCCTGGGCATATTTGATCTTCATGAGCAACGGCAGGAGGTAGGCCGCCGTCTTGCCCGTACCCGTCTGTGCGATGCCAATGACATCCTGGCCGCCAAGAATGACTGGAATAGATCTCTGCTGAATCTCCGTGGGCTCAATGAATCCGGCGTCAGCGACCGCATTGAGCAGTTGGCGGTTGAGATTAAAGCCTTCGAACGTCGGATTTGCTGACACTTTACGAGTATTTTTGCAATACCATGAAACGCATTCTCATAAGCAACGCAAATATAGTTAATGAAGGCAAAGTGGTTGAAGGCGACGTCCTGGTGCGTGGCCCCTTTATCGAACAGGTTGGCGGTGATCTGTCGTCGCGCGAAGCGGACATACACCTGGATGCCAGGGGAAAGTATTTACTACCCGGCGCCATTGACGATCAGGTTCATTTCCGTGAACCGGGCCTGACGCACAAGGCGACGATTTTTTCCGAGTCGCGCGCCGCTGTCGCCGGGGGTGTCACCAGCTTTATGGAAATGCCAAACACAAACCCGCCGGCATTCACGCAGGCGCTGTTGGAGGAGAAATATCTTATCGCGTCGAAGACATCGCTTGCGAACTACTCCTTTTTTATCGGCGCCTCGAATGAGAATGTGGATGAGGTGATGAAGACGGATATCCGGAAGGTGTGCGGCCTGAAGATCTTCATGGGCTCGTCCACCGGCAATCTTCTTGTTGACGACGAAAAAACGCTGGAGTCGTTCTTCTCCCGGTTTCCGGCCAACATTGCCGTTCACTGCGAGCACGAGCCAACCATTCGGAAAAACAGCGAGGCGTTCCGGGAACGCTATGGCGAGGATGTACCGGTGCGCATGCACCCGGCCATCCGCAGTGAAGAAGCGTGTTATAAATCATCATCATTTGCCGTGGCGCTGGCCAAAAAGCATGGCACACGATTGCACATCCTCCATATTTCCACCGCGCGTGAACTTTCGCTGTTCGACAACAAAACACCCCTGGCGAAAAAGAACGTCACCGCCGAAGCCTGCGTTCATCACCTGTGGTTCAATGACGAAGACTATGAACGCCTTGGGACATTGATCAAATGGAATCCGGCGATCAAGACCCGCGAAGACCAGCGGGCGATCTTCAACGGCGTGCTGTCCGGCCTTATCGATGTGATTGCCACGGACCACGCGCCGCACACGCTGGAGGAGAAAAGGAACACGTACTTCAAGGCGCCATCCGGGGGGCCGTTGGTTCAGCATTCCCTCGTGGCAATGCTCGAATTCTTTCACCGGGGGGAAATTTCGCTGGAGCGGATTGTCGAGAAAATGGCGCACAACCCCGCCATCCTGTTTCAGGTCTCCCGGCGTGGGTTCATCCGCGAAGGCTATTTCGCGGACCTCGTTCTGGTGGATTTGAACCGGCCATGGACCGTGAGCAACGACAATGTGCTGGCAAAGTGCAGCTGGTCCCCTTTTGAAGGCCAAACCTTCCGGTCGGCTGTTACCCATACCCTCGTTTCGGGCCACCTCGCCTATGCGGATGGCCGGTTTGACGACTCGGTCATGGGCGAACGGCTGTTGTTTCACCGAAACTGACGACCTATTTGTTATTTAGATGGCCTCCCTTAAATTTGCAGGCTCAATACGGTGAATGTAGCTCAGTTGGTTAGAGCACCAGATTGTGATTCTGGGGGTCGTGGGTTCGAGCCCCATCTTTCACCCTTCTCCAGGATTTTGCATAAAAGGATGAGCCCCCGCTTCGCGCTCGAAGCTGGCGTGCAGGGGCTCATCTTTTGCACATCAAAATACAGCCGGGCCAAAATCCTGATCCATCCGGCGACAAGCCCGGGAAAAAGTTTTCATCCGCCGGATCACGCTCATCTTTCTCGTGCCTTTGCTGTAAAAGTCAATATTGGCAGGGCGTAATTTTTTCTATATGTTTCGATATGATTTCGTGGGGAGAATATGATTCGCTGACCCTGGATGAAAAGGTCAGCATGTTGTACGAGCGCGGCACTTTTGTCATGGCGATCCGCTATTACGCGTACAAGGTAAACCTGTATTTGCTCGGCAATTTTTACCTCGAAGTCTTTGTGAATCACAAACAGGCATGCGTTGAAAAGATCATGTTGCTGGACACTACACATTCGCGCATGAAGTTCTATTCTGACCAGATCAAACTGCCGGTGGACCTGTTGTGACGGTTGGGTTCCGCCCGCTGCAGGCATAAAAAAAACCCGGACACGCCGGGTTTTGTGATATTTAAGGGATGGTGTGATTACGCCGTGGTCGCGGTCGTCGACTCCTCAAACTTGGTAGACATTTTCAACACCACGTTCTTCTTGGCTTTGAATCCGCAATATCCGCACTGGAAGTGCTTCAGCAACTCGCCTTCTTCCGTTGTTGTTGGCGTCTTCAGGATTTCTTCACGGATCACTTTAAATGTTTGGTAATTGCACTCGGGGCATTGCAATGCGTGGAGGTGGCCGGAGTATTTTTCTATTTTCACATAGCCCGTCTCCTCGTCTTTCCACACGTCGTAGTCAACGGAGAAAACATTCTCTTCAGCCTGCATACCTTCATCCAGGTAGGAGTCTTCTTCTTCTTCACTGAGGAGTTTCATTGCCTTACCGGTTTTCGGGGAGACCCGGGGCTTGTAACGCAGCACCTTCAGCCGTTTTTCGATGAAGAACGGATAATAAAACTTTAACAGGTTCTGGAAAATCAATCCGACGATGAGGCCCATGGAAACGGTGGTGAACACGCGGACGAATATCCAAAGTGTGCTGCTTGTTTCCGGTGTGACGGTCGAATTGGCGAGGAAACAACACCCGATCACAAGGATAATCGCTGCAATCCAGAGGGTCTTGATCTCGCTCCTGTTAATGTAGTCGTACTTCGCTTTCGCATCGCCCATCGTAGCCAGTCTGATGACGTGAAACAGCACAAATAAGAGTGCGATCAACCAGGCTCCATAGGCAATATTTCTCGCCATTTCATTCCAAGGTGCGTATAGTTCTTCCATGATTTTGGTAGGTTATTTTTCGTCCACTGTAGCAAATATATGTTCCGGGGTTTATTTTACCTACGATTCCCGGGCGGAATCTACGGCAAAACGCTTACAATTTAGGAATTCTCCAGATCAAAGTAAAATCACCGACTTAGAGTGGGGTGTATACGAAATTGCCGATCTGAGGTAACTACAGTTTTTCAATAAATCCCGAAAGGATTTCCACCGTTTCCGACTCCGCCTCAAACATGCCCATATGGGCGACTTCGTGCAGTATCCGAACGTCGCTAGCACCCGTTAGCGCGGCCTGTTCACGAATGGATTCCGGCGTGATACCCCGATCCTTTGCGCCCGCTATGAACTGGACGGGCTTTGGAAACACGCTTAAAAGTTCCGTCCTGTCCTGTCGGTCGCGCATTGCTTTTAGGTAACCCTTTACCGTCTCCTCGCGAGCGTCGGAGGCGATTGACCGTACGTCCCCGATGGAAGGATGACGCGGCTCAACAAAGAGTGGGGTAATGAAGTTTGATGTAAACGCCGAGACACCGTGCTGCTCGATGAAGGTGAGGGCCTTGTCGCGGGACGCTTTTTTTTCGGATGAATCGGCGTACGCCGTCGAATGAAAGAGCACCAGGGCGCTAAGCAATTCAGGATGGTGGGCGGCTACGCTAAGCGCGACATATCCACCCAATGAATGCCCAACAAGGGTTACCGGTCCATAATTTCTGGCTTGCAACCACTCGCTGACCATGATCCCGATGTCGTCGATGGAAAACGTCATCGGATCGAGTGGGCTCTGGCCGAACCCGGGGAGGTCAATAGTGATTACCCTACAGCGGGCGGACAGCCGTTGCGCAAACCCACGCCAGATCCGGTGGTCGAAAGGGAAACCATGAATCAGAACGGCCGCCGGGCCGCGTCCCTGATCCGTGAAAAAGATTTCGGTCATCGCACAGGCTTTGATACGGACTCCAGGACCGCCATCACCGTCCGCTGGATGCCCGCTGTGTCAAAGCCGCATTCGCGGTGCAATTCAATCTGTTCGCCGTGTTCAATGACGGTGTCGGGGATGCCCAGGCGTCGCACCTCGGCCGTGTAGCCGTGGTCTGCCATAAACTCCAGGATCGCGCTGCCGAACCCGCCCTGGATACAACCGTCTTCGACGGTGACGATCTTTTTGTACCTGGCAAACACCTCGTGCAGCAATGCTTCGTCGAGGGGTTTAACGAAGCGCAGGTCATAATGGGCTACGCTCACCCCGCGCGTCTCCAATTGTTCGCAGGCTTTTGTCGCGTAGTTGCCGATGTGTCCGAGGGTCAGTATGGCGAGTTCCTCCCCGTCGCGCAGTTTCCGGCCGGTGCCAATTCCGATTTCTTCAAAAGGCGTCTTCCAGTCGGGTGTCACGCCCTGGCCCCGCGGGTACCGGATGGAAAATGCCCGGCCCTTGCGCGGGAGCTGCGCGGTGTACATCAGATTTCTCAGCTCGGATTCATTCATCGGGGCGGCGACCACCATGTTTGGCAGGCATCGGAAATAGGCGATGTCATAAGCACCATGATGGGTTGGGCCATCGGCGCCCGCAAATCCCGCCCGGTCGAGACAAAAGTTGACCGGAATGTTCTGGATGCAGACATCGTGAATCACCTGGTCGTACGCCCGCTGCATGAAAGAACTGTATATGTTGCAGAAGGGGATGAGCCCTTGTGTGGCAAGTCCGGCCGAGAAGGTCACCGCGTGTTGTTCGGCGATGCCCACATCGAAGGCGCGGTCCGGCATTGCCTTCATCATGATGTTCATGGAAGAGCCAGAAGGCATCGCGGGCGTAATCCCGACAATCTTTTCATTGGCTTGCGCCAGTTCGACGAGGGTATGACCAAAGACATCCTGGTATTTGGGCGCCTGCGGTTTTTCGTGTGTCTTGGTGTGAATTTCACCGGTGATCTTATCAAAAGTGCCCGGCGCATGCCACGTGGTTGCGTTGCCTTTTTCCGCGGGGGCAAAGCCCTTACCTTTCACCGTCACACAGTGGAGAATTTTCGGGCCTTTGATGTTCTTGAGATCTTTAAGAATCGTGATGAGGTGATCGACGTCGTGGCCATCGACCGGCCCGAAATAGCGGAGGTTGAGTGATTCAAAAAAATTGCTCTGGCTCAGCAGCGTGGACTTGATCCCGTTTTCGACTTTGGAGACAATCTCCTGCGCGCTTTTCCCGAAAGCGGAGAGCTTGCCGAGCAGATTCCAGACCTCATCCTTAAGCTTGTTGTACGCCCGCGATGTCGTTATGTCCGTGAGATAGTCCTTCAGGGCGCCCACATTCGGGTCGATCGACATGCAATTGTCGTTGAGGATGATCAGCAGGTTGGAGTCGGAAACGCCGGCGTGATTCATTCCCTCGAAGGCGATTCCGCCCGTCATGGCGCCATCTCCGATCACGGCAATGTGTTGGCGCTGTTCGTCCTTGAGGTATTTGGAAGCGATGGCCATCCCCAAGGCTGCGGAAACCGACGTTGAAGAATGGCCCACGCCGAAGGCGTCGTACGGACTTTCCTTCATCTTTGGAAAACCGGAGAGCCCGCCATAAAGCCGGTTGGTATGAAACTGGTCGCGGCGGCCGGTCAGCACCTTATGCCCGTATGCCTGGTGGCCTACATCCCAAACCAGTTGGTCATGCGGGGTGTTAAACACGTAATGCAGCGCGACGGTGAGTTCAACGACCCCCAGACTGGCCCCAAAATGCCCACCATAAACCGAAACGTTGTCGATGATGAATTGCCGCAACTCCTGACAGAGTTGAACAAGCTGCACCGGATCCAATTTCTTCAGATCCTGGGGGCTGTCAATTTGCGACAAAAGTCTTCCTGGCGTAATGAGCATCTAGATAAAAAAGGGTTTCCCAAATTAAACAGCAAAAGCTGAAAAGTGTTCCATCTCGGATCAAACACACGCCTAAGCTACAAAATTACTTATTTCTTCCGTCACGGGGCTTTTTGAGGGATTATAAATAAATTTGTGCCGCTTATGACTTCACAGGAAAATTTTGAGGTAAAACTGCCGCTTTTCGAAGGCCCATTCGACCTGTTGCTTTTCTTTATCGAACGCGACGAACTCGACATCTACGATATTCCGATCGCCCAGATCACCAACGACTTCCTGGACTATGTGCACCAGATGGAGCGCCTCAACATCGAGGTCGCCAGCGAATTCATTCTGGTGGCGGCTACCCTGATGCGGATCAAGTCAAAAATGCTGTTGCCGCGGCCGCAGATCGATGAGCAGGGGAATGAGATCGACCCCAGGGAGGAACTCGTAAGGCATCTCCTCGAGTACAAGAAGTACAAGTCCGTTATCGACAATTTCCAGAAGATGGAGGAAACGGAATTGATGAAGGAAAAACGGGGCAACCTGATGAAGGAACTGAGGGCCCTTGCGGAAAGCACAAATGTCGAGGCGGAGCTCCAGGACGTGACGATTTTCAAACTGATGATGGTTTTCGAGAAGGTGTTAAAGCGTCATGAGGCTGAAAAGAACCGCCCTGTCCATCATGTTATCCAGTATCCTTACACGGTCGACGAGCAGAAGAAATACCTTGTTGATGAGCTCGGAAAGAAGCCGAAGCTGTCCTTCAGCGAACTGGTGGAAACCTACCCGACACGCATCGGCGTGATTTTCAATTTTCTTGCAATTTTGGAGATGCTGGCTTTGCAGATAATTACCATTCAGGTCGGTGAAGGCTACAACAATTTCTGGATCTCGAAGCCGGAGGGGGTGTCGGACACGGTACTCTAGGCGTAGAGGTCATCGTTTGGTGTTTGCGCCACCTCGATAAAGAATTGCCCGGTCTTTTCGGTGACAGCCCGAAAGAATTTTTCGCCTTTTTCCGCCGTTGCCTTTCGCGGGTCGCCGACGCCGGTGTCTTGGGTCACCTGCGACCATTTTCTTTCAGCCCATGCCCATCCTTCCCGGATGGCAGTCATGCGAAATTTTTTTGCCGCGCCATCCCCGGCTTCCGACAAGGGCAGCACCAACCCGGGGGTAAGATGGATCATCACACTGGTCTCCATTTCGCCGGCGTGGTCATCCTTGTTTTCAAAAAAGTTCTTTTGATCAACGGATTGAAACCAGTTACAAGAGCAAATAAACATTTTGGGGAATTGCAGCCCCAATTCGCGGATCATGGTTTTGAAATCATTTCCGCCGTGGCTGTTGAGAATGACAAGCTTGAAAATTCCCTGTCTGTTGAGCACCTCCACCACGTCGCGGAGTACCGCGAGTTGCGTGGAGGGATTCATGTTGATATCCAGTTTGATGTCATGCTGACCCGTGTTCACGCCGAACGGAACAGCGGGAAGCACGGTGAGTTTCACACCGTGTTCCCAGGCGATACGCGCGCCTTCTGCCGCCACGCGTTCCGCCTCGATGATGTCGGTGCCGTAAGGCAAATGGTAGTTGTGCGCTTCGGTTGCACCCCAGGGCAACACGGCTAATTTGTAATCCGTGTGCTTTACGGTTTTCCAGTTTGATTCCGCAAGGATGTAAGGACGCATATCAAAGGGTTTAAAGGTTGCGACAAATTACAAAGAACGGACGAAAACGCATGGGAAACGGAATCGACGACAAGCCAGGCATCAGCGCCGGCTCGCGCTCCCGGCCGCAGGTATGGCGATCCGGTACTTTTTACCGCGTTTCACCGTAAGGTGATCCTCCCTGAGCCACGGGTTATGACGTTTGATGGACTTGTAATTGGTGTCATGGGCTTTCGCAAATCCAACGAGGTCAACCGATTCGGTCACCTCCACATACTCGAGGGATTCTTCCTCATAAAGCTGATCGGAGTCAACGATGAATCCGTATTTCCGCGGATGCTCGATGATCTCCTTGATGGCGGCGATGCGGAACACATAGCGCGAGGTTTCATCGTTTAAAAAAAGATCGTAGTATGACTTTTCTTTTTGATTTTCCAGCGCGCGGTCGAGGCCGTTCATGCCGCGATTATACGAGGCTGCCACCAGCGTCCAGTTGCCAAAACGGTCATGGGCCTTTTTCAGGTAGCGACATGCCGCCTCGGTAGCCTTGATGGGATCGTACCGTTCATCCACCTCTTTCGTGATTTCAAGACCGTATTCCTTTCCGGAACTCTTCAGGATCTGCCAGTAGCCCACGGCTTCGGCAGGGGACACAACGTTCATGAGGTTGCTTTCCACCAGGGGCAGGTATTTAAAGTCCTCGGGGATGCCGTGTTTGCGGAGGATTTCTTCGAACTGTGGAAGCCAGCGGTTGGCGCGTTTGATCAGGAAGATGGTGTTGCTGTGAAAATAGGTATTGCTTTGCAGTTCCTTGTCCAGTCGTTCGCGAACGTCCGCAATATCGAGCGGCATTTCTTCGCCGGCGAACGTTACGCGTTCCGGTAAATCGAAGGCGATGGCGGGAAGCGGGCCGTGATCATCCGGAAAATATGGCGTGGCCACGTCCTGGTCTGATACCCGCGAGGGGGATACGCGATGGCGGGTTTCATTGAAAGCCATGTAGGCGAAGAGTACAACGGTGGAGGCAAGGCCCCAAAAATCAGCGACGCGCTTCATCAGAAATTTGGCGATAACAGATACTTTGAATAGAATTCATCAATCACTTTGATAGCGTCCTCGGGCTTGTCCACAATGCTGAGCAGTTCCATATCCTCAGCGTGGATCATTTTCTCCGAGATCAATACGCGCTTCATCCACGAGACCAATCCTTTCCAGTAGGTCCTGCCCACCAGGACGATCGGAAAACGTCCGATCTTTTTGGTCTGAATCAAGGTTAACGCCTCGGTCAACTCATCCAGCGTCCCAAACCCGCCGGGCATGACGATAAAGCCCTGCGAGTATTTCACGAACATCACCTTGCGAACAAAAAAATAGTCGAATGTGATCAGTTTATCTTTGTCGATGTAGATGTTGCCTTGTTGTTCGAAAGGGAGGAAAATATTCAGGCCAACCGACTTTCCTCCGGCACGATGCGCGCCTTTGTTGCCCGCCTCCATGATGCCCGGGCCGCCGCCGGTAATCACCCCATAGCCATGCCGAACGAGTTGAAAGGCGATCGCCTCCGCCATCTTGTAGGAATGATGCGATGGCTTGGTACGCGCAGACCCGAAGATTGTGACACACGGACCGATCTTCGCGAGCTTTTCCATGCCCTCGACAAACTCAGACATCACCTTGAAGATCATCCAGCTATTCGCTCCTTTGATTTCGGCCCAATCCTTGTCCTTAAAGGCCGTGCGAATCTTGTTTTCTTCTTCCTGCGCTTTTTTCAACAACTCCTCATCCGATTTCTTCTTCCTGGTTTTCATCTAAAAACGTTTTTTGCTCATCCGGCGTCTCTATATTTACTCACCGGCTACTCCGAAGTTTTTTCAACAACGTCCAGGGCGAAATATACAAACGATGAGACGAAATACGGCTTTCCCGATCCTTGTCATCACCGCCGCGGCAATGATGTGGTGCTGCTCACCCGCAACAAAAACCGACGAATCCTCCGTGGTGTCGGACACCTCCTGGGCAATGTTACCTTTTATTAAAGTTGATAGCATCAACCCGGTACTCACACCCGGAGACGGCGTGTTCTATTGCCCGGTCCGCAATGAAACCATCCACTGGGAAGCAAAGGACGTCTTCAACCCGGCGGCCGTCGTGCGCGATGGACGCATTTACCTGCTCTACCGCGCCGAGGACAGCGTGGGCAGACATCAGGGCACCTCCCGCATAGGCCTCGCGCACAGTGAGGATGGCATGCACTTCACGCGAATGCCCGAGCCGGTGTTATACCCTGACGACGACGCTTTGCGAATTTTTGAATGGGAGGGTGGCATCGAGGACCCGCGCGTTGTTGAGTCGCCTGACGGTGGATACTTGCTCACCTACACGGCGTACGATGGCAAGACGGCCCGTCTGATGGTGGCCTCATCCGAAGACCTGATGTCGTGGAAGAAGCATGGCCCCGTCTTGCGGGGCGCGTACACCAACCATTGGAGCAAGTCGGGAGCGATCGTCGCCCGTCGATCAGGCGAGCGGGTCGTCGCGCAGAAGATCGCCGGGAAGTATTGGATGTACTTTGGAGACACCGACTTGTTTATGGCCACCTCCGATGACCTGATCCGTTGGGAACCTGTTGAGGAAAATGGTTCGCTGAAAGTGGTGCTCAGGCCGCGCGAGGGTTACTTTGACAGCCGTCTGGTTGAAAGTGGTCCATATGCCCTAATCGTTGACCAGGGAATTCTTTTGATTTACAACGGCATGAACCACGGCGCCAAAGGTGATTCCACCCTCGCGACAGACGCATACTGCGCGGGTCAGGCCTTGTTCGACGCTCACGATCCAACGCAACTCATCGCCCGGCTTGAGCGTGATTTTCTGCGGCCTGATAAGCCGTACGAAGTCAGCGGCCAGGTCGGCCAGGTGTGTTTTGTGGAAGGGCTTGTGCCGTTTAAGGGGCAATGGTACCTGTATTATGGGACCGCGGATTCAAAAATCGCCGTCGCGGTACACGGATTCAGGTGAGTACGAGTTCGATCAACTCTTTTTGCACGTGCCAGTCCTTCGCCAGCCTGAGCATGGCCGTCGCCTCCATCTCGGTCACATAACCTTTAAGGTTGTTGGCCTGCCATACCATGTTGATGAGTTCGATGCGTTTATCCTTGGGGTAATCGGCGATGATATCGTTGAGGTAGTCGCGGGCGCGGTCGAAGGCGGTGATGTAATCTTCCGACACAAAGTCCAGGGCCCATTGATATTCTTCCCGGGCGTCCAACGCATCGGCGGTCTTGTCCAACTCCAATCGTTCCGACTCATCCAGGCCGTGATAGTGGAAAATCACAGCCTTAAGAAGCATATACACTTTTTTTTCTTCGACGGGTCTCATGGCCGACGCGGTTTGGGTTGAAAAATACAAAAAGCCCGGTTCTGTTCTATGTCAGGGGGTTAAAAAAAGCCGAGCGGTAATTTCATCCGCCAGCAGCCTGCCCGCCCGCGTGAGCCGGAGTACGTCGTTCTCGACGACTGCCAGACGACTTGTAAGCAATGATTGAATAAATCCCGTATGTAATTGCATCACGTTGTAACCATAGCGGGTATGGAGCATGCCAAGATCGCTTCCCCATTTTGTGCGCAATGTGGTGAGCAGGTATTCATTGACGTGCTCCGCGTGAGACAGGGCCTCCGTTTCGCAGGGAATGACGCCCTGCCCGAGGCTTCTCAGATAGAGGTGGTTATTGGCTACGTTGTGCTGGCGAGAACGCAAATCATAGGAGTGGGCACTCGGACCGATGCCGAGATACGGATGTTGTTTCCAGTAACTGCTGTTGTGTTTCGATTCCATTCCGGGCTTGCAAAAATTGGAGACCTCGTATTGTTCGAAGCCCGCGTGTTCCAGTTGTTCGGCGAGTACCTCGAGGTGTGCCGCCGAGATGTCGTCGGAGATTGCGGCGAGTTTCCCTTTTGAAGCCCGGTGTCCGAAGACGGTCTGCGGTTCGATCGTCAGCGAATAGGCCGAGATGTGTTCCGGCGCCAGGTTGATGGCCTGTTGAATGTCCGCCATCCATGCCGTTGTGTCCACATCCGGAATGCCGTAGATCAGGTCGATGCTGATGTTCTCAAAGCCGGCCTTCCGGGCGTTGTCTACCGCAGCAATTGCCGTCTTCCCGTCATGCGCCCGATTGAGAAACGCGAGCACGCGGTCGTGGAAAGATTGGATACCGATGCTGAGTCGGTTAATACCCAGGCTTTTCAAAGCGCGGAGATGCTCGATGGAAAGATCGTCGGGGTTCGCCTCCAGGGTTACTTCAGCCTGTCCGGCAACTTCAAACAGGTCGTGCGCAGCATGGATGAGTTTGCCAATGGCTTCGGGGCGTAGCATGGACGGTGTGCCTCCCCCGAAATACAAGGTGTGAATGGTCGGGTCGGCAAGGTAATTCCGGCGGAGCTCCATTTCGGAGACCATGGCGTCAATCAGAGGCTGACTGACGGAGAGGTTCGTCGAGAAATGAAAGTCGCAGTAATGGCACGCCTGCCGGCAAAAGGGAATATGGAAGTAAATTCCAGCCATAAATTTTCAACGCAAACTTACTTCCATTTTTAACAATGCGTTGAATTGAACTAGTTTTGTAAGATGCTCAAACACTTTGTTGCCGCAATGCTGGCCGTATGTCCGTTGATCTTGACGCATGCGCAGGGAACGCTTACGGTGGAACGTGACCTGAACAGTGATTGGTTGACATACACGGAGGAGGGATTTTTCAATGCGGGCGAAAAGTCCCCCGACAATACCGTTTATCTGCGGCTGCCATTGAACAGGCTCAAGGGCCGCTACCTGTCTGTGGAGTCGGAAAGACCGTACTTTATTTTTATCGACGGCCGGCTGTCCGGCGAATATCAGCATGAGACGCTCCTGCCGGTGGACAGCCTTGTCCGGCGTTATGGTTCCACGCAGATCTCGCTGGCTATTTATCAGCGGAACCTCAATGCGCGGGAACTGCGCACGAACATGCTGGTTCCTGAAACCAATTCAGAGACAAACCCATACCGGCCGGATAGCTGGTTCCGGGATTTTGCTACCGTGGCGGGGATCCTGATCGTCGCATTTTTCGTGCTGATCTCGCGGATGAATCCAAAGCTCGCGTCGGACTATCTCTCTGTCGGCGGCATCATCGCCTTCCGTGAATCCGACGATGTGCATGCGAACGCGCGTCTGACAAACAGTTCAAACTTGCAGTTTTATCTGGCCTGCAGCCTCCTGCTGGGCTACTATCTGTTGATTGTTTTTCAACATCTGCCTGACGGATACATCAGCGCCCTTTACTTCAGGGCAAACGGGTTCTGGTCGGCCATGGGCCAATGGCTGAAGCTTAGTGCAGTTGTTTTGCTGATGTTCACGATCAAGATCACCTTGGTGTTTGGGCTTACCCGGCTGTTCGATATGCGGGGTTTAACCCGGGTTCATTTTTTTAATTGGATGCGCCTGTTGTTGGTCGTCATAGGAGCGGCGAGCATGGTGTTGTTCTTCTACTTTATCTCCCGCGGACAAGACCCACGGATCTTTTCGTGGTTTCTTTTGGCCGTGGTTGTTACGCTTGCCGCCTGGGTTGCGATCCTGTTTCTGAAACTGAGCGGTAGCCGCGAGCACTCGATGTTCCATTTATTTTCGTACATTTGTGCCACTGAATTGATACCGTTATTCATTACGATAAAGGTATTCTTCCATTAGCCCGAATAGTTAAGTGTTGATATGAGTGAAATTGCTACTGACAGAATGCGCAAGGTGAAAAGCGTTCTGGTAACCCAAGAAGCCCCGGCTGATGCCAACTCTCCTTACCTGAAGCTTGCCGAAAAATATAATCTGAAAATCGACTTCCGGCCCTTCATCCAGGTCGAGCCCGTCCCGGTGAAAGAATTCAGAAAACAAAAGATTGACATCCTCAACCACACGGCCATCATCTTCACAAGCCGCAATGCCGTCGATCATTTTTTCACCATCTGCCAGGAACTCAAGGTAGAGATGCCGCCGGAGATGAAATACTTTTGTATTTCCGAACAGACCTCCAACTACCTTCAGAAGTACATCGTCATCAGGAAACGAAAGATCTTCACGGGGTTGAAGACCGCACAGGACCTGATCGAAATTCTCAAGAAGCACAAGAACGAGAAGTATCTCTTTCCCTGCTCGGATATCCGGAAGAACGACATACCGGATTTTCTGCGTGACAATGCCTACAACTATTCGGAGGCTGTCATTTACCACACGGTAGCCGCCGACCTCTCCGACCTGAAGGAAGTGTTTTATGACGTGCTTGCGTTCTTCAGCCCATCGGGGATCAACTCCCTTTTTGTCAATTTTCCGGAATTCACGCAAAATAGCACGCGGATGGCAGCGTTTGGTCCTACAACAGCGAAAGCGGTTCGTGACGCAGGGTTGATCCTGGACATTGAAGCTCCCCTTCCGAACGCACCTTCAATGACCGGGGCATTGGAATTGTACATCAAAAAGGCAAATGGGATAAAATAACGGCTTCGGGCACGGCTTGGGAAAAGGGCTTTATTACACTTTAAATTACATGGCCGTTGAAAGTGTCCGAAAAATGTACTTACTTTAAATCCTATTTTTTCAACTTAAATGCTGAAACGCACTTTTTATACTGCCTTCATCGTCGTATGCGGCATTTCAGCACGGGCCCAGCAGGATCCGCAGTTTACCCAATATATGTTCAATAACCTGTTCCTCACCCCTGCCTATGCGGGTGTTGATGGGTTTACCCAGGTCACGGTCATGCACCGCAGCCAATGGTTGGGTTACCAATCGAGTTTTGGCGACGGCGGCGCTCCCACTACCCAGTTGCTGAGTTTCAATACACCCATTCACAAGATCAAGAGCGGGTTTGGCGCCTATGTGAGCAATGACCGGCTTGGCCCGCAGAGCAACCTGGAAGCGCAGCTTATGTTTGCTTACCACCTTGGCATCAAGGACAGCAAGCTCAGCATCGGTGTAAAGGCGGGAGTTTTTTCGATGGCGATCGATGACACCCATTATCGCTACATTCAGGAGGGAGACCCGTTGATTGTCGACGGCCGGGAATCCCAGGTGCGGCCCGACATCGGACTTGGGTTTTTCTACCGGGCTGAGAAATTTTACGTCGGCGCCGGTGTGAATCACCTGTTGAGGTCGGAGTTTGACTTCGGCTTGAGCGAAGCGCGAAGCGCATTGGAAAATCATGTGCACCTTACAGCCGGCTATTATTATGAAGTGAATTTCGACCTCAAAATCAATCCAACCGTCCTCGTTAAAACCGATTTGAAGGAATATTCCTTCGATTTGGGAATTATTGCAACGTTAAAAGACAAGATGTGGGGAGGTTTGTCGTTTAGACAATCAGAAGCTGCGAACGTGTTGCTGGGATACAGCTTCCTGAAGGACGAGTCGTTGCGATTAGGTTATGCCATCGATGTTGTAGTCAAGGACCAGGAAGCGAAGGAGAATTTTTCGCACGAGCTTATGTTGAGCTATCAGTTGCCCGTCGTACCTGGCACCGGCAAAAAAGTCATCCGGACCCCCCGCTACAGGCACTAACCGATATTCGATTTTGGTTTTTTTGAGAATTTGTGGAATTTGTGGATCAGTTTGTAAAAATCAAGCCAGTTAAGTTATCTTTCGAATCTGAACCCTTACATAGCATTTGATTATGAATAAATCGGTTTCGTATAAACTTTTGTTCGTCGCGGTAGGCGCTCTTGCAAGTGCCTGCAGCCTTCTCGGCCTCGGTGGTGGTGGGGGCAGCAGAGATGGCGGGGAACTGGTCGGCGTGCCGGGACGAGAGGGATGGGTGATGACGATTCCCTATGGAATGGTTCCGATTCCCGCAGGTACGTTTCACATGGGTCAGGCCGATGAAGATCCCGCATCGACCCAGATCAACTTCAACAAGCAGGTGACCATTGGTCCGTTTTATATGGATGACACGGAGATCACCAACAACGAGTACCGTCAATTCACCAACTTCTTTCTTATCGACAATGGCGTGATCGAGGGCTTCGAAACCATCGACGCGGAAACCTTCCGTCAACTGTATTATCCTGATACCACGGTTTGGGTGAGAGACTTTGCCCACCATATGGGCGATCCCATTCAAGACTACTACTACTGGCATCCGGGCTACGATGACTACCCGGTCGTTGGTATCAATTGGGATGCGGCCGTGTATTTTGGGGAGTGGAGAACGGCATACCTGAACGACTACAGGAAAAGTATTGGGGATTTTCCAATGCCCGACTTCCGCCTTCCCTCGGAGGCTGAGTGGGAATACGCCGCACGCGGTGGTCGCGACCTTGCGAAATATCCCTGGGGAAACCCGTATATCCGGAACTCGAAGGGCTGTATGCTCGCCAACTTCAAGCCGGGCCGTGGTAACTTCTATGACGACGGCTTTGCTTACACTTCACCCGTGCAGGCTTACTTTCCAAACGACTATGGATTGTTTGATATGTCCGGCAATGTATCGGAGTGGTGCCTCGATGATTTCAACGCGGCATCGGTGCCCACGGTGTGGGATTTGAATCCCCAGTACATTGATCCCCGAACCGACCCGGAGAGCGACCGTTATGACCCGCGCGTCCCCCCGAAAAAAGTTATCCGCGGCGGTTCATGGAAAGACGTTGCTTACTATCTTGAGACCGGTACGAGAACGTTCGAGTTCAAGGACTCTACCCGCGCATACATCGGTTTCCGCTGTGCGCTCACGCACCTGGGCCGCTCGTCAGGACAGGAATTTTAAAATGAAGAAACCTCTCGCTATATTTAAAATAACAATAGAAAGCTATAAACTCTAAAACCTTACTAAAATGAGCAAGAAAAAAGGCGGATTCACTGCGCTTCTCTACAAGACCATCATGCCGAAAGTTTACGGTATTGGTGCTGCAGTCGTTATTATTGGTGCGTTGTTTAAGATCCTTCACTTTCAGGGGGCGGATGAGATGTTGATGATTGGTCTTTCGACTGAAGCCGTGATCTTCTTCCTTAGCGCCTTTGAGCCACCTCATCAGGAAGTGGATTGGTCAAAGGTCTATCCTGAGTTGGCTGAGGAGTATGAAGCGCCCGCCGTTGAACACCGCATCTCCAACCGCAACCAGGGCGGCGCATCACTGACCCAACAGCTTGACGCTTCCCTTGATAAGGCGAAGATCGGACCCGAATTGCTCGAAAGTCTGGGACGGGGTATGAACAACCTGGCGGAGTCGGCCAAAAAAATGAATACGCTTTCTGATGCCGCCGTGGCCACGAACGAATACGCGAAGAATGTTCAGACTGCCTCCAAGTCGCTTTTTGAAATGAACAAGTCCTATGACGTTGCCATCAAGGCTGTCTCCGCGATGTCTGAAGCTTCCAAGGACGCTGGCGAATACCACTCTCAGGTACAGAAGGTGACCAAAAACCTCGCAGCCTTGAACTCGGTCTACGAAATGGAACTTAAGGATGCCGACAGCCACGTGAAGAACATGAACAAGTTCTACGAAAGTCTCACCGGGGCAATGCAGGGTCTTTCGAAGGTAGGTGAGAACACCACCAAATTCACGTCGGAACTTGGAAAACTTACCGACAACGTTACTGCGCTTAACCGCGTCTATGGCAGCATGCTCACTGCCATGAAGGGCGGCGGAAACTAAGGTGGCCCCGGCCATCGCACAACTTGATTTTATTATTTAGTGATAGACATTCAAACCTAATCGAATATGGCAGGCGGTAGTGAATCCCCCAGGCAGAAGATGATCGGGATGATGTACCTGGTGCTCACCGCGCTTCTGGCGCTGCAGGTGAGTAACGCGGTACTCGAAAAATTTGCGATCATCTATGACACGCTGGAAGAGTTGTCGCATTCAGCCGCACAGCAGAATGCGGACATGCTCCAGGCAATCATCAACGAGGCTGGTAAAGCCCAGAAGCCCGTTGTGGTGAAGGCCAAAGAAAATGCACAAAAGGTCCGCGAACTTACCAGCACGACGCTTGCGGCAATTGAGAAGTTGAAAACGGCAATGAAAGCGAAGGCCGGAACTCAGGAAATCGATGAGAAGCTCATCAACGACCACAGTTCCAAAGTGGCCAACATGATGGTTTCCGGGCCTGAAGGAAAGGACTTTGAGAAGCTTCTGGAGGACTATGTGAAGCAGTTGGTTGTCCTGTCGGGAATGAGTCATGAAGACTTTCCCAAGCTGGCCAAAGCGCCCAAGGATATCCCCGCTTTCGCAAAGGACGAAGACCACATTAACAAGGACTACCTTACGTTTACTTTTGAAAACACACCGGTTATCGCAGCACTCGCTTCGGTGACTCAGATGGAAACAGAGGTGTTGGAATACGAGACGAAAGCGCTTGACAAACTGCTGGATGACGCCGGGATCGGTAAAGTGAGCTTTGACAACATCGTTCCCATGGTCCGGGCCAACCAGAGCGTTGTGGCCGCAGGCGCAATCTATGAGGCAGACCTGTTCATCTCGGCTTCCTCTTCATCGTTCATTCCCGAAATGTATAAGGACGGCCAGAAACTGGAGCTTTTTGACGACCCGACGGGCGTGAAAATGGGTAAGATCAAATTCACAGCCAAAGGAGGCAATTACGACGCAAACGGATTCTCAACCCAGCGGTATACTACAGAGATCAAACTCCCCGATACGACGCTGACCCAGGTGATCGAATACACCGTCGCACAACCCACCATCAAGGTGACCACCGGCAATGCGCCCACGCTTTACCTCAATTGCGGTAACAACGTGACCATTGAGGTTCCCCAGTTGGGTACGAGCTATGCGCCGTCATTCACGGCTAACGGCGCCCAGATTATCAAGGGCGCGAAAGCGGGCCAGGTGACAATCATTCCCAGCCAGCGGAAAGTGAAAGTGGGCGTTAGCAGCGGTGGATCTTTTATTGGAAATCAGGACTTTGACGTAAAACCTGTACCGCTGCCGAAGTATGAGATCTTCGACAATACCGGCCGGCCGGTGGATAAGCGCAATGGTCCCCGGGGAAGCGCCCTGACCAGCTTGCGCGTAGTGCCCGAGCCTGAGGCGAACTTTAAGCAGGAGGTGCCCAAGGATGCCAACTACCGCGTTCGCGAAATGGAAGTTATTCACGCACGTGGAACGACCCCTGTTAACCGTACGACCGTGAACAACGGAAATATCGACCTTTCCAGGTGGAGGGCTCAGTTCCGCCCCGGCGACCGGATTGTGATCGAAGTTAAGAAGGTGACGAGAAGAACGTTCACGGGCGATGACGAGCCGGTGGAGGTGAGAAACGAGATCCACCAGTTCCCCTTGCAGTAAAAAGCGATTGATAAAGAATCCTATGGAAAAGAAATTTTTGATCGTTGTATTTTTTTCGGCTGTCTCGCTGACGGCCTGGGCTCAGGCGGAAGTAGAAACGTCTGAAGTTGCACAGGCCTATCAGGAGGAGGTAGAAGAACAGTACAACCCCAATTCCATAAACCCGATTCCCAAGTATGAGCACCATTACAAGGTGCGCGTGTGGCGGACAATCAACCTGAATGAAAAGCAGAATAAGGGTTTCTTTTCCAATAATGGGGAAATCACCAAACTGATTGTCAATGCGGTGAGATCGGGCGAGATCACAGACATCTATACGCACGACTCGCTGACCACGCGGATGAGCAAGCAGCAGTTCCTCGACCGGATGGTACAAACGCAGGCCATGATGCTCGATGACTGGGTGCCTGACCGCGATTACTACTCCGGGGATATGATAAAGTACAACGGTAAAAATTACCGGGCGCTTTTCGACAACACAGGCCGCAATCCCGAAACTTCACCGGATGAGTGGGCCGCCACCAGCGAAGGCAAGGCAACGTACTACCTGCCCCGCGATATGCATGTGCTGAGAATGATGGAGGATGTGATATTCGACAAGCGCCGCTCAAGGTTGTATTATGATATCCAGGCGATCCAGATTATCATTCCAGGTTCCCTGACGTCGACTGGTGTGGACGAGTTTTTGGGATGGTTTAAATACAAGGACCTGGAGCGCGTATTCAGGAACCATCCGAAGACGGCCGTGTGGTTCAACCGCCAGAACACCGCTCAAAACAAGAACTTCGCCGACGCCTTCCTGCTGAGACTATTCCATGGAACGATCCACAAGATCGAGAATCCCGAGGATGAAACGATCTTTGACAAGTACTCAGCGAACGGCAGGACCCGCCAGGAGGCCGTCTGGGCCACGGAGATGGCCGAGATCGAGTTGATGGAACGGGAACACAACCTTTGGGAGTTTTAACAGAGTTTTAGATTATAGCTTTCTAAAAAAGGCTGTCCTGAAAAGGGCAGCTTTTTTGTTATCTGTCAGTTCCACCGCCAAGCGAAGACGCTGAGTCCTTCATCAGCGATTGGGAGGCCGGACCCAGAGTTAGACCTTGGAGAACGGGAGATTCAACCCCCTTTTTCGTTGTCCCCGGATGGCGTGGATGCGCGGGGGCCGGTCACCAAACTATCGCTTATGATTGCGGCTTTTTTCCGGCCTACCAGTGCCACGAGTTCCTCCTGGGAAGCCTCCCTGATCTTTTTAACGGACTTGAAATGCTTGAGCAGCCGGTCGGCCGTCGAACGGCCAATGCCTTTGAGATCTTCGATTTCGGTTTTGATCGTCGCCTTACTGCGCTTCTGCCGGTGGAAAGTAATTGCAAAGCGGTGTGCCTCATCCCGGACGTGTTGCAGCAGCAACAGACCTGGTGACTTTTTGCTGATGTGCAGGGGAATCGGGTCTTCCGGGTAATAGATCTCCTCGAGTTTTTTGGCAATGCCGACAACGGGAACCTTGCCGTAGAGTCCAACGTCCTTCAGGGCTTCCGAGGCACTGGTCAGCTGTCCTTTTCCACCATCGATGAGGATCAGGTCGGGGAGTTGTCCGGCCTCGTCAATAATGCGCCGGTAGCGTCGACCCACGATCTCTTTCATGGAGGCGAAGTCGTTCGCGCCTTCCACGGTCTTAATGTTGAAGTGCCGGTAGTTCTTTTTGTCGGGCTTGCCGCCGGCGAAGCGCACCATGGATGCCACCGGCGTCGTTCCCTGGAAGTTGGAATTGTCGAAGCATTCAATCACGAGCGGGAGGTTCGGCAGATGGAGGTCCTTCTGAAGGATGGAGAGTACTTCCATCTGCTTCGACTTTTTCCCTTCCCGGAGGATCTCGCGTTCGCGCTTCAGTTCAAGGGCGTTTTTGAGGGAGAGGCTGATGAGTTTACGCTTGTCGCCGATCTTGGGTATGACGTTTTCGACGTCATCTTCCAGAAGGTCGACGGGTACATTTGAATACACGGTCCGGTTGTCGCCCATCCGCATTTCCTGTGCGGCGAAGCTCAGCAGGTCCTGGTCCGACTCGTCGACCTTCTTCTTGATTTCAACGGTCTTCGAGTACACGATGGCGCCCTCCTTGATTTGCAGGTAATTGACGTAGGCGTAATCGGGAACGCTGGAGATGGTCAACACGTCGATGTCGGTTAGGGATCGGTTTACCACCAGGGATTTGGCCTGGAATCGCTCAAGAAGGGCGAGCTTCTCCTTGTACCGCTGCGCACGCTCAAAGTCCATGCTGGAAGCCGCCGCCTGCATCTGGTTCTTGAGGTGCTGAGATACCGTGTTGACATTGCCCTTCAGGATATGTCGCGCCTGTTCGATTTCTTCCCGGTAATCTTCCTCGGACTGGTTGCCGATGCAGGGAGCCTTGCAGTTGCCGATATGGTATTCGAGACAGGGTTTGAACTTGCCCTGGTCGATGTTGGTTTGGGAGAGCATCAGGCTGCAGGTTCGGATGGAGTAGATCTTTCGGACGAGGTCGAGCACATTTTTCATTGCGGACACGCTGGAGTACGGTCCGAAATATTCGCCTTGCTCGGGGATGTATTTTCGCGTATAGATGATCCGCGGGAAACGTTCCTTCAGGATGCAGATATAGGGAAACGTCTTGTCATCCTTTAGCAGGATGTTGTACTTGGGCTGGCTTTCCTTGATGAAGTTATTTTCGAGAAGCAGGGCGTCAAATTCCGTGTCGGCCACGGTAAACTCGATGTTGCCGATCTCCGACACAAGACGCAGCGTCTTGCGGTTCAGGCCGTGACTTTTAGTGAAGTAGCTGCTTACCCTTTTTTTGATGTTCTTCGCCTTGCCGACGTAGATCAGTTCATGGTCGGAATTGTAGAACCGGTATACCCCGGGCAGTTCCGGCAGCCTTTGAATCGCCTCCTTCATTTCGGCCATGCGACGTTCTATTGATCGATGTCATCGAGACTGATTTCCTTTGGCGGCTCGACCATGGCAACGGTATCGCTTTCAGACCGGACATGGCGGTTGCAGTCGAGTATCATGTCAAGTCTTGAAGGCCTGGGGAACATACCCTTCCCATAGCCGGTTTCTACGTCTTCGTAAACCTTGAGCATATAGTTCTGCCATATCGGTCGGGCGGATCGCGAGCCGGAGCCAAAAACCCAGCTTGGAAAGTGGATGGTAGGTTCGTCTCCACCCACCCACACGCCGCTCACCAGGTTGTGCGTGATGCCCATGTACCAGCCGTCGGATGCATCATCTGTGGTGCCCGTCTTTCCACCAATCTCGTTATCTTTCTTAAGAGACGCGTCCAGTCCTCTTGAAGTTCCCCCCTCAAGTTCCACGCCGCCCATCAGCATGTACACCATCTTGTATGCTGTTTGTTCGTCCATCACCTGCCGTGTCTGGGGCACGAAACTTTCGATCACGTTGCCATTCTTGTCTTCAATCCGGGTGATATAATACGGCTCGGTGTAGATGCCGGAGTTGACAAAGCTGCTGTAGGCGGCCACCATGTCGTACAGATTCACGTTGCTGGTACCGAGGGCCAGGGACATTACGGGGTCCAGGGGTGTGCTGATGCCGAGGTTCTTTGCAAAGGAAGCGACGTTTGCCGGCAGGACCTTTGCGATCAACTGGGCGGTGACGGAATTGAGCGAGCGCGCCATGGCGGCGCGAAGGGTTACCATTTCGCCTGATCCATAGGTGCCGTCCGAATTCTTGGGGTTCCAGACGTGTCCGGGTATCTTGATCGTCGGGGAGATATCGGGTAATTCAGCGCACGGTGACCATCCCTCGGCAATGGCTTTGCCATAAACAAAGGGCTTGAACGTAGAACCTGGCTGTCGGGCGGCCTGGCGCACGTGGTCGTACTTAAAATACTTATGGTTGATACCGCCCACCCACGCGCGAATGGCGCCCGTCTGCGGATCCATCGACATCATGCCCGCCTGCAGAAACCAGTTGTAGTAGCGAAGGGAATCCATCGCGCTGAAAAGGGTGTCCCGCTCGCCTTTCCATGAGAACACGCGCATGGGTTTCTTCTCGTTAAGTTTGACCCAAACGGAGTCTGAGTCCTCGCCATAGTGGTCTACGAGTTCCCTATACCGCTGGGTGCGTTTGATCTTGCGCTCTAAAAAGCCCTTCACCTCTTCTCCGGTATCGGGATCCGTCCAGGGATTCCGTCCCTTAAGCTTCCACTGTTCCTCGAATTGTTTCTGGAGGTTCTTCATGTGCCCGGCAACGGCCTCCTCCGCGTAGCGTTGCATCCGGCTGTCGATGGTGGTGTAGATCTTCAGCCCGGAATTCCAGAGGTCATACCCGTTTTCGTCGCACCACCGCATGAGGTCATTCCTGATCACCGTGCGGAAATAGGTTGCAAGGCCCTCATTGTGATTTTGAACATTGAAGTTCAGCCGTATGGGTGTGTCCACGAGCGAGTCGAACGCCGCCCGCGATTTGATGTACCCATGCGTAAAGTAAAGCTTTTGGAGGACCTGATTGCGTTTGTTCAGCGCGTTTTCCGGGAACCGCTTCGGGTCGAACAATGACGGGTTTTGCAACATGCCCACAATGAGGGCAGACTCCAGCAGGTTAAGGCTGTCGGGTTGTTTGCCGAAGTATGTTTCGCAAGCCACTTTGATCCCGTACGCATTGCTGCTGAAACCGGTCGTGTTAAGGTACATCGCGATGATCTCCTCCTTGGTGTATTTTTCTTCGAGTTGAACGGCGATGATCCACTCCTTGGTCTTGCTGATCAGTATTCTCAGCATGGACCCGAACCCGCCGTCGATGTTCATCAGCGGGCCGTTCAATTCGCCGTCGCGCGTCCGGAAAAGGTTTTTAGCGAGTTGCTGTGTGATCGTACTTCCGCCCCCCCGGTGGTTGAAGGTAAGAATGCCCCAGAGTACGCGGGGGTAAGCCCAGAAATCCATGCCGGCGTGGTTATAAAAGCGGTGGTCTTCTGACAGCAAGAGGGTATTGACGAGGTTGGGCGAAAGCTGATCGTAGGTGATCTGGCTTCGGTTGTAGCGGAAATACCTGCCGAGCGACTCACCATCGGCGGAGATGAGTTCGGAGGAGAGGTCGTTGTCGGGGTTTTCAATCTCGGCCGGATCGGGCAGGCCGCCAAAAAGTCCCCCGAGATCGACTTTTACCATATAGACATAGGCGGGAATGCCGAGGATGATGCAAAAGAACGCGATCCAGACCGCGGTGACTATTCTCCTGAACCACCGGTTTTCTTTAGCCAGCGGGTTACGGAACTTTTTGCGAGTAGTTTTTTTGGAAGAACTGGAGGTATTCATTCAGGCCCTTGGTTCTGTAAAAAATGTCGAAGTTATCCTTCGTTATGACAAAGTTATCGAATTTATGGTTTCCGCTGATCATGAGCGGGGACACCTTTTCGCTGAACGACCTGTAATACGCCATGGCCGACGCCAGGTCGGGGAGGTCGGCCACAAACGTGATGCCGTACGTGTCGTTGAGAATGAGATTGCTGGTCTTCAGATTGAGGTGGTCGAAGGATGATTTGTTGAATGCCTCAAGAGAGGCGGTAACCGCTTCATTTGCCTTTTCAGGGTTGGTATAAACTACAACAAAATAATGAGGTTCATCGAACGAGGGGATGTACCGGATGCCTCGCCGCTTTTCCTGAGCGAGTTGAAATTCACGCGAGGCGTCGAGAAGTTTCGTGGCGTAGCCTGTGAGTTCATGCTCGGGAAAATCCTTCGTGAATTGGTCGAGTTCATACTGATATTGGCTCACGTCTTCGGTTTCTCCCGTGAGCAGGATCTGAAGCAGCCTGAGGTTCGGTGTGAAGACGGTTTTGCCGAGGTTCATGGCCGTCCGTACGATGGAGTCGGCTGCGTGGACGTTTTTCATCTTGAACTGTTCATACGCCGCTTCATACAACACCTTTTGTTGCTCCGCCGCCTGGCTTGACTCCTGAAGATAATTCGGATTGATCAGGATTTTTGCAAAGGTCGACTCCGGGTATTTTGTTTTCAATTGCCGGGCATAGGATTCCGACGCCGCGGAATCCGATTCACGGGTGATCAGATAGAGGCTGTAGAGGACCTCGGGTTCGTACGCCGTTTGCGGGAAACGGTCGAGCAGGGTGAGATACATCTCCACGGCGTTTTCGTTTTCCTGCAGTTTCAGATAGTAGATGTCGCCGAGCCTGAAATACGCCTCTTCGATCTTTGCCAGCGCCTCAGCACGCGCTTCCTCGGTGTGGGGGATCTGTTGATAGAGGGTGTTGAATTCCGCCGCGGCCGGATCGACTTCATCTGAGGCGGGCTCCGCTTCGTCGTTCGTTGCTACGGAAATGTCCTGTTCCGTATGGCGGGACGCCGGCCCTGTGGACTGGCGTTGCGATCGTCGCCAGTTGTCGGTGAGGCTGACGTTCCCCCAGACCCTGCGGAATTCGGTCTGACCTAACGCCATGGCTGTGGGATTCCCAAAGTACCAGTCGACGTCGGACGACTCGTCTCCGGCAGGCCCAAAGATGTTGTCGTTCGTATTGGTGACGATCTCGACGCGGTTGCGCCGGCGCTTCTTGCCCCCCTCCTTCAGTTCGCGGGCCTTCTCCCGTTCGGCAACGACGGAGTCGACCATCGTCATGATCGTTGCTGAGTCGAGGGTAGAAAGCACGAGCAGGCTGTCCTGCCATTCGATCGTCTTCAGGTGCTTCACAAATTCGTTGAGTATCTCCTGCCGTGCCTTGATCGCCTCATAACCTTCATAGTCCGTTGGAAGGGCGGTGATGGCGCTGTCATAGTAGGCTTGCGACATTTCGTAGTTGCGGAGGGTATCGTAGTAGATTTCCCCTAATCGAAGGTAGGCCTCGCCATCGATCTTTTGGCTTGTTCCATTTCTGACGGAAAGGTTGAAATTTTCGATGGCCTCCCGGAGATTCTTCTGTTTCAATTCGAAAATTCCCATCTCGTAGTATATCTTGTCGAGGAACTCCTTGTTTTTTGAATCCTTCAAAAGTTTCCGGAACGACTTCCGCGCGCTGCTGATATCGCGGCTTCTTGAGATCTCCGTTACCTGGGCCATGTAGAGGCGGGCGTAAAAATCTACCTCGTATTCCGGATTGGTGGCGATGCATTTCCGGTAATAGTTGTAGGCCTCGGCTTCGAACCCGAGTTCCTGGTAGACCTGGCCGATGATAAAGTAGATCCTACCCTTCCGGTCATTTTTCTTGAGGAGGCCATCGACGGCGGTCAGGCTCCGCACCATCTTGTCGTAGTCGTCAATCACCTGATAATACCACGCTTTGGTCAGGCCGAAATACTTTTCGTTCGTGTTGTTCAGGTCTTGTTTTTCCAGGAAGTCAATTGCCGCCTGGGCGTTTGCGTATTCCTTGTGTTCGGTGTAGGTTCGAATGAGATTGATGATGGCCAGGTGCCGCGCGTTCTTGTCTTTGCTTCGGGTGTTGACGTGTTTGAAGGTGACGATCGCGTTTCCCCAGTCAAGGCTGTATAACCTCGCTTTTCCGACAAGGATGTAGGCATCGTCCACCCATTTGCTGTTGGAGTGTCGTTGTATGGCGATGGATGCCATCTTGATGGCTTCCTCGGCCTCTTTCTCGTACGACTTGGCCATGGCGGAATCAAATGAGGGGAACAGTTGAAGGACGCCATTGTAATCGTCGACATGGCTGCTGAGGATCATTTCCTCGATCTTGCGTATCTCCTCGTTTGCGTACCAGTAGCCATTGTAATGTGCGGTGATGTTGTGATAGGCCTTGCTGGTGACGGTATTCTTTTCGACGGAGCACGACGCCAGCCCAAGGACGGCAAAGAACAATATGTAGCAGAAGATCGCTTTCACTGGTGGCCAGTTAACCATTACCCAAACGCAAAAAACCCGAACAGCATATTTAAGTCAGGCAGAATATCTAATTTTGCAAAAAACAGGCATATTATGAAATCACCGGGGACGGTTGTGTTTCTCTGCAATTCCCCGCAAGTATAGCTAATTATGAGGCCAAAAAAGACGTTGTCGAGCTGGCTGACCACGCGTTATCAGCTTATCATCAGGAATGAGGAGAATTTTGCCGAGAAGACGAGTGTTGGCTTCACCTATTCTAAGGTGATCCTCTTTTCCGTAATCATTTTCATCTTTTTCATGGCGATAGGCCTGGGACTGGTGAAAACGGTGCTGGAGAAATGGTTCGATCCCAACTACGAGTACATGGTGTTGAACCAGCAGTTGTACGGCCTCGCCCTGAAGGTTGATTCGTTGGCGCTGGAGGTGGACCGGAAAGACCGGTTCATTGCGAATATCCAGCGCGTGCTTAGCGGAGATACTTCGGATTTTCAGGACCCGGCGCAAATCCTGCGGGGGGAATCGGAACCCCTGCAAAAGCCCGCCAGGATCGATATCCACGCCCGCGACTCAGCCTTCCGCAAGGATTTCGAAAGTTCCGACCTCTCGTTGATCACCCTCACGCGAAACCGCGACCTTCAGGAGGCGTTTTTCTTCTCGCCCATCAATGGTTTTATCTCAGACCAGTATGATGTGCGCAAGGGACACTTCGGCGTCGACGTTGTAGCCAAGACCAACGAACCCGTGAAGTGTATTGCCGACGGCACGGTGGTGTTCTCTGACTGGACACAGGACGGGGGCTACGTGGTGATGATTCAACACAGCGCCAACATGATCTCGGTTTATAAGCACAATGCCGAACTTTATAAAAAACTTGGTACATTTGTCAATGCGGGTGAAATCATTTCGATCGTGGGCAACAGCGGCGAAATGACCAACGGACCCCATCTGCATTTTGAACTTTGGTACAATGGGAATTCACTTAACCCTGAGGAATTCGTCACTTTTTAAACTTTAACTTTATGTTCACTTCCAAAGAAGAAAAACGCGTAGCCGAGGAGATCAGCAATTCCAGCAACACCATCGGCAAGGGTACCTATCTTGAAGGTAATGTTGAAACGTATGGCAACATCCGCATTGAAGGGAAAGTGACCGGTAACATCAAGTCGAAATCAAAAGTTGCGCTGGGTCCTTCTTCGCACGTGAATGGTAATGTGGTTTCACAAAACGCCGATATCGAGGGAGAAGTCAAAGGGAAGATCGAGGTGTCCGAACTGCTGGTGCTGAAAGCCACCGCGGTTATTAACGGCGATATTGTAACGGGCAAGCTGGTGGTGGAACCCGGTGCTGTTTTCAATGGGACTTGCAGGATGGGTGCTGCGGTGAAGGAAATAAAAATCAGCGAAAATGGAGGACTCTCCCGGACGCTCACCCCGCAGCAAGAAGCGCAGTCCGTATAACGCCTGGCTACGGTACAGCAGCCTTGCCTTTCAAATTTTACTCACCATAGGCGTTTGCGGTTGGCTGGGATACCGGCTTGACCGGTGGCTTGAATTGGAGATCCCCGCGTTCATGCTCCTGTTCGGCTTACTGGGCTTCGGCGGTGTAATGTACAGGGTGTACCGTTCGGTGACTAAACCCTAACCCATGGTCCGTTTTTTCATCGTGATTACTATTGCGACGGCCGCCCTCATCGGCGTTACGGTCGTGGGCGCCGGCCAGGGGTACTTTGAGCGGCCGTCGTTCTTATACGGTACGATCGCCGTGCTCTACATTGTAACCGGCGCCATCTTTGCCTTCCTCTCCCGCCTTGACAAGCCGGAATCTTTTCTGCAATTGTACCTGCTGACCATGGTGGCGAAACTCATCATCTTCTTTCTTTACAACCTGATCATGGTGTTTGCCGATGAAGGCCTCGCCCTTGAAAACGTTGTCTTTTTCATGGTGACTTACTTCGTGTTTACCGCCATTGAGGTGGCGTTCCTGTACGGCAAAATCAGTCGCTCCGGGAAGCTCTGAAACGGGCCACAAAAATTTTTAAAAGATTTTTTTGTGGAGCTTTAATTAATACCTTTGCGGTCGGATTTTGAAACCTTCGAAAAAACGTCGAATGACCGCGTTTCTCAACAGAACAAGCCGCTTTTTCCCGATTTTTGTTGTCCTTTTTTTAGCACTTTTCCCGGCCGCATCGGCGGCCGAAAAAGGGGCTGCGGAAGGCGGGGATTTTGACGCCAGCGCGGTAATCCTTCATCACGTCAAGGACGATCATATTTGGCATTTCTGGGACGGGGCGACCCTGTTCCTGCCTGTCATCGTGCATACATCCGAGCGTGGGCTGGAGGCTTTCTCTTCCCACAACTTCTACGACGAAGCGCACAACGTTGTCCCGTACAACGGCTACACGCTCGACCATGGCCATATCTACCTCAACGGGTCACCGGTGCTGGACCTGTCGATCACTAAGAATGTAGCGATGCTTTTTATCAATGCAGCGCTGATGCTTATCGTATTCCTTGCGGTGGCGCGGGCTTACAAAAACAGGGGCGTGAAGGCGCCGAAAGGTCTCCAGTCTTTCTTTGAACCGATCATCCTTTTTGTTCGGGACGAAATCGTTAAACCGAACATCGGCAAAAAGTACGAAAGGTACTTCCCCTACATTCTTACCCTGTTCTTTTTCATCCTCTTCGGAAATCTCCTTGGCCTGGTGCCGGGGGCGGCCAACCTGACGGGTAATATTGCCGTGACGTTCACGTTGGCGATAATGACATTCCTGATCACAAACTTCAGCGGTAACCGGTCTTATTGGGCACACGTGCTCTGGACGCCGGGCGTTCCGGTGCTTTTGCGATTCATCATACTCCCCGTCGAGCTCATCGGTTTGTTTACCAAGCCGTTTTCATTGATGATTCGTTTGTTCGTCGCCGTTACCGCGGGCCACATCGTGCTGCTGAGTCTGATCATGCTGGCCTTTATCTTTGGAAGCTATTGGGTGGGCGTGGGTGCGACGCTGATGGTGTTGTTCATCAGCCTTATTGAATTGCTTGTTGCCGGTATACAGGCGTATGTGTTTGCCTTGTTCTCGTCGCTGTACATCGGCATGGCCGTGGCGGAGCATGACGACCACCATTGACTTTGACTAAAGATTTCCCCGCCCGGTTTCGGAGGGGTTTGTTTCACTTAATCATATAAACAATATGTTGTTTGCAATTTTGTTGGATATCAGCTACGCGATCATGGGTGCTGGTATTGGTGCCGGCCTTGCTGCAATTGGCGCAGGAATCGGCATCGGCCGGATTGGCGGTTCTGCCATGGAAGGCATGGCGCGTCAGCCTGAAGCATCTGGTAAGATTCAGGGTGCCATGCTGATTATCGCGGCCCTCATCGAGGTTGCTGCGCTTTTCGCGCTTGTAATCTGTCTGCTGATCTCTAACCGGCCAGCCTGATTTCGGGAAGCCTGATCATGGGCAATTGGCCCGGTCAGGCTTTCTTTTAATTGACTACTACAAAGAATAGCATATGGATCTTTTAACCCCCGGCGTGGGACTGATTTTCTGGCAAACCGTGGTGTTTGTCCTTCTGGTCGTTGTGCTGGCAAAACTTGCCTGGAAGCCGATCATCAATTCGCTGAAGGAACGCGAGGCTTCAATCCAGAGTGCGCTCGACACCGCAGAGAAAGCGAGGCTGGAAATGTCTCAACTGAAGTCCGACAACGAAAAACTTCTCAAGGAGGCGCGCGAGGAGCGGGATCGCATCCTGCGTGAGGCGCGCGAGATTTCCAACCGCATGAAGGATGAGGCGCAGCTTGAGGCAAAGAAGAGCGCCGATAAGATCGTTGAAGATGCACGTGCTGCGATCAACCTTGAAAAGCAGGCCGCACTTAAAGATGTGAAAGTACAGGTAGCGATGTTCTCGCTTGAGATCGCCGAAAAGCTGATGAAGAAGAACCTGGCCAGTGACAAGTCACAGAAGGATCTCGTTGAAAGCTACCTGAAGGACCTTAAGATCAACTAGCCATGAGCGACTCAAGGGCAGCATCGCGTTACATCAGGTCACTGCTGGAACTTTCCATCGAACAAGGTGCCGTCGAGCAGGTACACACCGACCTCCTGACGTTCTCGAAGGTCGCGGAAGGCAGCCGGGCGCTTAAACTTATGCTCCGCAATCCCATCATCAAGCACGACACCAAACGGGCTATACTCGCAAAGATTTTCAAAGGAAAGGTGCATAGCCTTACGATGGCGATTTTTGATATTCTTACCCGCAAGAACCGGGAACCGTTGTTGCCTGAAATTGCAAGGGGATTTCACCATGCCTACAACGAAATCAAGGGCATTGGCGAAGCAACAGTGACCACGGCCGTACCCCTTGATCCGTCTCTGCGGAAAGACATTGAAAAGCTGGTGAAGAAATACAGTGATAAGAAAGAAGTCGACCTGATCGAGAAAGTCGACCCTTCAATGATCGGGGGCTTTGTGCTGAATATTGGCGACCGCCAGATCGATGCTTCCATCAGCAGCAAGCTCAAAACATTGCAAGTACAGTTTAGTCAGAATCCATACATTAAAGAAATATAATCTCCGGATCCTATGGCAGAGATCAGACCAGAAGAAGTATCAGCAATATTGCGTGAACAACTCTCACAAGCGCGTACTGAGGCGGAACTTGAGGAAGTGGGCACCGTACTCACCGTGGGTGACGGTGTTGCGCGCATTTATGGACTTACCCAGGCGCAGGCGGGTGAGCTAATCGAGTTCGAGACCGGATTAAGGGGTCTCGTGCTGAACCTCGAAGAAGACAACGTCGGCGCCGTTCTCCTTGGCGACTACCGTGACATCCGGGAAGGGGCCACGGTCAAACGCACGGGTAAGATCGCCTCCGTGCGCGTGGGCGACGGCATGCTGGGGCGCGTGGTGGATACGCTCGGTAACCCCGTCGATGGCAAAGGGCCGCTCGCCGGAGAATTGTACGAGATGCCATTGGAGCGCAAGGCGCCTGGCGTGATCTATCGCCAGCCCGTAAACGAACCGTTGCAGACCGGTATCAAAGCGATCGACTCGATGATTCCGATCGGCCGGGGACAGCGCGAACTGATTATCGGTGACCGGCAGACGGGGAAAACGGCTGTGGCGATCGATACGATCATCAACCAGAAGGAGTTTTATGAAAGGGGCAAGCCCGTCATCTGTATTTACGTTGCCGTAGGGCAGAAGAACTCAACCGTGGCCAACGTGGCTGCGTCGCTCGAAAAAGCGGGCGCATTGCCGTATACGATTATCGTTGCCGCCTCAGCGTCGGACCCGGCGCCGATGCAGTTCTTTGCACCGTTTACCGGCGCGGCCATTGGCGAGTATTTCAGGGACACCGGACGGCCCGCCCTCGTCATCTATGACGACCTGTCCAAGCAGGCTGTGGCCTACCGGGAAGTATCCCTTCTCCTGAGAAGGCCTCCCGGACGCGAAGCCTATCCGGGCGACGTATTCTACCTTCACTCACGCCTGTTGGAACGTGCGGCTAAAATCATCAACAACGACGAGATTGCAGCGCGCATGAATGACTTGCCGGCGTCGATCAAACACCTGGTGAAGGGTGGCGGCTCGCTCACTGCGCTTCCGATCATTGAAACGCAGGCGGGCGACGTTTCGGCGTACATACCGACGAACGTGATCTCCATTACCGACGGACAGATCTTTCTCGAAACCAACCTTTTCAACGCCGGTATCAGGCCAGCGATCAACGTGGGTATTTCCGTATCCCGGGTGGGCGGTTCGGCGCAGATCAAGTCGATGAAGAAGGTCGCCGGAACATTGAAACTCGACCAGGCCCAATTCCGCGAACTCGAAGCTTTCGCGAAGTTTGGATCCGACCTCGACGCGGCCACCAAGTTGACCATCGAACGCGGCCGCAGAAATACCGAGATCCTCAAGCAGGATCAATTCTCGCCCATGCCGGTGGAAGAGCAGGTGGCAATCATCACGGCTTCCACGCGCGGCTTCATGGACAGGGTACCTGTGAACAAGGTCGGTGAATTCGAGAAGGAGTTCCTCGAACTGATGCGGGGCTCCCATCAGGAGGTGCTGGACAACCTGCGTGCTGGAAAATTCGAGGACGCCGACATTGAGACAATCAAGAAAGTAGCAACAGATCTTTCATCGAGGTATTAATTGGACGAGCGGAGCGGTACAGCTCCTGATACAGCGTTATGCCAAGTCTAAAGGAAGTTAAGAACAGGATTACGTCGGTGATCTCTACGCAGCAGATCACCAAGGCCATGAAGATGGTGGCGGCAGCGAAGCTCCGCAGGTCGCAGGAGAGGATCATCCAGATGCGCCCGTTCGCGCAAAAGCTGAATGCCATCCTGAAAAACCTTTCTTCCGCGCAGACGGATGCAGACACCGACAACTGGTACAATGCCAAACGCGAGGAGAAACGGATCCTGATGGTGGTGGTCACCTCCGACCGTGGACTTTGTGGCTCTTTCAACAGCACGATCTTCAAGGAAGTGAACCGAAGAATTGAGGAGCAGTATCGCGAGCAGTTCAAAAATGGCCATGTGACGGTATTGACCATTGGAAAGAAAGCCGGCGACTATTTCGGTAAGCGCAAATGCAATCTCGTTGGCGACTACACCATGGTTTTGTCTGAAGTGTCGTTCGAGTCCATTTCGAGGGCGGCAGACTTCGTCATGGATGCCTTCAAGGCAGGGCACTTCGACAAAGTGGAGGTCATCTACAATGAGTTCAAGAACGTGGCCACGCAAATCCTTCGCGTAGAACAATACCTGCCCATTCTGCCTCCGGAGCAGGAGAATCCCAGCGATCACGTCGAATACATTTATCAGCCGGAACAGCCGGTCATCATCAGCGACCTGATCCCGAGATCCTTGCGGGTACAATTATTCAAAGCCGTGCTTGACTCGGTGGCGGCAGAAAACGGCGCTCGAATGACGGCCATGGATAAGGCTACCGAGAACGCCGGAGAGCTGCTGAAACAGCTCCGGCTGACCTACAACCGCACGCGCCAGGCGGCGATCACCAAGGAGATCCTTGAAATCGTAGGAGGCGCTGAGGCTTTGAAAAGCGCATAACGAATTAATACCTTATTTTGAGGTCTCTTCCCCTGGAGGAGACCTTTTTTATGCGCGCACTCCGGCTGGCTTACCGCCTTTTGAATCTCTTGAGTATCGACATTGCTGCCGGTGCGGTGCTTAGTGCGCTCTTTTTTGCAGACTTCATGGGCGTATCAATCCTGCCATACGGGCTCATCGCCCTGGGCCTTACCGTTTGGATAATTTATACCGCAGATCACCTGCGGGATGCGAGACGGATCGGTAGCGGCGCTTCTTCGGCCCGCCATCGATTTCATCATAAATATTTCAAAACCCTGTCCGTCGTCATGGTGTTTTGTGCCGGAATCGTCGGTTGGATGATCGTTTTCATGCGCGAAAAAGTCCTGGCCGGCGGGATTCTCCTTGCCCTCCTCGTGATTGTTTACCTGGTGGGGCATCGCTTCCTTCGGTGGACGAAAGAAATCATGGTCGCCGTGCTCTACACCTGCGGTGTCTTGCTCCCGTCTGTCGCCGTACACGGTGTCAAGCTTGCGCTTTCCGATTATTTCACATTTTGTTGCTTTGCAGTGATTGCCCTCATCAACCTGCTAACCCTTTCCTGGTTCGACTTTGCTTCCGATAGCCGCGATCAACAGCTTTCATTTGCCACGTTGTTGGGCAAAAGTATTACCGGAAGAATGGTCTACATGTTGTCGCTGTTGAACATCACGGCACTTATTGCGTTGTCCTTTTTTTCACGCGATCCATACGCGATGCTGACGCTCGTTGTCATGAACGTTACTTTGTTGATGGTGTTCCTTTTTCCGAAAGTGATGGAATCCAATGACCGGTACCGACTGGTGGGCGACATGGTATTTTTGTTCCCGGGGATTTATCTGGTATGGCCGGGCGGATAAACGGCTTCAACACCGTGGCGCGGGTCTACGACGCGCTGGCGTGGCTTGTCTATGGTAACGCCGTGCTGAAGTCTCAAACGTACTTTTTGGGGGACATTTCAGGCGCAGACCGGGTTTTGATACTTGGAGGGGGCACCGGCAGGGTAGCCGCCCACCTGCTGCGCGAAAATACCCGTTGCCGGCTATGGTATGTCGAGGCGTCTTCGGCCATGATCGCGCGGGCCCGGTCCCGGCTGCGACCCTTCCATGACCGCATTCATTTCATTCACGGCACGGAAGACGATATCCCTGGCCGCCAATTCGATGCGGTTATCGTTCCGTTCGTCTTCGACCTTTTTTCAGCGCGCCGATGCAGCCACATCGTAAGCAGGATCAAGGCGTCCGCGAGAAGACATTCCCTTTGGCTTGTAACGGATTTCGTTAGTCATGACAAGTGGTGGGAGAACGCCCTGCTTCGCGCGATGTACGTGCTCTTTCGCCTGGCGGCCGGGATTGAGGCAAACAAGCTTCCGGACTGGCAGGGGGTTCTCGCAGAAGGAGGCTGCACACCCAGAGCGACCCGGGATTTTTATCACCGGTTTATTCGCAGTGCGCTGTTTGAGGTAAGGGAGGAATGAACGCGGGATGAGACCCCGGGCCTTTCTTAAAAGAATCTCTACAGGGGATCCCGGCGTTGGCGGATGTTACTGTGCGATCATGGCGTCGCGACCGATCCGCTGCACCAGTTCCGCCTTTTCTTCCATCAGGCTGATAATCTTTCTGAGGTAATCGATCTCCTTTCGTGCCAGGTCCAGTTGACGATTCCACTCGGTGGCCTCAAGGGTGAGCTTCTTCATCTGCTCAGTCTGCGCGGGTAGGTCGCCGTCGCGGGCCGGAACGTAGTACTGGAAAAAGTTGTAGTCGAGCACCTGGGAAATCTTCAGCAGCAACCCGGTGTCGAGGTGGCGCTTTTTGAATATGCGGTAGACGTTCTGGCGAACGGTTCCGAGCTGATCCGCAAAGTCGGTCAGCTTCATATTGCGCTGATCGAAAATTTCTTTGATTTTTTGACCTATTTCGACCGTCATGACGTAAAATCTTTAGTTGAACATCAAGTGTAAAGTTATTGTTTACAAACGTTATATGAATATACGAGTTTGTAACCAATTAATTTACAAGCTTTAAGCGTTTAAAAAACCTGTGGAAATGACTATCGTTGCATCAAGTCGGAGATTCCAAAATGCGGCAAACATGGTTCGGCCTTTTTATGAAGACGAGTACGCCACAATTGAACTTGACGACGCGATTCCATGCGTACGGCTAACCTTGCGGGGTGTGCCCCGGTCCAGCGAGCACTACCAGCGTGTGCAGACAAAACGGCTGGAACTCATGCGCCGCGAGATTCAGAATTTCGCAACGCTGCACATGCTCACGGACAGTTCGGCGGCGGGGCCCGTTTTGGATGAGGATATTGTCCATTTCAAAACGCGTGTGCTTCCTGCCATGGAAGGAGCCGGCGTCCGCCATCTGGCGATCGTCCTTCCCACGAGCAAGTTTACGATGCTCACGATACAGGAGATGACCGAGAAAGCGCGATTGTTGACGGTTAGGTGTTTTGACAATATTGCCGACGCGCAGGCATGGCTTCAAGCCCGCTAAGGCTCATTTCTCCGACGGATTCTTCTTGCCGGCTTTCAGCTTCTCCAGCGTTGCCTGCAGGCGATTGGTGCGGGTTTCTTCCCGTTTCGCCGAGGTGATCCAGTTGCAATATTCTTTTCGGTTGGTGTAGGAAAGCGAGTCGAAGAATTTCTTTGCGGCAGCCGACGTCGTGAGCGCTTTCTGCAGGGCCTCGGGCACGTCAATCGTTCGTTCTTCGGTGTCGCGTTCAAGGTCAACGTCGATCCGGTCTCCGACGTCTTTGCCGATTGCGGCCCTCACATCTTTGCGCACGATGAGAATATGACAGCCGGTGCCCATGTTGGCAGCAATGCCACGGTAGGGGTGGCCGTCGAACCACGCTTTTACCTTGACGTGTCCACGTGTGCCAAATGCTTTCTCAACATCGAATGGAAGCGATACGAAAGCGCCGCTGCCGCCGGCTGGTTTTTCAATAGTAGCCTTGAATTTCTTCCTCGTGTTCTTCACCGTGTTAGAAGCGTTGGGCAAATATCCCGAATTTCATCGGAACCGGGAAAAAGCATCGTCAGAAACGCATTTTCGATTCTTTGGAATTGCAAAAAAAGCAAACTGTGCCAAAACCTTTCTCACGGCTTGTTTTATGGGAGGCATCGTTTATCTTGCGTGACTTGCCTCTTCTGGAGGAAGCGATCAACCTATACCGAGCCCATTTGACCTGAGCCATGCAGGACCTTTTGATGCATCTGCCCGCGGTGATCTATGAGTATGTGATTCACCCGCATGGCCAACGCGGCTTCAGCTATGTCAGTCCCAACTGTGAGTGTCTCCTGGGCGTCAGCGCCGAAAATATCCTAAGCGATCCTGCGGCCTTCGACGGCGTGGTGCATGAGGAGGACGTTCACGCGCTCCGGGAGACCGTCATGAAAAGTTATGAAATGGCGCGGGAATGCCATTGGCAGGGACGCATCAGGGTCGGTGGCAACGTGAAATGGATTGAGATCCTTTCAAATCATGAACGCCGCGACGACGGGACGATCATTCGTCGGGGTATCATCCAGGACATCACCGAGCGCAAGGAAACTTCAAAAGAAAGCGAACTGAGGTACCAGGCGCTCGTTGAAAGGTTGCCGGTAGGTATCGTCATTCATACCAACGGAAAACTCCAGTTCGGCAATGCGTATGCGCATGCCGTCCTTGGTGCAAAACGCTCGAAAGAACTGATCGGGAAGAATGTGCTGGAATTTGTCCACAAAGATTTTCATGAGGCGATCATAAAGCGGATGGAGGACGTGGCCGTGGGGACGCCTGCGCCCATGATGGAACAACAATATCTCGATGTCGACGGAAATGTCGTCGATGTGGAAACGATGGCCTTCCCCTTTCAATGGTACGGAGAGCCGTCGACTCAGGTCGTTTTTTGGGACATCACCGAACGCAAACAGACTGAAGCGAGGATCAAAAAGAACGAAACCCTCTTCACCCAATTGTTTCAGAATGTTCCCCTGGCCGTTGTCATGCTCGATGAAGGGGGAAAGGTGGTTCAGATCAACCGCGCGTTTGAACAAATGTTCGGGTTCAACAAGAATGACGTGCGGGGAAGGAACCTCAACGACTTTATCGTGCCCGATGAATTGCGGACGGAAGGGATAGACCTCAACAACCTCATCGCATCGAACCAGGTGGTCAGCATTGAGACCTTGCGCCGACACCGGGACGGAAGGAACGTAAACGTCATCCTTTGCGGGTTCCCGGTAACGATGGAGAATGAAACGATAGGTATCTACGGTGTGTACATCGACATTACGGACAGGAAAAACGTCGAAGAGGAATTAAAGATCCGCAATGCGGAACTCGACAATTTTGTTTACAAAGTGTCTCATGACCTTCGCGCGCCCCTGTCGTCGGTGCTTGGCCTTGTCAACCTCGCGCGGCTGCCAGGCAACACCGACAATCCGATGGACTACATCGACATCATTGGAGAGAAGGCTGCGGCGCTTGATCATTTTATCGGAGATGTGCTGAGCCATTCGAAAAACCTGAAGATGGAGGTTACCATCTGTAAGGTTGATTTTAAAAAGATCATCGACCAGACCTTCAAAGAGCTCAGCTACCTCGACGGCGCAAAAGAGGTGGCCCGCAATGTGCGGATCGAAGGAATTGATTTCTTCAGCGATCAGTGGCGGGTTTCCGAGATCTTCAGAAATCTCATTTCGAATGCCATCAAGTACCGGCAACTCTCGGATGTGCAGCCTGAAATAAGTATCCGCATCCACATCGACCACCTGCGGGCGGATATCAGCTTTTCCGACAACGGCATCGGTATTGAGGCGAAGCAACTCAACCGCGTATTCGAAATGTTCTATCGCGCGACTGAGCAGTCCGACGGTTCCGGCATCGGACTCTATATCGTAAGAAACGCCGTTGAAAAACTCGGCGGCCAGATCTCTGTTGCGAGCAAACCGTCGCAAGGCACACGCTTTAATATTATCTTACCCAACCGCGTGAACAGCGCAATGAAAAACTCGCCATTGATAGCAGAAGAGAATGAAACTGATTGAGGTAACGACTAAGGATCACATTCGCGAATTTCTCCAGCTTCCTGTGCGGCTCTACCGGGACGAACCGAACTGGATCAGACCGCTTGATAAGGATATCGAGAGCGTATTCGACCGGGAAAAGAACAAGACCTTCCGGCACGGCGAATGCATCCGCTGGATCCTCGCTGACGAGAACGGCAAGACGATCGGGCGGGTAGCGGCGTTTGTAAACCAGAAGTCGGCAACAAAGGGGAATGAACAGCCGACGGGCGGCTTCGGGTTCTTCGAGTGTATCGACAACGACCAGGCTGCGTTCCACATGTTCGATGCATGCAAGCAATGGCTTCAGGCCCGTGGCATGCAAGCCATGGACGGCCCCGTCAACTTCGGGAGCCGCGACCGGTGGTGGGGTCTGCTCATCGACGGGTTTGACCGGCAACCCAACTACCAGTGCAACTACAATTTTCCGTACTACAAAAACTTCTTTGAAGCCTACGGCTTCCAGGTGTATTTCTATCAATACACGTTCTATCGCACCATTATGGGCCCCCTTGCTCCCCGCCTGCATTACAAGGCTGAAATGATGGCAAAGGACCCGGACTACGAGTTCCGGTTTCTCAAGAAATCGGAGGTTCCCCAGCTTCCCGAGTACATTCTTAAAATATACAATGAAGCCTGGGCAAAACGCGGGGATAACCCGGAACTGAACATGGCGCAGGCGCGCATCATTGTGAAGCAAATGAAGCCCATTATGGACCGGCGCTTGTTGTACTTCGGTTTCTACAAGGGCGAACCCATTTCATTTTTTCTTTCCCTGCCGGAGATCAACCAGATCCTGAAGTACGTCAACGGAAAACTAGACCTGATTGGCAAGCTGAAGTTCATCTGGCATCAGTTCCGGAAGACCAATCGCAAGGCTTTCGGAATCCTTTTCGGCGTTGTTCCGGCGCACCAGGGAAAGGGGTGTGATGGGGCCATGGTCCTTGCATCGCGAAAAGTGTTGCAGGATGAGTATAAGCGCTACGATGAATACGAGATGAACTGGATCGGCGATTTCAATCCCAAGATGATCAATGTAGTGGAGCAGGTTGGTGCCGAGGTCTGTAAGACCCATGCCACCTACCGGATTCTTTTCGATCCGGAAAAGCCCTTCAAGAGAGCCAAGATTTTCAATTAACGCATCCTTTTCAGGATCGGGTTTCTGCCTTACCTTCGCGCACGCCGTAAGGTTTTCGTATGTGTAGAACCGCCGTCCTTTTGATCAATTTGGGTACCCCCGACAGTCCTTCCGTTGCCGACGTCAGGTCTTATCTGTCCCAGTTTCTGAATGATCCGCGGGTTATCGATATCGGTTATCTCGCGCGAAAAGCCCTCGTGAATCTCATGATCGTTCCCTTCCGGGCGCCGAAATCGGCGAAGATCTATAAACAACTCTGGACGAATGAAGGATCGCCCTTATTGATCTACAGCGAACAGGCGCGGCAGCGCCTGCAGGAGTCGTTGGGTGAATCCTACAGGGTTTACCTCGCGATGCGGTACAAATACCCTTCTATTCCCGATGTACTGGAAACCATCCGTCGCAATAATCACGAAAAGATCATCGTCATCCCGATGTTTCCGCAATACGCGTCCGCGTCGACGGGGTCCGTTCACGAAGAAGTGATGAAGACGGTCCGAAAATGGTGGCTTATCCCGGAGATCAGATTTGTCTCCCAGTACTACGACCATCCCGACTTCATCAACGCCTTTGTATCGCGCGCCGGAAGCCATAAGCTGGATGCATACGATCACATCCTCTTCTCCTACCACGGTTTGCCGGAACGTCAGGTGGAAAAAATTCACAATGGCCCATGTTCGACCTATCGATGTGAACACGAAGTCAACGACCAAAACCGATACTGCTATCGGGCAGCCTGCTACGCCACGAGCCGTCTGCTCGCCGACGCATTGAATATTCCGCACACGCGCTATACGGTAACCTTTCAGTCGCGCCTGGACAACAAATGGCTGATGCCCTTCTCCGATGAGGTGGTGATTCAATGCGCAAAGAAGGGTATGAAAAACCTGTTGGTTTTTTCCCCGGCATTCACTGCGGATTGCCTCGAGACGCTCATTGAAATTGACGTGGAATACAGAGAACTGTTCCGACAGCACGGCGGCCAAAACCTTGAGCTCGTTGAAAGCCTCAATGACCATCCCTCATGGATCAATTGCCTGCGCGACCTGGTCGTTCGGTCCTGACCCCGGGGACTTTTGCCCTATTCAGTTTGATAATTCATCGATTGCTTTGACCGCCGCTTCCCTGCGCTGCGTTTCCTGGCCGCGGATCTCGACAAAGGGGACCTTCTGATTTTGCATTTCGTGCAGGTAGCGTCGGTAAAGTTCTTCGCGTTTGTCCGGATGCTCCCGTTGGGGATCGTCTTCCCACGGCACATCGATGTAGGTGAGTAGATAGAGGTCGTATTCTCGCGTAGCGATCAACTCAAGAATTTCCGGGCGGCAACTGCCGAATTTGAATTCACTCCAAACTTTGATAACGTACAGATTGGTGTCGCAGATCAGGATCTTTTTAGCGTCCTGCTGCCAGGCGTCTTCGAGCCGGAGTTGCCCGTGGGCGATGGTGAGCAGGTCGTGTTCTTCGTAGGGTCGGGCGAGATTTTCAAGAAAGCCGCGGGCATACTCAGGTGCCCACGTCGTATGATAATGATCAGCCAGCCAGGCCGACAATGTCGATTTGCCCGTGCATTCGGGTCCAATCACTGCAATTCTTTTGATGTCGCTTGTCACTGCTTTGCTTTTTGTGGTATTAACACTTGATTTCCAGGGATCAACGAAACAACCGAATCCTTCATTTTTTCACAACAATATTGATCATTATCTTTCCCTCCCTGTCCCGATATTATGAAACGAAGAAGTGCATTAAAGAAGATCTCTTCAGGTTTATCCGCCGGCCTGCTGCTGCCGACGCTGCCGGGGATACTTTCTTCCTGCGAGCCGGTGGATCCCGGGCCGGCGATTCCCTATGACGGTAGTGTGGCGATCATTGGCGCCGGCGCCTCGGGCTTGTATGCGGCAGACCTTCTCCGGAATAAAGGAATAGCGGTAAACGTGTACGAAGCATCAGACCGTGTTGGCGGTCGCATTCATTCTTTGCGTGCCACGGGTGAGACATCCGTGGAGACGGATTTCCCCATTGAACTCGGGGCCGAACGGATTTTAGGGACGGGCTCCCTGTGGCATGAGATCGTCTCGCAGGGCAACATTCCTCTTGTTGATCTTTCCGGAGCGGGTTCAAATTTCTTTATCGTGGAAGGAGCGTTTCGCCCGGCTGGTGAACTCGTGGACGACGCGGACTTTGCTGACGCGCAAGCATTTTTTGAAAGGCTTCGTGAAAGACCACGCGCATCAGCAAGCGTGCAGGACGTGTTGGAGGATGCCGGAATTCCGGCGCGCATGCATCCAATCCTGAACGCATTGATCGGCAACCGATATGGGGCGGACAACACCCGCCTCGGAATATCCGGCCTCGTGGAGGCGCTGCAAATGCTCCAGCGCGATGCCCGGGAGTTTGTTCTTCAAAGCAATCGCATGCAGGATGTCCTTGCCTCCCGTTTCAGCGCCGTTGTTGAGGAGGTTCAGTTCAACACCGTGATCACCGACATCGATTATACGGGCTCAAAGGTAGTCTTGAGCGGCACGCGCAACGGCGAGGCGTTTTCCGTGGAGGCAGACAAGGTCATCGTTGCGGTACCCGTATCGATTCTGAAAGATGACATCGCGTTCTCGCCGGCGTTACCCGAATCGAAGGCAAACGCCCTGTCATCTATTGAAATGGGACCCGCGGTGCGGATCGTACTCGACTTCAAACAGAATTTCTGGAGCAAAGACGCCACCTTTGTATTGGGGCATCCGCAGGTTCCCGAGATGCTCACCACGGGACAGGGCCGCAGCGATCACAATAAGACATTGGGGATTACGGCTTTTGGCGAGAGCGCGGAGATGCTTTCTTCACTGGGAACCGAGGCGCCGTCATTTGCCCTGACTGCCCTTGATGACATTTTTGACGGCGCCGCGACGCTGAACATCCGCCGGAACGACGATCAATCGATCATCTATGAAATGGTGGACTGGACCACCGTGCCGTACATCAAGGGTGGCATCTCCTACCTCCCACCCGGAGCTGGTTACGACAACCACGTCCGGCTGGCCGAGCCCGTTGGCAGTGCACTGTTTTTTGCGGGCGAGGCGACGGACGTGTCAGGGGACGCCGGCACAATCAACGGCGCCCTGACGGCAGCGGAACGTGCCGCCGCCGAGGTAATCGCCAGTATTACCGGGTAAACTCCCGGAGCAGGATCCAGCAACCCATCAGCAAAATGAACCAGCCGAAACCCCTTCGGAGCCTGAGGGCTGACACTTTTTTCTGGAAATGGTTTCCGATCAATATACCCACGATGGCCAGGCCCGTGATCGTGAGAAGGAAGGGCCAGTCCATGGGGTAGTTGAGGACATCGCCGAGAAAGCCCATCAGGGCATTGATGGCGATGATAAACAGCGAAGTACCCACGGCGTTCTTGAAGGGTAGACTGGTCAGCAGCACCAGGGCCGGAATGATGAGGAATCCGCCGCCTGCGCCCACGAAACCGGTCAGGAAACCGATGAGCAGGCCTTCAACGATGAGCGGAAGAAATTTCGTGCGCCGGTTGTCCGCGACAGGCTCTCGCCGATTGCGAATCATCGACCAGGATGCGAGGATCATCAATACCGCGAAGACCCCGAGAATGAGCATGTCGCGCGTCATCGTGAAGGATGGCGTGCTGAAGATGATTTCCGGAAGCGCGGGAACGATCCATTTACGCGTGGCAAAGATGCTTATGATGGATGGAATGCCGAAGACCACTCCCGTACGCACATTTACCAGGTGGTCCTGGTATTTCGGGATCGCGCCGACGAGACTGGTCATACCGACGATGAAAAGCGAGTAGGCGGAAGCCACCACGGCGTCGATGCCAAAAGCGTAGACCAGTATGGGAATGGAGAGGATAGAACCTCCTCCGCCCAGCAGCCCCAGAATGAGACCGATGATGATGGCCGCCAGGTATCCAACCACCTCCATCGTCAGCGGGATGCTTTTGTGAATGTCGTCATCCGGTATGCAAGCTTATAACTTATCGAATTCAACGATGAACGCATCCGGAAATTTTCTCCTCACCTGATCCCGGAAGGCCTCCGCCTTCGGCCACGAGGGAAACTTGCCCAGAATGATCGAATAATATTTTACGCCGTTGAGGACCTTCACCTGAACGGTGACATTCTTCTTGTACGAATGCTTCAAGTCGTCTGACAACCTCATGAGATTCACCAATTCCTGGTAGGTGCCGATTTGGATACCATACCCTCTGGGATCCAGCCGGGAGATCTCGAAATCATAGAACTCCCGTTCATCGACGGACACGCGATCGACGGTGCGAATCGGGTCACTTTTTTTTCCGTCGCCCGGGTCGATCACTTCCAGCCTGACCTCCGCAAGTCCCTGGTTGATAAAATCCAGTTCCTCAGCGGCAGATCTTGAAAGATCAATGATACGGTCTTCGACATAGGGCCCGCGATCGTTGATCACCACCTCAACGGATTTGTTGTTCGCGACATTGGTGACCCGCACGCGCGTTCCGAATGGCAAGGTCTTGTGGGCCGCGGTTAGTTTGTTGTGTTGATACTTTTCGCCGCTCGCCGTGCGCAAACCTTCGAACTTGTCCGCATAGAATGAAGCTTTGCCGGTTTGGATCTGTGCCAACCCTGCGAGTGGAAACATCAGACATAGAAAAAACGACCTAACTTTCATATCCGATCGGTTTATGGGTCAAAAATAGAACTCACGCATTAAATTAACAGCATAGAATGACGGAGGCGGAAAAAATGCCCTGGGCTTAAGCCTGATCGCCGGTTCGGCAGCGCGACGGTGCCGCGGTCCTGTCTCGGGTGAAGGAACAGGTAAACGTTATCCTGACCTGTTCGGTTCCGGGTTGCAAAAAAACATCGCCCGGTCCATAAAAAGCAATGACGTTGACAGACCGGCTAGTTATTTATCAAAAATCAATATACCTTTGCCCGGCAAATAATGAATCCTAAATTATTTGCCGCATGTCGATAGACACATCCAAATTCCTTTTTGAGGCGCTCACCTACGACGATGTCCTTCTGGTGCCTGCCTATTCAGAAGTCCTCCCGAGAGATACCGATACAACCAGCCAGCTTACCCGAAACATCCGCGTGAACATCCCCATCGTTTCTGCGGCGATGGATACGGTGACCGAGGGGGAACTCGCGATCGCCATTGCGCTCGAAGGAGGACTGGGATTCATTCACAAGAACATGAAGATCGACCTGCAGGCGGAGCAGGTACGCAAAGTAAAACGCTCTCAAAGCGGGCTTATCCTCGACCCCGTCACGCTCAATATTCACTCCACGGTCCAGGATGCCGAAAATATCATGAGGGAGTTCAAGATCGGCGGCATTCCCGTCGTCGATGAAAACCGCAAGCTTGTCGGCATCATCACCAACCGCGACCTGCGCTTCCAGAAAGACATGGATGTTCCCGTTGAACGCATCATGACGAAGGACAACCTAGTTACGGCATCCGAGGGAATAACCCTTGACCAGGCGGAGGGCACGCTCAAGAAGTACAAGATCGAGAAGCTGCCTATCGTCAACAAGGATGGCCAGCTGACCGGACTGATTACGTTCAAGGACATTCAAAAGAAGAAGAACAAGCCGCACGCGTGCCAGGACCAGTTCGGACGCCTTCGGGTTGGCGCCGCGGTAGGTGTAACGCCCGACATCCTCGACCGGATTGAGGCGTTGAAGGTGGCGGGCGTTGATGTTATCAGCATTGACACGGCGCACGGTCATTCCCGCGGCGTGCTTGAAGCCGCGCGGGAGGTGAAGAAGAAGTACGACGGTTTGGAACTCATCGTTGGAAACGTAGCCACGGGGGAAGGTGCGCGCGCCATTGCCGATGCGGGTGCTGACGCCGTAAAGGTCGGTGTTGGTCCGGGCAGCATTTGCACGACGCGCGTGGTGGCTGGTGTGGGGCTCCCGCAGTTGTCGGCGGTGTACGAAGCCGCCCAGGCGTTGAAGGGCTCGGGGATTCCGGTTATCGCCGATGGAGGAATCCGGTTTTCCGGCGATCTCGTGAAGGCGATCGCCGCCGGAGCAGACACCATCATGATCGGATCACTTCTCGCGGGCACGGAAGAGGCGCCGGGGGAAATGATTATTTACGAAGGCAGAAAATTCAAGTCCTACCGTGGGATGGGTTCAATCGAGGCCATGGAGGAAGGTTCAAAAGACCGCTACTTCCAGGATGTGGAAGACGATGTCAAGAAACTGGTTCCCGAAGGCATTTCCGGACGCGTGCCATTCAAGGGCCTGGTCTCCGAGGTGCTCTACCAATTGGTGGGCGGGCTGCGCGCGGGCATGGGATATTGCGGCGCCCCGAACGTCGGGAAACTGAAGGGCGCAAAATTTGTAAAGATTACTTCTGCCGGGTTCAGCGAAAGCCATCCGCACGACGTGGCCATCACCAGGGAAGCACCGAACTACAGCCGCAAATAAGCGCCCCGTATGCGTTGATCAACGACCGCAAAGGCCAGGGAGCGATCAGGACCTTGCAACGGGCGGTCGTCCTTGTCGCATGCACCATTGTCTTGAAGCCTTCCCGCCGAGCGCACGCACCTTATTTGTGCGCGTCGCGCGTCCCAGCGTTTACGATAACACGGGACATCCGGCAGCGTCCCGTTCCGGGCCGCAGGGTTCAGTATCTTGGAAATTTTATTCCTATTATTGCAGTGCCAATCTTGCGATTGGCTTATTTTTTACCCCTTTTCGGGCACTTTTGATCTTTCATGCGAACAAAAGCGATCACCAGGTTACTGTTCTTTGTCGGTGCGATCACCTGGCTGGCGCTTGTTGTTGCGGATTTTTCCGCGGTTTTTAGCACGAGCAACGACCTCAACTCCGAAATCCCGGTCTGGCTTCCCCAGGTTATCCTCAACCTCTACATCCTGGCGCTGTACTACTACTACAAGTTCAAGATCGAGCGCGACGACGGGTTGAACTTTGTTGACATGCTTTGGCGCGTGTTCGCCACCGGCCTCATCGCCACGGTAATTTCCCTTGTCATCAAATTGCTCGAATACCTCTTGGGTAACACCACCCTGACGACGCGCGCGGTATACCTTGACTTTGTTTACCTGGTCAACCTGGGATTGATGATCAGCTTCCTGCTCACGGCGTTCACCGCCTGGAAGCGCCTCATCTTGTACCAAAAGTCAAAATGGCTGCTCAGACTGTGGAATTTTTTCGAGTGGGCGTTGCTGTTCATGCTGCTCTACAACAGCCTGGACCTCCCGTTACGCAGCGGACTGCATGAAACCTTCCTGACCCTGTTTGTAATTATGGCCCTGGTACTCTCCGGGAACATGAAGTGGGTTGCTTATCTCAATTTCCGGCAGAAATGGACGAGTTTGCTTCTCCTGTTGCTGACGATCTTTTACCTGCTGTACGGCTTCTGGACGGTGATCACGCTGCATGACGAGCTAACGCGCGTAGCGAACGATTTCGTCGACTTCCGCTCGAACATCTTCATCCTTTCACTCATCATCTTCGTTAGCATCTACAGCGTTTTTTCATTCCTCGTCATTCTCTTCAACCTTCCCACTACCTCTGTGTTCGAACAGAAACTCGAGGAGGTGGTGAATTTCCAGCGGATCAGCCAGTCGATCCAAACCGAGCAGAATGAAGATAGCGTATACAACATCTTGCTGGAAACATCGGTGAGTACGGTGTTCGCGGATGCTGCCTGGCTGGAAGTAAAACCGCACGGGCGGCAGCTTCGTTTGTTCACCTACAAGATTACCGAGAAAGAAGCGCGCGACATCATTCAGCATCTCAACGCCCACAACGTGAAAGGTATTCTCGACCAGGGCAGCGATAGAACAAAGAACCTTTCAAAGCACCTGGCCTCGCTGAGGGGCTCGAGGTTCCGGTCAATCCTGGCCTTTCCGATCTATGTCAAGGGGGAGAATATTGGAACGCTGGCGCTGCTAAAGGAACTGGCCGAAGGCTTCAACAAGGAGATGACCAAGATCGTGTCGACGTTCTCCAATCAGGCCGGTATTTCTATCGAGAATTTCCGGTTGATGGAGGAGGCCCTTCAGAACGAGCGTTATAAGGAAGAACTGAAGATCGCCAAGACCGTTCAAAAAAGTCTGTTGCCTGAAATTCTCGAGCAGCACGACGATTTCGAGATCGCGGCGTTCTCGGAATCCGCCGACGAAGTAGGTGGTGACTACTATGACACCATGCGCACGAGCGACAAGGAGGTATCGCTGATTATCGCCGACGTCTCCGGAAAGGGGACGACTGCCGCTTTTCACATGTCTCAAATGAAGGGCATCTTTCACAGCCTCGCCCAGAATTGCATCGAGCCTGATGAATTCATGAAGCGCGCGAACCGGGCGTTGATTCATTGCCTTGAGCGCGGGTCGTTCATTTCAGCAACGTATTTCATCGTCGATACGGGGATGAAGAAAATACGCTATGCACGGGCGGGCCATTGCCCGGTTCTTTATTACCGGGCGGCAAACGACTCGATCGAATATTTTCGCGATAAGGGAATCGCGCTGGGCATGGTCCGTAATCAGAGTTATAGCAATTTTATCCAGGCCTATGAATTTGGTTATGAGCGCGGTGATATCATGGTACTCTATACCGATGGGATTACCGAAGCCAAGGATAAAAAGAGCGACGAATTCGGATATGATCGGCTGACTGCCGCTATCCTGGAAGCGAAAGCGATGGAACCGAAGCAAATCCTGGAACACCTCGTGAACCGGCTGTACGAATTCTCGGGGACCCGCAATATTAACGACGATTACACGACGATGATCGTGAAATTCAAATAAGCGCTGACGACCAAACTAAAAGGAATAAAAAACGTTTAAAACATGATCCACATCAAACGACTTCAGGAGGACGGCGCGGACATAATCGCCCTGATCGGTGAAATTGACGCCAGTTCCTCCATCGAGCTCGATCTGGCGATCGCCAAAAGTGTGGGAGAAGGTTTCTCCGATATCCTGATTGATTGCAGTTCGCTCGAATATATTTCTTCCGCTGGCCTGGGTGTATTCATGTCTTATATCGAGGAATTCAAGGATAAGAAGATAAATATGGTCCTGTATGGGATGAGCGAGAAAGTGGCCAATACGTTCGAAATCCTCGGTCTTCACGAGTTGTTGAAGATTGCCAAAGACAAGGCCGAAGCAAAGGAGATGGTTCATGGAGTATAAGTACAACATAGGGTGTAGCATCGAGAACCTTAAAGGCGTGCGGGATTTCATCCGCGGCGCCCTCAAGGGCAACGGCGTGCCTGACCTGCAAATCAGTGAGTTGGTGCTCGCGTTGGATGAGATGTGCTCAAACCTTATGATCCACGCCCATCAGTGCAATCCCGAGGATCTTTTTGAATTGAACATTCACTTTAGAAATGGCGATACCGTCATATTTGAAATTGTCGACGACCGGTCCGTGTTTGACATCAACCAATTCAATGAACCCAGGATCGATAACCTCGTACACGAGAAACGCAAAGGCGGCCTGGGCATCAGGCTTGTCAAGACGATCATGGACAAGATCGAGTATGAAGAGCTGAAAGGAAAAAACATCTGCCGGCTGACAAAGAAGGTTAGAGCAAAATGAAGGGCTTTGTAATGATGCGGAATTGCGCGCTGTTTTTCTTTTTTCTTGGTGCCGGCATACTCGCGGCGAACGGCCAGACCGCCAAGGGTGACGAGATTACGATTTTTACCATCGGCGACAAGCCTGTCAGTGCCAGCGAATTCATTTACCTGTTCCAAAAGAATCACGCTGCCGATTCGGGTGAATATTCCCGGGAAGAGGTGATGGAGTACCTCGACCTGTACGTGAAGTTCAAACTCAAGGTTGCCGAAGCGCGTCACCGCAAAATGGATACCGCCGCGAGCTTCATCAGCGAATTCAATGGCTATCGCGAAGAACTGCGAAAGCCCTACCTGCCCGACAGCAACCTCATCGACAGCCTCACCCGGCTCACCTACGATCGCCTTCGCGAGGAGGTTCGCGCTTCACACATTCTCATTCAGGTGACACCGGACGCGACACCGGAAGATACCCTGAAGGCATGGCAAACCATTGCCGATATTCGTCAACGTGTAGTCAACGGAGAAGACTTTGGCATGCTGGCAGCGCAATATTCGCAGGACCCCTCGGCACGCATGAACAAAGGCGACCTCGGCTACTTTACGGCGTTGCAAATGGTCTTTCCCTTCGAAACGGCCGCCTACAACACCGGGGTCGGGGAGGTCAGCCAGCCCGTGAGGACAAGCTTCGGCTATCACCTCGTGAAGGTGACCGACAGACGCCCTTCCAGCGGCGAGGTCGAGGTTTCGCACATCTTATTGCGCACAGGTGAGGGATATGACAACGAAAAAGCGAGAAACACGATATTCGACCTCTATAATCGCCTGCGGCAAGGCATGAGCTGGGAAGCGTTGTGCAGGGAGTTCTCCGAGGATCCCGGGTCGAGAGACCGGGGTGGGAGGCTCAGGCCGTTCGGCGTTGGCGGGATGCGCGCCGTTCCCGAGTTCGAGCAGGTCGCTTTTGACCTGCAAGCGCCTGGCGACCTATCCGACCCATTTCAAACCAGATTTGGCTGGCATATCCTGCGCCTGGAGTCGAAGACCGGCCTATCACCGTTCGAAGCTTTAGAGACGACACTGCGCAATCGGGTTAGCCGCGATGAGCGCGCGCAACTCTCGAAGGCGGCGCTCAAAGAAAAGACCCGTCGAGAATTGGACTTCCGGGAAAACCCGGTGGAAAAGAACCTTCTGTTTTCACTGGCGGACACGGCCCTTACGCAGGGGCGTTGGAACCCCGATGACAACGTAAACCCTGACGCCGTTCTTTTCACGATGAAGGGCCGCGCGTACACGGTGGGGCAGTTCACGGATTTCGTTTCCCGCAAGACGGAAAGGAGCAACCTCGCCCCCGAGAAATACATGGCGCAGCGCTACGATGAGTTCGTCTCCAACGTGCAGGGTGAAGTTCTGGAAGAGGAAATCAAACGGAAGAATCCATCATTTCGATGGCTGTTGAATGAGTACTACGAAGGCATCCTCCTTTTTGAGATCATGGAAGAAGAGGTCTGGAACCGGGCGTCCGGGGACAGCGCGGGACAAGTTGCTTTTTACGAGGTAAACCCGGACAAATATCAGGCGGGAGAACGGATTCTGGGCACGATATACGCTGACGGCGAACGCGCCAATATAGAGGAATTGCACACCCTGTTGCTCGATGCTGACTCCGCCGCCGTCGACGCCTTCGTAGAAAGCTGGCGCATCAGGCGCGAGCATGGCGCCTTTGAGCGGGAGGATCGCGTGGTGTTGGGAAAAATCCCCTGGAATGCCGGGGTTCATCTGTCGGAAAATAACGACCTTCATTACCTTGTTTCCGTCGAGCGCATACTGCCACCGGGACGAAAGACGTTTCAGGAAGCGCGGGCGAGCGTGATCTCGGACTATCAAAACTATCTTGAAGGCGCATGGGTTCGGGCCCTTGAGCAGAAATATCCCGTGAAGATGAAAAAGAAAGGAATCAGATTTCTGGAAAAGGAACTTGTCAAGAAATGAAGAACGCTAAAGCCATTTGGATCTTCCTGATTGCGCTGGCCGTTGCGGGTTGCGACCTGATCAAGATGCGCACCGGCACGCCGGGAATAGACCGCACCGTGGTCGCAAGGGTCGACAATGCCTATCTGTACAAGAGCGATCTCAAGGGAATCGTGCCTCCGAACGTCGCCCGCGAAGACAGCATTGCCCGGCTGCAGGCCTATGTGGAAAGCTGGGTGCGTAAGCAGCTCCTCATCGAAGAGGCGATGCAGAAGATCAACATCGACGAAGCGGAGGTGCAACGGAAGATCCTCGATTACCGATACAGCATCATCGCCTACGAGTACCAGTCGTTTCATGTAAAGCAGAATCTTGACACGGCCGTCACTGCGGACGAAATCCTTCGATACTACAACGACAACATCGATAATTTCGTCCTGAAGCAAAATATTGTCCGGGCCACGTTCATCAAGGTTCCGAAAAACGCCCCGGATATCGATCGGGTGAGGGCGTTGATTCTTTCAACTGAAGGGGATGACCGGGCGGAACTCAAATCCTATTGTCTCACCTATTCGGTCGCGTATCACATTGCAGACTCTACATGGATGGTATTTGACGAGCTGGTCAGAAACTCTCCTTTGGTGGAGATACCGAACAAGGTGCAGTTCCTGAAAAACAATCCCTTTCACGAAGAGGAGGATGAAAACTTTCTCTATTTCATCAAAGTTGACGAATACCGGATATCTGACAATCTTTCCCCACTGGATTTCGTTAAGGACGAGATCGTCAACATTATCTTAAGCAAAAGAAAAGTAGAACTTGCGAAGAAATTAGAAAACGATGTTTATAACCGTGCACTCGACCGTAAAGCTTTTGAGATATACCTTCCATAGGAACGCGCTGGCGGCAGCCCTGGCATTGTTCGGCGTGTTCTCAACGTCGGCCCAGGACCCCGAAGGGTTTGTCGTGGATGAAGTCATTTCCAAGATCGATAACTTCATTGTGCTGAAGTCGGAACTTGATCGTTTTTACCTTGAACAGCTCACGAATGGCGCGCCGCAGTCGCGCGAGCTGAAATGTCAGTGTCTGGCCGTCCTGATTCGCAACAAGCTCATGATGGCGAAAGCCGAGATCGACTCGGTGGTTGTACTGGACGCCGAAGTGGACGATAACACGCAGCGCAGGATGGACATGATTCTCGCGCAATCGGGGCGCGCGCCGGCGGAACTCGAGGAGGTCTATGGCAAGTCCCTTGAACAGATCAAGGCCGAGCTCAGGGACCGGGTGAAGGAACAAATGGTGGTCTCCAAAATGGAGAGCACGATTACGGAGGGCCTGGCCGTCACACCCGCGGAGGTGAAGCGCTTCTTCAACCGCATTCCAAAGGACAGCCTGCCTTACTTTTCCGCGTCCGTTGAGGTTGCTCAACTCGTAAAGAACGCCGAGGTAAGCGACGCCCAGAAGGAGGAAACCCGAAATCAATTGCTGGGTATCCGCAGCAGGATCCTCGCGGGGGAAGGTTTTGGCGACCTCGCGAGAAAATACTCCGATGATCCCAGCGTCGTGCAGAACAACGGTGATATGGGGTGGGTCGGACGTGGCCAGATGGTGCCCGAATTTGAGGCCACTGCTTTCAAACTCAAGGTGAATGAGATTTCAATGCCGTTCGAAAGCGATTTCGGGTTCCACATCATGCAGTTGCTCGGCAGAAGGGGTAATGAATATCATTCACAGCACATTCTCATCTCGCCGAAGCCATCGGCCGAGGACGTTGCGCGGGCGTCAGCGTTTCTCGACAGCCTGAGGACGCTGATCGTGCGGGACAGCATGACCTTTGAATACGCTGCACGCGAATTCTCGGATGATCAACAGACGAAGGTGAGTGGCGGGTTTTTTACGGGCCAGGATGGTGGGTTTCAGGTGCCGGTTGAAGAACTCGACCCCGTGGTGTTTTTTACCATCGACTCCATGCAGGTAGGGGATGTATCCCAGCCCATGGTATACCGCACCAATGAGGGCAAGGACGCTGCGCGGATACTCTATTACAAGTCGCGCATCGCGCCACACCAGGCGTCTCTAAAAGACGACTACCACCGCATTCAATTGGCGGCGTTGAATGAAAAGAAGAACCGCACCCTTCAAACCTGGTTTGAAGAAGCACGGGAGGATGTGTTTATCGACGTCGACAGGGAATACGACTTCTGCGGAATCCTTGAAGAATGAGTTCAAATGACGAATGATTCGAATGACGCGTGACGAATAAGGGATCGTTCCCATTCGCAATTCGAATCATTCGTCATTTCATTTAAGTCGCTTCGCTACCTCGTCCCAGTTGACCACATTCCACCAGTTGTCAATATACTCGCCTCTTTTGTTTTGATACTTGAGATAGTAAGCGTGCTCCCAAACGTCGATACCCAGGAGCGGCGTGCCGCTGATGTCAACCCCCTTCATCATGGGGTTATCCTGATTTGGCGTTGAGCCGATTTTCAGTTTGCCGTTGTCGTTGACAAGCCAGGCCCACCCAGAGCCAAACCTGCTCGTGGCGGCCTTTGTGAATGCTTCCTTGAACTTGTCGAACGACCCGAATGCGCCGTTAATGGCGTCGGCAATTTTTCCGGAGGGCGTCTTGCCGCCATCCGGTTTCATTACCTGCCAGAAGAAATTGTGATTCCAGGCGCCGCCGCCGTTGTTGCGCGCGCCGGCGGACAGCTTTCCGGAGTTTGCAAAGAATTCCTCAACCGAATTGTACTTGATCGATTCCGCGGCGATGGCATCGTTTACTTTCCTGACATAACCCGCATGGTGCTTCGAGTAGTGCAATTCCATTGTCTTTGCGTCAATGTATGGTTCGAGGGCGTTGTAGCTGTAGGGTAATTTTACCTGCGAAAACTCCAATGCAACCGCCGCCACATGGGCATTGGCATGCTGTACGATGAACGGAGTGCCGACCATTGCCACAGCAGCCGCTTTCGCTGAAGTTTCAAGGAAATCTCTTCTCGTCGTTTTCATAAGGCTCTCTGGTTTACGTTGTTACACAATCTCTCTTCCAACTAACATGCGTCAAGTTAAGTAAAAAATATTTAGCTTGCAGGCGGCAATTTCCCCGACTATATGAAAGAAATCCTGTACGACGAGATACCTTCGCTGGACCTCGCTGACTTTTATGGTGGCGATCCGGTGAAGCGACAGCGGTTTGTAGAAGCGCTCGGCGCCGCATACAACAACATCGGCTTCGTCGCGATCAAGAATCATTTTCTCGACGACACATTGCAGGAAAAACTGTATGCCGCCGTCAAGCGGTTGTTCATGCTTCCCGATGATATCAAGCAGAAGTATGAGCGACCCGAGCTTGCGGGCCAGCGCGGGTACATTGGCAAAGGCAAGGAACACGCGAAAGGAAGGAATACGGGCGACCTGAAGGAATTTTTTCACATAGGCCAGGAGTTGCCCGTTGCGGAACTTGAGCGGGAGGGCTACCCGTCAAACCTCTGGCCTGACGAAGTGCCCGAACTCAGGGCTGCCGGAATCGCGGCGTATGAAGCGTTGGAAAAGACCGGCGCCCACATGTTGAAGGCCATTGCCGCCTATCTCGGTCTCCCCGGAGAATATTTCGATGATAAGATCCGGCACGGCAACAGCATCCTGCGGCCAATCCATTACTATCCCATCGAAGACCCCGATGCGGTACCCGCGGATGCTGTTCGTGCCGCGGAGCACGGCGATATCAACCTGATCACGCTGTTGATGGGTGCGAGCGCGGATGGGCTACAGGTCCTGCGCCGCGACGGTAAATGGATTCCGATCACGGCGTTGCCCAACCAGCTTGTCGTAAATGTCGGCGACATGCTTGAACGCCTTACCAACGGCAAGCTGAAGTCGACGATCCATCGTGTCGTCAACCCGTCCAAAACGATGATGAATACGCCGCGTTACTCCGTTCCCTTCTTCATGCACCCCAGATCGGAGATGAGCCTCGCCGCGTTGCCGTCGACAGTTGATGCGGAGAATCCCAAACGCTGGGACGACATTACCGCGGGGGAATTTCTCGATCAACGCCTTGCGGAGATCGGATTGAAAAAATAGTTTCACAGCGTGTTCAGGTCTTGATCAGACGTGTCCGATATTACATTTTCCTGAGGGATGTGCTGATGCTCGCCCTCACCACATTTGGTGGCCCGCAGGCTCATCTTTCGCATTTTCAGAAAGTGCTCGTCTCCAAGCGGAAGTACCTCTCCGATGCCGACCTCATTGAGATCAATTCGCTGTGCCAGATGCTCCCGGGCCCTGCGTCGACGCAAACGCTCACCGCCATCGGTTTCAAGATCGGCGGAGCGACCCTCGCGTACCTTACCGTGCTCGTGTGGATCATCCCGGCCGTGATCATCATGACGGCTGCGGCGGTCGGACTGTCCTTTGTTGACAAGGAAGCAATCACGGAACTAACCGCTTTCATCCGCCCGATGGCGGTGGGGTTCGTCAGTTACGGCGCGTATATCATCAGCCTGAAGACCGTCAACACCAAAACCGGCATCGCGATTATGATCGCTTCGGCGGTGCTGTCGTATTTCATCCAAAGTCCTTTCATGCTTCCGGCGATACTTTTTTGCGCCGGTCTGCTCACGTCCTTAAAGTTCCGTTCGCAACCGCCGGAGCAAAAGCAGAAAATAAGCATCTCATGGTCTAATCTTTTGCTCTGGGCCGGTGTACTCATCGCCGCCGCCGCGTTGGGGGGAATTACCAAAGCCCTGCCCGTGAAACTTTTTGAGAATTTTTATCGGAACGGCAGCCTGGTGTTTGGCGGTGGTCAGGTACTGGCGCCCCTGCTGTATACGGAATTCGTGCAATATGTCAAGCCCTTACATGCGCCAACCACGCACGGAGAATTCCTTTCAGGATACGCGATTGCCCAGGCGCTGCCCGGGCCGAACTTTTCATTCAGCGCGTACATCGGCGCCCTTTCCATGAGAAACTATGGTGTGGGAGGAGAAATACTCGGGGGATTGATCGCAGCGGTCGGCATCTTCCTGCCCGGAACGTTTCTGATCTTTTTCGTGATCCGCTTCTGGCAAAGCCTGAAAAAATACAGGGCCGTCCGCGCCTCTCTGGAAGGCATTACGGCAGCGAGTGCGGGGCTCGTGGCCGCCTCGGCGATCATTATGTTTCAGCCCCTTGAAAACACCTTCCTGAACTTCAGCGTCACGGCTGCGACGTTTTGCCTGTTGGTCTTTACCCGGGTGCCGTCGCCATTGATCATCGCACTCGGGTTGGTGTTGGGCTTTGTGGTAAAGCACTTTTGACCCCGGAACCTATTTCCGTGCGCCGTAGAAGAGTGTAAAGAAAAGGATGGGATAGACGGCGTAGTTCTCCGTCGTGGGCATCAAAATGACTTTGCTGGTGTAAGCGTCCAATAGGAACCCGGCTTCAAACCCGGTTACCTGACTCTTGATCGTACCCAACTCAAAGTTAAGGGCCACTTTGGCATTGGCGCCGAGTTTTATTTTCGACTCGCCAAGACCCTCGAACAGCCTCCCCGGGCCGTAAATGAGCGCAACATTGGTGTGTTTTTGGGGATCGTATTGCTCACGGACAGAAACGTTCTCGGAGGTGCCTGCGCGAAGCTCCACATAGTACGGCGCGACCACGCCGAAGCTAGGCCCGACGGCGGTGACTACCTTGAGCTCAACGCCCTGTTGAGGTGCTTTTTTGAACAAAATAAGGTCGCGCCCATACTGCAGCCTTAGCGCGTACAGGTAATTGCTTTTGCCGTAGATGAAGAAGTTGCCGGTCTGGGAAGGTTGCTTCGATTCCTGCGGGTGCTTGACATTCATGATCTCCAGCCCGTAGGTTTCGAGAAGCCGGTCATTCAGTTTGTAGGCCTTTTTGAAGGCAAAACCGCCGATCAGCCCCCCGTAGGTGTTCTTGTTGATCCCCCAGGTAAATTCGCTTTGATAATCATAGCTGTCCTGCGTCTGGGCGATCAATGCCCCAGGCAACGCAGACAAAGCAACGAAAATCGCGGAAATTCTAAGGAAACCCTTCATTCTGGCCTGACTTAATGGATTAAATTAAAGCCTTATTTCGTGAATGCAAAATAGAACGTAAAAAGTTATTCCAATGGTTTCAATGAGGGGCATTTATCTTGGGGGGCTGAGAACCGAAGTGACACACCTCAAGTCGGGCAACCGCATCATTACAGATGCTCCGCCTGACAACCAGGGACGGGGAGAGGCGTTTAGTCCAACCGACCTGACCTGCGCGTCGTTAAACAGTTGCATGATGACCCTCATGGGCATTGTTGCGCAAAGGGAAAGTATTCCGCTGGATGGACTGCGGTCGGAGATCGTGAAAGTGATGGACTCCGCGCCCCGCCGGATCGGCGAGATCAGGATCACGTTCTTCCACGATCACCTGCGCGCAACTGACCTTCAAAAAGAAAAATTGAAGCGCGCCGCGCTGACCTGTCCCGTTGCCCTGAGTCTGGGCGACGAAATAAAGCAGGTCGTGACGTTCAACTTTTGATCGCGGCCCGGATATCGTCGTAGCTGATGCCGAAATGGGAGAGGTCGAGCACCGATGCGCCGTCGCGGATCAGCAACACCTGCGGTGATTCGTGTTCCACGCCGAACGTTTCGGCAATACCGTCAGAGACTTCCCGGTAAGTAAGCAGGTCGAGAAAATACGGTCGGACATTGGCCATTTCCGCTTCATTCCAATGGCGTTCCAACCGATCAAGCGTGGCCTTGCTGATGTGACACCGGTGGCTGTACTTGAAAATCAACACGGGGTGTGTCGTGGATTCCTTCCTGATGATGTCAAGATCGTTCAGGGCACGTAATTCAGTCCATTTCATTCAAGTCATGGGTTGGGTTTAGTCGTACCACAACCCTGATTCACCTTTGTCGTATCGCGGCTTATGGTTGCGCTCTTTCAGGTGATCGGGCTGGATATCATTCTTCTTGAATAAACGCGCCCACCATAGCCTAAAGTTCGTTAATACGCCCTTTTCCCCATCGACATTGTTGCGTTTGGTTTTGACAAACTGCGCGTCGGGATGAGACCGCCGCTTGTTGAAGAGCTCGAATTTTTTGAAACGGATATTTCCCTGATAGTCGGCTGCCCGCGCCGTGGCGCGTCCGGGTGCGCGTCCCCTAAGTGCATCAGCCACGCTGTTGCGGTTGCGCGCATAGTCGCGGCTTTGCTTTATTCCCCTGGAATATCGGGAAGCTTTCGCGGTTGCCGCGGAAGGCTTGATGCCAGGCAGTGCGCCCTGAGGCCCGCCCCTCCGACTGGTATAACTTTGTTTCCTTACGCGCACCTGCAGCCCATCGACGGCGAACGTCTGGCGCGTTGGCTTCTTTTGCTTCAAGGCGAATGCGGACGCGTTTTCATTTCTACGGAAATCGCGCCGGTCTTTGTACCGGTAACCTTCCGACTGATCACTCCGCGGTACGCGGACGGCGACCGGCGTCCCATTGTTGTTCCAGAAATTGCGGTTTACACTTCCCCCTCCTTTTGCCGGCCTTCTGGTCTTGATGTTGCCACTGTATTCTTCCCCCTGATCGTTGTATCCTCGTCGTTCTGCCCTGATGTTTCCCTGGTATCTGTCAATGCCTCTGGCGCCGATTCCGGGGGTTCTTCCTGGCACAGGCCTTCCGTCGTTATTCCACATGCCACTGATGCTTCCGCCGCCTTTAGGAGGTCTTCTGGTTTTGATGTTGCCGCTGTATTCTTCGCCCTGGTCGTTGTAGCCACGCCGTCTTGCCCTGATGTTTCCCTGGTATCGATCAATGCCTCTGGCGCCGATTCCGGGGGTTCTTCCGGGTACGGGCCTTCCGTCGTTGTTCCACATGCCGCTGATGCTTCCGCCGCCTTTAGGCGGTCTCCTGGTTTTGATGTTCCCGCTGTATT
>CAZKBK010000012.1:0-44106 GCA_964551035.1 uncultured Roseivirgaceae bacterium | reverse complement strand
CTGTATTCTTCCCCCTGATCGTTGTATCCTCGTCGTTCTGCCCTGATGTTTCCCTGGTATCGGTCAATGCCTTTGGCGCCGATTCCGGGGGTTCTTCCGTGCACGGGCCTTCCGTCGTTGTTCCACATGCCACTGATGCTTCCGCCGCCTTTAGGCGGTCTCCTGGTTTTGATGTTCCCGCTGTATTCTTCCCCCTGGTCGTTGTAACCGCGTCGTCCCGCCCTGATGTTTCCCTGGTATCGGTCAATACCCCTTGCGCCGATTCCGGGGGTTCTTCCGTGCACGGGCCTTCCGTCGTTATTCCACATGGCGCTAACACTTCCTCCTCCTTTCGCAGGCCTTCTTGTTTTAATGTTCCCGCTGTATTCTTCGCCCTGGTCGTTATATCCACGTCGTCCAAACCGGATGTTGCCCTGGTACCGGTCGACGCCCTTCGCTCCTATCCCCGGAGGTTTCCCTGCCACGGGTCGTCCCTTGTTGTTCCACATGGCGCTGATGCTGCCCCCGCCCTTCCTGCGTCGTCCGGCCTTAATGTTTCCGGAATATTCTTCACCCTGATTTCTGAAACCGCGGCCTCCGGCCCTGATATCTCCACGATACCGGTCAATGCCCCAGGAGCCAATTCCCGGTGGCTTTCCCTGGACAGGCAGGCCTTCATTATTCCACCGTTGCCCACTGACGCTGCCGCCGCCTTTCGGAGCGCGCCGCGCTCTTACGCTGCCGGTGTACTCCTCTCCCTGATTGTTAAATCCCCGCCCCGGGAATCTCATCCTGCCGGCATATTCCGCTTCACGGCTTCGTGAGATCCGGCGCCTGCGCAGGTTTCCCTGAAAGCGTCCGACGCCTTTCGCGCCGATGCCCGGTGTTTTCCGCGCGATGGGTCGGCCATCGTTGTTCCATCGGCCTCCGCTCACCGATCCTCCCCCGGACGCCCTTCGGCGTGCCTTGATATTTCCCGTAAAGGTTTCCCCCTGATTGACCATGCCTTTCCGTACGCCCCGAATATTCCCGGCGAAGTCTTCGCCCTGATACCGCATGCCTACCCGGCGCTTCTCCGGCGATCGCACCGGCTTCCCATCGCCCCTTCTTCGGTCGGAAAGATTCCGTCGCAGCCTTCGGCTCGCGATGTCGCCTGTCCACGCGCCGCCCTGGCGTGAGCGGCTTTTGTATCGTTTCCCTTTCCCGGACCACGGCCGTTCTCCGGTAAATTTCCGGGGCTCCTGAATTCGGCTGGTGGGGTTGACCAATACGTCGGGACGTTGCGTCTCATAGTTCCTGTAGCGCAAGGGCCTTCCTGCAATGTCTTTGTTGAACGTGTCGCCGCGGCGTTTCGGCCGGCGGAAACTCGCCCACGGGTTGATGCTCTTGCGCGACATGAAACGCCGTGACGCTGATCGCGCGCGTGCCTTGCGACGGCGCGGATCATCAGGGCCTCGCGATGGTGAAATGCGCGCGCCGCCACCCGTCACGTTGCGGCGCTTTATTTCCTGCGACACGGAACGGTTGTTGACAAAGGCGCCCGATGGACGGTAGATGTTATTTCTTCGCGATGCTGGTGTTACCGAGAGTTTGCGGATCCTCCCGTCGGAGGTTCTCCCGCGGGGAACGCCCGGCCGACGCGGTGCGGGTGCATTCACCGTTGTTGGGCGCTGCGAGTGGTAATTTCGCGTTCTGACGCGGCGACCCGTAATGTCGCCCTTGTATGCGCGCTCTTTTCTGGGCCGGCTGCGGGGAAAGTTTGCCCAGGCGTTGATGCTCTTGCGACGCAGTCTGGGCCGCGGCGACGGGCGGCGCTCGTTGGTGCCGTATCGCTGCGCGCGTTTTCTCACCGTCGACGGTGGCGCGACCACGGGCCGTTGAACAATGTCCGGCCGGGGTGTCTCGTAGTTTCGGGTACGGATCCTCCTTCCTGAAATATCACCGCGGTGGGCGCGTACGCGCCGGGCTTTCGGACGCGGGTAGTTAGCCCAGGCGTTGATGCTTTTATGGCGCACATAGGGCCGTGTGCGCGAGCGTGGCGCAATGCGTTTTCGCGCAGGGGGCTTGCGACCGGAGATTGAGCGTGAATTAACGAACCTGCCGGATGGCGGGTAAACGTTGCGGATGGAGCGGGTCGCCGACCGTGGCGCCGCCCTCCTCGATGACTGGGATGCTGCCCGGATGCGCTTGCGTCCGACGGAATTGTTGTTGAAATATCGACCGCGTGGCGGGTAAACGTTGTGGGGTTTGTCGCTGGGCTCCGAACCGAATGTTCTTCCCCCGAGCGGACGGCCGACGCGTTCGCCACCCTTGCGTTCCCGGTTTGGCCTGAATCCCCTCGGTATCCGAACGCGCTTTGACCGGACCCGTTTGGCGGGTCTCTTTTTCTTTTCTTTTTTGTTGAATCGCGTCTCACGGTCCCGCGGCACGTCGCCCTTGGTATTTTGGGCAGACGCAGGCATCCACAGCATGAGCAGGAGCATGGCTAAGACCGGTATTTTCCACAGGTGCCGCGACATGGATTTTATAACGCTTTCAGGTCGGAAAAAATATCCGTAAAACGGGCTAAGATACATATAAAATATGACCTGAATTCGGCGTCCATCGGTGTTCAAAATGCCCGTCACCGCTTTATCGCGGACATCGGCACCACGGCTATTGGAGCACCTGCAATGCCATGTCATTTCCCGCGTCCCGCGCGTAGTCCAACGCCGTCTTGCCATCCGCGTCGGTGATGGCCTTGTCGGCACCGTGGTTTAGCAACAGTTCAACCACACCGACATCGCCGAGGTAGGCGGCAAGCATCAACGGGGTAATGCCGCCGTCGGGCGATGGCGCGTTTACGTCTGCGCCATGGGCGACCAGCCAATTCACGCCCGGATGACTTTTTCTCGACACCATCACAAACAGGGCGGAGGTGTTTTCCTTCATTAGCCAGTGATCGACGTCCAGCTTGTGATGCTTCAGGAGGGAGTCCGCCGCGAGAACGTCGCCGTTGGCCACCGCCCTGGCAAACATCAATTGGCGGTCTTCGCGCGCTTTCACGACTTCGGGGTGGTCCAGCATCTCGAGAATTTCACCATTGTTCTTTTTTCTGATCTCGTCATAGAAATGTCCGGTCTTGAGCGGTTGCAGGTCGGCGCCGGCGCTGTGAAGTAAATACAGCACCCGAAGGTGGCCGTTGTAGGCCGCGAGATAAGCGGGTGTAAACTTGAATTCGGTTTCGGCATTCGCGTCTGCGCCCTGGGCAAGGAGATAGCCTACCATGCCGAAATGTCCTTCACGGCTGGCATAGTGCAAGGCCGTGAATCCCGAATGATCTTTTTGGTTCACAGAGACCTCCCCTTCCTCCAACAGCATGCTTGCCAGGTCCCGATGGTCTGTTTTTGCCGCTTCGATGAAATATGCGAAATAGGAATCGCTGGTTCTCGTCACCGGAATATCCATGTAGATGTTGGCCTGGCGGAACGAAGGTCGTTGCTTGCCGCCGGAGAGCCTTTCCACCAGATCGGACACGAACAACTGTAATTCGTTGATGGTGATCGTTGCATTCTGGTCGATGTCGGCCTCGCCGCTCTTGAGACCCGTCATGAGACTGTACGTGAACAAACCGTTTTTCAGTCCGCCGCCTTCGAGGGCGGCTTCATTTCCTGCCGCGGCCGCGAGGATGTTCACGCCGGCGCCGGAACTGAAATTATTGAAGGTATAGTAGATCGCCGAGAGGTTTTGCACCGCCTCCGTTTCGAGTTCGGCGCCGCGTGCTTCGGTGGTCACATGGAAGGTGCTGTCGACCGTGAGAAAATGGTCGGACGGGACTTGCAGGTCGTCGATGAGCCCGCTGTTGCAGGCGTCGATGAGCATGAGTTTCTTTCGCGCCACGCTGCCGGCCAGCGCCTTTACCACGGCTTCGATCGGAAGTCCATTCCTGGCGGGGTCGGCGAAATCCATGGCAAACGTGGAGAGGAAAAAGTTTTGTTCATGGTCGAGCAAGCCATGGCCGGCATAGTAAACGATTACTTCGTCCTGGCTGCGCGCGGCCTTCAAAAAATCCGTGATGTCGTCAGTAGTCGACGTTGAGACTTCGTCATTGGTGAATTCACGTACAAAAACCTCTTCGTAACTCTGGATGGTGCGTGTGTAGTTCAGGAAGTCGTTCATATCCTTGGCGGCGTATTTCAGATCGTGGAGGCTGTCGCGGTAGTGCGAGACGCCCATGCCGACCACGTAGAGGTTCTTTTTTTCCACGGGCGCGGCGTTGACTACCAGGTAGTCGCCGGGCGATTCGTTTCCCGCTGCATCGACGAGACATACGCGAATGTGGTTGACATGGTCAACGAGGTCGACTTGCGCAGAGAAGTTGTTCGACGGCGCTTTTCCGGGTGCTGGCCACAAGGCCGTGCCGTTGGCGTAAACCATAATCCCCGCTGCGTTGCCGGCTGTGCCCTCCAGCCGTGTGGTGATGTTGATGGTACGCTTGTCGCTATGAAGGGGAATTTTCCCCTTGTTGGAAATCACGACGTCACCGGAAAACGTTGGGCGGGTTTCTTGCGCGCGTTTCCCGGCGATCGTTTCGAGCGGAGCCAGTGTGGCCGGATCGGCATAACCCAGCGTGGCGAGTACGATGTCCGGGCGGTTGAACCGGTTGTCCATCTGAAAGACCGGGAATTGCCGGCTACCGTCCTGCATCACAACGAGGTCGAAGTACCGGTTCTCACCCATGTAATACCCATCGGGAACCTGTACAAGGTAAGTGGGCTGAAGCTGCTTCAGGGTTGTGAAGTCGGTTTTTGAACGGATGTGAATCACGGCCGCCCGGGCGGCGTTCCCGGGATGCCAGATGTTTACGGTTCCGTTTGTGCTCAACGTGTATACGAACGGGCTGTGTGGGTCGGCGATCATCTGTTCAATATCCGGAAGCGAACCCATCGATTGCGCCGCGCCGGTCTGCAGATCGAAGGCCACAAATTCATCGTCCCAATCGTGGTAGCACAGGTATCGTTCGTCGCTGGTGAGGGTAAAATTTCGGTCCCGGAATATCCTCGGCCGATGATCGTCGGGGAATTCGTGGATGAGCGCATCCGTATCCAGGTCATAGACACCTTTCCCGGTTACATAGATCGTCCCGTGCTTAAACACAGCGACGGCCGAAGGGAATGTCCATTCCCGCATCAGTTTTTCACGACGGACATCAATCACGTACTGCAAGCCGGCGCCGCCAATACTTTGGCTGCCATAGTTGGCCGTAAACAGGTGGCTGGTGCTGTCGTATTGATATTTTTCAAAAAAGAACGAAGAGAATTCGATGGCCTTCCCCTCGGCGGTCTTCAACAGTATTTTTTGCGTTGGTTTTCCCGACGGGGAGAACCATTGCGCCAGGCCGTTCGCCATTGCGAACCTGAAATACCCATCCGCGGTTCTGATCGAGATGGTGTCGCGGGTACCCGACGAGAAGGGGTCGCGAAACTTGTAGTTGAGGTAGTGATTTTCCCGGAAGGAAAGGTAGCGCGCGGCTTCGTACGTTCCTTCGTTTTCATTGAAGATCGGTTCGTGTTCAGCGAGCGGAACGTAGTCGGCATAGGACTGAGGATACCGGTCTGTCAATGCGGTGTTGAGAATGCCGGTAACATCGATCCTTCCGTTGGCGAGGTTCAGTAAGAACCCGGCCTCCTCAGTGTCCGCGGAAGCCTGGAGGAGGATCTCTCCCGGCGTTGCCGTAAAGTAAATGCGTGTTATCGGCGTGTTGGACTGGCCGATGTAGAACAACTCCCCTTTCTCTATTTGGTGGAGTATGACGGTCAACGAGCCGGTCTTCTCCATGAACGCAAAGACGCCGGACGGCGCATGGTACGCGATGACGGGCGAAACGCCGGCGTCGCGGCCCTGCCCTTTGGCAAGCGGGTAGGTAATGTCGTCGCCCACGCGTGCCAGGCGGTAATGGGAAGGGGCCTCCTGGCCCGGCACGGCGCGGGTGAGGCGGGTATCCGCAATCCAGACGGTGCCGTCTCCCGCAACGGCGAACGGATGGTTGAACCGCATTCTTCCGGCTTGCGAGAAGTCCCGTTCGCCTTGCGCAAAGAAATCCGCTATCGACGCGGTCTTAATGACGTTGAAGTCTGCGGCATCTACCCACTGGACCATTTTGTTGGAGACGAGGATCAGGGTATCGCCATGGTTCCTGATGTTGGCGAAATAGTTTTCAGCACCTTCCGGCTTCAGCTTCAACTCCAGGCGATCTTTTGTTTTCAAGAACACGCCGTGGCTGCCGACGACATAAAGTTCATCCCCACGCGGAAAGATTGCGTTGACCTGGTTTTCATCCGGTATGGGCAAGGATTCAATCAGGGTTCCTGACGAATCGAAGACACAGATCTTCGTGGACGGGTAGCTCGAATAGGGCATGATCACCCGATCGTTCTTGAAGTCGATGGCTGTCAGCCACGGGCTGCCAGGTTCCCAGGTTTTATAAGAGCCGGAGTCGCTGATGTGGGCGGGAAGCACAATTTCACGCATCACCTGCGCGGACTGAAAACTCAACTGCCGGACCACGACCGATTCGCTTTCACCTTCACCCCTTGTGGAAACGGTAAACAGGACGGGAAGGGAAGGGTGTACGATCATATCGACGACGCCATCGATGCGGTGAACGGGCAGGCGTTTCTTCAGGTCGGTAATGATCACTTGTTGGTCGTCGCCCCGTGTGACCAGAAACTGGCCGTCTGCCGAGAAGTGCATCCTGGTGATGTTATCACCGGTATGCCAGGGGATCATCACCGGCTTGGGGACAATGGCGGTTTGCGCTTTCACCTGTGTGCTGATCGCGATGAGGATGGTAAAAGTGATCAGGCGTATTGGGTGACGCGCGGGTTGGGTCATGAGCATGTTTTTCCGGCCGGTAGGGATTTTCACAAGGTGCAAAATAGATATTTCATGCGACGCGATGAAGAAACTTCGTCGCATCCGGGCAACGATGGAAAAATCCCGATCTGACCCAGACCGGGATTCCAACCACTCAAACCAACCCGACGGCTGTCCGTCTACGACTCCAATTCTTCGAGGTATTCGTGGACGACCTGTTGTTCCTCTTCGTCAAGCTCAAATTGCAAGGTCTCTTTGGTAAGCCGGATGGCGTCGTCCGTCAGTCCGTTGTTCTTGTATACGATGGCGAGCATGAACGTGGTATGTTTGTTTCTTTCGAGTTCGAGTGCCTGCTTTGCCCAGTTCAATGCCCGTTCCTTGTACATGGGTTCCTCTATCGTGTAGCTGAACTTTACGGCCGTTTCTGCGAGTTCCTTCCAGTCATCCATGATGTAGCTTTCCGTCCATTCCGTGAGCGCCTTCGCGTACTGCTCCATGTCGTTCCGTTCCTCATAGAAATCGGCGTTGACTTTCAGGTCGAAATAGCGTTCGTCAAACTCAGTCTCGCCGACGGTGATGTAGAAGTCGCGCAGGATTTCCTTGTAGATGCCGAGGTCCTCCACGTTTCCCGAGTCGATAACGCCCGCGAAGTACAGCCCCATGACGTTGGAGACATAGTCGAAATAGTCGCCGTGGATCGCGGCGAGGTCGCGTCCGTAGATAATCACCTTTCGAAAAGCGGCCGACCGAATATCCGTTTCCTGTGCGGTAAAAATGCTCCATGCTGCCGGGTCGAAGAGATCGTCTTCCGTGAACGTACCGGAAAGATCGGATGCCAGTCGTTGAAAGTTATCCGGGTCGGCGGTCTTCGCGATGGTGAGATACTGGAACAATTCTTCGCGGGAAGCTGTGCCATCAAGGCTTTTCCTGCGGTTCGTTTCATACGCGGTCATCTTTTCGCCCAACGCGATGAGATCGTCCACGTCGAGGCCGCCCACATGCTTGTAGAGTATCCGGCCTTCGGCGTCGAAGAACACGAGTGTGGGGTAGGCGTCAAGGTCAATCGACTCCACCAGTTCGGGTTCCTCCGCCTCGGCGTCGACCTTGAACGAGACGAAATTCTCGTTGAAGAAGGTGCCCACGCGGCTGTCGGTGAAGACGTTCGCGCTCATGTATTTGCAGGGTCCGCACCAGGTGGCGTAGAAGTCGACAAAGACAATCTTGTCCGAGGCGTCCGCTGTCTTGAGCACGTTTGACCAGGTGCCGTGTTCGAAGGCAATGCCCTGTGCGGTGACGCCGTAGTGCCCCATCGCTGCGATGGTTAGCATAAATAAAGCTTTTGTTTTCATTGGAGTTTTGGTTTATGGAACGCGGATCAGACTTGTGAATGGTTTTGCAAGCGATCTTTGTTCCAGGTTTACAATTAATGCATCCCCGGTGGCGAGGTGAACCCCCCGGTTCGATTTTTTTTTTGACGGATGATGTAAGGATATGGGATTTTCAAAATCTTTTTTCTAACTATCAGGTTCACATTATTCCATTAATGTCATCGAGATGCGGATGACGAACCCTACTATGATGATGCGATTTTTGATATTGATCTTGATGCTGCCGCTGGTAACCCTTCCCAGCCGGGGCCAGGCAAACCTCGACAACCTTGAAAACGCGGTTCAGGGCGTTGTAACGGTGGCCGTTTACAATACGGAGCAGTTTTCCCGGCAGTTGGGCGCGCGGGGGGCGTCGCCGATCGAGGAGGCCTACCGCGAGACGCTCGACCTTTCGAATTCCCATGGGACGGGTTCGGGGTTCGTCGTGATCAAAAACAACAAACCCTACGTGGTCACCAACGCCCATGTGGTCGAAAACGCTTCGGACGCAAAAGGAAGCATATACGTCTATACCATCACGCGCGAAAAATACGAGGTGCGCCTGTTGGGTGGGGATACTTTTTACGACATCGCCGTCCTGGAATTCGTCGAGGCTCCCGGTGAGGAAATTATCCCGATGGCGTTCCGGAGTTCCGACGTGCGGGTTGGCGAGCGGGTATACGCCATTGGCAATCCGTTGGGGCAATATCCTTATTCCGTTTCCGATGGGATCATCTCGGGAAAGAGCCGGACGCGCAACAACCAGTTCGTAGGGAGAAGCGGTTTCATCCAGAGTACGGCGACGATCATTTGGGGTAACAGCGGCGGGCCGCTCGTCGATGAACAGGGAAAGGTTGTCGGCATCAACTCGCAGATCCAGTTTGCTTCGCCGGACAATGAGAACTTTTTCATTGCCAGCCAGATCAACTTTGCGCTGGAAGGCCGGCTCAGCGAAAGGCTGGTGGATGAAATTATTCGCAATGATGGGCGGATCGAGCGGGCATTCCTCGGCGTCGAGCTCATACAGGAGGTGCGGTACGACGAATATTATCAGGAAGTACAGGGCCCGGTTTTGATCGGCGGGGTGATCCCGGGTTCGCCGGCGGCGTCTGCGGTGGCGGCGAAAACGGGCGGACAACTCATTTCCATCAACGGCGAGAAAGTCGATAACCTGGACCATGCACTGGAATTATTCGAACGCCTAAAACCTGGCGCGAAGGTGACACTCGGCATTTCAAATCACAAAAGAGAAGAGACGGTAACCATTGGTGCCGGTGCGCTTCGAACGCCGCAACTTGAAGCCATCGCCCGTTATACGGTGGGCAAAGACGAGTCTTTGTCGCTGGGGGCCGATGAACAACACCTGACGCTCACCTACAACGCCGGCAAGATGATGGAATACGGCCCGGAGAAACGGTTCAAAAAGCCGGGGCAGTCGGCGGGAAACAACACATTCATCCTTCTCGCCGCGGGCATTGCCGAAAACGACTCGCAATTGATGTTCCGGATTGCCGACCTCAAGGACCTCGGGGCGATCATCCGGCTGACATCATTGTCGGGTATCCTCGATTTTTATGCTGTGCCCCAACGATTCCCCGACTCGGAGGTCAAACTTTACCGCCATCACTTCTCCGGCCATGGCGCCGCCCAGCTCCGCACATTGTTCTATTGACGTCATGCCCGTAATATTTCGACACCCGTGAAGAAGCCCCATATTCTTGTCGACAGTACCCTTGTTGCGCTCCTGGTCTTTGCGTTGATCGGGCTTCTGAAGTTTAACCCCATCAACTTCCACGTTTTTGATCTGAAGGAGGCGTGGCGGGACTTTGAACTCACCGATGTCTATTTTTCGAAGATAAAATCGCGCGACGTGCACGATACATCCGTGGTCATCGTCGACATCGATACGCTTGGCAGGAGGCGCATTGCGGAATTGGTCAGCCGGCTGAGTGCGCATGATGCCGCGGTGATCGCCGTGGACGCGTATTTTAGCGAACCGCGCGATCCCGAGGCGGACAGCGCGTTGCGCGAGGCTTTCAAAAATGCCGGACCTCGCCTCGTGCTCGCCGGATATTTTGAAGAGCAGGAAGAAGGCGATCCAGCCTGGCATACCAGTCATGAAATTTTTGGCCGGTATACCGTCGGGCACATCAACCTCGTGGGGGAACATGAAGCGGGATCGACGATCCGGCATTTCAGGCCAACGCTCTTCGACCAACATGCCCTTGCGGTCGAAGCCGTAAAGAAATACGATCCCAGGAAAGCTGAAACGATTCTTGCACGCGGTGAAAACTACGAGATCATCAACTACCTTGGAGGTATTGAGCAGTTTACACATCTTACCGCCGATGAGATCCTTTCAGAGGCGTCCTTCGCGTCGCTTGTGAAGGGCAAGATTGTGCTGCTGGGTTACGCCGGCTCCATCGGCGAGAAAAAATCGATTGAGGACGCGCACTTTACGCCATTGAATGAACATATTGGCGGCAGATCCCTTCCGGATACCTACGGGGTGGTGATCCACGCGAACATTATATCGATGATTCTGCGCGAGGATTATATCAACAAGGTTCCCACGGTTGTCAACGTGTTGCTCGCGGTCGTCGTGGGCATGCTTCACGTGCTCGCCTACGTCTACTTCTTTGTACGCCGTCATAAATGGTTTCACCTGGTGGCAAAGATATCGCAGTTGGTGACTTCGATATTGTTGATGTTCGTCGTGCTCCTGATCATGGGCGCCGGCTTGAAGTTTGAACCTGCCCTGACGTTGCTGGTCATCCTGTTGTCCGTGGATGTCCTCTATTTCTATGAGCCGGTAGCGCCTTACCTCGGGCGAAAGCTGAGGTTTCGAACCTACTTTGCGGGCCATCACGACCATTAAAACCTGAAGGGAATGAAAGCCTTACTCTTTTGCACACTGGCGCTCGCGGGCTTCCTCACCTCGAAAGGGCAGGTCTTCTACATCTATCATGTAGCAGGCGATGTCAACGTTCACCACGGGAAAGAGACGCGGAAGGCGGTAAAGGGCGACAACATTGGAGATCGCGATTGGATATCGCTCGCGTCCGGGGCACGCGTTTCCATCCTGACGGAAGATGGCCTTGCGGTAATGATTGAAGAAAAGGGCAAGTATCGCCATGACGACATCGCCGAACGGGTGCGGCGCTCGGATGCCATTGCGACACCTTATTTCTCCTATGTCTGGAAGAAGTTGCGCGAGCATCATGGACACGACCCGGCAACCATGGCCAATCGCCCGAAGGGCGGGGTAAGCCGGTCGGAATGGGAGATTCATTTTCCGCTCGACTCGGCAGTGATCATCAGCAATGACATCGTCTTTTCGTGGCGGGGCCATGCCGACATTACGTACTTCACCATCCGCGATGACACCGGAGCGGACGTCGTCAAGACGGGCCTTCAGGACACGCTGTTGATCGTCTTTCCCTTTTCAGGAGGCATGGAGCGCGGCAGGCATTACACCTGGCACCTGAGCAATGGACCTTATTGGCCTGCCTCCGGAGTATCTCAAACTTTTTACCTGGCCGACAAGACCTGGGAAGATGCGTTCCTGACGGAAGTGAAGAAACTTAAAGATGTTCTTGGCCGCCTGAATGACGAAGCCTTTGAAAGGGAACAGATTGAATTGTTTTACCGGTCGCAAAACGTGTACGTCCGGCCCGAGTTACAGGAGGTTGACTAACGGCCTCCGTATAAGGCAACCGCACAAATGATCAATCACTATAAGTTGGTATTTTTTGTTTGTGAAAAAAAAATTTGTTTCGTCCTGGGTTCACCTTTGTGAACTTTTACAATTAAATTTTGGATCGAATTATTAAACCCTTAAACGTTAATTATGAAAAATCTAACGAGTGTGCTGATGTTAATCTGCGCCTTCCTTGTGTGTTCCGTCACTGCTTCGGTGGCGCAGGACAAGGAGCGTAAGCAGGAAACCATTGAATCCAAGCGAGTTACCGAAAAGTCGAAAGAAGTTGACAAGCTCAAGAAGCCTGGCAACGACAAAAAGCCGAAGGCCGAGCCGAAGTCGCGCGGAGACGTGTATGGCCCCAACTATTCGGATATCGTTGTCGACAACTACACCGGATGGTATATTGACATTTATGTAGATGATGAGTATCGCGGAACCCTTGCGCCCTACGACCGCCGTGTGACCTGGGCCGTTCCCGGAAACACAAAACTCTATGGGAAAGCGGTGTTTGATGATGGCAGCTACTACTACTGGGGTCCAATAAACCCTGAGACAAATTACGAGTACACCTGGAACCTTCATCCGTAACGGAGGATCCGGAGATTCATCGATTGAGCCCCGGGGATAGATCCCCCGGGGTTTTTTAATGTCTTTTTAAAGGATATTGGGGTTCACCACGCCGCGGCCGCTTCATCAATGGTAAACAGTAAAGCCATGATTACAAGACGCGAAAAGGAAGTACTGTCCCTGGTCTTTGAGGGACTCACGACAAAAGAGATCAGTGTTTCATTGTTTATCAGTGAACACACGGTGAATACACACTGCAAGAACATCATGCGAAAGCTTGGCGCGCGCAACCGGACCGGGCTGATACGATCGGCGCTCACCAGGGGGTTGATCGTCCAGCCGTGCTGAACTTTCGAGCCGGTCATCTTTTCCGGAAAGGTGTGATGTCGAAGAATTAATTCTATTTTTGGTTTTATTACCTGACTTATGCGATTTGTTGTTTTTTGTGCGATACCCCTGCTGGTGGCGGGCTGTGTGGCGACGAAGAATTCCCACATTACCGAAGGGGAAGATGTTACGATGGCGATTGACGAAGCGCCCGAGGTGATTGCGCTTGCCCGGCTCGATGACCAGGGCGACGGTACGGGGCGCGGCGTTACCGAAGACATTCTGGGCAAAGGCCTCTCGCTTGCTGCGGACGGCATCAAGATGCTGATCAACATCGATAAACAGAAGTATACCGCTGAATACAAAGACGGCCGGAACGAGCTTTACTTCTACAACAACATTTCCACCCGCGGGCCGCTTGACCCGGAGGGCATGGTCTTCAACGGTGTCACCCTGCTTCGAATGGTCGAAAAGCAGAAAGGCATGGCGTCCGATACGGCGCTCTACGCATTCTTCGAACTCGACAAGGCGGATCCGCTGCAGATCATCAACAATTCCATTTTTCGCTTACGCCTGGCGGAATTTAAACTGAATTACGCCAAGGCGAAAGTACCGGCCCGCAAAGCGTGGATTCCGTGGACCTGGTTTAATCGCAAGCAACAAACCATCAACATGGACATTGCCATCACCATCAACGCGACCTGGTATTCAGATAACGGAACTTTTCACCACAACGTGCCGATCGGATTCTTCAACCTGACGCTACGCGACATTCCCCTCGAACCGGAAGCGCAGAAGGCATTTCTCAATGATCCCGGGCGCGGTCCCCTGGGAGCGCTCATTGACGGATATTCGATCCTTGTACCACGCTCTTCGAGTTTTATCAAAGCCGGTCGCGACGACTTGATCCCCTCTTACGGTCAGGGGCTCTACAACATTGAGATCGACGTGAAGGAGGCATCGAAGCAGTCGTTTGTCGTCAAGTCAGTCTACGACAACTCCGACGAACTGGTCGATCAGTTAAAGAAGATAAAGTAAGGCCTTCGGTTTCCAGGGTTAAGTTTACTCATTCAAATCTTTGAGCAACCGGATGGCCGCTTCCTGATTCGGGGCGGTATCATCGGTCGCGATCTCCTCCAGCGTGGTTTGCGCGACATCGGTGAGCCCCTCGCCGAGCAGTGCCAGCGCGAGGTACCAGCGCGCTTCCGGAAACCGGTTGATCCCTTCAAGGGCGGCGATCGCGTCCGGAAAGTTTTTTGCCTCCAGGTGGGACAGCCCTATCACAAAACGCACTTCCTCGTCGTCGGGATGGTTGAGGAGGACGGAATCGAGTAGCGCCACCGCCGCGTCATCGTCGCCGGCGCGATAGTATTTGTACGCCTGCACCTTGGCTTTATAAAGATCGGCCGCGCCCCTGGGCCGTTGAAACTTCAGCGCGGCATACGGCTCGTAATAACGATCGAACAGATCGCCATGGTTGTTGCCCGCAAACCACAAAAACCACCCGAACGTCAGTAACAAGACTACCGAGGCAGCTATGGCCAGGTAGGGAAACGAGCCCGGTTGGCGCTGTTCAATTTCTTTGAGCAAATCATGGAGGCGCTTTCGCTCGTGTATTTTGAGGTCCTGCGCGATGTGAGCCACCTCGTCATAGGCCTGCCGGAATGCGGGCTCCTGCAATCTCGATTGCAACGCCGCCTGCTCGGAAGGCGCGGCCGTTCCAAGAAGGTTTTTTTCGATCAGGTCGTAATCTTCCGGGCTCATCGCTGACTGCTGTATTGTTCAAAATAGATTTTCCGCAACCGCTCCATGCACTTGAACTTCTGACTCTTGATACTCTCTTCACTCTTATAACCCAACCGGTCCTTCAATTCCCGCAAGGATGCCCTGTGGAAATAGAATGACGTAAGGATGTCGGAACACGGGGCGCCGAGCTTCTTCAGGCTGACGCCCATCACTTCGTACCGCTTCTCCTCGTCTTCCACATCATCCGTTTCATCAGGAGTAAAGTCGGCGGGTTCAGCGCCCAGGGGCGTCAGGCTTTCAAGGGGCGTCATCCGTCCCTGTTTCCGGAGCGCCTCCAGCGCCTTGTATTTTCCGATGGAATAAAGATAGGTCTTCAATGTACTTGTAAGCGTCGTGATCTTATGGTTAATCACGTTTTCAAAAAACGTCACCATCGTCAACTGAAATATTTCTGTTGATGCTTCCTGTGACAGGTTGAACCGGCTCCTGATCCAGGCTACAAGTTCTGTCTTGTGACTCTTGTAAAGGGTGAGGAATGCGGATTCGTCGCGTTTTTTCAGTCGCTCGAAAAGATCGTTCAGTTCTTCCGCCATTTGACGCTTGCGTGTTTGTCCATCGGGGCACAAAAAATACCATCAATTTGGTATTTTAGGGAATGGTTGTGGTTCACATTTTGAACTAAAAATCATTCATTTTTGAAATAAAACATAGTCGCAAGAGTGAATTTATTCACCTTTGCATTTCCCGTAAACCGAAAAACGCTGTATGAAACGTACGTTGATTGTCCTTTTTGCCTCTCTGAGTTTTTTTTCGTTTGAGCACGTGGAGAATCCCGCGTCTCCTCCGGCTGTCGCGGAAAAGCACGCGCTGATCATTGCGATCGGCGATTACGAAAGGGCTACGGGATGGATGCAGATCAGCTCGCAGAACGATATTCCCCTTATCAAAGGGGCCCTGACCCGCCTCGGCTTCCAGGAGGAGAATGTTACCGTGTTGACCGACGAGCAGGCCGACCGGGAAGGTATTCTCGCGGCATTGACGAGCCTTAGCAAGCGCGTTGGACCCGGCGACATGGTGGTTATTCACGTATCTGCGCATGGACAGCAGATCACCGACAACAACGACGACGAGGTGGATGGCTACGATGAGGCCATCGTGGGATTCGGCGCTCCCGTAAACCACCGGTATCACCGTTCGAGAGGAGGCAAGGGCCTGTACGACGGCAGCCTGCACCTTCGCGATGAAGACTTTGGATCAAAGATCAACGAGATACGCGGGCTCATCGGCAAGGACGGGCACGTGCTCACCATCCTGGACGCGTGTCACTCCGGAACGGGAACGCGCGGATCGGCCCGCGTACGTGGCGGTGAAGACCCGTTTGTGCTCGACACGACCGCCCGGGTGGCACCGTCGGCGAAGGAGGCCGGTGGCTTCGGCATGATCGGCGAGGGCGCGGTGAAGAGCCGTGGCGACAACCTTGGAAAGTTGGTGGTGATCTCCGGAGCGTCGGCTCACGAAGTCAACTATGAAACCGAGGACGAAAACGGCAATGGTGTGGGCTCGCTGAGTTATTGCCTCAGCAAGGTGCTTGCCTCGATGCCGAAAGGGACAACCTATCGATCGATGTTTGCCGCGTTGCTGTCAGAGATGGCCTCGCGTGCGCCAAAACAAACGCCTCAACTGGAAGGCGATGTCGACTTTGAGATCTTCGGTGGCTCGTTCCATCCGCAGGAGAAGTACTTCGCGGTGACTTCGATCGACAATCCCGCGGAAGTGACGATCAATGCGGGACGGTTGATGAACGTCTATGAAGGGACATCGATCGTTCTCGAACGCGCGGGAGCAAGCGGTCCTTCGAAAGACGGGAAGTCGCTCGCGACCGGGAAAGTGACGTCCGCATCAGACTTTACGGCAACGGTCACGCTTGACCGTGAACTCACCCTGGAGAACGCGGTCGATGCGTGGGCATTTGTTACCGGCGCCGTGCTCCCTGACCGGGTGGTCCGGGTAAGCCTCGATAAAATATCCGATCCTGCGTTGCGTTCCTCCCTCGAAAAAGCCATCACGGCGATGGGCATGGCGGAGGTCGCGGGCAAAGGCAGCGACGTGATCCTCCAGGACATCAAGACGCGCGGTACCTACGCTTTCGACATCATCAGCACGGCTTATGGTTCGAAGCTGGTCGCGCAGGGGGTAAAGGGCAATGCCCTGGATGAGGCGGTCAAGCTTGTTACGGACGTTATTCACAACTACGCCCAGGGCCGCATGATCAGGGAACTCGACCTGAACGACGACGCGTACAACGTGGTCATTAGCCGCATGCTTCCTGTGAAGGCGGGATCAAAGGATTTCAACGATGTAGTGGATCCGGCCGGCTACCTCGACGAAGGCAATACCGTCAACATTCCCGCCAGCACCTACGTGTACCTGGAGCTAACCAACCACGGCGACCAGCCAGCCTATTTCAATGTCATTGATATCGAGCCGAGCGGCAGAATCAATCCGCTCGTTCCCTCGGTAAGGCAGAGCCGTGTGGAACCGCCGATTGAGGAACTCAGGCTCAACCCTGGGGAGACGCGCGTGCTGAAGTATCCCATCCGCATTGCGCCGCCTTATGGAACCGAGACCTTCAAAGTGATCTCCACGGGGGTGGCTTTTGACCTTGCTTCCACCATTCGCGTTCCGGCGTATCGCACGCGCGGAAACACCTTGCCTGTTCAGAAGCTGTTGGGGGACTCCTACGACAAGGGAACCTCGACCCGGGGTGCGGAACTCGAGCAGGGCGAGATGGGAACCAATACGTCGGAATTCATTTTCAAAATCGTTCCCTCGCGCTAGCGCGCTAGTCCTGACTCATTTTTTCCAGCAGCCTTTCGAGATTGCGCGAGATGGTCTCACAATTTCGATGGGCATCGCCCAACCATTGCCTGCAAAGCGCGATGGACTCCAGGTACAAAGCCTTCGCCTTCTCGTAACGGCCAAGTTCCTGGTTGAGTATAGCATGGTCGTTGAGGACGTTTACACGGTGCGCCTGGTCGTGTCCTTCAATCCGGGTGAGCGCGGTCCTGATTTCGTCGTACAATACATCGGCGGCGTCCCAGCTTCCCGAGCGTTTCTTTAGTCGCGCGAGGTTCTCGGTGATATAGACGTAGTCCGACTGCAGCGTGTCGCCGAGTGCCTGCAACAACGCCCGCGATTCGCCGTACAGCGAGTCCGCCGGGGAAGTGATGCCCAGCGCCTCGTACGACATCGCCATCGCGTTGAGATACAAGGCGTAGGGTGACGTTTTTTTATCGATGGCTTCCAGTGTCGACAACGCGCGTTCATAGGCGCCGATCGCATGCTGGTGATCTCCGGTTATCCGGAATGCGTAACCGAGATTGGCCACGATGGTCGCATAATTCTCGAATTGCTCGTGCATTCCGGAGTAGGTGCGCGTGTCGCTCTTTCCCACTTTCTCCAATATTTCCACCGAGCGTTGGTAATAAGGGATCGCCTCGGCGTATTTATTCTGATTGGCCAGGTGCACGCCGGTATAATTCAGCGCATAAGCGTGGGGCAGGCTCCGCTCCTTATGAACGATCTTTGTTACCTCCAACAACTCTTCCAGCAGCGGGGCGGCTTCATCGCTACGCCCGAGCGACTGGCTGGCGCCAATGAGGGCGTAAAGGGCATCGATGTATTCGTCGCTTCGGCGCTTGAGCAGTTTTCGGGCACCCACCTCTTCCTGGAAAAATTCAAGGGCGCGTTCAGGGTTGCCATGGTCGTTGAAGTAGCCCCCGAGGTAGTGACAGAGTTCACAATAATCACGGTTTACGTAGTTGTCGGTTCCTTTCAGCCGTGTGACGACGTCCATGTAAATGGAAGCGGCGTCGTCAACCCTTTCTTCTTTGAGAAGTCGTTCCGCGCGCTCGAAGAGACGCGTGGCTTCCTGGTCCGACGCCAGGCCGCCACTTTCCTGGAACAGCGCCCAATCGTAAAGGAGCGTTTCCTTTCTTGTCGTCGGTTTTTGTTTTCCCATGGTCAGTCGTGAAACTTCGCGGCTGACGTATTTCTTTAGTTCGCTTACCGTAACGCCGTTCAGTCCGTCCAGGTCGGCTTCGTTGTCGAGAAGCGCTTTCTTTATCGTGTAGGTAAAGACGCCGTTGCTGAAGTCGCGGCCCTCGAACGCGTACTCGCGTCCACCTGCCGCGCTGATGACCATCACGCCGTTGCTTCGGTTGAGGTTTGCAAACATCTCTTTCATCAGTTCAAAGCTGTTTTGCAGCCCCGCGGGGTTGTCGTCCGTAAGCAACTCCGCGCCCCGCGGCGAAAACGAAGTCACGCCACCTTCCTCCACGCGATGAAAGTAGGTTTGCCCGTTGGCGGAATCCGTTTCCCGGTCGACTTCGCCGCTGTGACAGGCGTCGATCAGCAGCAACTTCTTGCGGGCGGGGATGTCGTGTAGCAGATCTTCCAGGTCTTCATAGCGAAGTCCGCGTGCCGACGGTCGTTGAAAATCCAGGTCGTAGGTTGAAAAATAGAAGTTGAGGCTGTCGTCGAGCACGCCGTGACCACTGAAGGAGATGATCACCTTGTCCTCGACGTGCGTCTGCCGTAGTTTTTCTTTCAGGGAAAGAATGTTCTCCCGGACAGCCATCGCGTTGATCAGTGTGTCGATCTCACACACGGGATGGCGCCTGCTGAATTCCCCGGCCAGGTCGCGGATGTCTTTTGCGGCGTAGTTGAGGTTCATGGTGCTGTCGACGTATTGGTTGATCCCGATGCCCACGAAATACAACTTCGGGGTGTGCGGGGCGGCAGGCGTGTAGTTCACGAACACCGGATACCGAAAACTTTCCGAGCCCTTTTCATTGGTGACCGCCGCCTCGATGCGGTTCTGCCCTTCGGAGAGTGACACGGTCACGAGGGTGTCTATCGTGCCGGCACGGGCGTGGAGCCTTATCCCGTCTTTACCCAGGACGGGCACCTCGTTAATCCAGATGTTGAGCGACGCCAGCGTATAAAGGGTATCGACGGCGCGGATGTGGAGTTTCAGATCGCCGGATGATTGTTCCGCGGCGATGCTTTCTTCGTTGACGAACCGGAGGGTGGGAACGCTTACGTCCGCCTCGATTTCGGCCTGGCCGATGCCCATCTTCCTCAGTCGTTTGTCGTAGGCCACGGCCAGCGCCTCGCGTATAACCTGGTTGTCCTCGCCCGTTACATCGCCAAGAAATTGCATGACCACGTCAGGACGGTTGTACCTGAGGTCGAGTTGCTCAAAGGCGAGCGTCTGCGTTCCGTTCCTGAAGAACAGGTGCCGCGCGGCGCCGGGTGAACATTGGTAGTAACCGGAAGGCAGGATCACGGCGTAATCCTCGCCGGGAGCCCATGCCGTCGCTGCAAGGGTTCCGGTTACCATATCCCAGATGCGTACGCTGCTGTACACGTTGATGATCGCGTACCTGCTGTCCGGTGAAAACAGGATGGGTAAGTCATAACTGTATTCCAGCGGTGGATTGGCGAGGTGATGGAGGAGCTTTCCCGTTCCGGCATCCCATACCTTGAGCACCTCGTCGGCATCGATGGAGGCGATGCGTTTGTCGTCGGGACTGAACCGCGCGGTCTGAAGGGACGTGCCGGTCTCAATTTTCAGCAACGATCGCCCTGTGGACGCATCCCAGACGTAGATGGCTTCTCCCGACGAGGCGATGACGCGGGTGCCGTCGGCGCTGAAGCCCACGGAGCTGATGTGCGATTCAAATCCGCCAAAGCGATGAAGGATCTTCCCGGAAACATTCCAGATGATTATGCCATCATTTGCGCCAGTTACGATTTGCGAGTAGTCGTGATTGAAGGCGGCGTTGTCAACGTTGGCGCTATGGCCGGCAAAATAACGGATGAGTTTTCCCGATGGGGTGTCGTAGAGGAACATCGTATCGCCGACGAAATAATGCAGGAACCGGTTGTCGGGATGGAATAGAAACCGGGAAGAAACGCCAGGACTTCGTTTCGTGTATAAAAGGGTGCCTGTCTCGGTGTCGAACACATCCAGGTCGCCGTCGTCATTCACTTTGGTGGCATTGATCAGCACCTGGTTTCCATCCGGACTAAAGGCGCTATTCCAGAATGTCGAGGGTTGATCATACCACGTGGTGGTATCATAGCATGTAAAGCGGACCTCGCCGGTGAGGCCATCCCAGACCTTCGCGGTGTGGTCCGTCTCGGAACACGTGAGGAGGAGGTTTTTTTCGGCGTGGATCGACTCAAGAGAAAGGCCAGAGTCATGGCGGTCGAGCTCATATTTAAGATCGCCCCGCGCAGGGTCCCAGACGCGAACGACGGCGTTTTGGTCGATGGAACTCAGGAGGAGCCGATCGTCAGGGAGGTTTCGCTGAAACCGGACCGGCATCGTTTCCCGCGAAAGGAAGTGAAACAACTCTCCCTGGGCAATGTTCCAGAGTGATGCCGATGCACCGTCATATTCATACGTAAGCAACAACTTTGAGTCCGGGCTTACACCGGGCGCTTCCGTTGGTTTGATCGACCAGAGCGGCTGGAAGTCGGCCATGGTCCAGACCCGTGTGGCCTCATACCCTTGGGTGATGATGTATTTGTCGTCGGGGGTGAAATAGACGCCGTCGATGCTGAACGCTTCCGTGTCGAGCACACGGTTCGGTCTTCCGTTGCGCACGCTTCTGAAGATCAGCTTCGGCTCGTCATCGGCGATGACGAAGTGTTGGCTGTCGTTGGTGAAGGATACGCCATTGACATCGGACTCGTTTTCAATTCGGGTGATCGCACGGCCCGCGGCCGCATTCCAGATCGTTACCGTCCGGTCTCCGGAACGTGTAAACAACAATTTGCTGTCGGGGCTGAAACCGGCCTGTTCCACGTCGCCGCCCGCCGCCGTGAGGTGGTGAAGGAACCTTTGCGCGCGGAGGTCAAAAATTCCGAAGCGCTCGTCGAATTCGTTCCAGAAGCATGCAAGGCGACCGTCAGGGCTCACCTGCAGATCGGCACCGTAGTCGTTGGGGTGATAAACATGCCGGCCGTTCACAGGATCAAATAAGAACAGGGAATCGCCAACCGAAGACCCGATAATTTTTCCGCCCCGGAGGAATTTTCCACTCATCCCTTCGAGCGTATACAGAAGCTGTCCGGTCGTGATGTCCCACACTTTTATAGAGTCGGTGATTGTCAGCATGAACTTCCCATCCTGACCGATGTCGCTGTGGTACAGGTCCTTTTCAAATCGCAGCGTGCGAAGGAGGTGCCCGCTTGAAGTCTCCCATAGCCGCACCGTTTTGTCCTTTCCGGTAGTGAGCACGTACCGGCCATCGCCACCAAACTGAGCGGATTCAATGCCGCTGGCGTGGCCTTCGGGAACGGCAACCTGGAAGTCTTGCGCCCAGGACGGCCGGGCGGCAATGAAGGTCACTAGTAATACGAGGAGGGAACAGAACGCGCGCAGGGCGCGGATGGGGATTAAACTCGGACCGCACATTTCGTTTAGATCATTGCCGAACCTGAAAGTTAGCACGAATTCCGGAATTTCTTGACAGGATCACTTATCCGGGGAACGCGTTTATTTTCAATGGGGGCCGGGGCCTTTGAGCCAACTCTTCAGAAACGCAATCGTCGGCACCAGCGACATCACCGCAAGCACACCGTAGGCCAATACGGCGCTTTCGTTGTAGGTGGTCATGGAATCTGCGTCGAAATGGATACCCTGTTCATTGTAGTCCCACGTCATGCGGTAAATGGTCAACGCGAGGAAGACGATCGTCAGCAAGGTGAAGATCCCGGCAAGTACAAGGCGTGATTTTCGTCTCATGAGCGACGCTGGTTGTTATTGGTATTCCGCTCCTTTGCGACAACTATTCGCGCGTCGTTCATCTTTGCAGTTGTGTGTTGATCATTTCGACAATCTCGGCGTGGATGGCGTCAATGGGACGCATGCCGTTCCGGGCATCGGCACATGGTATCCGGTGGATAGTGGGGTCGAGCCCGCACAACGATTCATACTCGAGCTGAACGGCCTTTTGAAGGGAGTGATCTTTTTCGTGGATGTCGTCTTTCTCGTTGAGGTATGTACGCGTCTTTGCCGTTCTTCGCTCATCGAGCGCGCGGGCAACGAAGGTGAACGGCACGTCGAGATAAATTGAAAGATCGGGTTTCGGTATCTTGTTGTATTCGTATTCGAAACGGTTGATCCAGTCGCGGAGGTACGTCTTTTCATCGGTTGAGTCGAGTTTCGCACACTGAAAGGCGATGTTCGACAGGACGTACCGGTCCACAAGGACAACGTTGTCGTCGGCAAGCCAATCGTTGATGGTGGGCGCAAACGCCTTCCGGTCTTCGGCAAAGAGCGTGGCCACGAGCTGCGGGTGAACCTGGGAAACGTCACCGAACTCCCCGCGCAGGAACTTTGCAATCAATTCACCGAAGATGCCTTCGTTGAGACGCGGAAAATGGACGAACCGGGTTTTGATGCCTTGCTGGTGGAGGTGTCGGGTGAGCAGCTCGATCTGGGTCGACTTCCCCGATCCGTCGAGTCCTTCTATCGCGATGAATCCGTGCATGGATCTGAATTATCGCGGCAAGATAGTTCAGGATTCGCGGGAATCACAGACCGGGCGGCGTGGTTCTTCATTTTTCACCTGCCCGCGACCGGCAGGGTGTTGTGAAAAATTCTTCCTAATTTCCATTCAAATCCACGCAATCAAAATCTATGAAGCCCTTATCACTGACATTGGTGCTCGCCGCATGCGGCTTTCTGTCTTTCGGTCAAAATCCGCTTCCGGAGATTGACTCGGCCTATCTGAGCAAACATTATGAGAAACAGGAGTACCGCATCGCCATGCGTGACGGCACGAAGCTGTTTACGTTGGTTTATGCTCCGCGGGATAAGAGCCGGGAGTATCCCATCCTGTTGAACCGCACCTGCTACAATGCTTCAGCGTTCGCCTCGCGGCCCTTTCATCCCCATTTTTCATTTTTTATCCGCGAGGGATATATCATAGCCCTCCAGGACGTGCGCGGACGTTATTTGTCCGAAGGCACCTTCGACAACATGCGGCCCAACATTCCGGGCAATGACCCTTCCGACAAGACGGCCATCGACGAAAGCTCAGACACCTGGGATACCATTGAATGGATGATCCATCATATCGAAGGGAATAATGGGCGGGTGGGCATGTTCGGCATTTCCTATCCGGGTTTTTATACCAGTGCGGCGCTCCCCGACGCGCATCCGGCACTGAAGGCGAGCTCGCCGCAGGCGCCCATCGCGGATTTTTTCTTCGACGATTTTCACCACAACGGCGCTTACCTCCAGAGCTACACGGCGGCATTCGCCGTCTTCGGGTACCAGCATGACGAGCCAACCCCCGACCACTGGTTCCTTGACGAGCTCAATCGTTTCATGGACCTGAAGGTCGGCGATGCCTACGCCTTCCACCTTGCGGCGGGGCCTCTCAAGACCTTTACGGAAAAGTTTCATCACGACAATTTCTTTTGGAAGCAGATCGTCGATCATCCGAACTACGATGCGTTCTGGCAGAAACGCAGCATACTCCCGCACCTGAAGGAAGTGACCCATGCGGTCATGACCGTCGGGGGATGGTTTGATGCCGAGGACCTGTATGGACCGCTTAACACGTACAAGACTATTGAACAGACGAGTCCTGAAGCGAGGAACACGCTCGTCATGGGTCCGTGGGGACATGGCGACTGGAGTGTTGAGCGGGGAAAGAGCATCCACAACCACATCTACTTTGGCGACAGCATCTCGACGTACTTCCTTCGCGAGGTGGAAGCGCCATTCTTTGCCTACCACCTGAAGGGAGAAGGGACAGGGGATTTTCCCGAGGCGTTGATGTTCGACACCGGCAGGAAGGAGTGGAAAAGGTTCAGCGCATGGCCTCCCGCGGATGCGCCGCGGTACACGCTCCACTTTGGCCCCGGTGGTAGACTGTCTATCAACAATCCCTTCGCCGGCAACGCGGTGTTTGAATACGTGAGCGATCCTTCAAAACCGGTGCCCTACACGTCGGAGATTGAAGGCATCACGTTTACGCCGCGGCGGTTCATGAGCGATGACCAGCGTCACGCGTCCCGCCGCCCCGACGTACTTACCTTTCAAACCGATGTGCTGGGTGAAGACATTACCATCGCCGGCGAGATCGTAGCGCGTTTGAAAGTGTCGATGACCGGCACCGACGCCGACTTTGTCGTGAAACTGATCGATGTCTATCCGCAGGACCACCCCGACTACGCGCACAATCCGGACAACGTGGAAATGGGCGGCTATCAACAGCTCGTCAGGCATGAAGTGTTTCGCGGAAGGTTTCGCAACAGCTTTGAAAAACCGGAGCCGTTCAAACCGAACGTCGTGTCCGACGTTACGTTTCCCCTGCAGGATGTACTCCATACGTTCAAGAAAGGGCACCGCGTCATGATCCAGATCCACAGCACCTGGTTTCCCTATATCGACCGCAATCCGCAGAAGTATGTGGATAATATTTACAAAGCTGAAGCGAACGATTTTGTGACGTCCACGATACGGGTTTTGGGTGAGTCTGTAGTGGAAGCCGGTGGGAATGGCGAAATGAAAGCAACGATTGATCGAAGGAACTGAGATTGGTTGCAGAATAACGAGGATTTGCAGGATAGCCAGGATTCACAAGGATTTACGGGATTGGTAGATTGATTCAGGTGGGCGGCTATTGGTAGGGATTGAAGATAAGCTTATACTCCAGGCTACGGGCACCGAAGTTGATGAGCAGGCCCTTTGGATAGTCATACGTGATGACATAGTTCTTGCATTGGACCAAATGCAGTCCCTCCAGTTGGCTGAGGGCTTTTAATTCTACGACAATTCTTTTTTCAACAATGAAGTCGGCGCGCCTCGTGCCCACATGGATCCCATTATAATGGATGTCTTGCGGTATTTCTCGTCCAAATGCCAGCTTTGCCCTATTGAATTCGATGGCAAGACACCGCTGATAGATCACTTCCTGAAAACCTGGTCCCAGTTCATTGTGAACCTTCATGGCGCAGCCTATGATGCGGTACGTTACCTGGTCGTTATGGATGTCGGGATTCAAGCGGGTCAGGGTTAGGAGGTTCATCTCCTCAGACTGAAAGATACACATCACGACAATTCCATAAAATCCGGAAAACCAGATCAGCTTTCTCAGGGTTCAAGCTTTCCACAATGTGGATTGCAGATCTAGCAAGTAAACGATAAACTCAGAAATCCTGAGCATCCCTGGAATCCTGTTCCTGATCAATACCTCACCAACTCCTCCACTTTCCCCCTGATCCTCCCCTTTGGCAGGAAGTTGTTCTCCAGGGTCGGGGCGAAAGGTATAGGCGTGTCGAGGCTTGCCACGCGCATGACGGGAGCGTCGAGGTATTCGAAGCAATGCTCCGAGATCCATGCGCTGATCTCCGCGCCTATCCCCCCCGTTATCGTGTCTTCGTGAAGGATGAGCACGCGGTTGGTTTTCCGCACCGTGTCGGCGACGGCCTCTTTGTCCCAGGGGAGCAGCGTTCGGAGGTCGATTAGGTCCGCGGAGATTTCAGGCATCCCGGAAAGGATCTCCTGCGCCCAGTGAACACCCATGCCGTAGGTGATTATGGACAGATCGTTCCCTGCCGCCACAAGTCTCGCCTTTCCCACTTCAACGGTGTAATAGTCGTCGGGGATGACCTCTTTGACCGATCGATAGAGCAGCTTGTGTTCAAAGTACAGGTAAGGATTCGGGTCGTCGATCGCCGCGCAGAGCAACCCTTTCGCGTCGTAAGGATTGGACGGGTAGACGATCTTCAGCCCCGGCGTGTGGAAGAACCAGGCTTCATTGCTCTGCGAATGGAATGGCCCCGCGGCAGTGCCCGCGCCCGTGGGCATGCGCACAACCACATCCGCGTGCTGTCCCCAGCGCCAGTGTGACTTGGCGAGGTTATTCACGATCTGGTTGAAGCCCTCGGTGACAAAATCCGCGAACTGCATTTCCACCATGGCCTTCATTCCCTTCACGGAAAGACCCAGACCGGCACCGACGATTGCCGACTCGCAGATCGGGGTGTTGCGCACGCGGTCCCTGCCGAATTTTTCAACAAAGCCTTCGGTGATCTTGAAGACGCCTCCGTACTCGGCGATGTCCTGACCCATCAGCACGAGGTTGCCGAACCGCTCCATGCTCAGGCGAAGGCCGTCGCTGATGGCGTCGATGAAACGTTTTTCAGTGGTTGCCGAAGTAGCCGGCGACGTAGCTTCTGCGTGATGCGGAAAGAAGAGGTCTTCCACCTCCCGCGCGGTGTCGGGCTCCGGGTGTTTCTCGTCGAAGGCGACCGCCAGCGCGTCATCGATTTCCGCTTTGATGTCTTTGCGGGTGGTGTAGATGAAGTCTTCGTCGATGACGCCTTCGGCTTTCAGCCATGCTTCGAAATTTTCTACCGGGTCCTTCTTTGCCCACTCCTCCATGAGCGTTCTGGGAACGTATTTGGTGCCGGAGGCTTCTTCGTGGCCGCGCATGCGGAAAGTGCGGCATTCGACAAGCACCGGCCGCGGGTTTGCACGCATGTTTTCAGCGAGCAGGCGGATGGTGTCGTACACCTCGAGGATGTTGTTACCGTCGATGCTCACGGCTTCGATGCCATAGCCAATGCCCTTGTCGGCGAAGCTCTCGCAGCGAAACTGCTCACTGCTGGGTGTGGAGAGGCCATAGCCATTGTTTTCAACGATGAAGATCACGGGAAGGTCCCATACGGCGGCCACGTTCACCGCCTCGTGGAAGTCGCCTTCGCTGGTGCCGCCATCGCCATTGAATACGGCGGTGACTTTCCTTTCCTCCTTAAGCTTGCATGCCAGCGCAATCCCGTCGGCGACACCGTTCTGGGGACCGAGGTGCGAGATCATGCCGACAATGTGATGGTTGTTAGTGCCAAAGTGGAACGACCGGTCGCGCCCTTTGGTGTAACCCATCATCGTTCCCTGCCATTGGGCGAATAGCCGGTGGAAGGGCATGTTCCTGCTGGTGAATACGCCCAGGTTGCGGTGCATGGGGAGAATGTACTCATCGTCGTCGAGGGCGTGTGTCAGTCCTACCGCGATGGCTTCCTGCCCGATGCCGCTGAACCACTTGGAGATCCTGTTCTGGCGCAGGAGGATCAGCATTTTTTCTTCGATCATGCGCGGCTTTATAATGCCGGTGTACAGGAGTTTTAAGGTCTCGTCGCTGTAGTGTTTGCGGTTGAAAATCATGGCGTCTGGAATGCGGCGCCAAATTAGGCGTTTTCCTTCGACCCGCGTCGTTTCCGCTTCCTTTCCGATAAAAATTCCCGTTATTTGAGGCCGTTATGATCAATTTTGAGGAATTCACGCTTCCCAATGGCCTGCGGGTTATTGTTCATGAAGACCACACCGTGCAGATCGCCGTACTGAATATTCTGTACGATGTGGGCTCGCGCGACGAAGATCCGGAGCGGACGGGATTTGCCCACCTGTTCGAACACCTCATGTTCGGCGGGTCGAAGCACATTCCCAACTATGACGAACCCCTTCAAAAGGTCGGCGGCGAAAACAACGCCTTCACCAACACGGATATCACGAACTATTATCTCACGGTTCCCGCCACCAACCTTGAAACCGGATTCTGGCTAGAGTCGGACCGCATGTTGTCGTTGTCGTTCGATCCCCAGGTGCTGGAAGTGCAGCGCAAGGTGGTGATCGAGGAGTTCAAACAACGCTATCTCAACCAACCCTACGGTGATGTGTGGCTGAAACTGCGGCCGCTCACCTACCGGCAACATCCCTATCAATGGGCGACGATCGGGAAGGAGATCGACCACATCGAAAAGGCTACCATGGACGACGTGAAGAATTTCTTCTTCAACCACTATGTTCCCAACAATGCCATCATGGTGGTGGCGGGGAATGTCACGATGGCCCAGGTAAGGCGGCTCGCGGAAAAATGGTTTGGCCCGATCTCTCACCAGGCATTGAAGCCGCGCGCGCTTCCGGCAGAGCCGGCGCAGACCGGGAAACGTTTCCTCGAGGTGAACGCTGACGTTCCCGCCGATGCGTTCTACAAAGCCTACCACATGCCCGGCCGCTTTCACGACGACTACTATCCGAACGATCTGCTAAGCGACATCCTCAGCCGGGGACAGTCCTCACGGCTTTACCGGAAACTGGTCAAGGAGAAGGAAGTTTTTAATTCGATCTCTTCGTTTGTGATGGGCACCATCGATCCCGGTTTGCTGGTGATCAACGGTCGGGTTAAGGGCGGTGTGAGCCTGCCTGACGCGGAGGCGGAGGTCGGCGCCGTCATTGACGAACTGCTTGTGAACGGCCCCCGCGAGGATGAATTGGACAAGGTCAAGAACCAGGCGTATGCCACGCTGGAGTTCGGAGAAGTGGAGGTCATGAACCGCGCCATCAACCTGGCGTTTTCGAAATTGTCGGGTGATGCAGGGCTCGTCAACCGCGAGGCCGAAAAGATCGAGTCGATCCAGGCTGAGGATATCCGGCGCGTGGCTGCGGCCACCCTCAGGGAAGAGAACGCCAGTGTCATGTACTATCACGCGCGTCGCAACTGATTTTCCCGGCCATGAAGATACGTGTAGGTTTAGGTTTTGATGTTCATCAACTCGAGGCGGGCCGCGATTTTTACCTTGGCGGCCTTAAAATTCCATCGGATAAGGGTGCCGTTGGTCATTCCGATGCCGACGTGCTCATCCACGCCATCTGCGATGCCTTGCTCGGCGCGGCCAACCTGCGCGATATTGGTTATCATTTCTCCAACAAAGACGACCGGTGGAAGAACATGGACAGCAAGTTTTTCCTAAAGGAAGTGACGCGCATGCTGTCAGAACGGGGCTGGCGCATCGGCAACGTCGATTGTACCCTTGTGCTGGAACTCCCGAAGCTGAATCCCCACGTTGCCGACATGAAGAAGATGCTGGCGCCGCTGATGGGCGTCGCCGAGGATGACATCAGCATCAAGGCTACCACGAACGAACGGCTTGGGTATGTGGGTAGGGAAGAGGGGGTGAATGCGTATGCGGTGGCGTTGATATCGAGGGATGACGGCTGACGAATTGAGGTGGACCGGCCCGTGACTTTCAATTCAGAATCATTGCTGTCGGGGAAAGGTTGCGGATACGCCTGTGAGATCGTTCAGCTGATCAGATCGTTACCGCAATTTTGCGATTATGGCTCCGTTAGGAGCCAACTATTAATAGAAATTCCGTTGGCGGATGAAACCGGCTCCGTAGGAGCCTCCGAGGACGCATTGTGCAAGGGATTTTGCAAATCGTTTTCAAAACCTCCCATCCGACCAGGTTTGCGCTTTGATCATGCTGGACAGCTGGTTGTCGCGTGTGCTATAGGAGGCTCCTACGGAGCCCGGTGGTTCGTTGGGGTTTTATGTTCTATAAATTAGGAAGCTCCTGTCGGAGCTTTTGGTCTCAACCCCGCTAGTCTGAATTCCGGGTGGTCGCTGGATTGTGCCCGCACTAGCGTATTTGGGTATCTTGGAAGTCAACCCAAATCGCCGTTTCTGGTCTACGACAAAGCTTTCGGTGTAAATCCTAATTTTCCCCGGACAACAATGATTCAGAATTCAGAATTCTCTCAGATTCCCAACGTGATCAAATGTTTGACTTCGTGATAGGTCAGGGACGCCTTTATACATTCCTTCAATTCGGCGACGGGAATTTTTTGGTTCAATTGAAAGACGATTGCGCGTTTTCCTTCGTATTGAAATTTGTTCCCGAAAACCAATCTGAACGTATCCACCAGCCTGCTGGTGCATTGAAAATACATGGCATATTGGTCGGGTGTCTTTGGTTTCCAATCCATTCGCAAGGTACTCCCGTTTTTAGTTATAAAGCTTGGTTCACCCCATCTTAATGTCTGCTCAAGTTCGACAATGCCGTCGGTTTCTTCCGCCGTTCTTATCACCAGCGACCTCAGGGATTGCATTTTGTCCCTGACGGCCACGGGGTAACTGGCGTACACTTCATCGACTTTTGGATTTGTTTTCAATATCAACTTTCCCATTGTGCTTGCTTTTTGTATGCTGGCCGCTTACACACGCCGTGATGATGGAACCCAACAATTTTCCCTGCATTCTCTGGTCAAAGATAGACCGACCGTGTGACAAAGGTATGTCAGGAGTGTGACCATTTTTTGTGTATTGTTTGAAATACCGTTGCGCGGGGACGTCGGCGCCGTCATTCGGACGATCGTTAATACCCGGACTTTTTGGAATAACGCAGACCTCGCGCGCGACGGAGCGATCTGGTTATCGATTGAGGCAAGTCGAAGGGGCCCGGTAGGCTGAAACCAGGCCCGTGATTCCCTTGAATTCTTTAACTTGTGCTTGATTTCAACGTACCCCCGACGTGTCAATCCCATTTGAACCTGAAATCCATGGATGGCCGATTAATGTTCATCTCATCTTTGAGTACCTGGGATTCTTTTCCGCCTACCGCTACTATGTCTATTTGAGGAAGAAGAAGCTGGATGCTATCTCCTCTTCCAACAGGATTTCGATCATTCTCGGGGCGGCGATAGGCGCCTTTCTCGGGTCGCGGATCATCGGTTTTCTTGAAAATCCACTCATCGACTTTTCTTCCGTACAACTGGCGACACTATACAATGTAAAGACGATCATGGGCGGATTGTTCGGCGGACTGGTTGGGGTGGAAACCACGAAAGCCATAATAAGTGAAAACAGCTCCTCGGGTGATCTTTTTACGCTACCCATTATCGCGGGAATTTTCATCGGCAGGATAGGTTGCTTTCTCGCAGGCGTGAATGAATTTACGTACGGAACCGCGACCCATTTCATAACGGGGATGGACCTTGGCGACGGCGTTGCGCGCCACCCTATTGCCCTGTACGAGCTGGTTTTTCTAACGATCCTCTTCTTTGTTTTGAAAAGGCTATACGACGGGAAGAGGCTGGAAGATGGGCTGCTGTTCAAGCTCTTTATGTTGAGCTATTTTGGATTCCGGTTTGTCGTGGAGTTTATCAAGCCAAATGTTTTCGTGGTGGCTGGCCTGAGCAGCATACAATGGCTTTGTATCGGTTGTTTTGTATATTACCGGAAAACCCTATTCCATATTTCCCGTGCCTACGCGAAAATACACCTATTATGACTTTACGGTAAGCCTCTGCCCGGAATGCCTGAAACGAATTGATGCCAAGATTGTTTTCGAGGACGACAAGGTCTACATGCTCAAGCGTTGTCCCGAACACGGGCGGTCGAAGGTGCTTATTGCCGATGATGTCGCTTACTACAAGAACATCAGAAATTACAACAAGCCATCCGAAACGCCCTACAAATTCAACACGAAGACCCACTACGGGTGTCCTTATGATTGTGGATTATGTGCCGACCATGAACAGCATTCCTGCCTCACGGTGGTCGAGATCACGGACCGTTGCAATTTGACTTGCCCGACCTGCTATGCCGGGTCATCGCCGGGCTACGGCCGACACCGGTCTCTGGAAGAAGTAAAGGACATGCTGGCTGCCGTTGTTGAGAATGAACGCGAACCGGATGTCGTTCAAATCAGCGGCGGTGAGCCTACGCTGCATCCGCAATTGTTCGAGATACTCGATCATGCGAAGTCGCTTCCCATAAAGCACCTCATGCTGAATACCAACGGCATAGAGATCGCAAAGAATTTTGAGTTTGCGCAACGATTGGCTTCGTATGCGCCGGACTTTGAGATCTACCTGCAATTTGACTCTTTCCGGGATGAGGTCCTGCAAGGGATGCGTGGCGCGCGCCTCTCCGCGGTGCGCATGGCGGCCCTTGAACATCTAAATGCGCTGAACCTTTCGACCACGCTGGTGGTCACGCTCCAGAAGAATGTCAATGACGATGAGATCGGACAGATCATTGAATTTGCGTTGAAACAGCGTTGTGTTCGGGGTGTGACGTTGCAACCGACTCAAATTGCGGGCAGGCTTGAAAACTTTGACGCCGAAGAAAACCGGATTACGCTTACTGAGGTTCGCAGAAAGATCCTGGAACAGACCAACATCTTCAGCGCCGACGACCTGATTCCCGTCCCATGCAATCCGGACGCGCTTGTCATGGGTTACGCCTTAAAGTTGGGCGCCGATGTATTTCCGTTGACACGATATGTTAACCCCGCAGACTTGCTGGACAACAGCCGCAATACCATCGTGTATGAGCAAGACCAACAACTGCATTCCAGAATGATCAACTTGTTCAGTACGGGCAACTCGGTGGAAGATGCCACGGAAAAGCTGCATTCGCTGTTGTGTTGCCTGCCCCAGATCCACGCGCCTTCGCTCACGTACAACAACTTGTTCAGGATCATTATTATGCAGTTCATCGACGCTCATAATTTTGACGTTCGCTCGGTAAAGAAATCATGCGTCCACATCGTCAACAAGGACTGCAAGATAATTCCCTTTGAAACCATGAATCTTTTTTACCGGGATCACAAGGCAGAGTATCTGCGACAACTTATTGACGCACCTTAAACGAGACATTATGGAAGGAATTGGAATTTTTGTCGCGATCTTATTTTCAATAACGTTTGGGCCGCCTTTGGTGTTCTTTGTACTGGGAATGGTCAAACGGAAGAAAGATGCCGGGAAGGTCTTTTTTATCCTCGCCGCGGTCTGGTTTATTGTAGGTGGCGGCATTTGCGCCTCCATGTTGGTGGGCTAGTCGTGGGCCGTGGTTAATCTTCGGGAGAGGGGTATTCCCGGCGGAAACGCGCGGAGATACACGGCCCGGAGGGTTTTTTATTTGTTGATTTCACTGCATTAACGTTTCAGCCATGAAGAATAAACTTTTCCTCATCCTCATTGTTGCGCTCGGAGCGTGCAGTAATCAAAAACAAAACGAGCAGAAATTCCACAGCGAACTTTTCGGGTGGACGATTTCAGTGCCTGACGAATTCACGGACGTAAGCGTTGAAGAATTGACCAGGCTGCGGGGCAGGGGGATGGACGCGGTCGAAGACACATATGGAGAAACGTTTGTGAACCAGGCAACGACGATCTTTTTCGTGGAAAGCGGCGAGATGAACTCCCTCGAAGTCAATTACCAACCGTTCGATCCGGCAATAGATGGCGACTACGACTCCACCTGGAAGGCCATCGATGACATGCTCGTAGAGATTTTAAAGACCAGGTTGCCCAATGATACCGTTCACCATGCTACCAGAACGGAGGAAATTGACGGCCTGACCTTCCACGTTTCGGAGTCGACCATGAAGCTCCCCGATGACAGGGTGCTGACCATGTTGTTGTTTAGCCGGCTCTTTGATCGGTATGAGTTCAGCGTCAACGTGATCTTTGCCGATAAGAAGAAGGGCGAATTGCTCCTGCGGGCTTTGCGGGCGTCGGATTTCAGTTGACGATCCCCTGTCTAAATCACGGATTTGACGGATTAAGGGATTGCGCGGATTTTGTCCGTGGTCTCTTCCCGGGCATCCGGAAATCCGGCCTGTTATTTGACAAATACGAAAGAAATACTATCTTCATCTTATGAAAGGAACAAACCTCGGCGAATTTGAAGAACTCGTCCTCCTCACGGTGGGCGTGCTTTTCGACAACGCCTACGGCGTAGCCATACAGGAAGAACTCGAACGCCGGTGTAAGCGCAGTGCTACGTTGAGCACCATCCACGTGGCCCTGCATCGCCTCGAAGAAAAGGGCTACCTCGATTCGCGACTCGACGGCGCTACGGCCGAACGCGGAGGAAGACGCAAACTCCTCTTCCGTGTGACCCGATCCGGACAAAAAGCGCTGGCCACTTCGGTGGAATTAAGAACACACCTCTGGAAGTCGATACCGAAAGCAGCCTTTGCCCTAAAAATGAAATGAAACCGCCCAGGTGGATTGACGATTTGCTGACGCACCTGCTTGAGCCCCGCCTCTGCGAGGCTGTGGTCGGCGACCTGGATGAAAAGTTCCGGCGCCGGATCGCCGCAAACATGCCGCGCTGGAAGGCACGCCTGCTCTACCTGCTCGAGGGAATCGGCTTTGTGAGAATGACAAAAGCTTCTGCGCTCTTTCCCGCCACAAACCACACGACCATGTTTCGCAACTACATGATGATTGCGTTCCGAAATGTTTCAAGAGACAAGCGATACGTGTTTCTCAACCTGACGGGCTTGTCCGTCGGCATTGCCTGCGCGATCGTCATCTACACCTACGTGGTGTTCGAACAAAGCTATGATCGTTTTCACGTCAATGCGGAACGGATATATCGCATTACCGAACAGCTACCGGACGATGCGCAACTGGTGAACTCCGCCATGAACCATTCTCCCATGGCGCCGATCCTCGCCTCGAACCTTTCGGGCGTAAAGCACATTGTCAGAATATTGCCCTACGCGTCGTTCTTTAGTTGCTTTGTAAGCGTCGGCCCGGACAAGATCTTCAAGGAGCGTCGCTTCGCTTTCGCCGATTCCGCCTTCTTCGACATGTTCACATTCACCGCGCTGGCAGGTTCCCTCGACCACGCGCTGGACGCGCCGTACGATGTTGTCCTGACGAAGTCCATGGCGATCAAGTATTTTAGTCGCCCCGAAGAGGCCGTGGGCAAGACGATCGTCCTCCACGACGATGACGGCAAGTTCGATTTTCACGTTACCGCCGTCATTGACGACTTTCCCCAGAACACGCATTTCTCTCTCGACTTCATCGCCTCCTTCAGTTCGCTGGAACAGTTCATGCCCTGGTACGACAACTGGCATCACCCGGGGGTCTACTTGTACATGGAGACGATGACGCCGTCTGATCCGCTGGACCTGCAGGTGTCGGTCCAGACCGTGGCCGCGAGATTCCAGCCGGAGTATGTGCTGAGTGAAAAACGGTCCTACACGGTGCAGCCGCTCACCGACATTCACCTTCACTCCCATCTTGAATACGAGTGGGAACCCAATTCCAACTATGTGTACATCCGCATCTATGTGCTGACGGGAATCTTCCTGCTTGTGGTTGCCTGCATCAACTTCATGAACATGAGCACCGCCAAGTCTGTCCGACGCGCCCGTGAGGTGGGCTTGCGCAAGGTCTTGGGCGGTAGAAAGGGGCAGCTGATCGGACAATTCCTGTCGGAGTCGTTCCTGTATTGTGCCATATCGTTCATCGCCGGGCTGATCATCGCAGAGCTGTCGCTCCGGTTTGTGTTGAACGATATTGTCGGCAAGGCACTTTCGCTGTCGCATCTCGCCGATTTCGGAACGGTGGTCACGGGTGCAGCGTTCCTGGTGGTGTTGTCCCTGGTGGCGGGATTTTATCCGGCGTTCTACCTTTCCGCTTTCAACCCCGCGCACACGTTGAAAGGGAAGCTCTCCCGCGACCGCTCCGCCATGCTGCGAAAAGGCCTGGTCGCGTTTCAATTTATTATCTCCAGTTTCCTGATCACGGGGACGTATGTGGTCATGCGCCAGGTCGACTTCATGGTCAATAAAGATCCCGGTTTTGAGGAATCGCACATGGTCGTGCTACGGCTCTCCGGCCGGGACGCACAGACCAACTACACGGCGCTGAAGAATGAACTCCTTCGCGAATCGGTGGTCTCGCACGTGGCGCTGAGTTCCACCATCCCCGGGGACGGGAACTTCTACGGCGTTGACGCACTGGCAGAGGGGATTGACCGACAAATTCCCGTGAGCATAAAATCACTGGGCGTGGACGAGGATTTTGTTCCGGCTTACGGCCTGGAGCTGGTCGGCGGGCGGAATTTTTCGAAAGCTATTCCGACCGACCAGACCGACGCGTTTATTGTGAATGAGGCTGCCGTGAAAAAGTTCGGCTGGACCGATGGCGTCGGAAAGGAGTTTGAAATGACCGTGTACATAGACGGCGCGGTGCTGCGCAAAGGGAAAGTGATTGGCGTGGTTAAGGATTTTCATTTTCAGTCGTTGCACAACAACATCGAGCCCCTGGTCCTGTACATCAACAAGCACCCTTACTACGCCGATCACCTTTCGGTGGCGTTCAACGCGGGCACCCCTTCCGCGTCGGTGGCGTTGTTGAAGAAAGCGTGGGCGTCATTCAATCCCGATACGCCCCTGGATTTTCTCTTCCTCGACAGCAGCCTGAACGACCTCTACACGACGGAAATCAGGATCAGCAAAATCTTCAACATCCTCGCTATCCTCTCCATCATCATTTCCTGCCTTGGGTTGTTTGGCTTGTCTGCCTTCATGGCGGAGAGGAAGGCGAAAGAAGTGGGCATACGAAAGGTGTTTGGCGCCACGGTGATGCACATCGCCAACCTCCAGAACCGGGAGTTCGTTCCGCTGATCGTTGGCGCCAACGTTGTGGTTTGGCCAGTAGCCTACCTGTGGGCCGACAGCTGGCTTCGGGGTTTTGCCTACCGCATTGAGTTGACACCGGTAATCTTTGTGGTGATCCTGCTGGCGTCTGTCGCGGCCGTGGTGACGACGCTCTCTTACTTTTCTTTCCGCATGGCGACAAAGGATCCGGTGCAGACGTTAAGGTATGAGTGAGGTTTTGGGCGGCCGGAAGGTCGGATTTTCAAAGTCGATCCCGATCGTTCATTCTCATCACTGTTCCGCATTTTCCGTTTCATCTTTGATTCTCTCCGACGGTGTAATCATTGAAACTACCCGGAACGTGCTATCCTCGCGGTCCAATGCCGACGCTAAGCGCGACGCTTTGGAAAAAGGGGCGGGAAGGATGCTGGCCCCCCTGTATGAGCTGTGAATACCTTATTGAAGGTTGGATCACCCATCCTCCAAGGTGGCGCTTCAGGCCGACGCCGATAACGGTGCCGGTGCTTAGCCGCCTGATGTTAGAGAGGTTCTCACTACGGGTGAAGACGTCTGAGTGCTCAAGGCTTTCCAGGCGCCACGTGTTATCCTGCTTAAGTATCACCTGACCCAGAAATCCGAACTCAAAGATCGCCTTGCCCTTGCTGTACGAGACCACGATGGGTGTCCTCACATAAGACACATCTGCAAAGAGATCATTGTTATTGCCATCGGCGGAAAAGAAACCGTAGTCTGTGTACCGGGTGTAAGTTGCCTCGAAATTGATGCGGAGATTCTCATCAACCCTTGGTATAAACCGGGACGCAAATACGCCACCGGTGAACAGCACGTCACCATTGAGGGCCCTTCGCGTTCCGGATAGTTTGAAACTGAGTCTTGCGAAGGCAGGTGACGCAAGCACGCCGACCTCCGTCACCGGTTTGATCGTCACTTCTTTGGCGGCTACGAACGGTTCGCCCGCGCACGCATAATACTTCCTGAACAATTCCTCGAAATCCGGCCGGCGACCGTATTCCTCTTTGAGAAATGCGTCAATCTGACCACACTCCTGCATCAGCGCTTTCAGCTCTCCCATACCGCTCCGGTCAGCGACTTTTCGTCCATCCACAGTCTTAACGCCGCTTGTGATCTCCGTCATCTCACCATCAGGCTCCTTAACGAAGTATCTTCGGCCGTATGCCAGCAACGAAATTTTCCCCCGGAAGATAACCTTGAAAAACCCCTTTAATGTTTCACCCTTCGCATCAGACACGGAATGGGCCTCATAGTCGATCCTGCCATCGATGTTGTATCCAAGAATCGCCGCCGGTGAAAATCGTATTGGCTCAGTATCGGGGTACTGTTTGAATGCACATGTCCGTTTGTTACGTTCATCCCGCCTGTACTCAATGAAGCCCCGGATCGTATCGTGGGTGTGGGTGATATAGTAACCCTTTATAAAATTCGTTTGCCCTTTAAGGGAAATGACCGTGGTTAGAAAAAAAATGCAAAGGACGATTCTGGCGGGCTTGGTCATTTTTTTTGGCGTGATTACAAAGATAGAATTTTCGGACAGACTTCGTAGCCGGTGGCGAATGGACATCCATTGCCAAGTCAGGATCTGATGGTTATGCGTTGTACTTTGCTTAAATTTTTTAATTTTAATCATTGTTGTCCGCGGGAAAGTCTCGCGTGACGTGTCAACTATATTTGTCATCGTTCATCTTGCCATCAACACGCGCATTCCATAGCCCGCTCCAGGGCCGCGGGGCCCCGTCCCTACAGGTTTATATGTAAAATTCTAATTTTACCGGACAGCAATGAATTTTAACTTTCAATGACAAAATGAAGACCCTGAAATACATCCCTATTGTCAGCGGCGCAATGCTGCTGATTACCTGCAACGAAGACCAGGTCGCCACGCGCGCATATCCTGTGCTCGACACACACGCGGTCACCGGTGTCAGCCCGAACGGCGCTACCCTGCATGCAGAAATTCTCGATGCGGGATTTTCCGGTATTGAAGACCATGGATTCGTCTACGACCTTCATGACGGTCCCACAATGGGCAATTCGGAGTTTGTTTCACTGGGCGAAAGACCGGACAAAGGCAGTTTCGCGGCGCTGGCCGACCGCAATCTCAGAAAAGACCGCATCTATTACGTCAGGGCATATGCCACGCCAAAAGAAGGCGACGTAATTGTCTACGGTCAGGTAGTGGCGTTTGAAAGCCTTGGCTGCGCGGCGCCCGCTATTACCGGCATCTCTCCCGCAGAAGGTGTTAAGGGCGAGGTCCTCATCGTTGACGGTTTTGGATTTAGCGGGCTGCCGGAAAATAACGTGGTAAGGATTGGAGGCGAGCGGGCCGAGTGCGTTACAGCCGGGCCGTACCAATTGACCTGCGTTATCCCTTCAGGTCTGGAGCCTGGCGAACATGTCGTCACGCTGGATCTTGGGGATTTCAGGATAGAGGCCGCGACGAAGTTTACGTTGAAGGAGGGTTGATTTTGGCCGCATTAACTTGGCCACATGGCCTTACCCACGCCCGGAGAAGACTTGAGGGAAACCTAGGGGGAACTTGGAGGAAGCCCGGAGGGGAGGCTTAGTGTTCGCTTGGTATTTACTGGGTATTTGCTTAGTAAAGGCTTAGTATACTGTCGCAAATGCCCCGGTGGGGGGTGTTTTGGACGAAACAGGGAGCGTCGTCTCCGCTTTCGGCTTTCAAGAGCGGGCGCGGTGGTGCAGCGCATCACGCGGGTGTACCTTCATCCCCGCTTTATCCGGCGCTCCGGGTCATCCATTCGATGAGGTCGCGTCCGTCAACAGTCGTTGGGCGGGGCCGATCCGGCATGGCGCGTTGGAAAGATACCTGGCTTTAATCGTGTGTAGCTAGTTGATCTCCGTGTGTAAGGGAACTCCGGGTGCGTGAAATCATGGGGGAATGGGCGCCTGCCTGCCGGCAAAGGCAGGGATCAAAAATCTTCGGATCGATTTCGACATTGTATAGGACGGATTTGATCGCCTATCGTTCAGTACCCTGCTTCTTATGATCTTTCCACTTTCCATAGCTCCGGGTCCAGCCCTTTGTTTTATACCTGTACCAGAAGTGTACGCAGATCGACAGCAATCCCGGCACGACCAGAACGATCACCTGGCGGAAACCGGGGCCTGAACTAGGGTTGGAATTATGCCAATTGCGACCAGTATCAGGGTCAGGAATTTTTCAACTACTCTCAGCAGAGCCTGTACTATTGTTATTATTGAGCGAAGTTTATAGCTTCCCTCTCTTTAAAAAACAACAAGATTTGGCGCGGACTCTCCTTTCTTTTATACTGACTTGTTTCATGATTGGTTGTCTTGCGCAGGGCAGTCGAACCAGGCTGGAGTTTCGGGTATTGCTGCTTCCCGACAGTTCCTTTGCTGCATTTGCAAATGTCTATCTTAAGAATAACCGAGGAATTGGAACGATCGCCAATGAACAGGGAGAATTTTCTTTTAGCTACGCTGATAGCTTGTCATCCGACACGCTCACCATATCGTATTTGGGCCATAAGCCGTATTACTTTCCTCTGAGCGAAAGAGCGAGCCCCCTTGTCATTTACCTGGATCCGGAAATTGTGACGCTAAAAGAGATCGTAGTTACTGCCAATGGTGATCTGGCTGGCAGTATCATTCAAAAATCGGTAGACAACGTTAGAAGAAATTACCCAACCAGGATTCATTTCCTGGAGGCCTTTTATAGGCAACTTGATACAAAAGATTCCGCTTATGTTTATCTCCTTGAAGCGGCTTTGACTATTCAGGATTACACATATAGAAAGCCGCCAAGAAGGGCGCGAATTAAAGTAGAACAATTAAGGAAGAGCGATGATCAGGGTGAAAATTCTGCCATTGCTGTCCGAGCCGGAAAATGGCTCGCTGAAAAATTTGATGTGGCCGTTAACGAGTTTTACCGGGTCTTTGATTTACGTTATTTGAGACGTGACTACCTGTTGGGAGATTGGGATTTTTCAATTGGTGAGTACTTCGTTGAAGAAGGCGATACGGTAGTTCAAATATTCTTTGATACCCCGGCAAAGTACCGGGGGAATATCAGAAAAAATGGGATAATTCACGTGAACCTTTCTGATTATGCCATTATATCGTTTGAACAATTCGGAATTGTAAATGGTGTTGTCAATCCTCAATCGCTCATTCGTTTTCAAAAGGTTGGTGATAAATACTACCCGAAGTTTATTTCGCAAAGTAAACCAAGGTTTACAAGTTTCGGGGTGTGGCAGTATTCAAATGCATCACTGGTCATTACGAACATAATTGAGAACAACAATAGAGCATATAAGATTAAGAAAGCATTTGCTTCGAGGAGAGATGACCTTATCCAGGAAAGAGACTATCCGTACAACCAATTGTTTTGGGAGAACTATAATATCCTGAAGCTGACTCCTCTTTCTGTCCGCGCCAAAAGGGATCTGGAGCGTTTAAAGAGCATCGAAGACCAGTTTAAACAGAATGCAAAAGATCATTGACCTTTTTTATAGAGCCCGCTTCGTTCGCATTTTGGTGTTATTTGCCCTTGTTTTCTTTATTTCGTCGTATCTGCTCTTCGCGAAAATTTATATCCCGGTAAATCCGAATCAGTCGGAGTTTATTTTCCGGGGATTTCTTCTTTACAATTATTTTTTAAACATAGTCATTACGATTTTCCAACTAGTCATCATTGCCGCGACTATTCAAGCAGGGCTATTTATATGGAATGTTGCGTTGGAATTCTCAAGTACAATAAAGATCGTGCTGATATCTCTTTTTGCCTTTTTGCTTACGGACATAGCCAAGGCACTGTGGTTCCTGATTCTTAATCCCGATTATTCGTACGATGACTATGTTCACTTTAATAGAGTGATCTCTTTGGCGGGCTTGTTTGATTTTTCTGCAAGCTGGGAGGGTTTGAATAATATTCTGTACGAGTTAAACGTTTCGAGACTTATTTTTATCGTTTTGATGACAATGGGCCTGAATGTCTATTTGCGAAATGGCTTTCTGACGTCAATGAAGATTGTGATTTCAACCTACGGAATGGGCTATCTCCTTTGGTGCACCGCCAGGCTTTTGCTTGCATCATAACCGCTACGCATGAGAAAAAAGTCTTTGTCCTGGTTTTGGGTGTTATTCTGGTAACCTGCTATTGCTACTGGCCAGCAAGTTCGACGCAGGTCAGCCTTAACATTTCGCTGCGCTACATTTTCAGGCCCTCCTAAACCCGCCACTGCTTAGGCACTCACGTTGGCGGTAATCATTTTTCTTGACTATGGGACTAATTGAAATAAATCTTGGCGGCAAACCAATTTCAAAACTAGTCGGGACAATCAGCGCAGCCATTGGGACATGGTACAAACCGACAGCGATAAGAAAGGAAGCTGACGCAGTTTCGACATGCCGATGAAGATCAGGAATGACAAAGGAGAATGGGTGTTTATCGATCCAACCACGAAATGGCAGACGACGAAGGTTGGGGGTGACACGAACCCGGAGTTTGATCCGAATTTTCATGTGCGAACAAAGAAGGTAGATTGATTTCAATTAATCCTGTCAGTTCTTTTTGGCGTTGCCTTCGGCCCAGGCTGTCCGGGGCTGCGCTTCGCTCCGGCCGCTCGTACCTCGCGGCTAAACCCCTCCCATCCTTAACGCGGTGGGAACTCCTGCGCAAACTGAGTGCCGTTACACAGCTACGGGTTCCGGTCAGGCAAAACAGCGGCTGCTCCATCCCACCACCCATTCCGGAGAGGTTTCCCACGCGTTTGCTTGATAACCGTACAGACAGTCGTTACATTCATGCACGGTTGGGCCCAACCCGGCAGAACCAGAGGGAATCAACACCCAGCTGGAATGCAAGGATTTGACAGAATCTGTTTATGCCCAGGATAACCTCAAATTTGGTTGGGCCACGGTGCACAATGACAGCAGATTTGTGCAGATATATGCACCCTGCAACTAAAACCAAATGGTAGATATATGCACGGGGTGCATATAGCCAAATGTTGTGCGCAACCCATTTTAAAAAGACCGAGCTTCGTTGACGGAGACGAATTAATAAGACCACTAAAAAACGAATCAATATGGGACTATCATGGTATCAATGCAAAAACTGCGGGACAGCAATAAAGAAAGACAGCACGCCAAGTAATTCAGGTTGTCCATCAAAGACATTTCATAGTTGGACAAAATTGGGAGAAATAGGAGAAACAAATTACCAATGCAGAAAATGTGGGACGACAGTTCAAACAAAGAATACTCCTTCAAACTCAGGTTGTAGCGCATCGACCTTTCACTCGTGGACAAAATTGTAAATGACCATCATGAATAAGCCACTATTGGAATTATATGAAGCAAACTGGAATCAACTTTGTGTAGCTATGAAACCGATAGCACAAAGCGAAGAATTTGAAGCAAAGCCGACAAATCCTTTATTGATTCATTTTTCTAATGAACAAGACTTCGCTTCTGCGGACATAAGAGTTATGATTTATGGACAAGAGACAAATAGTTGGTTTGGCGAATTCAATACAGATATTAAACCGACATTGAATTGCTATAATTCATTTTTTAGTCAAGGTGAGTGTTGGAGTTACGGTGGACAATTTTGGAATGGAGTTAGGAGATTCATGACAAAACTAAAGGAAAAGTTTCCAGGGAAAAAAGTTGAATTGGTTTGGAACAATATTGTAAAAATTGGGAAGTTAGCAGAGAAGGGTTTCCCACCGGATTACATTTACGAAACTGAAAGAACTCATTTTCATGTTATTCCGCAAGAATTAAAAATCATTAGCCCCAATGTTGTAATTTTCTTTACTGGACCAAATTATGATAGTGTCATCACTGACAACTTTGGGACTTTGGAGTATGGGACTATTTCGGGCTTCTCTGAAAGATGGTTATCAAGAGTAAAATTAACAGACGTGGAATTTGCATTTAGGACTTATCATCCAAATTTTCTGTGGCGCAACGACATAGATAATACCTACAATTCAATTCTTGAGGAGATCAAGTTTAATCAATGAAAATTGGGGTGAAAATGGGCAGCGCACAACAAAAGCTATAACCAATGGCGGGGATACGTTTAAATTTGTAGCTTGGTTTTCAAATTACGTTTGGTCACGCGGGACAATGACGCGCTTCGAATTCCCGCCACTGGTTATAGCCAGACGTTGTGCGTAGTTCTATTTTGATGAGATTTTCCTACTAAGTCTTTTGACCCATTGACATTCTAGTCGGTTGGACAAACTAACG
>CAZKBK010000011.1:0-121651 GCA_964551035.1 uncultured Roseivirgaceae bacterium | reverse complement strand
TACCTTTGCAGTCCTATTTTTGAAAAAGCTATGTACGCAATTGTAAACATTGCCGGAAAACAGTTCAAAGTGGCTAAAGATCAGTATATCTACGCTCCGAGGCTGGAGGGCGAAACCGGGTCGTCGGTAAAGTTCGACCAGGTGTTGCTCACCGACGACGGGACGACGGTAAATATTGGCGCCCCTACTGTTCAAGGAGTTACGGTTTCAGGTAAGATCCTGGAGCACGTCAAAGGCAACAAAGTGATTGTCTTCAAAAAGAAACGCAGGAAAGGCTACCAGGTGAAGAATGGCCACCGCCAGCAATTCACGAAAGTTCAAATCGAAAACATCGGATAAGATCATGGACGGCATTCCGGGGGCAGGCCCTAATGCCCAATGCCTGATCCCCAATGTCTAATCCCTAAATTCCCAATCCCTAACGAATATGGCACACAAAAAAGGTGAAGGTAAAGTAAAGAACGGCCGCGAATCCGAAAGCAAACGACTTGGCATCAAGGTCTTTGGAGGCCAGAAGGTCGTGGCGGGAAATATCATCGTTCGTCAGCGCGGCACCAAACACCACCCCGGTGAAAACGTGGGGATGGGCAAGGACCATACGCTGTTCGCCCTGACCAACGGCGTTGTGGTATTCAAGAAAGGCCGCAAGGACAAGTCGTTCGTTTCCGTGCAGCCCGGCGCGGAAGCGTGACCCGCAACCGCATCAAAAAACTTTAAGCCATCCTGTTGGGTGGCTTTTTTTCGTTTCGTTCTTCTGATCGTGAGAGCGTTGTGCCTGCGGTATCGGATCCCAAAAAAAATTGTCGCTCTAATTCTTAGCGTCCCTCGCTCATGCGAATCCGGCACGAGAAGAATTTTATACGGTGTATGCCTCTGATAGCCAGGGTCTTTGCGACTTTGAAGAGACTTAATTTTCTCGAAAAATCTGACGGAAACGTGGTTCAACGTCATTGGAATCAGTCACAATAAATTTCCGCCCCCCTTAATGGGTTATTTTGATTATCGCGCAATATCCTATATTAGCGGTATTATAACCTAAACCTAAATCTATGAAGAAGTTTCTACTCACCCTGGGTGCGGTAGCTATTGCGCTGTTTTCTTTCGCGCAGGAGCGAACCGTATCCGGAAAAGTTACCGCGGTGGAAGACGGCACGTCTCTGCCCGGCGTCAATGTGGTGCTCAAGGGTACCACGAACGGAACATCCACCGATTCGGACGGTAACTTTACCATGTCCGTACCCGCTGAGGGTGGGGTTCTTGTGTTCTCGTTCATCGGCCTTGCCACAAAGGAAGTGGAGATCGGTCAGATGACAACGATCGACGTTCAGCTCGAGCAGGATGTAACACAACTAAGCGAGATTATCGTCTCTGGCGTAGCTGGTGCCACCCCTCGCCAGAAGATGACGGTATCCGTTACCAAGGTGAACGCCGCCCGACTGAACGCGGTAACGGCCACGTCGCTGGCCACCTCGCTGTCGGGTAAGGTTGCCGGTGTGCGTATCAGCAATTCAAGCGGAACACCCGGTGCTGCAGCGGATGTGCTCCTTCGCGCCGACAACAACCTCAACAATGTTGGCTCCAGCCCTTTGATCATTATCGACGGACAGATCATGGTGGGAAGCCTCGCTGATATTAATGCCGACGACGTGGAGTCGATGGAAGTGATCAAGGGCGCGGCTGCTTCCGCACTGTACGGTTCGCGTGCCGGAAACGGTGTGATTGCCATCACCACGAAAAGAGGTACAAATCTCGACGTGGGTAAGGTCAAAGTGAACATCCGCAATGAGGTGGGCCAGCAGAGCATCGCCAAGCACCTTGACCTTGCAACGCACCATGTGTATGAACTGGCCTCTGACTACGAACAGTACAAAGGCCAGTACACCAAGTTTGCCGGAGTCACCTATCCCGACGGTTACATTGGCGGTGGATGGCACCCGGACATCGTTGGAAACCGGAGTCTTGCCGCCGACCACTACATGGATAATGAGTACGGTGTGGTGCGGGACCAGCAGCGTGAATTTTTTGAAAAAGGGACCAGCTATACAAACTACATCTCCGTAGCCTCGCGCGGTCAGAACAGTGCCGTGTATGCTTCCTTCGAAAACAACGGCCAGACCGGTATCATCATGAACACCGATGGCTACAAGCGGCAAAACTTCAGGTTGAACTATGATCTTGAGGTGGCCCCGTGGTTGAAGCTAACCGCATCAAATCTCTTTATCAACACACAGACCAACTATCCCGGAAGCGGTGGTGGAATCTTTTTCAACATTGTACTCGCCGAGCCCGATGCTAATTTCCATCAGCCCAATCCAGATGGCCAACCCTACTATCTCCGGATGAACCATTTTAACGGTGAGACGGTGAACCCCCTCTATCCCCTCTGGAAGGCGGAGCGGGACAACAAGTCGCGGCGTTGGCTTGGCAACTACTCTGCAAACATCGAGTTGGCCAACTGGGCGAACATCGACATCACCCAGTCATTTGAGACGTACAACTACCGATACTTGTTGAACAACCCCAGGGATACATGGACGCCAACGGGCGGACCCGATGAAACTTTTGGGATGTCCTATACGAACGGGTCGCTGGAGCAGTATTCCCAGGAAAGGGTTACACGGAACACGCAAGCAACCCTTAACCTCGCCGAGAAGTTTGGTGACCTTTCAGTCCGGGGGAAGCTGTCTTATCTGTTTGAAGACCGTAGCAACGAGTGGTTCGACGTAAGCGCCAACCAGTACGTCTTTTCGCAAACTCCCGTGTTTGACAACTTTACATCGATTACCAATGCTTACTCAGGTAAGGAGGTCGAACGTGCGCAAAATTATTTTGCGATTCTTGGCCTGGACTACAAAGATAAGCTCCTCTTTGACGGAATGTACCGTTACGACGGATCCTCACTGTTCGGTCCGGAATCGCGGTGGAATTCGTACTTCAGAGTCTCCGGTGCCTACCGGATCACGCAGGATGTCACGATCCCCGGTGTTCAAGAATTGAAGGTTCGTGCCGCATATGGTACAGCTGGAATACGCCCCGGGTATGACTTTCAGTATGAGATCTACAACCTGTCTGACGGATCGGGAAGTCCACGGCAAACAGGTAACGAGAATTTGCGGCCGTCTAACACGGCTGAGACGGAAATCGGGCTCAATGTTGAATTCCTTGACAAGTTCAACTTCGAGGCTGTTTATGCACAGTCCCAGACAACCGACCAGTTTCTCCGGGTGCCTTTGGTGCCATTCCTGAACAACGGCTTCAGCAACCAGATTCAGAACGCGGGCACCATGGAATCAAATACGTTTGAGATGACCCTCGGCGCCAACTGGGTTCGTAGCGGCGACTTTACCTGGAATTCGAATATCGTGTTTTCACGGATTCGGCAGAAGATCACTGAATTGCCTATCGCTCCCTACGTCTTTGGCGACACGGACGGCGGTGCGCAGGCGATCTTTTACGTCCGCGAAGGTGAGACCTATGGCTCCATGTATGGTCATACCTGGGTTCGCTCGTTGGACGAAATGGCGCAGCAACTCCCTGATGGCGCTTCTATAAGTGACTATGAAGTGAATGGTGATGGATATGTCGTCCCCGCAGGTTCGATTGGAACGGAGGATGAAATGGCAATCAAAAAGCTTGATGAGCAGGGTAACCCCGCGTTCGTCAAAATCGGCGATGGTAATGCCGATTTTAACATGGGTATTGCCAATACATTGACGTACAAGGGTGTCACGTTCTACTTGTTGCTTGACATCAAACAGGGCGGCGACGTCTATAATTCGAAAGGTCAATGGATTACCCGTGACCTTCGTAATGGCATCATGGACATGGCCGGCGTTGCTGACGAAAACAAGAAGGCGTATGATTACTGGGTCAACTTCTACGATGTGAACACGCCGAACTCATACTGGGTGGAGGACGCAAGCTTTGTAAAAGTACGCGAGCTCGCCATCGGTTACTCCTTGCCTTCAGCACTGCTTGGAAAATTTCTGAAGGGAAGTGTAAAAGCTGCACACCTGAAGGTTGTTGGACGTAATCTCCTGACATTCTCCGGTTACTCAGGTTATGACCCTGAGGTAGGCACCGTGCGTCAGCCGTACGACGGTACGTACAAGTATCCAAACTTCCGGAACGTCGCCGTGTCACTGTCGCTTGATTTTTAAACCGAAAAGAAGATGATACTTATGAAAAAGTTATCGAAAATATTTTTGCCGCTTGCGGTTGTGCTCCTGGCCACAGTTGGCTGTGACACATCGCTCGACGTAGAAAATCTGAATGAACCCAACCGGGCGCGTGCACTTGCGAACGCAGACGATGTGGAAAAACTTGCTAGTTCTCTCTTTAACACATTGTATGAAGGAATGCACAGCTATGACGGTGTTGAAATGATGCTGGCGACTGCCGCCGATCACGTGTCGTGCTCGTGGGGTAACCAGGCCATGCGTGATATGTCTTGGGAACCAAGGAACTATGCCTGGATTAATACACCGTCTTATTCCTATCGCGTTACGACCAAGGCATTTTTCGACAGGATGTACTCCGCGATTAACGCCACGGTTGACGTCTTGGTTGCCATGGAAAATGGCGTTGAACTCGGCGACAACGCGTCGCGCGCGCGCGCAATGTGTAAGTTTGCACAAGGTGCGGCTTATGGCAACCTAGCCCTCGTATTTGACAAGGCTTTCATAGTCGATGAAACAAAAACCGTTGAGCCGTTCGTTGAGTCGGCGGTCGACTACAAGCAGGTTGCCGCGGCTGCTGTTGACTACCTTGATGAAGCCATTGCCCTTGCCAATGCCAACGCGTTTACCATTCCTGCCGATTGGATGGGAACAGAGGCGGACATGTCAAGCGATGAATTCGCTCAATTGTGTAACACCTACGCTGCCCGGATACTCTCTTACACCCCGCGCAACCAGACCGACCTTACAGCGGTTGACTGGACCGCAGTACGCACCTATGCGGATAATGGCCTTACGGCTGACTTTAGTGTCGTGAACGACTCTTATGTGCGGTGGTACGCTGAAGCTGGTGATTACCTTACGTTCAACGGGTGGGGTGTAACGGACATGTATGTGGTTCACTTGATGGACCCCACGCAGCCCCAGCACTGGGACGATGACCCGGACTTTGCACATCCTGCTGAGTCCACGAATCCGATCGACAAGCGCATGGAGACCGACTTCGACTACCTGAACTCCAACTGGTTCCAGGCTGCGCGCGGTTACTACCACTATTCGAACTACCGCAACAAACGCTACGACGAATTGTATGTGAATGCTTCGGGTCCGAAACCGGAAATTATGAAAGCCGAGAACGATATGCTCAGGGCGGAAGCGAGAGTTTATCTGAACGACTTCGCCGGTGCGGCAGATATCATTAACGCTTCAACCCGTACAACGCGCGGGGAAATGGCCGATGTCGCCGCGGTGGAGGCGGACCTGATTAACGCTATTCACCATGAACGCCATGTCGAAATGTACACCACGGGAATGGGCCTGCAGTTTTTCGAAATGCGAAAATTGGACAAACTTCAGGAGGGCACGCCGTTGCATCTTCCCTTACCGGCGGAAACCCTGCAAACCTTTGGCCTGGCGCAACCGTACTACACCTTCGGTACGGAAGCACTCGCTGACGGCATAAACACTTCCAACGGCGGGTGGCGCTAGAACGCGAATAGCTGTACAATTTTTTTGAGATGGGTTGCCCCTTTTTGGGCAGCCCATCTTTCTATCAATCATCATATGGACCGTGTAACCCGCTTATGGGTGATTCGGCTGCCACAGCATTTTTTTCCGATGGTAAGACTTGTTGGACTTGTAGTTGTTGCATGCATCGTTTCCTGCGTGGCATTCTCTCAGGACGGTTCCGGGGCAGCCCAGACTTTAGCGGACCAGACGATGCGAACTTTTTTTATGGAGCAGCGGGTCTACATCAATGGCCGTGAATATAAACCCATCCCGATAGGGCGACACGATGTTGGCTCCCCTTTCCTTATCTCGCGGGATTTTAAAGTCGGGGCGATCGACTATGGGGGCATTCACTACGATTCCATTCCGCTGCTGTACGACGTTGTGCAGAATGAGCTTGTGACCACCCTGCCCAATACCACTGTGCACATTGCGCTGGTAACTGAACACATTCAACGGTTCATGCTCGGGGGCCGGGATTTTGAATATATTGCCGCTGGTGGGCGAAGTGATGAAATTTCCGGCGTGTTCGAAGTTCTATACCGTGGTGAGCACGTGGAAGTGCTTGTAAGGCGCTCGAAAGTTATTGCCGAGTCGAACCATGCCTCATTTATTAAAAAGGAATTTGTGGAACGGAACGTTGTATACATCCGGAAGGAACATGTCTTTTATCCTGTGAAGAACAAGAAGTCCCTCTTGGAGATTTTCTCCGAAGATCAGGCGCTGGCCAAAGAGATTCGAGGCCGCTCTGGTCTGGAAAGGCAGGCCATCCGAGCTGCACTGCGTTGCGAACGGGCCAGTAATCCATGAAGAGCGCAAGCCTGTTTTTCGGTATTTTCACGCTGTTGAGCCTGTCCGGTTTTGAAACCAGCGCGCAACAGCCTTCCGCATTTAGCGGAACTTTTTCGAATGCACATGTAGAGGATGTTGCAGCCTTCCTCCAGGAACAGGGATACCAGGTTTTCTATGACGGCGAGCGGATGCAGGATCTGGTCCTGAGCCTCACTTTCTCCGACCTTTCGGTCGAGGCGTTTCTTGATTCTTTGCTCGTCGGATCGGACGTGTCGTTTGCCATCGATTCCCAAGGGAACATTTTTCTTTTGGCGGGCCATGAGGTCCAGGAATTTGACTCAACGTATTTTTTTTCGGGTGTTCTCAGGAATGACGATGCACCGCCTGGTATTCCGCTTGATTTGCTCGCACCCGCGGCTCAAGCCGGTGGCAGTGAAAAGAATGGGGTGGTTACCATCGGCAACGCGGTTGATGCGCGAAGGACCGGCACTGTTTTCCTTACGGGACACATCCGCGCCGCGCAGTCCGGCGAACCGTTGGCAGGCGCGACGATCTACATTCAGGAACTCAAGGATGGTACCATAGCGAACGAGTTCGGTGAATACAGCCTCCGCTTGCCAAGGGGGAAATACACGGTCTCGGTCAATGCCATGGGAATGGAGGACGAGACCAGGCGCATCGCGGTGTTCGGTGAAGGTAAGCTTGATTTTGACATGCGCGAGAAAGTATCATCGTTAAGAGAGGTGGTCATTGAGTCGGACAGGAACATGAATGTCGAGGGCCGGCAAATGGGCTTTGACCGGCTTGAGATAAAGTCGTTGAAGCAGGTCTTGGCTGCGATGGGCGAAGTCGACTTGTTTCGGGTTGCACTCACGTTGCCGGGCGTGCAGACTGCCGGCGAGGGTACGACCGGATTGAACGTGCGGGGGGGGAATGCCGACCAAAACCTGATTCTTTTCAACGATGCGGTGGTGTATAACCCCAGTCATTTTTTCGGCTTTTTCACGGCGTTCAATCCGGACGTGATCAGAAGGATCGATGTATTAAAAAGCGGCATCCCGTCAGAACTTGGCGGACGTCTTTCGTCCGTCGTGGAGATCTCATCGCGCGACGGCAACAAGAAGCAATTCGCCGGGTCCGGAGGCATCGGCCTGCTCACAGGAAGACTAAGTCTGGAAGGGCCGATTATCAGGGACAAAACATCGTTCATGGTGGGCGCACGTTCGACTTATTCAAATTGGTTGTTACAGCAGGTTCCTGACGACGATATCCGGAATAGCCAGGCGTCGTTCTACGACCTGAATTTCCAGATCACCCACAGCCCCGACGACAAAAACAGCTTTTATGTGTATGGCTATCTCAGTGGCGACGCATTTAAGTTGCAGCGTGATACGCTTTTTTCATATCGAAATTCCCTGGTTTCAATGAAATGGAAACACGTTTTTAGCAACAAGTTGCACAGTACCGTAAATGTATCGCACACATCGTATCGGTATGCGCTCGAGGATACCGACAACCCGGTAAATGCATTTGACTACGGCAATTCCATAGCGCAAACTGACATCCGCGCTGAGCTGGACTACCTGAATTTCGAGAAGCACGTCCTGCGTTTCGGGATTCAGGGCATTGGATATGATTTATCACCTGGTACCATGAAGGCCCATGGAAATGAGTCTCTGGTGGTTGACGATGCCCTTCAACGTGAGCAGGCGATTGAGGGCGCGCTTTATGTTGGCGATGATATCGAATTGAACGGCCGCCTTTCCGCCTATGCGGGCATTCGCTATTCATTGTACAGCGCCCGCGGCCAACGAGATGTTTACCTCTATTCCGAAGACTTGTCGAGACACCGTGACAACATCGTTGACACCGTGCACTACGCGCCCGGAGAATCCCATGCGTTCTATCATGCCCCGGAATTGCGGTTTTCGATGACCTATATATTGTCGCCGGACGCTTCACTGAAAGCAAGCTATAACCGCATGCGCCAATACCTCCAGACGTTGTCGAACACCACATCTGTTTCGCCGATGGACGTCTGGAAATTAAGTGACCGCTATATCCGGCCTCAGGTCGGCGATCAGGTCTCCGTGGGGTTTTACAGGAATTTCAATTTCCGTCAGATCGAAACCTCGATTGAAGCGTACTACAAGGACATGTCAAATGCCGTCGATTACAAAGACGGAGCAAAGTTCGTCATGAACCATACCATCGAAGCCGACGTCGTGGACGTTGAAGGGAAGGCATACGGTGTTGAATTGATGGCTAAAAAGAAGAATGGTAAGCTGAACGGCTGGGTCAACTATACTTTTTCCCGATCGCTGTGGCGAACGAAGAGTGACAAGCCCCAGGAACGCGTGAATGACGGTAGATATTACCCCAGCAACTTTGATAAACCCCACGCGATCAACGTCGTCGCAAATTACAGGTTTACCCATCGCGTAAGTATTTCGTTGAACGGCGTGTACACTTCAGGACGACCCGTCACGCTGCCAATTGCCCGCTTTAACATCGGCGATACAGAGAATATTTTCTATTCCAGACGAAATGAACACCGCGTGCCGGATTACTGGCGCCTGGATCTATCCATCAACCTGGAAGGAAACCATAAGATAAAAAAGCTGGCTCACAGTTCATGGACATTCGGCGTATACAATGTTACTGGACGAAGGAATGTCTATTCTGTCTTTTTTAGAAACGAGAACGGCAGGGTTAACGGTTACAAGATGTCGGTTTTTGGTAGCCCGATACCCACGATTACCTATAACTTCAGGTTTTGATACATTCGAGAATTCGCATCTTGGTCCTTACGTGGGTGGTCATCTTTGGATGTGTGGAGCCATATAACCCTCCATCCATTAGCGGAAGCCAGGCCTTCCTGGTCGTTCATGGCTTCGTCGATGGAAGTAACGGGGATGGTCGTATTGTCCTGACCCGCACGCGTGGCCTTACCGATACAGATGCGCCACAATTTGTTTCCGGTGCTGTGATGGCAGTGGAAGCCGAGGACGGTGCTGTCTTTCCCTTTGCAGAAGAAAGCCCAGGGACGTATGCCGTCGAAGGAATGATTATGGACGGCAATCAACGATATCGGCTTCAGGTCAACGCCGACGGCAAGAAATATACCTCCGAATTCGTCGACGTGACTTACACGCCGCCGATCGATAGTGTGACCTGGCATATTGATGAGGGTGACCTCGAGATCCGCGTGAATACCCACGATTCCGAAAACCTGGCGAACTATTATCTATGGGAGTACGAGGAGACCTGGATGTATACGTCAGCAATTCCCTCGCATTTCATTTTTGACAATGGCGTGGTCTTCGACCGCAATGAAAATATCTTTACTTGTTGGAAAACATCAGCCTCTACACAGATCCTTATAACGTCATCGGCTGGTCTCAGTGATGCCGTGATTAGCAACTTCCCCATCACAAGGATTCCTTTGGGTTCCGTGCGCCTGCGCTTGGGGTACGTCATCATGGTGGCTCAATATGCGCTTACTGCCGACGCGTATCAGTACTGGCAGGCATTGAAGAATAACGTAACAGCGACGGGTGGATTCTTCGACGCCCAGCCTGCGCGGATCACGGGCAACATCAGATGTATTACCAATCCTGAGGAACCTGTCATCGGATATTTCAGCGTGGCAAGCGCGTCGAAAGAGTTGGTCATGATCAGGCCGGAAGTTTTACCGCGGGCTCCCCTTTCAGAAAACACGGGGTACGAAGGTTGCCCATCGGATACGCTACTCCTGGAAGATGTGCCCGCATTTACGGGCGGAAAGCTGCTCGGGACCGCGGTGAAACTTGAGGGAACGGATATTCTTATCGGGTATATTATCTCTCCTCCGCAATGCATCGACTGCCGGATCAGGGGCGGGGTAAATAAAAAGCCGTCGTTTTGGCCGAATTGATATGAAGATGCGAGAGGTTATTAAGATATTCTTTACCGCGACGGCCGCCATATTATCCTGCTCCACGTCATACGCGCAAGAGGACCAGCGCCAAAACAATTCAAGCAAGTCGATACCCGAGGAAAGGATTGTCCTTCACATCGATCAAACCTTGCACCTGGCGGGGGAGTCGCTGTGGTTCAGGATATATTGCCTGAATGCATTCGACCAGCGACCGTCGGACGTGAGTCGCGTTGCCTACGTAGAAATCCTGGACAGAGAACAAAAGCCGGTCTTGCAGGCAAAGGTGAAAATGGAGGCAGGAAGCGGGCACGGACGTTTTGTTCTTCCCGTTACGTTACCGACCGATTACTACACGCTGCGCGCCTACACCAATTGGATGAAGAATTTTGGAGAGCCTTCCTTCTTTTTTCGGCGGATTGCGGTCATCAATCCATTTCTTCCTCCCGTTGTCACGGGAGAAGGTGCCGACCTGATGATTGACCTTGCCCCTGAGGGTGGTACCCTGGTGTCGGGCCTGAGGAGCAGGGTTGCCTATTCCATACGCGACCGTTTTGGTGATCCCGTGGAGGGCGAGGGCATGGTGGTTTCATTGTCCGGTGACACGGTCACGGTCTTCAGTGCGCATGCCTCGGGGGTTGGAAATTTCCAACTCCGGCCGGTCTCAGACGAACGTTACACGTTGATGTTTAAGGATGCGTATGGAAAGGTGACAACCCGTTCCATTCCTCCGGCAGCCTTGTCCGGGTTTGTGATGCGTTTGGTTGACACCGTGGCAAATGTTCTCGACGTCTTCGTGTCTTGCTCTGGCAAAAACTGCGACGGGAGACTCGAGCTATTCGCAACTTCCGGATCATCGAGGCGGTTAATCGCCACCAGTATCGTTGCAACCGACGGTACCGCACGTTTCAGAATCGACAAAGACCTCCTCCATGAGGGGATCTCAGTATTGCGATTGTCAACACCGGAAGGCGAACAACTTGCCACGCGGCCTGTATTCAAAAAATTTAGGCAAATGCAGATTCAGGCAACGCCTGACGGGAGCCATTTCAAACCGAGAGACCGGGTAACACTCGACCTGACTACGAGCACACCCGACGGGAAAGGCCTGGCAGCCAGTCTCTCTTGTGCAGTTTTTCGCCTCGACGCGATATCTCGGACCAGGCTGTGGGACACCGAGGGGCTGGCCATGTTTGACGCTCATATCCATGAACGCATGAGCGATGCGATACTCGACAACATCGTCATGCTACAAGCGACCCGGCTTCACGATGGGAAAAACGGATGGCGTTTTCCCCCTGAGCGCGGCGGGCATATCATCCGCGGAAGGGCCGACCGCTCTTCGGGGGATGAGCAACCTGAAAGCCTCTTGGTCACCGTACGTGGCATTGACAATGGATTTCGCGTCGTTCAGCCCGATTCGGCAGGGACGTTCTTTCTTAACTTCGAGGACCTTCCTGAGCGCGCAGCGCTCTCATTCAGCTCGCCGGATGGTTTAGCACCGTCGATCGAGCTGATCGATCCGTTTGCTGCAACCGCAGGCCATCGGCTGCCTCAACTGAAGGTGGACACGGCAATGAGCCGGGCAATCGAAGAACGAAGCATGTACATGCAGGTCGCCCATGCATTTTCAACGGCACAGCCCAATCACGGAGATTCAACAAGGCACGTGCCTTTCTATGGCCATGCGGACCACCGTTATCTGCTCGACGATTATGTTCGCTTTCCGACGATGGAGGAAGTGTTGCGCGAATTTGTGTCTGAAATAATGGTACGTGTAAAGGACGACAAGTTCACCCTTACCGTACAGAATACCCGGGCCAATAGCAAGGTCTTCTTTCAAAACGCTCCCTTGATGCTGGTAGATGGCATCCCGGCCGGGGATCCATCCGAGATAATGGATTTGGATCCCTTAAAGGTGCAAGCCATCGAAATCGTGTCTCGCCGATATTTTCTCGGAAGGCTTTCCTTCGACGGAATAATCAACGTTCGAAGTTATGACGGCGATCTTTCGCCTTCGAGTGGACGCACGACGGAACTCGCCTATGGTGGGTTTGCGGAAGTGAAGGAAGGGGATTCCCCTGTTTATGACGCAGATTCCGGAAACGGCTCGTCGCGGCCCGATGTGCGTACGGTGCTTTTCTGGAAGCCGGAGATCAAGACCAAAGCAGGGCAGCGAGCCGAATTGGAATTCTATACGTCCGATATTGTCGGCGATTACATGATCGTCATCCGCGGTATCAGTGATGACGGCCGGCCAGGCTACTGGACGTCACTATTCCAGGTAGCCAGGTAGGCTGCCCCTGGAATAATTAATCGACCAAGTTTCCCTGCCAGAGAATTTTTTTCTGTTGAATTGCCCTCCATCTTTGCGCCATGCAACTAAAAAACGATCTGCTACTTAGAATGCTCTCGGAAGGATCTGCGCCGCAAACGCCGGTATGGCTGATGCGCCAGGCGGGACGGATCCTGCCAGAATACCGGAAAGTACGGGCATCCGCGGGTGATTTCAAAACCCTTGTGAAGACGCCCGAACTCGCTGCGGAGGTGACCATTCAGCCCGTCGACGCACTTGAGGTGGACGCGGCGATTATTTTTTCAGACATACTCGTGATCCCCGAGGCCATGGGACTGAACTATGAGATGGAGGAAAAGAAAGGCCCCATATTTCCCGAAAGAATAGCCACGTCGGCTGACCTCGGCAAACTTCATATCGCAACGGCCGACGAACTCGGTTATGTGCGAGACGCCATACGCCTCACGAAACGGGAACTTAACGGGCGTGTACCCCTCATTGGATTCGCCGGGGCTCCATGGACGATCTTTTCATACATGGTCGAAGGAAAGGGGAGCAAGACGTTCAGCGTAGCAAAAAAGATGCTTTACCGCGAACCTGTACTTTCGCACAAGCTGCTTGAGATGATCACGCAGAGTACCATCAACTACCTGAAGGGGCAAGTTGCCGCCGGTGTAGACGCCATACAGATCTTCGACTCATGGGCGGGCGTGCTCGGACCACAGCAGTACGGGGAATTCTCGCTGAAGTACATTTCACAGATCTGCGAGGCCATTCCGGACACGCCGAAAATCGTTTTTGCAAAAGGGGCTTTTTTTGCCCGCAAAACCATGAATGACCTGGCATGCGAAGCCGTCGGGCTCGACTGGAATATGGACATTGCCGAGTCCAGGACACTCCTGCCCGGAAAAGTCCTGCAGGGGAATCTCGATCCGTGCGCATTGTACAGTACCCGTGAGCAAGTAAAAAAGGAAACGGAAAAAATGCTGCGTGCCTTCGGACCGACAAGACACGTTGCGAATCTTGGCCACGGGCTTTACCCTGATACAGAGGTGGACAAGGTTAAATGTTTCATTGAGGCGGTAAAGAACTTCAGGCCTTAGCGCGAAGGCCAGATGGCGCTAAAGTCGATGGTGAGCCGACATGACCCGAACGCAAACTCAGCGGTGCCGGAGAACTGGTCCTTGATAGAAACGTATTTTGTGTCGCGCAGTTCGAATGCCGAAATTCTTTCGATATCAGGATCGACAATGACGTAGTACTTAACGCCCGCGCGTTCGTACAATTCATACTTGACAATTCGGTCCTTATCCTTCGTGCTGGCGGAAAGAATTTCAAATACCAAAACAGGTGGCTTCTCTATATAGTTGCCCGTTGCCGGGTAACAAATGATTGAAACATCCGGTTGAACCACAATATCGTCCGCGATTCTCCAGTCGATGGGTATCAGCGCCTGACAATGCTCGCAGGAAGAAAGGTTCCGTTGAATTTCGGCGAAGAGGTTTCCATTGACCTGCTGGTGTCTTATAGACGGTGCCGGGCTCAGCGCATATGGAATCCCATGGATCAATTCCCAGCGACCTTCCCACTGTTTGTATTCCTCATAAGTATAGTGAGGGACATGTATGTGCCTGACTGATGTCATACGCTATCCGATAAATCTAAGAAGAATAACAGATTAATTCAATCCGGAATTCCTGAGGGCTATTCGCTTCGAAGCGACTTTACCGGATTCACAAGTGCCGCCTTGACCGACTGATAGGCTACGGTCAGCCCGGCGATGACCAGCGCAATCAGCCCGGCAAGGAGAAACACCCCAATGCCCAGGTTGATGCGGTAGGCAAATGTTTCCAGCCAGTTATCCATCACATACCAACCCAAGGGAACCGCCAGGGCAAATGCAACGATGATCAGTTTCGCAAAGTCGACCGAAAGCAGCATCATGACGCTGCCGACGGATGCCCCCAATACCTTCCTGACACCAATCTCCTTGGTTCGGAGGCTGGCCGTATAAGCGGCAAGCCCGAAAAGTCCGACGCAGGCGATGATAATGGCGATGGCGGAGAATACGCCGAAGATCCTGCCCGCCCGTTGTTCACGCTGATATTCCTCCTCCAGCGTTTCATCCATAAAAACATAGCCAAAAGGTTGGTTCGTGTTTCGCTCCTTCCACACCCGCTCGACTGACGCGATGGTATTCGTAAGGTCTCCCTGAATTTTCAGATAGGCAAGCCCGCCTGCGCCACCGAAACGCTCCGTGCTTTGGATCGTCATGGGCGTAACTTCGTCCCGCAAGGGTTGAAAATTGAAGTCTTTGATAATTCCGACGATGGTGTACGCTATCGTGACATTCCCCTGAGGGGTCTGTTGCGTCTGATAGAGTTTCTTACCGATCGGGTCATCCAGGTCCATGGTGCGCAAGGCGCTCTCATTGAGAATGATAGAAAGAGAGTCGTTGGTTTCTTCGGAGAATCCCCGCCCTGCCGCGAATTCAAAGCGGACTGTTTGCGCGAAGTGGTCATCAATGACCAGTGTTTTTGTCGTGAGAATTTCGGTCGAACCCTCGGGCTGCCATTGAGATCCAAAGAAGCCACCCGCGGCGCCCAGCAATGCCGAAGCGCGACCCGCGCTGACAACCTCCGGCAGTCGCTTGATTTCCTCCATAAACGTCGTTTGTTGCTCTCCAAGGAGAAAAAGCCGCTGAACGATCAACATCTGATCACGGTCAAAGCCAAGGGATTTGTTTCGCATGAATTGCATTTGTCGTCCGACCACCAGCGTCCCGACAATAAGAACAATGGACACAAAGAATTGAAAGATCACGAGGCCGCTCCGCAGCAGAGAGCCTTGTGCGCCCGAGGTCATCAGGCGGCCCTTCATTACGCTCACGGTATTGAACGACGATAAGAAGAATGCGGGATAACCACCGGCAAGAAATCCGACGAGTACACCGACGACCAGCAAACCGGTCAGGAATTCCGGTTCTAAACCCAGTTCAAGTTGCTTGTTGGCAAGTGTATTGAAATAGGGAAGCGCAAGGTAAACGAGGGCCAGGGCAAGGATCGTGGCCGCCAGGCTAAGCACGATGGACTCCACCAGGAATTGCGAGACAAGCTGTCCTTTGAGGGAGCCCATCGTCTTGCGCACACCGACCTCACGGGCACGTTCAGCGGAGCGGGCCGTGGCCAGGTTCATGAAGTTTATGCAGGCGATAAGGGATGACCAGCCCCGCGATTACGATAAGGAAATACACATAGTTGATGTTTCCCCCTTCCTGTTGCTTGGCCTCAATGTTAGTGGGATCAAGGTGTATCGATGTAAGGGGCTGTAGGTAGTAACGGTAACCGTTTCCTTCTGCCTTGTAGTCCTCCCAACTTTTGCCCAGGTTTTGTTCGATTTGCGCGGCGGCATAGGTGTCCACCATTTGGGGGAACTTCGACTCCAGAAGGTCGGGGTTCGTGCCGGGTTTGAGTTCAACGTAGGTGTGTGCGCTAAAGCCTGTGAAGTTTACCTCACGGCCGCCGCCGAAGGCGTTGGAATTCCACTTCAGGAGAATGTCAAAGTCAAAGTGTGACTGCCGGGGAATGTCCTCGCATACCGCTGTGATGCTCCACTCCTGATTGAAAAGATTGATCATCTTCCCCAGAGGCTCTTCATCACCAAAATATTTTCGGGCAGCGGATGCTGTAATGATCGCGTCGTTTAGATTTCGCAACAACTTATTCCGGTCGCCTTTCAACACGCGGATGGAGAACATGTCGAAAAAATTGGAGTCTGCGGCCATCACGAAATTTTCCTCGAAGGCCTTCTCTTCTCCCGACGCGGTGCGAACGCTCACCGGCGCGTTGTTGAACGGCCCGCCCATGCGCACAACCGATTGTATCTCCGGAAATTCTTCGGGCATTATGTCGGCATACGAGTGCGGGATTACAGCGTAGTGCGTGGAGTGATTCGGATACTTGCGTTCCAGCACGACCTTGTAGATGTTTTCAGCCTTCTCGTGAAAACGGTCATAAGAGAACTCGTCCTTTACGAAGGTGGCGATGAGGGCAAAACTCGCAATTCCCGTGGAAAGGCCGAGAACGTTGATAATGGTATAAACTCGCTGTTTGAGGAGGCTGCGGATGGCGGTCTTGAGATAGTTTCTCAGCATAGGCTTGTCGGGTTGACACGACGAAACGACAATGACTATGCCATCCCGTGAGAAGGCCGGTTACTGAAATTGAACGGTTCTTGGAGGGGTAGGTCCGTTGAGATGTCCGGAAAACGGAAAATGCGACCGTTTTCGGACAAGCCTATTGGAGCATTTTGAGAAGGGTGGTGAGCCTGCTCTTGAGGTTTCTCCGGTCTACAATAAAATCCAGGAATCCGTGCTCCAATACGAACTCCGAGCTCTGAAAACCTTTCGGCAAGTCCTTTCCGATCGTTTCCCTGATGACGCGGGGTCCGGCAAAACCAATCAACGAGCCCGGCTCGGCGATGTTGAAATCACCAAGCATGGCGTAAGAGGCCGTTACGCCGCCAGTCGTTGGGTCGGTGAGCAGGGAGATGAACGGGACCTTTTCCCGGTCCATGAGGGCGATCTTCGCCGAGGTCTTTGCCATTTGCATCAGCGATAACCCGGCTTCCATCATGCGCGCGCCTCCCGAGCGGGAGATCATGAGGAAAGGTTTGCGATGCTCAAGACTGTGGTCCATGGCCCGCGCGATCTTCTCGCCAACCACCGATCCCATTGAACCTCCGATGAAACTGAAGTCCATGCACCCGATAGTGATGTCGAGATTGTTCATCTTGCCATAGCCGGTACGCGCTGCATCCTTCAACCCGGATTTTTGCTGTGAATCTTTGATCCGCGAGGGGTAAGGTTTGGTATCCCTGAACTTGAGCGGGTCAGCCGATTCCATATCCGCATCGAGTTCCGTAAATGTGCCTTCGTCGAAGAGGATCCCAAAATACTCTGCCGACCCGATGCGGACGTGATACTCTTCTTCGGGGACCACGTAGGCGTTGTTCTTCAACTCGCGCGTGTGCACGATCTTACCTGCGGGCGACTTGAACCACAAGCCGTCCGGGACTTCCCTTTTTGCTTCGGTGGGGGTTAGAATCCCCTTATCACTGCGTTTGAACCAGGACATAAGACTGTACTTTTACTCCGGACGGTCTAAAACTACTATGCGATATCGATGGCCTTATCCAGGTACACATCCTGGATCGCGTTGAGGATTCCAACGCCATCTTTCATTGGACGTTGAAATGCTTTTCTGCCCGAGATCAGCCCCATGCCACCTGCGCGCTTGTTGATGACGGCAGTGCGCACGGCGTCCGCCAGGTCACTCGCGCCCTTCGATTCGCCACCCGAACTGATGAGGCCAGCCCGGCCGTTGTAACAATTGATCACCTGATAGCGGCAGAGGTCGATCGGGTGATCCGAACTTAATTCCGTGTAGATACGCTCGTCGAGTTTGCCGTAGCTTGAACCTCCGGTGTTCAACGCCTTATAACCTCCGGTGTTCTCGGCGAGCTTTTGTTTAATGATATCCGCCTGAATCGTAACACCAAGATGATTGGCCTGACCCGTGAGGTCGGCGGAGACGTGGTAGTCCACGCCGTCTTTTTTGAAGCCGCTATTGCGGATGTAGCACCACAGGATGGTAGCCATGCCGAGTTCATGCGCACGTTCGAAAGCCTGTGCTACTTCGATGATCTGGCGTGACGATTCGTCAGAACCAAAATAGATGGTGGCGCCCACGGCGACCGCCCCGAGATTCCAGGCATCGTCGACAGAGCCGAACATGATCTGGTCGTGTTTGTTCGGATAAGTAAGCAGTTCATTGTGGTTGATCTTCACCACGAACGGGATCTTGTGCGCGTATTTGCGCGACACCATGGCCAATGCCCCGAATGTCGTCGCCACGGCGTTGCATCCGCCTTCCACAGCAAGCTTAACAATATTTTCCGGGTCGAAATACAACGGGTTCTTCGCAAACGAGGCGCCCGCACTGTGTTCGATACCCTGGTCAATCGGCAGAATCGAAAGGTATCCCGTATTCGCCAGCCTGCCGTGACCGAACAAGGTTTGAATGCTTCGAAGAACCTGTGTATTGCGATTTGTCGGGACAAAAATATGGTCAACGAAATCCGGCCCGGGATGGTGAAGTTGATCTTTGGAAATGGTTTTGCTCTTATGACTCAACAAATAGTCGGCATCTTTTCCCAGTAGATCTGAAATGTTTTTTCCCATGGTTTTTGCTCTTGAATTTTTTGAGAGGTGACAAAGTTATCAATTATTTAACAGGAAGCCAGTCGGAAAAAAATGTGCCGCTTCAGGGGATTTTCAAACGTTGTAGTCGCTGGCGACAGCACCGTCGCCAAACAAAAAAGCCATCCCGGCAACCGGCATGGCTTCTGATATTGTTGAATAATCCCTTAAACTTTCTCTTTGATCCTGGCAGACTTTCCGTGCCGACCACGCATGTAATAGAGTTTCGCCCTCCTCACGCTACCCCGCTTCAGTACCTCAATCTTATCGATGGCCGGAGAGATGATGGGAAAAATACGCTCGACACCCACGCCGTTTGAAATCTTGCGAACGGTGAAGGTTTCACCGCTGCCCTGGCCGCGGCGCTGAATGACGGTGCCCTGGAATTGCTGCACCCTTTCCTTATTCCCTTCCTTGATCTTGACGTGCACGTTGATGGTGTCGCCGGGGCTGAATTCAGGAATGCCTTCCCGCGATTTCCCATTCTCCTGCTCTACAAGTTTGATTAGATCTGCCATAAAGCGATGCTTTTTAAAACGGACTGCAAATATAGGAAAGTGTCGTCAGTTGCCAATGCGGGGGCTTAAATAATTCCCCACTCATAGGTGCCCGTCCAGGAGGTGGGGGCGCCGTGATTGGGTGCGTTCCAGGGCTTTTTCGTGCCTCCATTGGTCAATATTGGCTTCATGGCCCGACAAGAGCACCTCGGGAACCTTCCATCCCTTGTATTCGGCGGGACGGGTGTAAACCGGAGGTGCAATAAGGTCGTTTTGAAACGAATCACTGAGGGCCGACGTCTCGTCGGAAAGCACGCCCGGTATCAACCGGACGATGGCGTCGGCCATCACCGCAGCAGCCAACTCGCCGCCGGAGAGCACATAATCGCCGATACTCATCTCCCGGGTAACCAGATGCTCACGAACCCGCTCGTCGATGCCCTTGTAATGGCCGCATAAAAAGATCAGGTTTGTGGACAGGCTCAGTTCGTTGGCGATGCGTTGTGTGAACTGCTGTCCGTCGGGACTCATGTAAATGACCTCGTCATAGGTGCGCTGTTTTTTTAACGCGGTGATGCACCGGTCGATCGGTTCGACCATGAGCACCATCCCCGCGCCGCCGCCATAGGCGTAATCATCAACAGCGCGGTGCTTATCCGTCGAATAAGCCCGAAGATCGATCAGGTTTACTTCAACGAGGCCCCGTGCCTGGGCACGTTTGAGAATCGAGTCGGCGAAGGGGCTCTCAATAAGGCGCGGCAGACAGGTGATAATATCGATGCGCATGGTTTAAATATCCAAAAATCCGTCGGGAAGATCGACCGCAATCCGTTTTTTCGCCTTGTTCACGCTTTTAATGAAAGGACTGTTGAGTGGGATCAGCACTTCCTTCCCGCCTTCGATCGAGAGCAGGCGGTTTCCACCCGCCTGGAGTACGCCGGTCACCGCACCGAGAAACCCGGCACGCTGGTCCACGACCTCGAAGCCGACGATCTCGTCGTCGTAAAATTCGCCACGACCCGCCCGTTGGCGCGCGCTCTTCGGTAGAAACACGCTGCATTTTGAAATCGACGCTGCCGCGTCTGGCGTGTCCACCCCCTCGAGCTTCAAAAAAGCACGCGGGCCGCGAATTGACATGCGCTCGACAAAATAGGGCACTACGCGATTGTCCCGTTCCATGAACACGGTATCGATGGAATCCTCCACGGCGGAATAAGCGGGATCCAGTGAAAGCGTAACTTCCCCCTTCAACCCGTGGGGCTTAAGTATGTATCCGATTTTGAAACAGTCGTTGATGGTCACGGGTTAAAATTAAAAATGCCAACACGAGGTTGGCATTTAACGGGTATCGTCGTCTTAAAATTATCCCTGATTCTCTTCCGCGGACGCTTCAGCCGATCCGCCTTCTCCCTCCGGGGTGGCGGTTTCGGTGCCTTCTTCCGCGACGGCCTGTTCTGCGGCCGCTTCAGCGACCTGCTGCTTCTTGCGAATGGCCTCGGCGCGGGCTTCGCGCACCTTGGTTTCCGCTTCTTTGCGGGCTTTTTCCCGGGCCTCTTTCGTTTGTGTCAGCGTGTCACGCTTGCTCTGGACCTGCGCCGCCTTCTCCTTCATCCAGGCTTCCCACTTGCTGTCTGCCTGCTCCTGTGTAAGGGCGCCTTTGACCACGCCAATCTGGAGGTGTTTCTTCAAAAGGACACCCCGGTAGGACAACATCGCCTTCACGGTATCCGTCGGTTGCGCGCCATTCATCAACCAGTAAAAAGCACGCTCGTCCTTCAACTCGATCGAGGCGGGGTTTGTCAGGGGATTATAAGTCCCGATTTTTTCAATAAAGCGACCATCGCGTGGTGCTCTGGCGTCGGCTACGACTACATCGTACATCGCCAGTTTCTTGCGGCCTCTGCGGGCCAGTCTGATTTTAACCATCGTTAAGTAATTAGTTGGAACTCGTCCGTTTAAAATGAGGGTGCAAATTTAGCAGTTATTTCGCTCTCGACAACGCAGGCGTTACGTAAAAGTTCTGCGGACTCACCGGCGGAAAGATGCGTTTTCCAGCGCGGAATAACCATTTTTGTCAAAATTGCTTAAACGAGTACCCAATTTTTTTATGTTGGCCTCCTTTTTTACATTTGTCAGCTTTCATCAAATTACGGCATGGATAAGTATTCGTATATCACTAATGCGGATGTGGGGTATTTGGATCAACTCTACGAAAATTACCGCAAAGAGCCCGGCTCTGTCGACCCGACCTGGCAAAAATTCTTCGAGGGTTACGAATTCTCACAACAGCGATATGGCGAAAACGGACATGTCGCGGAAGACTCCCTATCCATCAAAGAGACCCAGGTCCGCAACCTGATCTTTATGTACCGTTCGTTCGGCCACCTGGCCTCACGCACGAATCCGGTGCGCGAGCGGAGAAACCATAACGTCAACTTCGACCACAAAGGGGTCGGATTGACCGACGCCGACCTGGATACGGAATTCGATGTCGCCTCTGAGATCGGACTCCCCAGGACGACGCTTCGCAACATCATTGAAAAGCTGAAGGCGGTCTTTCTGGGCCCCATTGGTTTTGAATACAACTTCATCCGCAACGACGAGATCAGGAACTGGTTCATCCAAAAGGTAGAGCGGGAGTACTACAACTTCGTCCCGAGTAAGGATGAAAAGATGCTCATGCTCAACAAGCTGAATGAGGCGGTGGTATTTGAAAATTTTCTTCACACAAAATTCCTCGGGCAAAAACGGTTTTCGCTGGAGGGCGGCGAGAATACGATCCCGGCGCTCCAGACCATCATCAACAAGGCGGCGGAACTCGACGTGAAAGAAGTGGTAATTGGTATGGCGCACCGCGGCCGGCTGAACGTGTTATCAAACATTCTCGGGAAGACGTACGAGCAGATATTCACCGAATTCGAAGGCCAGGTGAACCCCGACCTTACCATGGGCGACGGCGACGTGAAATATCACCTGGGATATTCCAGTCACCTTACCTCGCCTTCAGGGAAAAAGATCTACGTGAAGCTGACGCCGAACCCTTCGCACCTCGAGGCCGTCGACCCGCTGGTGATCGGCTACACGCGGGGGCAAATCGACGACGAATACAACGGTGAAATCACCAAAGCGATGGCCGTCCTCATCCACGGCGACGCTGCCGTCGCCGGGCAGGGCATCGTCTATGAAGTCGTGCAGATGTCGGGACTCCAGGGGTACACCACAGGAGGCACAATCCATTTTGTCATCAACAACCAGGTCGGGTTTACCACCGATTTTGACGACGCGCGTACCAGCATCTACTGCACCGACATCGCCAAGATTGTGGATGCACCCGTGTTGCACGTGAACGGCGATGACGCGAAAGCGGTTCACCTGTGCGCAATGCTCGCCGTAGAATACCGACAGAAATTCGGAAAGGATATCTTTATTGATTTGCTCTGCTACCGGCGCCATGGCCACAACGAAAGTGACGAGCCCAAGTTCACGCAACCCAAGCTTTACAACATCATCGCAAAACACCCCAACCCAAGGGAGGTGTACATGAAAAAATTGATCGAGCAGGGTGACCTCACCAGCGCGGTAGCCGAAGAGATCGACAAGCGTTTCCGCAAGCAACTTCAGGACAGACTTAACGAAGTGAAGCAAAAGCCTCTTCCCTATAAAGCACAGAAGATCGAGGCCGAGTGGGAGAAGCTGCGCACCGCCACGCCTGCCGACTTTGACGCGTCACCAGCAACCGGAATCAAGCAGTCGCTCATTGACAAGGTAGGGAAAGCCCTTACGACGATACCCGATGGCTTCAAGCCGATCAAGCAGATTGAAAAACTGCTGAGGGACCGTCACGCGGCCTTTTTTGAGGAGAAGAAACTCGGATGGGCGGAAGCCGAATTGCTCGCGTATGGTTCGTTGCTGGCTGAAGGAACCCCCGTCCGGATGTCCGGTCAGGATGTCAAACGCGGTACGTTCTCTCACCGCCATGCATACTTTTTTGATGCGAATACCAATGCGCCGTATTGCGGCATCGATCACATCCAAAGCGGACAGAAGAAATTTCATATCTACAATTCATTGCTTTCTGAATTCGGTGTGCTGGGATTTGAATACGGCTACGCCATGTCCACACCCCATGCTCTGGTGATCTGGGAAGCGCAGTTCGGGGATTTTGTCAACGGCGCGCAGGTCATGATCGACCAGTTCATCTCCAGTGCCGAATCGAAATGGCAGCGAATGAACGGACTCGTGCTGCTCCTGCCTCACGGCTATGAAGGCCAGGGACCGGAGCACTCCAGCGCCAAGCCGGAACGCTTCCTGCAGTTGTCAGCCGAATACAACATTATCGTGGCCAATCCGACCACTGCTGCGAACCTGTTTCACCTCCTTCGGCGTCAGGTGACATGGCCGTTCCGGAAACCCTGCATCGTGCTATCCCCCAAGTCGCTGCTACGCCACCCGTTGGTAGCATCGCCGGTCACAGATTTCGTTGACGGTACCTTTGCAGAGGTGATTGATGATCCTAACGTAAAGGCGAAAGACGTAAAAAGACTTATCCTCTGCACGGGAAAGGTATACTACGACCTGTTGGATGCGCAGCAGAAGAAGAAAATAAAGGATGCTGCGGTTGTCCGCATCGAACAACTTCATCCGTTCCCGACAAAACAGTTCAACGCCGTACTCAAGAAATACAAACATGCCGTCGTGGTCTGGGCTCAGGAAGAACCCCGGAACATGGGCTATGTCTCGTACATTCAACGCGTGTTGCCGAAGACACCGATCGAGTTCGTGGCGCGAAAATCCAGCGCCTCTCCCGCAACCGGCTACGCGAGAATTCACAAGGCCGAACAGGAGAAAATCATTAACCAGGCCTTCGGAATATGATGAGCGTCTCGAACCCATTTTGATTCACACACCAAAAACAATAACGCATGGCCATCCAGGTTAAAGTACCCACTGTGGGGGAGTCGATTTCGGAAGTTACCATCGCCAATTGGCTGAAGAAAGATGGTGAGGTCGTTCAACTTGACGAGATCATCGCCGAACTCGAATCCGACAAAGCGACTTTCGAACTGACCGCCGAAAGTGCCGGCGTCCTCAGGATAAAAAAGGGACAGGGCGAAACGGTTCCGATCGGCGAGGTAATCTGTGAGATCGAACCCGATGGCCAGGCACAACCCGCGAAAGCAGAAGCCCCCAAAGCCGAGGCGGCGCCAAAAGCCACGCCCGCCAAGGCAACCGGCGTTGTCAAGGAAATGAAGGTGCCCGCGGTAGGCGAATCGATCACCGAGGTGACCATATCCACCTGGCTGAAAAAGGACGGTGATTTCGTGAATACGGACGAGATCATCGCCGAAGTCGAGTCGGACAAGGCAACCTTTGAACTCCCGGCTGAAGCGACCGGGATCCTCCGCATCGTCGCCGGGGAAAAAACAACCCTGCCCATAGGCGGCCTGATCTGCCGCATCGAAGTCGCTGAAGGAGGCGCTCCTGCGGCGAAAACTGATGGAAAAAAAGGTGCGGCGCCCGCGCCCGCTGTCCAGGGCGACAAATCCTATGCAGCAGGCCATCCGTCTCCGGCTGCGGCGAAAATACTGGATGAAAAGGGTGTGCAACCTTCGCAGGTGTCGGGCACGGGAGTGGGTGGACGGATCACCAAAGAAGATGCGCAGAACGCGACGCCGGGGAAAACGGAAGCCAAACCTCAGCAGGCAGAAGGTCCCCCCGTCATTCCTGCGGCCGGGGAGCGTACGGAGCGAAGGGAAAAGATGACCTCGCTGCGGCGCACCATCGCGCGACGCCTGGTGTCGGTCAAGAACGAAACCGCCATGCTCACCACCTTCAACGAGGTCGACATGAAGCCGGTAATGGACCTGCGTTCGAGATACAAGGAACAGTTCAAGGAGAAGTACGGCGTCGGCCTTGGGTTCATGTCCTTCTTTACAAAGGCCGTCTGCGCGGCGCTGAGGGAATTCCCAGCGGTAAACGCGTCCATCGATGGGGATGAACTTATCTATCACGACTATTGCGACATTTCCATCGCCGTCTCTACACCAAGGGGACTCGTCGTACCGGTCATCAGGAACGCCGACAAACTTTCCTTTGATCAGATCGAGCGTGAAGTGATCCGGCTGGCGACGCGCGGGAGGGATGGAAAACTTTCGATCGACGAAATGACAGGAGGTACGTTTTCAATCACCAACGGTGGCGTGTTCGGGTCGATGTTGTCGACGCCGATTATTAATCCGCCACAGGCGGCCATCCTCGGCATGCACAATATCGTTGAGAGGCCCGTGGCGGTCAACAAGGAAGTTGTCGTCCGCCCGGTCATGTTTCTGGCGCTGTCGTACGACCACCGCGTCATTGATGGACGAGAGTCGGTCAGCTTCCTGGTGCGGGTGAAACAGATGCTTGAAGATCCAGGTAGGCTGATCCTGGGCGTCTGACGTCATAACAAAAACCATTGTTCAACTATAGTACGCTGATCCCACGCTTATGCAATACAATGTAACGGTTATTGGCTCGGGTCCCGGTGGTTATGTGGCCGCCATTCGCTGCGCCCAACTCGGTTTCAAGACGGCCATCATCGAAAAATACCCGACCCTCGGCGGAACCTGCCTCAACGTGGGGTGTATTCCCTCGAAAGCGATGCTCGATTCATCCGAACATTTTATCAACGCGAAGGAACATTTCAAGACGCACGGCATCGACATCGTCGAGCCGAAGGTCAACCTCCCGCAAATGGTGAAGCGCAAGGGCGAGGTGGTCAAAGCCAATGTCGACGGGATTGCATTCCTGATGAAGAAGAACAAGATCGATGTGTATCACGGTGTCGGATCTTTTGTTGATAAGAACACGATCCAGGTAACGCCTGCTGACGGATCTCCCTCGAAGATCACGACAGAGAAAGTCATTATTGCCACCGGTTCAAAACCGACGCCGCTTCCTTTCGCGCCGTTCGATAAGAAGCGGATCATCTCGAGCACAGAGGCCCTGGAGTTGAAGGAAGTACCCAGGCACCTGATCATTATCGGGGGCGGGGTGATCGGGATGGAACTTGGCAGTGTTTACGCCCGCATGGGCGCAAAAGTGACCGTGGTCGAGTTCCTCGACAGCCTGATTCCGACCATGGATGCTACCCTTGGAAAAGAATTGCTGAAGGTGACCAAGAAGCTGGGAATGGACTTCTATCTCGGCCACAAGGTCACGGCCGTTCAGAGCAAAGGAAAGGAAGTTACCGTGCGCGCCGAGGCAAAAGACGGCAAGGCGCTGGAATTGAAGGGTGACTATTGTCTCGTCAGTATTGGCCGACGCCCCTACACCGACGGCCTCGGTCTTGACAAAGTCGGCATTGAAACGGTGAAGGGACAAATCGAAGTTGACGACCATCTCCGGACACGCGTGGACAACATCTACGCGATCGGTGATGTGGTAAGGGGGCCGATGCTTGCCCACAAAGCTGAAGAAGAGGGTGTCCTCGTCGCCGAGCACCTCGCCGGACAAAAACCGCACATCCATTATCACCTTATCCCCGGTGTGGTATACACCTGGCCCGAAGTGGCCAGCGTTGGTTTTTCCGAAGACCAGCTCAAACAGCAGGGCCGATCATACAAAGTGGGGACCTTCCCCTACAAGGCCCTGGGCCGCGCGCGGGCGAGTATGGATGTTGACGGACTCGTCAAAGTGCTGGCGGATAAACAGACGGACGAAATCCTGGGGGTTCATATCATCGGTGCAAGGGCGGCGGACATGATTGCCGCCGGCGTGACGGCCATGGAATTCAGGGCATCCGCCGAAGATGTAGCCCGCATGTCGCATGCGCATCCCACCTATATGGAGGCCATGAAAGAGGCATGCCTTTCGGCGACTGCCAGCCGACCGATCCATTTATGATTGACGAACGTTTTCGGAAACATCCTTTGGGGATACCACTGCTGCGCGCCGCCTTCTGAAATAATATTGCGTGAAGGCGCGCATGGCGATCGCCATGACAAAGGGAATAAGCGCAAAATGAAGTTTCTGCGGAAGCACCGGCCAACTGAATAAAACCAGCACAGACAGGATCGCTACCACCAGGAAATACTTCGCCACCCACCCGGGATTTCGAACAAAGGCAATTACCGCGATAAGATGTGTGGGCAGGGCCCAAAGCAAATTCATGTTTTTCGCCGCAGCGCGGTGGTCGGTCGCCACCCACAACAAAAGCAAAAGGCACCCCACAAGCCCGAGCACGGTGAAAAAGACCGCATCAAACCACGTGGATGCCCTGCCGCGCCTGAAGTCAATAAAGCTGAGGATCATCACCAGGACAAGGAACGAAGTGAAGCAAGCCAGCGGTGTGACCAAAGGATTGTCGATCTCCTGCGGACGCGATTCGTAGATCACGGTCCGCTCTTTTACGAGTGGCTCACGCATGCCATTATTGAGAATCGTTGCGTTGGCGAAACCCGCCTCCACGTAATCAGGCAGGAACATGTACTCGTAAGGCCTCGCTTTCTTATCCATCGGCAGGCCCAGACAGATGTCGATGCCAAGGTCGCCCCAGGGTTGATGCGTCAGGTATAGATCGGTCAGTTCGCGGATAGAATAGTCCGTCTTGATGTGAGAACCGTCAAATTGGACGGTGTCGCCAAACACATGCACCAATATGTTCGGCATTTTCGTGGCGCAATTATCGTAAAAATAGTCGTAGCGATAGAACTGATTTTCAGGCAAGGCGTTCCACTGAAGAAACGCGTACAAACGTTGCTTTTGACCTTGTGTCAGGTTGAGGGTTTGCTGACGTACCGAGCGGTTGAAGTAGACGTAGACGTACTCGAACTCCTTGTAGTCAGACACGTCCAGCCGGTACATGAGGTTCCCACGGGCAAAGTTCAGGTAGAAGTTCGGCTGGTCGAAATCAAAGACGCCGTAATTATAGGCTTCATCAATGCCAAGGACCGGGTCGTAAACCCGGAAGGCGCTGTGGCCAAATGCGGTGTAGAGGACCTGCTGCGAGGGTCCGAAGGTCATCACGGAAATCTCCGCCTGGTCGGACAGCCGTTGCTGCGCAGGCAGAATGCCCGGGATGAGGAAGAGAAAGATCGCAAGGGCTTTCATGTGTTGAAGGGCTAAAGATAAGGAGGTTTGTGAATGTGCGCGCCCTTTTAAGGCGTATCTTGCACCATGGTCGGTGGAATCAGAGATGGCTTGAATTTGCTGAGGAAGTCCTCGCCGACCCGGGTGTGGAACGCCATTCGTGTTTTTTCCAGCTTTCAGTCTTCACGCCTGACCGGAAAAGCGACGATCAGCGGCATGCCGGTCAGTCTTTCCTTTGAGCCGACCACATCCTGCAACCTTCGTTGCCCGGAATGTCCCAGTGGCTTGCGCGCATTCACACGGCCGACGGGAATGCTCGATGAGCGACTTTTCCAGGATGTGATTGCGCAGGTTTCGCCGGCCTTACAGTACCTGACGTTCTACTTTCAGGGGGAGCCGTACCTCCACCCGAATTTCCTGAAAATGGTGTCCCATGCCCGCCGCCGGGGGATTTACACGGCGACGTCCACCAACGGCCATTTCCTTGGACAGGAAATGGCGGCACAAACGGTTCGATCGGGATTGGACCGCCTGATCGTTTCCATAGATGGAACCACGCAGGAGACGTACAGCGCTTATCGCATTGGCGGCACGCTCGAGAAGGTTATCCAGGGAACGAAGCACATTATTTCCGCAAAGCGACGCCTCAGATCCCGCCTTCCGCACGTGGTCTTTCAGTTTCTCGTTGTCAGACCAAACGAACACCAGATTGAAGACGTTTACAGGCTGGCAAAACAACTCGGCGTGGATCAGGTGGTGCTAAAGACGGCACAGATCAACGACTTCGCGCACGGCTCACCCCTGATGCCGGAACAGGACAAGTATTCACGCTACGTCCAACATAGCGACGGAACATTCGCCATCAGAAACGCGTTGGACGATCACTGCTGGAAGATGTGGCACAGTTGCGTGGTGACCTGGGATGGGAAAGTCGTGCCTTGTTGTTTCGACAAGGATGCGCACTATGTGATGGGAGATCTGCGAACCCAAACCTTCAGGGATATCTGGTACGGTCCGCGTTATCGGGAGTTCAGACAGACGCTCCTGCGCTCAAGGAAAGAAATCGAAATGTGCCAGAACTGTACGGAGGGAACGAAAGTTTGGGCGTAAGTCAGACCCGGAGTCCTTTTTTCTTCATCTGCTTTTGCATGTCTGCAATGGCACATTTCCCGCATCCGGACAGGCATTCAGACTCGGTAAAGGAGCGGTAAACCAGGCGGCCGAGGTATGCGACGGCGCCGATGAAGATCAGGAGAACCAGGAGGTGCTGGACCATGAGGTAAAATTAAGGATTACACGCAAACAACAGTCCGCACCGGCAAATAATTCTGTCCGATGCGTTCGAATGTGAACAATCAGGGCGTTTCTTTTTTTACAAATCCGGCGCTGGTGGCCGTAAACGCGTTTCCCCAAAAATGGCATTTCAATTGAATGCTTGAGGCTCGTTTGCCAACGAATCCTAACTATGGTCAAGAATTATCTCACGACGGCCTGGCGCAACGTGCTTGCACAGCGTAGCAGCGCGGCGTTTAATGTGGCGGGATTGACGCTGGGCATCAGCAGCAGTCTCGTCCTCTTTTTGATGGTCAGCTTCATGGCCAGTTTTGACGATTTTCATTCGAAGCGCGACCGGATATACCGTATCGTGACCGAATCCCGCGGAAACGCGACCGACTACCAACCCGGCGTGCCCTCCGTCCTTCCCGACGCGTTCAGAAGCGATTTCCCAAAGGTGGAGCAGGTTGTATTTGCCTCCTACCGGGCAGGTAGCCTGATCAACATACCCCGGGATGGCAAAGAATCGATCAAGTTCAAGGAAGAGGAAGGTGTGGTATACACTGAACCCTCGTTCTTCCGGATCTTTGATCGTGAGGTGGTCAGCGGCGACGCCTTGAGCGGACTCGATCAACCCAACGAGGCGGTGATTTCTGTTTCGCTGGCGAAGAAGTATTTTGGAAGGGAAGATGCCGTAGGCGAAACGCTCGAATTTGAAAACCGTCCCTACACGATCGCTGCGGTGGTCGCGGATGCGCCTTCCAATACGGATCTGCCGTTTGACCTGATGCTTTCCTATGTCACCATTAAAAGTGAAAAGGAGGTCAGTGGATGGAACAGCATTTCCAGCGATGATCAATGTTTCTTTCTTTTAAAGGAAAACGAGGAGATTCAATCCGTGATGGCGGGCCTGCCTGCCTTTTCCACAAAATATCTCGGCGAAGACGATTTCGACAACACCGCTTTCAAAGTTCAGGCGTTGCGCGACATGCACTTCGACGACAGATATGGGACGCTTAGCTACAACACCGTTCCAAAGGAAATTCTTGTCGCCCTCAGCATCATTGCCCTCGTGTTGGTCATCACCGCATGTGTCAATTTTGTAAACCTTTCTACAGCCGAAGCGATCAAGAGGTCAAAAGAGGTGGGTGTGAGAAAATCCCTTGGCGGCACGCGCGCCCAACTGATTCTGCAGTTTCTTGGCGAAACGACCTTCATCACCGTGGTGTCGATACTTCTTGCATTGGGATGTACGCAGGTCGCGCTGGAATACCTCAATCCTTTTCTCGAAATGGACCTTTCGTTGAATTTCGACAGGAATGCGGCTTTGTGGATTTACCTGGCAGCGGTCGCGGTCGGTGTTTCCGCCTTATCAGGCCTGTACCCGGCCTTCGTTATGTCTGCGTTCAAACCCGCGCTCGTATTGAAGAACAAGATCAGCAACCGCGGGTCGTCAGGATACAACCTCCGCCGCGGCTTGGTCGTTCTGCAATTTTTTATTTCCCAGTTATTGATCATCGTCACGATCGTGATCGTCCGTCAGATGGACTATTGGGAAGAGCGGGATCTCGGCTTTGCCAGGGACGCAACGGTGTTCGTACCCATACCGGAATCCGAGGAGCCGGCCGCAGCGTCGACCCGGGAAAGCAGGATGCGAACCTTGCGCGATGAGATGTTGGCTGTGCCGGGCGTCGTGCTTGCAAGCCTTTCCAGCACACCTCCGTCGAGCGGCAGTACGTCAAGAACAAACTTTTCGGTGGATGGCGTTGCCGGCGAATATACCACGCAGGTGAAGCAAGTAGATGGAAACTACGTTGATCTTTTCAAACTGGAACTTCTTGCCGGAAACGATGTCGAAGACTACGATACCGCCCGGGGATTCCTGGTGAACGAGACGTTTGCCCGCACTGTGGGTTTTGGCGAACCCGTTGACATCCTGGGCAAAAACATTTCCCTTTGGGGCCGACGGCTTCCGGTCGTGGGTGTCGTGAAGGATTTTAACACAACCTCGCTGACGAACCCGATCGAACCGACCATCCTGTTCAACCGGATGCGGGGATACCGGACCCTTTCCGTCAAGATCGACATGCGGCAATCGGAGGAAGTGCTCGCTGAATTGAAAAGAAGGTGGGAGGCTACCTACCCTGAACATCTATTCGAATACGAGTTCCTCGACGAGAGCATCAAACAGTTTTATGAGGGCCAGCGAAAGATGTCTCTCCTCCTCGGATCGTTTACGACCCTGGCCATCTTCATTGGATGCCTCGGCTTGTTTGGACTTGCTGCGTTCATGGCCAATCAGAAAACAAAAGAGATTGGCGTGCGCAAGGTGTTGGGCGCGTCCGTTACGAGCATCATCGTTATGTTCTCGAGAGAGTTTCTCGTTCTCATCTTCATAGGCTTTGTGCTCGCCGCGCCCCTGGGATGGTGGGCCATGAACGCATTCCTGCAGGAGTTCGCTTACAAGATCGAGCCAGGCGTGGGGATGATGTTTCTTGCACTGGTCATCACCGTGGTTATTGCCCTGCTCACCGTTGGCTACCGCTCGATCCGCGCGGCTACCGTCAATCCGGTGCAATCGCTGAGATACGAATAAGGATTTGAAAACTTTTCTGCATAAGAGAACCCGTCGGGAGACGCCTGAGGGTTCTTTTTTTTGGTAAGGAAAATGCCATAAAAGGCAAAGGCACCAAGGCTTTGGAGATGTCGTTGTATAACACCGCTTGCGCCTTAGTGCCTTTGGGCCTGTAATGTGCCGGACCTCCCTACTTTTCCGGATTCAATATCATCTTGATGTATTTGTCGGAGTCGAGATACTTGTTCGCGGTAGCTTTGAGGTCGTCCGTCGTGAGGGCTTCAATCCTTTTTTCGAACGAGAGAATCGAGTCCGGGTCGGTGCCGAGCTCGGTGCTCTGGATAAGGTGCCGTGCCCAGTAGTTGTTATCCTTGATGTTGACAAGGTACTGTTGCTTCCAGGTTTCTTTGACCTTGGCGAGGTCTTCCGCTGCGGGACCATTCGTTTTTACTTTTTCAATTTCCTCGAGCGCCGCGGTAACCAGTTTTTCAACATTGTCGGGTCCGCATGGCATCGAGATGCCAATGGAATAGTGCCCATAAGGATGTTTGCTAAGGGATGCGAACATGCCGGCGCCATAAACACCGCTGAGGTCTTCGCGCAACGTCTCGATCAGCTTGATGTTCATCAACTCGGCAAGCGCTTGCAGGCGAAGTTGTTCCTGTTCAGAGAACTTCGTTTCACCGTTCCACATCAGGCGGACCAGGCTCTTGGGTTCGGTACCCTTGCGCATTTCCGCCGAAAGTGGCCCGCCGGCCGGCCGAAGGCCAACGTCTTTGAAAGCCGACGATTTTCCATTCGAAGGGAGGCTCGCAAGGTATGTGGCGATGAGCGGTTTGATCGTGTTCAGATCGAACTTTCCCACAATGACGAACGTGAATCCATTGGCGTTTCCAAATCGCTCCTTGTAAATCTCCATCGCCCGGTTCAGGTCCACTTTTGTAAACGTTTCTGCCCGAGGCAGTCGCGGCGCCCAGGGGTGTCCCTGGTAAAGGATTTGCAAGACCGAATCCTGGAATGCAAACTGCGGATCAGAGATCAGGTTCTGGTACAGCGCCTGTTGACGCGTAACAAATGACTTAAAAAGTTCTTCATCCAGGCGCGGTTGTGTGAAGTACAAATGCGTGAGTTGAAGCATGGTCTCCACATCGTTTGCCGTGGATTGGCCGTTCACGCTTTCGGATATCGAGCCGATCCGCGGTGAGGCGCTCGCCGTCTTGCCGGCCAGTACCTTGCGGAGGTCAAGGGGAGAAAATTGCCCCACGCCCATCTGTGCGACGGCTGATGCGGCATACTCGGCACTATAACGATCCTTCGCGTCGTACAAGTAGTGGCCGCCCGGGCGCGTAGCCATCATGATCACCTGATCGTTTTTGAATTCCGTCGGTTTCAGGATGACTTTAACGCCATTGGCGAGTGTGAGTTCCGTCAGACCGAGTTCCTCGTCAACTTTTTCCGACGTGATCTTTCCGGGGGCCGGCATTTTTTCCATCAATGATGTCGCGAGCACTTTTTCTTCAAACGGCTTTACTTCGATCTGCGCAGCCTTCCCGGCCATTGCGAGCAATACATCCGCCGTGGGCGTTTCGAAGGGTGCCTGCTCGGGGCCCTGGTAAACGATGAGTTTGTTTGCAGCGCTGGGTGGAACAACCCGGCTTACATAGTCGTTTACATCCTTCAACGTAATGTGGTCGAGAAATTCCTGGTGGTATTTGTATTCGTTTTCAATACCGGGAATTGGCTCCTCTTCAAGGAAGTGGTTAACATACTCCTGAACCAGGTTCTCTGATTCGGTCTTGTCGCGTTCATTGTAGGCGCGCTCAATCCCTTTCATCAGCGTCTTTTTGGTGCGGTCCAACTCGGCTTCAGTGAAGCCGAATTTCCGGGCTCGCTCGTTTTCCTGAACAATCGCATTGATGGCCGGTTCCGGACCACCCTTGCCGAGTACGGCAAATGCGCTGTACGCCTCGTATCCGCCGACGAATCCGCTCAACGCGCTTCCTCCAAAAATGAACGGTGGGTTAGCCTGCTGCGTCAGTTCCTGAAAACGCTGGCTTAGCATTGAGGTGAACAGCCTGCGAATAAGAAATTCTCTGTAGTCACCAAGCGTGGTGACCGGTTGAACCTTCTCATTCGAATAGAGGATTTGAAGCACCGGGTGCGTAGCTTCTTTGTCCGTTGCCACAACGCCTTCCGACTTGTCGCGGGGCGGAATTTCGGCATAGGTCCGCGGGCGTTCATTCTTCGGATTCCTGAGGTGTTCGAAATGTTTCTTGATAAAGCCTTCCGCTTCCGCCGGATCGATGTCACCCACAACGACTACCGCCATGAGATTGGGGCGGTACCAATCTTTATAGAAGCGCTTCAAAACATCGTGCTCAAAACTGCGGAGAACCTCATCCTTGCCGATCGGCAAGCGGTCCGCATACTTTGAACCTGCAAATATTTTGGGATACGTGATCTTGCTCATCCGGTCGTTGGCACCTTTGCCTATGCGGGATTCTTCAAGGACAATGCCCCTTTCCTTATCGATTTCTTCACCCTCGAAGCTCACCGTGCTGGCCCAGTCCTCAAGGATCTGAAACCCTTTTTCGACGTTCTCCCTGTTCTCTGTCGGTATCGGCAATATGTAGACCGTTTCGTCGAAGCTGGTGTACGCATTCAGGTCAGCGCCGAATTCAACGCCGATCGATTGAAGGAACGAAACCAGGTCATTTTTCTTGAAATTCTTTGACCCGTTGAACGCCATGTGCTCGGTGAAATGCGCAAGGCCGAGTTGATCGTCGTCTTCAAGTATGGACCCGGCTTTCACCACGAGCCGGAGTTCAACCTTGTTTTCCGGTTTTTCGTTTGGTCGAATGTAATATGTGAGGCCGTTGGACAGTTTCCCGGTCTTTACGTTCGGATCGACCGGTAATTTGGCGTTGAGGTCCGATTGAGCGGTGACGATGCCGGCTTGTAAGACAAGGAGCAACATCAAGAGGCCGGACCAGAGCCTGAAAATTGGGGTCTTCATAGGATATTGAGTTTGGTTATTAGATTGGAAAAATGAAAACTAGTAAAAGAATGCGGCTTTTGAAAATGAAACTTAGTAGCCCCACTGAGGTTTGATGGTCTGCAGCATCTCCTCATGGATCACGCCATTCGACGCGCACATTTCGCCACCAAAGAGATAATCATCGCCTCCGCGAAAATCACTGATCCGCCCACCTGCGCGTTCGACGATAAAGGCGCCCGCAGCGACATCCCAGGGATTAAGGTTGTACTCAAAGAAGCCTTCCAGCCGTCCGCAGGCTACATAGGCGAGATCGATGGCGGCGCTGCCAAAGCGTCTGATCCCGTGCGATTGGGCGAGGAAATCCTTGATGATGTCAAGGTAAACATCGCTCTTGTCGAGATGATAGTACGGGAAGCCCGTTGCCAAAAGACCTTCTCTCAGGTGCGCGATGCCCGAAACTTTTATTTCACGGTGGTTGCAGTAGGCTTTGCCTTCCGCAATGGCGTGGAAACATTCATTCGGCGTGATGTTGTAAACGATTCCGAGGATCGGCTTCTTGTTGTCAACAAGCGCTACGCTAATGGCAAACATAGGCACGCCGTGGAGGAAGTTCGTTGTCCCGTCGAGCGGATCAATGATCCAGTTATAGCGTTGGTCGTGCGATTGTTCGATCGTTCCCTCTTCCGTAATGAATCCGGCTTCAGGCACGAACTCGCGAAGCGATGTCACCAGCCGGCGTTCCGCCTCCTTGTCGACATAGGAAACAAGGTTGTTGAAGGTGCTGCCCTTGAACTCTATCCGTGAGCGGTCAAATGCCGCACCCTCCTGCCTGATGAATTCACCAACATGTTTGCAACATTCAATCGCTGATTTTTCAACGGCCTGTAGATCCATTTCGGTCGGTTTATCGATGCGGTCAATATACACATTCAGGGGAAATCACCACCAGGGGCATTTGGCGCTTAACGCGTTCATAGCCCGTTACCAGCGACCACAATGACGATTTCGCCCCGCGGCTCCGTATCCCGGAAATGTGCAACCAGTTCTTCAAGCGTCCCGTTGACGGTCTCTTCAAACACTTTGGTGAGTTCCCGGGAAACGGAACCTTTGCGGTCAGCTCCAAAAACATTCAAAAACTGCTCCAATGTCTTAAGCAGCCGATACGGAGATTCATAAAAGATCATGGTACGTGGTTCGCCCTGCAATGTGAGCAATAAGGTTTGCCTTCCCTTCTTCTGGGGAAGGAACCCCTCGAATACAAAACGGTCCGAAGGCAGCCCCGATTTTATCAGTGCAGGCACAAAGGCGGTGGGGCCTGGCAGGCATTCAATATTCAGCCCTTCGTGCACGCATGCCCTTGCCAGCAAGAATCCCGGGTCCGAGATTCCCGGCGTTCCCGCATCGGATACCAGCGCCATGACCTCACCCTTTTTCATCCGGGCGATGACCGCTTCGAGGACCTTGTGCTCATTGAAGCTGTGAAAAGCCTGGAGGGGTTTGGAGATGGCGTAATGCTTCAGCAGCACACCGGAAGTGCGGGTATCTTCGGCCAGGATTACGTCGACTGATCTGAGCACGTCCAGCGCCCTGAGCGTGATGTCACCCAGGTTGCCGATTGGAGTTGGTATGAGGAATAAGGCAGTTTTTGGCCGATCCTCCATTACACGAGTTTGTCGATGGCTTCAGCCAGCTTTTCGTCTTTGCCGGTGACCACATCGCCAGCGTCATGTGTGCTGAGCTGAATGGATACGGTGTTCCAGGTGTTGGTCCACGTGGGGTGGTGGTTCATCTTTTCCGCCTCGAGTGCCACCCGGGTCATAAACGCAAAGGCTTCACTGAAGTCCTTGAACGTGAATGTTTTTGTCAGCCGGTTATTTTCATTTTTCCACGACATAAGCATTCGTTTTTAACCTGATCCGATTTACGAAGTTTTTGTCATGAAGCCATCAGACGATTGAAGTAATTTCGGCGTGCGGCCGGTTACCGCCCGGCTTGGAAGGAAAGCCACTGATCAGAGCGCAATCAAACCCTCGATCGCGGAGGCATGCTCGTAGATGTCCACGACCGCTTCGCTCGATGGCATCATTGCCTGGATTGTCAGACTGACGTAATTACCCTGACTGGAGGATTTTTCGGACACGTCATTAAGGGGGAAGAGTTTTTTGACGGACTCCTCCTGTCCCCTGGGCACGATGAACTTAAACATGTACAGGGAGGGCCATGCATAGTGCTGGTCAAGTTTCTCTCTAAAAGATTTCCGCCATTCCGCGTCCATAAAAAAAAAGCCGCCCATGCGCGAAACACGGGCGGCGTTGAAATTATTCAGGGTCAAAAGAACTTATAGCGCTCATCCTCAATGTCGGCATTGTCCTTGATCGCCTCGATAATATTTGCAGTGGCACGGGTTTTCCGTGTTTGCTCGATGGGAGCCTTGTAGCTGCTGTAGTCGGGAAGCGACGGTGCGATGGTTTTGTGAACCATTTCGATAATCAGCGCGCCGCTTTCGCCTGCGAACGGTGCCGAGCGTTCCCCATCTTCCAGCGCAAAAGCCATACCCACTGCCCTGGGATCGAAACCGGCCGAAGGCAGTGTGTTTGTAGCCATTCGGAGGTCACTGCTGCTGTACACCGAGGCGTCGTTGCCGTACGCTGCGGCAATCTCTTCAAGCGTGCCTTCCAGGCCTTTGAGTTTTTCAACCATAATATCGCCTTTCACGTCCTTGCGGACCTGTGGCAAGATCTCTTCCCTTACTTCGCTAAGCGGACGATATCCCTCGTCGGTTTTACCCGTCATGACCGCCACCACGTAGACGTCCTGCAGGTTAAACACTTCCGAAACCTGGTCCATTTCGGCGTCGCGGAAAAGCCATTGTACTACGGGTCGTGCTTCGGAAAGGGTACCCACGCGGCGGTCGGAAGCGAGTACTTTCGTTGCCTCCCGAACGTTCAGGCCCTGCTCGCCGGCACGCTGAATGAAGTCCTCTTCACCTTCGAGACCCAAGGCAAAACTCTGTGCGGCAAAATTGGTGCTATTGATGGTTTCGTCGCTTGGGAAAATCTCCTGCTCGACGACGGCGATGCCGTACTTGGTATTGTCTTTTGCTTCCGTAACCTCAATGATATGATAGCCGAAGTCGGTCTCCACGACGTCGTTCAGGAGTCCGGTACCGCGCGCATTGAACACCGCGTCATTGAACGTCTTTACCATGGTGCCTTCTGTGAACCAACCCAGGTCTCCACCGCTAGACGCGGTACCATCGGTCCCATGTTCGCGTGCCTTGGCGGCAAAGTCGGCGCCGGCCTTGATCTCGCGGAGGATGCCGCGGGCTTCTTCACGCGCTTCGCGTTTGGCCGCATCGGTGTCGTTCTCCGGACGGATGAGGATGTGACTGGCACGGGCGCTGTACACAGTATCCTCCGAAATTGAAGAAACCTTGTACACCTTGTAGCCTGAGCCGTCAAGGAAAGGGCCTACTACATTTCCGGTTGTGAGTTGATCTTCATCAACAAATTCCGGCAGGGTGCCGACGGAATAATAGCCGAAGGCAGTCGTTCCCTCGGTATTATTTTCAGCGTATGCGGAATCATCTTCCACTTGCCGGAATTCCGCGGCGATCCGGTTCATATCTTCCCGGACGGCCGCGCTGTCGGCAGGAGAGGGCGCCAGTTCGAAAGCGACGTATTTAACATCCCGAGAAGCCTCCGCCTTGAAGCGGTCGCGGTGACTGTCGTAATATTCCTGGACGGCGTTGTCGCTCACTTCGGCAAGGGTGTCGCTGACTGAGTAATAGGGTATATAGATGTACTTTACCTCAGCGACGTCGGTCTGGTTATGGTATTCGCGTTCGGCTTCTGCGCCGGTGGCGTAATTGCTCAGTATGATCAGATTTTCATACTTCAGACGCTCGCGTGAGGGAATGAGCTGGCTTTGGAACAACTCCCAGCGCACACGCTCCTGCTGCCACATGGCTTGCTCCTGCTCGCTGGCATTGATGGGCATCTCGCGCAAACGGCTCATGTGCTCACGTACCCGCGCCCGGTCAAATTGACCCGTGGCCGGGTCCGTGAACGACTGACGCAACGTCTCACTGACATTGGCGCCGTAAAGCATGTCTTCAACCTCGGATAGGGTAACCTGAACCCCTACTTTGTCAAACTGCTTCTGGATCGCATTACGCAGCACCAAAAGCTCCCACGCCTCCTGGCGAAGCGTGATCATCTCCCGGTCGGATGGCCTGCGATTCGTGTAGAAGCTATATTGCGCCACCCGCTCGTCAATGGCCTGCTGATATTCCTCAATGGAAATCGATTCCCCGGCGATCTCTCCCACCTCGTTGTCGTTGAAGAGTACGGAGTTGTTGCTGAACAAGTCAGTCAGGATAAAAGCCAAAATCGCGAGAAACACAAATATCACCACCCAGGCGCCCATCTTGTCTCGCAGCGTGCCAATCAATGCCATTGTATCAATGAGGTTTTAGTAAGGGAATTAACAAAGGTTTTCTTAAGAGGGCTAAATTCAATCGATAAAGCCCGCAAATTTAATCGGTTATGGCTATTAGAAAAATACCCTCCGGGAAAAAATAACCGCCCCCGGCGCCCGTTTGGATGGAAAGGGCATGAGGGACTAAAATACTGATAATCAGTCGATATTGGTTTTGTCCGGAACATTGAGAAGCACGAGTTGAATTCGATTCCTCGATGTGGCCCGAATAACAAAGGTGAAAGGCGGAATATCCACCCGCTCGCCCTGCCGCGGGATATCTTCCGTATGGGACAGGATCAGCCCACCGAGCGTTTCATAATCCCCGGTAGGTAAATTCCACCCGTAAGTCTCGTTCAGGTAGTCGATCTCAAGGCGGGCGCTTAACAGAAAAGTTGTTTCATCCAGTTTTTGTTCGATTTGGTCGTCTTTGTCGTGCTCGTCTTCGATCTCGCCAAAGATCTCCTCGATCACATCTTCCATGCTGACGATGCCCGACGTTCCGCCAAACTCGTCGACGACAATCGCAAGGCTTTTCCGTTCGTTGATGAACTTCATGAGTAGTTCACGCGCCAGCATCGCTTCCGAAACGGTGATGATGGGCGTCAGTATCTCCTCTATCTGCGACGGTTGTCTGAAAAGGGCCGACGAATGGCAATATCCCATCACATCGTCGATCGAAACCTTGTAGATCGGGATCTTGGAATGACCGCTTTCGATGAATGCTTCGTGAAGTTTCTGAATTCCATCCTCCAGCCGCACGGCAACAATTTCAGTTCGCGGGATCATGCAATCGCGCACGCGGACGGATCTGAACTGGAGAACATTGGTAAAGATCTTTTTGTCCAGTTCAATGTTCTGCTCCCACTGCCCCGAGCGATGCATTGTCCCGAGGTAGTTATCCACGCCAGTGAGTCCGAAGACAGGCTTGTCCATGGAATAATCGAGGCGAAAGACATAGAGGCTGAAAAACCTGGCCAGGCTGATAATGGCGTACACGACGGGAAAGAGGACGACGCCGATCAGCGCAAAGGGCACAGCCAGTGCTGAAACCATCCGGTTAGCGTTAATGACGAAGAAACTCTTCGAAACGAATTCCACGGAGTACATGACCACTATGGTGAACAGGCCGGAAAATAATACGACCGGGAGCACGACGCTTCCGGCAAAGTTTGGGAACACGCGATGAAACAGCGGTATGATGGCCTGCGTCGCCAGGATGCCGAAGCTAAGGAGGGAGGCGATATTGCCCACAAGGGTTGTCCCGAGAAACCAGGTAGGTCGTTGGCTAAAGAACCGCATGATCACGGCCGGCATCTTCCCTTGCTTGCTGAGAAGCTCGATCCGGAGTTTGTTGGCGGCCAAAAACGCAACCTCAATTCCCGAAAAAAATATCGAGAACAGCACCGAGGCGAGTATTCCTAAAATGAGCGGAATGTCCATTTATCGTTTTTGTCTACGCAAAGTATAAACAAAAAACAAGATTAATGCGAGCATAATCGCCCAGTAACCCTTTCCAAAACCTATGGTGATGATCTGATCAATGCCAATAATGAGAAAGACGATCGACAGGGAAAGTGTAATCACATCGGCGAGCTTCGCCGGTGATGAAGCTGCAGTTTGTTTTTTGCCGGGTTTCTTCTGCGGTGCAGGCTTATTCTTCCTCGATTTCAAACTCTCCGGTGGGTTTCTTGATGAGCCAGTTCGACATATCTTCCCTTGCTTCCATACCCTCACCATAGTAGACGGCGTCCTCCTGTCGGATTGTTACAAACTTGTCGGTGTAGATCAGTTCGTCCTTGGGTTTCCAGAACAGTTCTTCGGTGTTCAGTTGTTCGCGCTGTTTCATGTTCCGGACCTCTACTTTTCCGCGGGCGCGCCACAGATCGTCCTTTTTGAAATAATATGCCTCGTTTGCACGGAGGGTCGACTCCAGGTTCGCAAACTCATCGTAGAACTCCAGGTAAATGCTGTCGGGAAATGAGCGGTCGCCATTTTCAAATTCATGCAGTTCCCCTGCGATCATCTTGAGCTTTACCTTGCCCTCTTCCGTGTAGAACGTTTCGACGCCTTCGGCGATACGAAGCGGTCCCGTGTACTCGACAGGCTCCTTAAGTTCCGAGCTCTCACAGGATGAAAGAAGAACCAGAAAGCTGAAGCCCACGATTGCAAAGGATAAGGCACGAAGCGCTTTCATCCGAATTAGTTGAACCTGTGTTTAATAAACCACCTGTCGTTGAACGTGACACCGAAGTAGATCTTGAAGTAATTTTCTTCGAGAACGTTTTGCGAGCGGTCTCCACGTTTACCAACCGTGAACGCCATGTCGACACTCGATCGGCCCGTGACGCCCGCAGGCAGCGAAAAGCCAAAATTGATGCCAATATCTTTAACTGCATTATTGTTCCTGGTGAAGGGGAGTTGCTCCATGTGGACGCCGGCGCGGTACATTACGCGTTTGAAATAATTCGATGAAAAAATATCCGGGGTATATTCCCAGCCGAGCGCCGCCCGCCAGGCCTGTCCGAGATCATCATTGGTGCCCGCGGGATTTCGGAACGCAGTCCAGTCCTGCATCTTCACCTCGGCGGCCAGGGTCCATTTATTGATCCGGCTAATGGACAGCCCTGCCGTCAAGGCTTGGGGAATGAACAGGCTTCCGCTGCTGGAATATAATGTGTCGGTGTCGATGGGCACGCCGCCCGAACCACGGCGGTAGATGCGGTAGCGCTGCGCCGTGCTCAGGTCCGTTTCCAGGTCGTACACGAGGCCGAAACTAAGCCTGTGTCGATTTTGGCGAAAGAGCGAATCCAATGAATACGACAAGCCCGCGCTGAAGGCGAAATCCCGGACGTACAGTTTCTCTTCGACGCTTACGGGGTAGTTTACCGGTTGATCAGAAGACACAAGCTGATTGGTATAGGTGTTCAACACCGAGCTGAAAATATAGGCGGCCTTAACGCCGACGGCCAGGTTGCGATGCAAGCGAACGCCGTTAGACCAATAGAATTGCGTGAGGCCGCCACTGCCTTCCTCCGATACCGTTACCGAATCGCTGCTGCCTTGTACGATGTCGATGTAATGGATTTTATAGCGCAGGTTGGTGTACGGCATCAGTCCGAAGGACGTCGTCCACTTTCGCTCCACGACCGGAAATGCCGTTGCCAGGTAGTTGAGGTTGCCGCCCGTGCTTCGTTCGCTGGCCGTGTCGTTGCGCAGGGTCCTCCGCTCGCCGATAATACCGCCTTGAAATACCGTCACCCGGTTATAAACCAGGAGTGCCGGATTTTGGTTGTTGAGAAACAAATCCTGTGGATGGGCTACTCCGACACCGGCCATGCCCTGCGTGTGGATCAACGCGTTACCGTAAGGCTCCCCGATGGTCAGATTGGTGAACGGCGACCTGGCTGCCTGACCGGACGCATGTTGCGATATTATCGCCAGGGCGAGCAGTGCAAGAATTCGTTTAACGCTTGACATTATGGTTCAAAATGCTGTTTAAGCCAATCAATACTAGTTCAGGGCTCGCAAATATGGAGGCTTTCAGTTTGTTTTCAAAAAAGGCTGTATCTCCGCCGCATAAAAGTACCTGCAGGCCGTCATATTTCTCGCGATATGCCGCGATGATGCCTTCGACTTCAGCCAACAGCCCATTGATCACGCCACTTTGAATGCATGATTCGGTGGAATCGCCAATGAGCGGCGCATCCGCTGTTGGGCTAATTAACGGCAATCGGGCGGTAAAAGTATGAACGGCGCGAAAGCGCATGTTCAAACCCGGTGATATCGCTCCGCCATGGTACGTATCATAGGCGTCGACAAGATCATAGGTAACGCAGGTTCCCGCATCGATCACAAGGCAGTTTGCCCGGGGAAAAATCGAACGCGCACCGCATACCGCTGCCAGGCGGTCCGCGCCTATGGATTCTGGTGTCTTATATCGGCTTTTCACGGGCATGGCCAGCGTTGGCGTGAGGACGAACGCTTTCTCCGCATGGGATGCCCATGATGCTATTTCGTTCGCATCTGCGTTTACCGAACTGACGATCACGTTCCGGATTTCCGGCCGTGACAGCAACGCCCGGAGCTCCGGCGTGTGATTAAAGGCGTGTTTCTCTACCAGGTTTTGATGGTCGAAAATCCCTACCTTCGCAGCGCTATTGCCATGGTCAACAACAACATTCATGGCTCAAAGTTAATCAAGTGACATGCACTGGGATGCATGGGAATGGAAAAACGACTTACAATGGCAAAAGAAAAGTTCAGCGTCATCGGCTTGATGTCGGGCACTTCGCTCGACGGCCTGGATATGGTTTGTTGCGAGTTCGAAGGAGGCGGATCATGGCGTTACCACATCGTTATGGCTGAGACCAGGCCCTATCCCGCCGTTTGGAAAAAGAAACTCGCGAAGGCGCATTTGCTGGACGCTGAAGCACTCATGCAACTGCACGGCGCGTATGGGACCTGGCTCGGCGAAGCATGTCGTGCCTTCGTGGAGCGGCATCGGCTCAAGCCCGATTTCATCGCCTCACATGGTCATACCGTGTACCATCAGCCTGCCAAAGGATTCACCTTTCAGCTTGGTGAGGGCAATGCGATTCATGCAGCCACGGGCATTCCTGTGGTGTACGATTTCCGTTCGTTGGACGTCATGCTCGGTGGTGAGGGTGCGCCGCTCGTGCCCGCCGGCGACCGTCTGTTGTTTCACGACTTTGACGTGTGCCTCAACCTCGGCGGCATTGCCAACCTGTCGGTCGATGTCAAAGGGGTGAGGAAGGCTTTCGACATTTGTTTCTGCAACATGGCGTTCAACTATTTGGCGGCCATGCGCGGAAAGTCGATGGACAAGAATGGAACGATGGCCCGGCGAGGGGAAGTCAACCGGCGCATGCTCGGGCGCTTGCGGAAGGTTTACGCGTCTATGGAAAAAAAGAGGCCATCGCTGGGACGCGAAATTTTTGAAAAACGTCTTCTGCCAGTATTGAATGAGGAGGCAATCCCTCTCCAGGACCGGATGCGAACCTGCGTGGAGTCGACAGCGATGGAAATCATGAATGCGATACGCCCGTTGGCGAAGGGTCCGAGAGTGCTGTGTACCGGTGGTGGCGCGTTCCATGCATTTCTAATCAGCCGGATGTTGGAACACGGCGGCGACGATGCAACGCTGATCATCGGCGAGGATGACGTGGTGATGTTCAAGGAGGCGCTGATTTTCGCGTTCCTCGGTGTGCTGCGTGTCAAAGGGGAGGTGAACGTATTGAAAAGTGTTACCCAGGCAAGGCGCGATTGCAGCGCCGGCGTAATGGTAGGTTTCTGAAATCCGCGTAGATGTTGCTGCATACAACAAATAAATCATGAAAGAACTACTTCACAAATTCGAGACGCGCCGTCCCGAGATCGTTTTGGAGTGGAAAGATTCCGAGACGGATGCCGAGGGTTGGGTCGTGATCAATTCCCTTCGCGGTGGGGCTGCTGGCGGTGGCACGCGGATGCGCCGCGGTCTCGACAAGCGCGAAGTGGAATCACTGGCCAAGACGATGGAGGTGAAGTTCACGGTCTCCGGTCCGCCCATCGGTGGAGCAAAATCGGGAATAAACTTCGACCCGAACGATCCGGCCAAAGCCGGTGTACTGCAGCGTTGGTACACTGCCGTGATGCCGCTGCTCAAGTACTACTATGGGACGGGAGGCGATTTGAATGTGGACGAAATTCACGAGGTGATACCCATCACGGAAGACGTCGGCATCTGGCATCCCCAGGAGGGCGTCTTCACCGGACACTATAAGCCCACCGAGGCCCAGAAAGTGAACCGTATCGGACAACTTCGGCAGGGTGTCGTGAAGACCATCGAGGATACCCGCTTCACGCCGGCGCCCTCGAAGAAGTACACCATTGCGGACATGTGCACGGGGTACGGCGTGGCCGAAGCTGTAAAGCACTACTATGACCTTTGGGGAGGAGATGTTCGCGGCAGGCGTGTGGTCGTGCAGGGATGGGGTAACGTCGGCGCTGCGGCAGGATTTCACCTCGCACAACTCGGCGCAACCCTCGTGGGGGTGATTACCCATGAAGGCGGATTGATCAACCAAAAAGGTTACGCCCTTGACGAGGTCCGCGATCTTGTCGCCGGCCGGAACGGGAGCCGGCTTGTCGCCGTTGACATGCTGCCCTTCGACGTGGTGAGCCAGAAAGTATGGGATTTGGAATTCGAAATTTTCATCCCGGCGGCAGCTTCGCGACTGATTACCCGCGATCAGGTCGATCGGATGATCGGATCCGGAGTGGAAGTATTCTCATGTGGCGCGAATGTGCCTTTTGCCGACGCCGAGATTTTTTTCGGACCGACGGGCGAATATGCTGACGAAAAGATCTCCGTCATCCCGGACTTTATTGCCAATTGCGGCATGGCGCGGGTCTTCGCCTATTTTATGGAGAATGAGGTGAAGATGGATGACGCATCGATCTTTGATGACATTTCAATGACCATACGGCGCGCGCTGGAAAAGACGCACGCCGTGAACAACCGGAAAACAGGAATTGCGAAGTCGTCGTTTGAAATTGCGCTGAAGCAACTCCTCTGACGTCTGCTGCAACTATTTCAGCCCAAAGAGTTCTTCGTTCAGTGCGTTGAGTGCCGCCTCCTTGTGCGTCTTGTCGATCAGGACGGAGACGTTGTTGGCACTGCCGCCGCAGGAAACCATTCTGACCGGTATTTCCTTCAATGACTCGAAGACTTTATTCAACACCCCTTTGTGCTCCATGATGCGGTTGCCGACAATGCAGATAATCGTCTGGTCTTTGTCGATATCGATCGTCCCGAACTTTCTTAACTCGTTTTCAATGGCGGACAAATGCGCATCCTGATCAATGGTGAGCGATACAGCAATTTCCGACGTTGTGATCATATCGATAGGCGTCTTGTAGTGCTCGAATACCTCGAACACTTTCCGGAGAAAACCGTACGCCATCAACATCCGTGACGATTTGATTTTGATGGCGGTGATGCCGTCCTTGCCAGCGATCGCCTTGAAGGTCCCTTCGGGACCCTTCTCCCTGATGATGGTTCCCGGGGCATGCTCGTCCATGGTGTTCTTGAGGCGAACGGGAATGTTGTACCGTTGGGCGGGGACGATGGTTGAAGGGTGGAGTATCTTTGCACCGAAGTAGGCGAGTTCCGAGGCCTCGTCGAACGTGAGTTCCGAAATAGGCAGCGTTTTCCTGACGATGCGCGGATCGTTGTTGTGCATGCCGTCGATGTCGGTCCAGATCTGTATCTCGTCAGCTTTGATGGCGGCGCCGATCAACGAGGCCGTATAGTCGCTGCCACCCCGCTTGAGGTTATCGATCTCGTTTCTGTGGTTGCGGCAGATGTACCCTTGCGTGACAATGATGTCGACGTTGCTCACCGACTGAATGAGGGGCGTGAGCCGGGCCGCGATCTTTTCCAGTTCGGGCTCTTCATTCTCATCAATCGACATAAAGTGGAGTGCCGGAAGCAAGCGCGAACTGATCTTCCGTTCCTGCAGATGTTGATAAAAGAGTTCCGTCGACAGGAGCTCGCCCTGGGCCAGTAGTTCGCGATAGCTTTTCGTATCAAACTGGCCGGCGGCGAGAAGCCGGAGAAGAATAAAATAGCGGCTTACAATCTCTCTGCCAATGGCAAGGAAATTCTCCGTCTCATACAAGTCGCCGATAAAGGTCTGATAGTGCTGTTCCAGCGCGGAGATATCCTCTTCAGCTTGGGCCGTCCTTCCGTGAACGAGACTTTCACCGATGGAGACGAGCGCGTTGGTGGTTCCCGACAAGGCCGAGAGTACGACGATCTTCTTGCCCGGAGTGTCCGACACGAGGTTGGCTATTTTCTTCATTCGCTCGGGCTTGCCGACCGAGGTACCACCGAATTTCAGGACGAGCATAGTTTTGATTTTAGCGCGACAAAGTTACAGAGAAGGGAATCACAAAGTACCTGGATGAGAAGGCTTTAAGGGGAATTTTTTCCGAACAACTGTTCATTTTCCTTCGGGCTGTTCTGCAAGATTTGTGAATCGCTGACCAGGGAACGGACCTCCGGCTAAATAAAAAAACCGCCGGGTTTCCCCGGCGGTCAGATGATCCTTTTTTCAGGAGGCGTTACTTCTTGTTGTTGTCGTTTACTTCTTCGAATTCGACATCAGAAACGTTGTTATTGCCAGCGGCGCCCGCCCCGGTATTTGGACCGCCTTCAGTGGGCTCCTGTGGCGAACCTGCATTGCCCGAAGCCTGGTAGATCTCCGTCGCGGCAGCCTGCCATGCTCCATTCAGGTCGTTCATTGCAATATCGATCGCGCCGAGGTCCTGGTTCTTATGGGCATCCTTCAGTTTTTGAAGGGCATTGTTGATTGCGGTCTTGTTGCCTTCAGACAGCTTGTCGCCGTATTCTTTCATTTGCTTCTCGGTCTGGAAAATCAGGGAGTCGGCCTGGTTGACCTTTTCGATCTGTTCTTTCGCCTTGCGATCGGTTTCCGCGTTTGCCTGGGCCTCCTCCTTCATTTTCTGGATCTCGGCGTCGGTTAAGCCGGAAGAGGCTTCGATCCTGATCTTTTGTTCCTTACCCGTGCCTTTGTCTTTTGCCGACACATGTAAGATGCCGTTTGCATCGATGTCGAATGTGACTTCGACCTGGGGTATTCCCCTCGGCGCAGGAGGGATGCCATCGAGGTGAAACCTTCCAATGGTGCGGTTGTCTTTGGCCATCGGCCGCTCCCCTTGCAATACATGGATTTCAACCGAGGGTTGGTTATCCGCGGCTGTCGAGAACACCTCCGATTTCTTCGTCGGGATTGTGGTATTTGACTCGATGAGTTTCGTGAACACGCCGCCCAGGGTTTCGATACCGAGGGAGAGGGGCGTAACATCGAGGAGGAGAACATCCTTCACCTCGCCCGTGAGGACCCCGCCCTGGATGGCTGCACCGATAGCGACGACTTCGTCAGGATTTACGCCCTTCGAGGGTTTCTTTCCAAAGAATTTCTCGACTTCTTCCTGGATTCTCGGGATGCGCGTAGAACCGCCTACAAGGATGACCTCGTCGATGTCCGACACGGATACGCCCGCATCGTCGATTGCCTTACGGCAAGGCTCAAGGGTGCGGCGCACGAGGTCGTCGACAAGCTGTTCGAACTTCGAACGGCTCAGTTTCTTGACGAGGTGCTTCGGCACGCCATCGATCGAGGTGATGTAGGGAAGGTTCACTTCCGTTTCCTGCGAGCTGGACAGTTCGATCTTGGCTTTTTCCGCCGCCTCTTTGAGGCGTTGCAATGCCATCGGGTCCTTTCGCAGGTCGACATTCTCGTCGTTCTTGAATTCGTCGGCAAGCCAGTTGATGATGCGCTGGTCGAAATCATCTCCACCGAGGTGGACGTCGCCGTTGGTGGACTTCACTTCGAAGACGCCATCGCCAAGCTCAAGGATTGAAATATCGAAAGTTCCGCCGCCCAGGTCATAGACGGCGATTTTCATGTCTTTGTGTTTCTTGTCCATCCCATAGGCAAGGGCGGCGGCTGTGGGCTCGTTGATAATGCGCTTCACATCCAGGCCGGCAATCTGGCCCGCTTCTTTTGTGGCCTGACGTTCGGCATCATTAAAATAGGCCGGAACGGTAACCACGGCTTCAGAAACCGTACTGCCGAGGTAATCTTCCGCCGTAGACTTCATCTTCTGAAGGATCATGGCCGAAATCTCCTGGGGCGTATACAGGCGGTCACCGATGCGCACACGCACGGTTTCATTGTTGCCACGCTCGACCTGGTAGGACACCATTTTCATCTCGCCGGTCACGTCATCGTACTTCTTGCCCATGAAGCGCTTGATCGACTGGACGGTGTTTTTCGGGTTGGTGATTGCCTGGCGTTTCGCCGGGTCGCCCACTTTGCGTTCACCTTTCCCATCGTCCAGAAACGCCACAACGGATGGCGTCGTCCGGCGCCCCTCGCTGTTGGGGATTACGACGGGTTCGCTTCCCTCCATCACCGCCACACAGGAGTTGGTTGTACCTAGGTCTATTCCAATGATCTTGCCCATGATTTATCCTTTTAATTAGTTCGTGTATTCATTAAAAACTGTACCTGCGACTGAACAAGGGTTATGCCAGTGGGCAAAAGGTGACACAATGACAGCCTCCTGTCACCAACCGCTGGGGTCGGCTTCCAATTTTTGGCATCGGATTCCTTGGGTGAACGCTATTGAGACCAGGATGTAGGCTGGCGGTCCCAGCGGTGCGTTTTCAGTTTCAGGAGCAGCGCTTTTTCGAGCTGGCCTCCGTCGCTGGCCGCGATGTTAGACTCCACGTGCCTTAGCCTGCGCATTCCGGGGATGATGGTGTGAACATTGTCATTCGACAGGATGAAGCGAAGGGCCATTTCAGGCATCGTCATTTCCGAAGGGACAAGGGGTCGGAGGCCTTCGGCGTGATCTACGCTTGCACTGAGGTTCTCGGGGACAAAGTAGGTCGACCGCCAATCATTTTTTGGAAAGGTTGTTTCCCTGGTCAGGGTTCCGGTGAGCGTTCCTTCATCGAACGGCACCCGCGCGATCACACCGATGTCGAGTTTTCGGCAGAGGGGAAAAAGCCGATCCTCCGGAGCCTGATCGAATATGTTGTAGATCACCTGAATCGTATCGATGAGACCCGTTTCCAGGGTCTTCAGGACGTTGTCGGGCTCCCAGCGGTTGACGCTGACACCCATATGCCGGATTTTTCCCTCCCTCTTTAGTTTTTCCACCGCATGCTTCCAGTCGTCGTCATCTGCCCAGGCATCCTCCCAAACGTGAAACTGTTGCAGCTCAATGCAATCAACGCCCAGGTTGGACAAGCTCTTTTCCGTGTACTCGATAATATGAGCCGCGGGAAAGCATTCGTCCAGCCGGTATGACGACTTGCTGGGCCATTTGAAATTTTTGGGAGGGATCTTGGTGGCATAATAGAGTTTCTGGGCGGCGCCGCGGCGACGGATGAGTTCGCCGAGGACCCGTTCGCTTTTCCCGGTCCCATAGCCCCATGCCGTGTCAAAGAAGTTGCAGCCAAGCTCCACCGACCTCTCAAGGGCCTGACGTACCTCATCTTCGTCCGTGCCCGTCCAACCGGCCAGTCCCCACATGCCATACCCGATCTCGCTGACTTTCCAGTTGGTTCTGCCGAATCGCCGGTATTCCATATCATTCTGATTTAGGGTCAATTTAGCATTCTAAAACAATTTGCGGCGTCCGCGTTTACATTTTGCTACTTTTGCGACCATAAAAAATCAAAGCGCGGATGCAGCCTGCGGCGCGTTCCAAAAGCACACGGGAATAGCTATGACGTTGGATCAGGAAATCTCCAGAAGAAGGACATTTGGCATCATCAGTCACCCTGACGCCGGCAAAACGACGTTGACGGAAAAGCTGCTTCTTTTCGGTGGCGCCATTCAGAAGGCGGGCGCCGTAAAGTCGAGCAAGATCAAAGACCACGCGCGGTCTGACTGGATGGAGATTGAGAAGCAGCGGGGAATTTCCGTCGCCACTTCGGTTATGGGGTTCAACTACAAGGACACCAAGATCAATTTACTGGATACGCCCGGTCACCAGGATTTTGCTGAAGACACATACCGTACGCTCACCGCCGTAGACAGCGTGATTATGGTGATCGATTGCGTGAAGGGCGTGGAAATGCAGACGGAGAAACTCATGGAGGTCTGCCGGATGAGAAACACGCCGGTGATATGTTTTATCAACAAGCTGGACCGCGAGGGCCGGGACCCGTTCGACTTGCTCGACGAAATTGAAAGCAAACTCAATATCAAGGTTCGTCCCCTGAGCTGGCCGATCAGCATGGGAAAAACGTTCAAGGGTGTCTATTCGCTTTACGGGAAAAGCCTGCATCTCTTTACGCCAAGTAAAATTACCGTGGAAGCGGGCATTGAGGTCAGCGACATCAATGATCCCGTGCTGGAAAAACAGGTAGGGGAGAATAACGCCAGGCAACTGCGTGCCGACGTCGAGCTGATCGAGGGTGTCTACCCTGACTTTGATGTGGAGGAATACCTTGCCGGGAAAGTGGCGCCTGTATTTTTTGGAAGTGCGGTCAACAACTTTGGCGTAAAAGAGCTTCTCGACACCTTCATTCGCATTGCCCCACCGCCTGTTCCGAGAGAGACGACGGTGCGGATCGTTGAACCTTCGGAAGGGAAGTTTACCGGATTTGTTTTCAAGATTCACGCCAACATGGACCCGAAGCACCGGAACCGCATCGCTTTTCTCCGCGTCTGTTCGGGAAAGTTTGAACGCGGCAGCAACTACTTTCATGTGCGGCACGGGAAAAGCGTACGGTTTTCAAATGCCACCGCTTTCATGGCCCAGGATCGTGAGACCGTGGAAGAGGCCTGGCCGGGCGACATCGTCGGTATTTATGACACGGGCAACCTCAAGATCGGAGACACGCTGAGCGAGGGGGAGAAGCTCCTTTATACCGGAATCCCAAGTTTTTCACCTGAAATATTCAAAGAGGTCATCAATCTTGATGCGATGAAGACCAAACAGTTGGAGAAGGGCCTCGTCCAGCTTATGGAGGAAGGCGTTGCGCAATTGTTCACCTATGAATTGGGAAATCGGAAAGTGGTCGGCGTAGTAGGTGCGCTGCAGTTCGAGGTGATCCAATTCAGGCTGAAGCATGAGTACGGCGCGACCGTTCAGTTTGCCTCCCAGAATATCTACAAGGCTTGTTGGATCAGCAGTGGCGATCCGCAGAAGCTCGCCGAATTCATCGACTCAAAGCAGCGTCATATTGCCCGCGACAAGGACGGCAAACTTGTCTTCATGGCCGAATCCAAGGGATGGCTTCAGATGGTGCAGGACAATTTCCCCGACATCCGTTTTCATTTTACGTCGGAATTCAAGGATTGAGAAGCCGACTTTCCGGACTAGATCTTTTTTTCAAGATCTGAAATGTTTTGACGCGCCTCCTGCTTGCCAAGAGAGAGCGCCTTCTTGTAAAGTTCCAGCGCTTCCCGATACGTTTCCTTCTTTTTGGAGGGTGCCAGGCGCGTGCGCCGCGCGGCTTCCTCCACGGCACGTGCGCGAGCGTAGTACGCTTCGGCCTCCGTAATGTTAAGGTTTACTATCATTTCATCAACCTTGGCCTGTAGCAGGTTGAGTTCCTGTTGTTTTGTCGTGATCTTCGACTGCATGTCCGCCAATTCGGCCTCCTGTGACTTTGTTATCTGGAGCAGGTCGTTGTTTTCTTGTTGAAGCGCGGCTACATTATCCTCCAGCGTGCGAATTTCCGACTCGCGGAGTTCAACCTCCCCTTTCAGGGCGTCTACCATCATCAGGTATGCGTTGGCTTCGTTGCTGGAAGACTTGAGCGCTGTTTCAATCTCCTCGATCTTTTCCGTCGTTGCCTTGATGTACCGGTTGATATCTTCTAATCGGCTGGTGACATTTGCCACCGAAGTGCCTTCGCTGAGGTGGGTCCTGAGGATACGCCGGCTGGCATCGATGCTGTCGATGAGGCTTTGCACGTCGCGCATGACCGATACGAACCGGTGACGGACCTCAAGTTCATGACGCAGGGAATCGTTTTGTGACCTGAGCTCTTTGATTTCCCCGGAGTTGCATGACGTCAGCAAAGCAATGGCTGCAGGGATGAAAAGGGCAGATCGTATTGACATGATCGACTAAATTTTGAAATGTAAATCTAAACTTTCCGGCGGACTTAAAAACGCCCTTCCGTTGTCTTTAATTCGAATGGTAGCATTATCATTGCTAATTATTCCAACGTGAAGAAACAGGACGCTTTTTCGGTGATCTTTGAGGACAATCACCTCCTTGTGGTGAATAAACGCGCGGGTATTCTCGTGCAGGGCGACATCACGGGCGACCGACCGCTGGTTGACCTCTGCAAAGACTACATCGGAGAAAAATACCAGAAACCGGGAACAGTTTTTCTGGGTCTTGTGCATCGCATTGACCGGCCCGTGAGCGGCCTGGTGGTGCTTGCCCGCACGTCGAAGGCCCTGACTCGCATGACGGCGCTCTTTCGTGAAAAGCAAACCACGAAAACCTATTGGGCCATCGTGAACAATCGCCCACCAGATGCCGAAGGCACGCTCGAACACTGGTTGGTCAAGGATCCGGTACGAAACAAAACCACCGCCCATAGGGGTGAATATCCCGGGGCGCAGCATTCGAGCCTTTTGTATCGGCTGGTCGAAGAAATATCCGGCCGATATTTGTTGGAGGTGACGCCCATGACAGGCCGCCCGCACCAGATCAGGGTTCAACTTGGGTCAATGGGTTGCCCTATCGCCGGCGACGTGAAATACGGTTACCCGGAAGCCAGCCCGGATGGGAGCATCGGGTTGCACGCGCGGCAACTTGAATTCGTGCATCCGGTCCGAAAGGAGCCGATGGTGCTGCGCGCGCCTCTCCCATCGACATGTCTATGGAAAATATTTGCGGAAACAGAGAAACGTTATGGCCAACTGGATTGAAAGATTGAAGAATAGGTGGCAAGTGAAGAACGTGTGGCAGGTTGTGGTCATTTTGATCGTTTTTGCCTGTACCGGTTTTACGGTACTTTTTATCAAGAAGCCCTTATTGACCTGGCTCGCCGGCGATGGGGGAAATTCCACCCTCGCCTCTGTCCTTTACTACGTCTTTATTTTGCCCTTGTACAACGCGATTCTTCTCGCGTACGGGTTCGTCTTCGGGCAGTTCCAGTTCTTCTATGCATTTGAAAAGCGGATGCTGGAACGGTTTTTTAGATGGTTCAAACATCATTAAAATTCACTCCGAAGATGAAAAACATTTCCGCTTTCCTCCTGGGACTATTGTTCCTGGCTGCATGTTCTGCGCCCAAATATTCCTACCACTTTGACCATTACGACTATAACAGTGGAAGAAAGAAGGCTGCGACGCCTGCAATGCCGAATGGCGAGGAGAAAGCCCTCGCAATTGTTCCAATGGATGAGATTATTCCAGGACCGGTGACAGATGATCCGCTCTTCCTTGAGCGGGAAGATGTGACCGCCAGCACCGCGGTGCCGGCCCCGGCAACTCCTGTCTCAAACGCCTCCGACGTGGAAACCTTCCGGAAAAAATACACGGAGATGTCAAAGCGCGAACGTCGGGAATTCCGCAAAACGCTGAAAGCCGAGGTGAAGAATTACATCAAGAACCGCAAATCCGAGGACGGCCCCACGGTCGGGAGCACACAAGTAATGGACAGCGACCTCAAGCTGGCGATCATTTTTGGCGCCGTAGCGCTCACGCTGAGTTTCTTTGGCGGGGTGAACTCGGTTTTCTGGATTGTAAGTGTGGTCTCGCTGGTGATTGCCGTTGTGTTCTTCATCAAGTGGCTTGTCCGGCAATAAGTATCAAAATCCAACCCATAATAAATAAAAAAGCCCGGGCGCATGTCCGGGCTTTGCTTTCGCGTGTGAATCTCATTTGACGATGTCGTCGGCGAGCAGGATGACTTTGTTCTTCAGAACCTCGACAACGCCGCCGGTAATCGTGATCTTTTCGACGGCGCCACCGGACCTGTAGTCTACAACCCCATCCCTGAGCAAACTCATGAGCGGCGCGTGATTGTCCATCACCTGGAAAGATCCATCCACGCCCGGAAAAGTGGCGATGCTCACTTCACCCTCGAATACTTTTTTTTCCGGTGTCAGTATCTCCAAATGCATGGTCTTCGGTAGTTTTTTAGCCGCGCGCTTCGGCGATCATTTTTTCTCCTTTTGCAACTGCCTGTTCGATGCCCCCAACGAGGTTGAAAGCCATCTCGGGCAGGTGGTCATATTGTCCATCCATGATGGCGTTGAAACCCTTGATCGTATCTTTGATATCCACGAGTTCACCCTTCAGGCCGGTGAACGCTTCGGCAACGTGGAACGGTTGAGAGAGGAAACGCTGAACGCGGCGTGCGCGGTGCACCACCAGCTTGTCCTCGTCCGACAGCTCGTCCATGCCGAGGATGGCGATGATGTCTTGCAGTTCCTTATAACGCTGAAGGATATTTTTCACCCGTTGGGCGCATGCATAGTGTTCTTCGCCAACGATCTCGGGCCGGAGAATTCGCGATGTGGAATCGAGCGGATCTACGGCAGGGTAGATTCCGAGTTCGGAGATCTTTCTGCTCAATACGGTCGTGGCATCAAGGTGGGCAAAGGTGGTCGCAGGTGCGGGGTCGGTAAGGTCGTCGGCGGGTACGTACACCGCCTGAACGGAGGTGATGGAACCGTTTTTGGTGGAAGTAATCCGTTCCTGCATGGCACCCATTTCCGTGGCCAGGGTTGGCTGATATCCAACCGCCGAAGGCATCCTGCCAAGGAGGGCAGATACCTCGGAACCCGCCTGCGTGAAGCGGAAAATGTTATCAATAAAGAAAAGGATGTCGCGACCCTTTCCGGTGCCGTCGCCATCGCGGAAGTATTCTGCAACGGTAAGTCCTGAAAGGGCGACGCGTGCGCGCGCTCCGGGAGGTTCATTCATCTGTCCAAAGACGAACGTGGCCTTCGAATCTTTGAGGTCGCTTTCGCTTACCTTCGAAAGGTCCCAGCCACCGGCGTGGAGGGATTTCAGGAAATCGTCACCATAGTTGACAATGCCGGCTTCAATCATTTCACGAAGGAGGTCATTTCCTTCGCGGGTCCGCTCACCCACACCGGCAAAGACCGATAGTCCCGAGTAAGCTTTTGCAATATTGTTAATGAGTTCCTGGATCAACACGGTCTTTCCCACACCGGCACCGCCGAACAGTCCGATCTTACCTCCCTTTGAATACGGCTCGATAAGGTCAATCACCTTGATTCCGGTGAAGAGGACTTCCGATGATGTCGACAGGTCCTCGAATGCAGGCGCATGGCGGTGGATAGGCAACGCCTGCTCGCCCTTCGGCTGCCTGATGCCATCGATCGCTTCTCCGATTACATTGAAAAGGCGGCCTTTGATATCGTCGCCGATGGGCATTTTGATCGGGGCGCCGGTATCGGTAACCTTCATCCCGCGAACCAACCCCTCGGTACCTTCCATAGAAATGGTCCGTACCCGGTCCTCTCCGAGGTGTTGCTGACATTCCAGGACCACGCGCGTGCCGTCAGCTTTGGTGACCTCGAGCGAATCGAGGATATTCGGCAATTTAGACCCTTCGCCGTCGAAGGCCACGTCCACGACAGGACCGATTACCTGGGTGATCTTTCCAATGTTTGCCATTGCTATGTTTTAATTGCTATAAGGTCAGAAATTTCGACCGCAAAAGTACTTTTTTGCCCGTCAAGTACAAAGACGCCATACTGAATTATTCATCTCAAAGAGGGGCGGGCGGCGTTGGAATGTGGTACTCAGGCCGCGTTCAGCGCAATGCGGAAGGTGGTGCCTTCATTTTCCTCCGAGTGCCGGATGTAAATTTTGCCGTTGTGGTAAGTTTCAATAATTCGTTTGGCTAACGCAAGGCCGAGGCCCCATCCGCGTTTTTTGGTGGTAAAGCCCGGCTGGAAAACGGTTTCAAGCTTCGATCGCGGGATGCCCTTGCCCGTATCGCTCACGTCGACGAAGACTTTGCCGTCGCTTCCACGCAGGATCTTGATGGCGACGATGCCGCTGCTTCCCATCGCGTCCACCGCGTTCTTACAGAGGTTTTCCACTACCCATTCGAAGAGCGGCGCATGCGCCATCACCGGGATGTTCTCCGAAAGGGTGAAAACGTCGAGACGGATCTTGGAGGAGACCCTGGGCCGCAGGTATTTCACAACGTTATTCACGAGGTTCACGACATTTTCCTCCTTGAGCGTCGGCGTGGACCCAATGCTCGAGAATCTTTCCGTGACAATGCGTAGCTTCTGGACATCTTTTTCCAGCTCTTCGACCACACCCTTTTCCTTCATCTGCGGATCCTCCCGAATCACTTCCACCCAGGCCATCAACGACGATAGCGGTGTTCCCAGTTGGTGCGCCGTCTCTTTTGCGAGGCCCACCCACACGCGGTTTTGTTCGGCGGCCTTCGAGTAGTTGAAGGCCAGGTAGCTGATGAATCCGAAGATAGCAATGACGGACAATTGGATATACGGATAAGCAGTAAGCTGCGTGAGGAGAAAAGAGTTCCGGTAATAGACTTTTTGGGCGCCGAACACTTCGTCGGTAGTGGGATCTTTCAGGGGAATGATGATGGGATCATACGTATCGGCCATACGTTGCAACTCCATCGCGAGTTGCTCCTCGACGCTGCGTTTGCCGGTGGAGTCGATATCAATATTCCGCCCCCGGATCACACGGTCGTTTTCGTCGGCGAGGATCGTCGGAACGGAGTTGTTCTTGTTGATGATCTCCTCGGAGACGAAAAGGACGTTGCTATTGATGCTTTCGTTGAGCGTGTACTCGATGGCGCGGGCGAATAACTGCACCTGCTGGCGTTCGCGTTCCTTGAGCTGGTCTACCAGTATTTTCGTGTAGTATATCGAGCCGACGCTGATAATAAAGGATACCGCAAGCACGATCCACTTTAGGGTGGGGTTGTGCTTGTAGAAGTCCGTGGTTGGGATGGTGCCGCGTTTGGCCATTTAGCTTTAAAGTAAATAAAAAACCGGATGAAGTGCATCCGGTCTTTCGCGCATGACTCCGGAGAGTCAAACGTGGGCGTCGATAATAAATTGTCAGCCGCGCTGCATAAACCACTTTGCAAGAACCTTGTAGTTGACCTTGGTTCCATGCATAAGGATTCCGACTCGGTAAATCCGCCCCGCGATCCAGGTCGTAAAAATAAATCCGCCGATCAGCAATACCTGCGACAGGATAAGTTCCCACAGGGGAACGCCAAAGCCGAGCCTTCCCACCATCGCCACCGGCGACGTGAACGGTATGATCGAGAACCAGAAGCTCGCGGGGCTGTGCGGATCATTTAAGATGAAAACGAACAGGCCGACATAGCCGATGATCAGCGGAAGGGTGATGGGAAAGGTGAATTGCTGGGCCTCCTGCTGCGAATCTACCGCGGAGCCCACGGCTGCGAAGAGGGAACCGTACAAAAGATATCCACCAAGGAAAAAGAAGGCAAAATTGAAGACGATGTATGCGAAGTCGATTTGGCTTGCCGACTCCAGGAATTTCATGACTTTGGAGTTCTGCATGGCATTGGCTACCTCGGGGTCGTTGATTTGCACGGTCGCTTGTTCCATTACCTGTTGCTGGGGCATCTCGAGTCCGAACATCGAAAGCATGAACGTCGAAACGACGCTGATGAGAATCACCCAGATCCCAAACTGGAGGAGACCCACGGCGGCAATCCCAAGGATCTTGCCCATCATGAGTTGAAAGGGTTTCACCGACGACACGAGGACTTCCACCACTTTGCTTGTCTTTTCCTCGATCACGCCGAGCATGATTTGCATGCCGTAAATGAGAACGAACATGTAAATAAGAATCCCAAGAATAAATCCCAATCCGTAAAGCATGCCGGTATTCGCTTCACTTTCTTCACCGGTGTCGGACAGATTAATATTATTAAGGGATACGTTTGTTCTCAGCCCGTCAATGGTGGTTTGGTCGAGATTGGCCTGCTGGAGTTTCATTTCCCGTATCGTGCTTTCCAGCATGTCTTCGAGTTCGTCCACTTTTGGAATACTGGGATTCTCTTTTGTGTACAGCGCGATACCTTCGGGTTTTGAAAGCTCAAAGGCCGGGATGTAAAGCAAGGCAAAGTTTTCGGACTTGATGAATTCCGCCTTGGCGTCATCCAGCGTCGCCGACGCCTTCAAAAAATCGAACCGGTTGTTGCTCTCGAGCTGAATTTTTCCACTCTCGTCAAGGACAACAATCTTCTCGGCTTCGGCCGACTTCTGTTGTTCAACGGCAACGTAGATCATCCCTCCAAGGAGTGCGGGGAAGATGAGCGGGATCAGAATGGTTGCAATCAGAAATGACTTCTTCTGAACGCGGTTCATGAATTCCCGCTGAAAGATGAGTCCGATCTTATTCATGTTGACCTCCTTTCACCAGTCTGATAAATATTTCGCTCATGGTTGGTATTTTTTCGTTGAAATTGTGAACCTCCGTTACGTTGGTCAGGTCCCTGATCAGTTGATTGGGTGTGGCGCCGTTCGCGATCGAGATCAGGGAACGGTAGTGGTTATCTTCCACATTGTTCTGACTGACCAAGTTGTAGTGTTGGCCGTTCAGGGAGAACTGGCCTGTGTGATCCACCACGAAGGTGTTGCTCCGGTAGGTATCCTTCACCTGTTTTTTGGATCCTTCCAGGATCGTTTTCGCCTTGTCGATCATGGCGACGTGGTCGCAGAGGTCCTCGACCGTTTCCATGCGGTGTGTGGAAAAAATCACCGTCGACCCTTTTTCCTTCAGTTCAAGAATTTCATTGGTGATCAACTGGGCGTTGACCGGGTCGAAGCCGGAAAACGGCTCATCGAGAATGATGAGCCTGGGCTCGTGCATCACCGTACTGATGAACTGAACTTTCTGCGCCATGCCCTTGCTGAGGTCCTCGACCTTTTTGTTCCACCATTCGGCGAGGTCGAACTTCTTCACCCAAGCCTTGCTCCGGTCCACGGCTTCCCGGCGGCTCATTCCTTTCAGTTGCGCAAAATAGGTGAGTTGTTCGCCGACCTTGAGTTTCTTATAGAGACCACGCTCTTCAGGCAGGTAGCCGATGGCGCCGATGTGTTTGGGGTTGAGTTTTTCTCCGAACAGGGAAATATCTCCTGCGTCGGCATTGATGATCTGATTGATGATCCTGATAAAGGTTGTTTTTCCGGCGCCGTTCGGCCCCAGGAGGCCGAAGATTTTTTGTTCCGGAATGCTCATGCTCACGTTATCGAGCGCGGTGTGGTGGGTGTACCGCTTCGTAACGCCCGTTGCGACTAGTGCTTCCACTGGGTTTTGGGTTTAGTTTTCACTGAGATTAGTACAAAAAACCAACCCTTAATTACAGGAAAATCCGGAGAAATCCGGACGGATGAAATCTATTTTAAGCCGGCGGGCTGTTGTTTGAAGACGATGTTGCCCATGGAAACGTCGAGATCGAAATCGAGGGCGTTTTCCGCGTCCTTTGTCCATGATCCGGAGGCGAAGACATTGTCGCCGATCTTCTTCATGCTTTCAGGGAGCTTCACACTGCAGAGCCACGAATCTGCAATCCGTACCCTTACGGGGACATCCTCCGAAGGAAGGATGATCACGAGGTTTCCTGCCCCCACGCTGCCCCTGATCTTGTTGCCGACAATTGGTGCATTGCTGAAGTCCAGAAGCATGTTGCCAAACCCGACGTCGGCCACCATGTACCGGGTCTTTGAAAGATTGATATTCTTGACGTTGAGTGAGCCAAGATCCACCCGCACGTCGAAAGTGTCCATGGTGATCTGGTTTTCGAGGGTGTAGTAACCCACGGAAACGTCGGCGCTTCCCGTATTGATCTTAAGCGTGCGGATGGCGAGTCCCGACAGGTCTACATTAGCATTGCCGACGGCATAGTCGAGTTCCAGAGCGTACGGCTTCGTGTTGGTCAAGTACATTTTCCAGAACTTCGCGGATTCCGCCGGGGCGGCGTTGTTGAACATGCGCGTGGAGATGGTCTGGCCGATGCCGTGAGATTGTGAATCCCGGAGTTGGAGGTATACGACGCAAGTCGATCCCACCGTTTCACGGCGGTAATCGTGGGCGTAGGCCGACTGGTCCTGGTTGGAAAAAACGTTGAGGATCTCGGAACCCTGGCTGGGCTTAATGAAGCAACTGCCGCTATTGGCTTTAAGGTGAAGCTGGATATCTTCGCAGGCAGGGCTATTTTCCACGGTAAATTGCTTTTTCACCTGCCCGGCCACCACACCCGCCCAAGCAATACCCCAGAGGGTTAACCAAAGACTCTTCTGCATGCTGAATATTTACGATTCAGGCACACATAAGTTGCGCTGCGTAAGGTTAAATGAGAAAAATCCGAAAAAACCATTAGTGAAGGCTTTAAGTGGGCTGTATCTAAAGCTTCACTTTAATTAAAAAACTCCTTCATTCGCTCAAAAAAGCCCTTTTCACTGCCGTCGGGTTGGGGTTCAAAGTTCGTCGAGCCCCGCAAGCTTTCCAGCTTTTCGCGTTCCTCTGAGGTCAGCTTTTTCGGGGTCCAAACATTTACGTAGATCAGCTGATCTCCGGTTTCGTATCCGTTAATGTCTTTCAGCCCTTTTCCTCTGAGCCTCAACACTTTACCGCTCTGCGTGCCCGCCTCGATCTTTATCTTCACGCGGCCGCCCACGGAGGGCACTTCCACGGTGGTGCCGAGAGAGGCATCGATAAAGCTGATATAAAGGTCAAAAATGAGATTGTTGCCATCGCGTTTCAGGTAAGGGTCCTCCTTTTCCTCGATAAGGATGAGCAGGTCGCCGGCAATTCCGCCGCCGGGGGCCTCGTTGCCTTTGCCGCCCATGGAGAGTTGCATGCCGTCGGCAACGCCAGGCGGGATTCTCACGCTAATCACCTCTTCCTTGGACACCAGTCCAGAACTGTCGACACCCGGAGGACGCTTGTCCACGATCTGGCCGCTGCCATCACAGGATGAACAGGTAGTGGTGGAGACCATTTGCCCGAGCATAGTATTGACCACTTTTCTGAGCTGGCCCGTACCGTGGCAGGTGGGACACGTTTTGAAACTCACGCCTTCGGCTTTAACCAGCCGGTGTACCTTGATCTTCTTTTCCACGCCGCCGGCGATCTCCTCGAGCGAGAGTTTGAGTTTAATGCGCAGATTCGAGCCCTTGCGCTGGCGTCTGCCACCGCGCGAGCCACCACCCCCGAAGAAGCTTTCGAACGGGCTGCCCCCGCCACCGAAGATATCGCCGAACTGGCTGAAAATATCTTCCATGTTCATGGTATGCCCGCTAAAGCCGCCGGCGCCCTGGCGCGCATGCCCGAACCGGTCATATTGTGCGCGCTTCTCAGGATTGCTGAGCACTTCGTATGCCTCCGCAGCTTCCTTGAACTTTTCCTCGGCCTCCTTGTTGCCCGGATTTTTGTCCGGGTGAAACTGGATGGCCACTTTCCGATAAGCTTTCTTGATTTCTTCCGGTGTGGCCGACCGGCTCAGCCCCAGGATTTCGTAATAATCTCTTTTTGTACTCATGCATGTATGCGTAAATGGAGACGGGGATCAGCCGCCAACAACAACCTTGGCAAATCGAATTACCTTTTCGTTTAACAAGTAGCCGTTCTCAAGGACGTCGACTATTTTTCCTTTCAGGGACTCATCGCCAGGGACCTGGCTTACGGCTTCGTGAAGGTCGATATTAAACTCGACGCCAGGGGTAATTTCCATGGCTTTCACGCCCTGGATTTCAAGCGTTTTCCTCAATTTGTTTTGGATCAGGAGCAGCCCTTCAATTTCAGGGGTGCCGGCATTGGACTCCAATGCCTTTTGAGCCCTTTCGAAATCATCCAACACGGGGAGCAGCGAGATGATCAATTGTTCATTCGCCGATTGGATCATTTCCAGTTTCTCCTTCGAGGTCCGGCGCCTGAAGTTTTCAAATTCTGAATAAAGGCGCAGGTATTTGTCTTTTGCTTCGGAGATTTCTCCTTTTAGTTTCGTCATTTCCTCGTTTTCCTCATTTGGAAGCCCCTCATTATTTTCAGCGGATTGTTTTTCTTCTGAACCGGCTGTTTCCTGAGCGACATGTTCGTCCGCTTTTCCCAGCGCTTCCTTTTGTTTTTCCTGTTCTTCTTTTACCTGAGTCTTGTTCATCTCTGTTACTATTTTGAAGCTTTCACGACAGAACCCCTATGGTCAATTCTCTTGCCAAAGCGCCTGGAATGACAGTTTGTCGGACATTCGGGCAACAGCGCTGCAATAGAGGAAATTTCTTCCGGTTTTTGGCCTGAAAAAGATTAAAGGGAATTTCCCTCTTGAAGGTTCGTTTCCAGGGACATCAATGGAGATTTTTCCAGATAAGGTCCTTTAGTTCGGTTAATCCCTGCTGCGTCAGGGCCGAAATAAAAACCGACGGCGTCTCTTGGGGGACTTCGCGCTCCATTTCTCGTTTCAATTCGTCGTCGAGGAGATCGGATTTGGAGATGGCGAGTACCCGTTTTTTGTCGAGAAGTTCGGGATTGTACTTTCGAAGTTCATTTAACAGGATCTCGTATTCCTGCCGGAGGTCTTTTGCATCCGCCGGAATAAGGAAAAGCAGCAGCGAATTGCGCTCGATGTGGCGGAGGAAACGAATGCCGAGCCCGCGTCCCTCGGCCGCTCCTTCAATGATCCCCGGAATATCGGCCATGACGAACGAGCGGTCATCCCGATAGGCCACAACGCCCAGGTTAGGGGTCAGCGTAGTGAAAGGGTAATCGGCAATTTTCGGACGGGCCGCAGAGACGACAGAAAGGAGCGTGGATTTTCCAGCGTTTGGAAAACCGACGAGGCCTACATCCGCAAGGAGTTTTAATTCCAGGATGATCCACGCTTCCCTTCCGGGCTCACCCGGCTGCGCATGCTGCGGCGCCTGATTGGTTGAAGTTGCAAAAAACGCGTTGCCTTTGCCGCCCCGGCCGCCCGGAGTAAGCACGAACTCCTGGCCATCGTCATTGATCTCACAAAGGATTTCATCCGTCTCGGCACGGCGCGCGATGGTTCCCAGGGGCACTTCAATAATTTCGTCCTTGCCCGCTGCGCCGGTCATGTTCTGAGCGGCGCCGCCGACCCCGTTACCGGCAATGACATGCTTGCGGTATTTCAGGTGCAGGAGCGTCCAAAGCTGGGCGTTCCCCCTCACGACAACGTGCCCTCCTCGCCCGCCGTCGCCGCCATCGGGTCCGCCCTTCTGAATAAATTTCTCTCTGTGAAAATGCAGGAAGCCCGGGCCGCCATGGCCGGATCGAGAATTGAATTTTACATAGTCGATGAAATTGGGCGACGACACGTTACTCAGGATTTCAACAGCAGGCTATTGTCGATCTCCCGACAAATGTTGGTGAAGATCTCGTCGACCTTGCCGACGCCGATGACTGAGGCGTATTTGCCCTGCTGCTTATAATAATCGGCTACGGCTACCGTCTCGGATTTGTAAACCGTGATGCGATTTTCAATCACCTCCGGACGTGCGTCGTCAGGGCGGTTTTCTTTCTGTGCCCGGTCGGCCAACCGCATCCTCAACTCTTCTTCAGGGACTACAAGTTCAACGAGAATCTTAATGGCCGATCCCTTGCCTGCGAGAAGCCTGTCGAGCGCTTCGGCCTGGGGGATAGTCCGCGGAAATCCGTCGAAGATGATTCCCTCGCTGCTTTCGCTGGATATCTTGTCATCAACCATATCAATCACAACCTGATCGGGAACGAGGTTTCCTTTGCTCATGTAGTCCTGTGCCAACTTGCCCAGGGGCGTGCCTTCTCTGAGATGTTTTCGGAAAAGGTCTCCGGTGGAGATGTGCGTAAGGGAGTATTTTTCTATGAGTTTGGCACTCTGCGTGCCCTTGCCGGCACCGGGCGGGCCAAAAAGAATCAGGTTGATCATCTCAGATTATTGTTAGTAGGTTCATAAAAGCTGCCGAAGATAAGGATTAGATGGCTAAAAACTGAATCAGGTCAGGGCTTTGTAAATATTCCTGCTGTTGCGGCCCAGGCCATCATAGTCGAGTCCGTACCCGAGCACAAATTCGTTTCCGATATCGAAGCCGATGTACTTTACATGCAGTGCTTTTTCCCGCGCCGGTTGTTTTCGGATGAGCGCAACCACTTCAACGGAACGGGTGCCAAGGCTGCGCAATTCCTCGACAATGTTTTGAAGGGTACGTCCGGTGTCGACAATGTCTTCCACCACGAGAACATGCTGATTGAACAAGCTTTCCTCAAGACCGATGAGTGTCTTCATTTGGCCGGTACTCTGCGTTCCCGAATAGGAAGAAACTTTTACGAAGGAGACCTTCGAGGGAATTGTGATTTGCTTAATCAGGTCACCTGCAAAAATGAAGGACCCGTTGAGAACGGGTAGAAATACGGGTGCCTTGCCGGCGAAATCCGCGTTGATGGCCGCCGCCAGCGTTTGAACTTTCTCAGCAATCTGCTCGCCGGAAATAAACTCAACAAATTCAAGGTGCCTGATTTTCATGCTGCACGGTACAAATCGGGACGCAAAAATAGCAGAAAATGTCAATTGCCGATCGCGAACCTGAAATGCCCGGTTATGCGAAAGTCAAAGAGGCAATCCGCGATCACCTGGCCGGCCCCAATGTTATGAACGATGAGCGGGCGCGCATTGTCGGGCGATCGCTGGTCGATGACAATGCCAATATGCGGCGTATTTCCGCCGAGGTCCCACGACACAATGTCGCCAGGGTGATAGTCGTCGGCGTCGTGGCTGAGGGGAAGCGTTTTTCCATGCCGTGCAAAAAACGTCATTAGGTTAGGCACCCGCCGGTGATCGATGTTGCGGTCGGTCGTGCGCATGCCCCAGATTTTCGGGTAGCGGTGAAAATTTGATTTCATGTCCTCGTGTACGAGCCGCTGCAGATCGACACCGAGTTTTCGGTATGCCCGGATAATCACATCCGTGCAGACGCCACGGTCGGGAGGCACATCGCCATTTGGAAAGGGAATCCTGTAGTAGGAGGGATCGTAAGTGACGCGCTGCTCCGTCAACTCCCGGGCGGCTTTACAAATTTTGTTCGTGAACGCATCCTGCGCGCAACATTCCTGTGCAGAGGCGGCCGCGGCCGCGACGATTACCGTGCAGCGCAGGGCGAATGCGGCGAATCGCAGTCTAGTACATGGTCGCATAAATAAACGTACACATTTTCCCTCACGCAAAGCTCGCAAAGGCGCAAAGAATTAGTGTTTCTCCTTTGCGGGCTCTGCATCTTTGCGTGAGCCTTCAGTCAGGTCTCGTATACTTAATTTTTGCTACGACGCACTAGTATTCATTGTTCCGCGCAAAATCATTGGACCGGTACATCCATTTTCCTTGTGTGAAGTCGGGGAATGCAACGGTTTCACCCCCGAGCTGAATGGAGGTTTCCGACAAAGGTGTAATCGCGCTCCACGTTACGGCGTCGTAAACATCCTGGGGAGTGGTGGTCTTCCGTTTGACCGCCTCCACGAACGCGTTCAGTACAAACCAATCCATTCCGCCATGGCCCGCGCCAGATGCGTCGGCACCGTAACGTTTCCACAAGGGATGGTCGTATTTTTCCAACCAGGAACGGGCATGTTCCCATTGGTGCTTTCCGGGACTTTTTCCTTCGATGTAGATGGAATCGTTCAGATCCATCCAAATGCCTGCCGTTCCCTGGACCCTGAAACCGAGAGAATAGGGGCGGGGAAGACTGGTGTCGTGCTGTAGCAGGATCGTCTCCTCACGGGCGGTCTTAATCATCGTCGTGACCACGTCGCCAAGCTTGAACCGGACCTTTGCGTTGGGATGATTTTCGCCGCCGTGTTTCACCACGTAATCATGAAGCCCGCGCGCCTTTGATGCATACGACACCAGCTCGGTGAAGCGGTTGCCGCGATTGATGTCGACCATCATCGCCAGGGGCCCGATGCCATGCGTTGGATACAGATCGCCATTTCGGTGAACCGAATGGTGTGTGCGCCACCGCGCTTCGGAAAATGCTTTTTCGCCGAACTCTACGCCATTCCCGTAGGCGCTTTCGCCATCGTTGAATTTCACTTCGCGCAGGTCGTGCTGATATCCTCCCTGCAGATGGATAATTTCTCCAAAGACCTTTTGCCGCACCATGTTCATCACGGCCATCACATCTCTCCGATAGCAGACATTTTCGAGCATCATCAGCGGCATGCCGGTGCGCTCGGACGCATGCACGAGTCGCCAGCATTCCTCGATTGTCACTCCAGTGATCACTTCGCAACCGGTGTATTTTCCGGCATTCATGGCGTCGAGGCACATGATCGTATGCCATTCCCAGGGCGTGGAGATGATGACGGCGTCGATGTCTTTTTCTTCGAGCAGCCTTCGATAGCCATAGGGCCCGTCGTTGATGACCTTCGGCATGGCCGCACCCGCCTTCCGGATAAGGTCGGTGCTGCTGTCGATCATACGCTGATCTACATCACAAATAGCGAGCACTTCCACATCCTTTCTTCGGAGGGCGAGTTCCAGATGGTTCTGTCCCCGAAGCCCCACACCAATGAAGCCGAGTCTTACTTTTTCTTCACGCCGTCGCGAGGCGAACACCTGCGATGGTAAAATGGCTAGTCCTGCGCCCGCCATTGCGGAGGCGCGGACAAAATCTCTCCTCGTTAATTTCTTCATAACAAAAAATGAGTAGGCCAGGCAAGAGCCGCCCGACAAGTTAAGGCCCAATACTGTGTCGGGCAACACGATATTGGGCAATCAATATCGTTGAATTAAGCCCCTCCCGCGCGCCCTCTAACTCCCTAAAGGGAGCCCTGCGCACAAGCGTCCCTTGCCAGGCCTGAGCGGCGTCGAAGGCAGGGACCATAGGGCGTGCTGAGGAAAGTAAGACGATCATGCCCTTAATTCAGCGATATTGATTGGGCAATGCCTACAGGGATTTCATCAGGCATCGGTATAATTCGATCGTGCTCGCGATATCTTTCTTGTGAACTTTCTCGTCGGGTGTGTGGGGGCCGTGCTGGGGTGGGCCGATGAAGCACCAGTCGAAAGGATAGGGCGAAACCTGGAGTTCCCGGCCGTCGCTGGAGCCCATGCCCTCCACTTCGAGCTGAAATGTCAGTCTGTTTGCCTCGGCTATGCGAATGACGTGATCGATGAACGTCCTTCGGGGAATGTTGCGGTCACGCATGGAGATAACACCACCCTTTCCGGGTTCCACGCCGTCCGATATCCAGGTGATGTCAGACACGATGGTCTGACGAACATGCCATTGTTCGTAGATATGCTTCGCGAGGTAGGGCACCGACCCACCGCCGTGTTCTTCCCAGGTGCTGAATGCGATCACGCCATCTGTGAGTGTTTCGGCGATCTGGAGGGCGACAAATACTCCAAGGCGGTTGTCGAGGTAGGGCGACTGAACGAAGGTTTTTGTTTCGCGAAAGTTGGGCTTGTAAGTGAGTGCGGTGCCGCGATCGATCTGCCGGCCGAACCGGCAAAACGCATGGTTCTCTTTGTCGTATTCGAGTTTGCATTCGATCGGACCGAGGGAATCCTCACCGACGAGGATGGCACCCATTTCCGCGTCGGGACTTCCTATGGGCAGGAGCTGGTTAAAATACCGGACGGTAAAGCCGACGGTATCCATGTGCGCAAAGATAGCGGTGCGCGGTGTGCCGAACCGCAGGATGATACAATCCTGGAAGTCGTCGCCGTGGATGATCTCCGGTTTCACCTTCCAGTTTTTTGATTCACGGGCGATGTGGCGGAGGAGGAACGCTTTCATTCTGAATTCCTCCCCCGATGCGGACTGGATCCCGGTTAGTTGTTTCAGTAACTTCATTTTTCGGTAGGCTGGGTATTCGGTGGTACAATGTTCCTGAAAATTTGATTATCCTTGGAGGCCGATTCAAAAAGTTTCACCCATTTTTCATTTGAAGCCGCCATGTTCGTTCTTACCGACCACGCAAGCATTGCAAACCAGTTCGTTTTTGAATTGCGGGACGCGGTCATTCAGCGCGACCGGATGAGGTTCCGGAAGAACGTGGAGCGGCTGGGGGAGATCCTCGCCTATGAACTATCGAAAACACTTCCCTATCGCGAAAGGGAAGCGGTGACACCGCTAGGCACTAAAACCATGCACGTGCCTGAGGCGTTGCCGGTGCTCATCACGATCCTGCGGGCGGGGTTGCCATTTTTCAATGGCTTCCTGAATTTCTTCGATGCGGCTGAGTGCGGCTTTATCGGCGCATTTCGCAATGAGGATGAACATCAGATGACAATAAAACTCGAGTATCTTGCGACACCTTCACTGGAGGGACGCACGGTAGTCCTGATCGATCCCATGCTCGCAACAGGTCGGTCAATTGCAGACTCGGTGAACGCGATGATGCGGAAGGGCGTGCCGGAACATTTGCACGTTGTATCGCTGGTCGCTGCGCCCGAAGGTATCCGGTTTTTGAACGAGAACCTCAAGCTGCCTTACAGCCTATGGACCTGTTCGCTCGATGAACGATTGAACGAGCAACTCTACATTGTCCCGGGATTGGGCGACGCAGGCGACTTGAGTTTCGGCGTCAAATGCTGACAACTAAATCATTCTATCGTGTATGTGGGAGGAAATATTAAGAGCTATTCCCATTTATTTTTCGTGCATGGTCAAGTTTATCTTTGGACCTCTTGGCGGCTATGCGGCCGGGTTGAGCTTGCTCACCACCATCCTTACGACCGTTTTCGGCATGATGACCGTGGTGGTTGCGCTGACCTATTTTGGCAACTGGATCAAGGAAAAAGTATTGTATAGGTTCGTCAAACGACCCCGACGATTTTCTGAACGGAGCAAAAGGTTTGTGGTGATCTGGAAAAAGTACGGGCTTCCCGGCGTTGCGTTGCTGACGCCCCTCGTGTTAACGCCCATTGGCGGCACCTTGCTGGCCGTTGCCAGCGGCAGCGCAAAAGAGAAAATCATATTTTACATGTTTATCAGCGCCAGCGTGTGGTCGGTGATTTTCAGTCTGGCGGTTTACTTTTTCGGGAGGCATGTGCTTGATTTCCTCCTGACGTAGGTTATTCCACCGTCTCGTCGGGCAGTACTTCGATGTCCCTGATGAGTACACGGCGGGCGATAGCCTGCCCTGTCTTTGTTGCAGCCAGTCCGCCGAGTGCCGTTTCTTTATAGCGCGTCTCCATGCTGGCGCCGATCTCGCCCATGGCCTCAACCACCTCGTCGACGGGAATAACGCTGCTCACATCGGCCAGGGCGATCTGTGCCGAACTGTTCGCGATGGCCGCAGCGCTGGCATTTCGGACCACGCATGGGATCTCGACAAGTCCCGCCACGGGGTCGCACACGAGGCCAAGCATACACTGGATCGTTATCGCCACGCCGTTGAAGACCTGGTCGGTGTTGCCCCCGAGACAGTAGACGATCGCACCCGCGCCCATGGCGGCAGCCGTTCCGGTTTCGGCCTGGCATCCGCCGACCGCCCCGGCGATCGATGCCTTCTGTTCCATGATGAGGGCAATCCCCGCGGAGAGCAACATGGCTTCGAGTATCTTTTTGTCGTCGATGTTATGGATCTCCTGCAAGGTGACGAGTACACCGGGCATAATACCGCTTGCCCCTGCCGTGGGCGCGGCTACAACCCGTCCCATGCATGAGTTCACTTCTTTTGCCGCGAGCGCGCGGGAGATCAGTTGCTGAAATTCGCGCGACAAGACGGCCGTCGGATACCGATATACTTTCTTCGCGCCGTTGTTGATCATACCCGAACGAGAAGACATCTCCTCCTCCAGACCGGTGCGCACGGCATCCTTCATGACGGACCATGCCGTCGCAAGACCTTCCCATATTTGCGGCTCGGTCCGTCCTTTTTGTTTGCGCTCATATTCCACGACCGCCTCGACCAGCGACATATTGCCGGCCTTGCAGTACGTTTTCCACCCGTCAAAAGAATCGAAGAAAAATGACATAAAGTTCCTTTTTTACTCATGCGAAGTACGCGTATTGGCCATGGGGAAACAAACAATTTTGTGTCATTCAAACGTTTGAAATCGCGAATTGGTTCAAAGCTTCGCGAGTTCGGAGTTGGAAGTTTGGTAACCGAGGTTTCGGAGGTGTCGTTTGGTCTGATGATACGGTGAAGCAAACCGGCTTGCCGGGTGGCCGGTTTCCGGTTAGCCGGGATGACGGACTGTGATGCTGTGCGATTGACGGTTTTGATTCTGGCGGCTCCGATGTTGAAGTGACCGCGTGCGGACGCTGCTGTTCTCCAGGGGGCATTGTTATGCCGACGCTGTGGCGAAACAGGTGCGCCTGGGCCGTTTTGCCTTACTGGCATAGAGATGGCTACCGTTCGCGATCCAAACCGACCAGTATGTTTCAGAATTTTTTTAAGGTGATTTTCCGATATCTGCTCCGCAACAGATTCTTTACCGGCCTCAATCTCGCCGGGCTTTCCATTGGTACGGCGAGTTGTATCGTGATATTCCTGTTCGTTCGAAATGAGTTGTCATACGATCAGTTCCATCGGGATGGCGACGACATCTATCGATTGCTGCGCGTTTCGCAGATAAACGGTATGCCTTACAACATCGGGATCACCTCTGCGCCGTTTGCCGAGGCGATACTTCAGGACTACGAAGGACGCATTTCATCTGCTACACGCGCGTTGTCCTTCAACAGTCTTATTCGTTTTGGCGAAAAGGCGTTTATCGAGGAACAGCTTCTTTTGGCGGATAGTAATTTTTTTGAATTCTTTTCCTACCCGCTCAGCAAGGGTGATCCTTCCAGCGTACTGGACGGTTCGAACGCGCTGGTCGTTTCTGAAGCCCTGGCCCGCAAGTATTTTGGAGATGAGGATCCCATTGGCAAGGTGGTGAGGATGGACGGCACCTATGACCTTGAGATCACGGGCGTGATGGCAGCACTTCCCGGCAACACACATTTACGGTTCGATGCTGTGGCCTCCATCGGGCTGGTGCGGGCGGAGCCCTGGTTCACCGGGTGGTGGTCAAATTCATTTTACACTTACGTGAAGGTCCCCGACGCGACTGACGTCGACATGGTCAAGACGGGCTTCCCGGCCTTCATGGAAAAGTATTTCGGTGATGATTTCGCCAGGATCGGCAACAAGATCGGTCTTGACCTTGAGCCATTGCGCGATATTTATTTCAATTTCGATACGCGTTACGAGGAAAACATCGCACATGGGGACAGGCGATACGTCTACGTGTTCGCCAGCGTCGGGTTGTTGCTGGTGTTACTCGCCGCGATCAACTACGTAAATCTTGCCACGGCCCAGGCCGCGGCGAGGGCCAGGGAAGTCGGCGTCCGAAAAACGTTGGGCTCATCGCGGGCAAGGGTCGCCGGGCAGTTTATGGCCGAGTCATTTTTTCTTTGCCTTCTTTCCGTTCTCATCGGCGCAGCCATTGCACAAATCGTTATTCCGCCGTTCAACGCTGGGTTTGGCCTAAGTATTCCCGACCTCACGGCAGATGGCGCAGTGTGGATCTTTCTTATCGGTCTCGTGACCTTTGGATCGCTCTTCGCCGGAGCCTATCCCGCGTTCGTGCTTTCAGGGTTCCGGCCCGTGAAGGTTCTCAAAGGCCAGGTGCGGGGTGGGTTGGAATTTCTTTTCGTTCGGAAGGCCCTGGTTGTATTTCAGTTCGGCATGTCGGTGTTCATGATCATCGCCACGTTGTTTGTAGGCAAACAGCTTCGTTACATGCGTGAAAAGGACCTGGGCTTCAGTCCGCATCAATTAATGGTTGTGGACATGAACAATCCGGTGATACAGCAGCAAAGGCGTGCTTTCAAGGAGTCGTTGTTGCGAAATCATGTTTTTGTCAGCGCTTCGGTGGCATCTGGGCATCCGGGTGGTTTTTACGACGCCACGACTGTGCATGTGCAGGGTAAGGAAGAAAATATGCGCATGCGGACCCTGTGGTGTGACGAAGACCTCATGGAGACCATGGGATTGTCCCTCGCAGCGGGCAGATTCTTCTCCCAAGATTTTCCTGCTGACAGTATCGCATCCGTGTTGGTAAATGAGACAGCGGTACGACAACTCGGATGGACGCCGGAGGAAGCAATTGGAAAGCGGGTACACCTTTCGTCCTTCGACAGCACCTACAAGGAGATCGTCGGCGTGGTGGACGACTATCACTTTACTTCGCTCAAGGAGAAGATTGAGCCGATGGTGATCTCCTATCATCCGCGTCGCGGCGATCTGTTGGTCAAGGTTGCTACAAACGACATTCACGGCGCGATCGCCGGGCTGCAGGAAGTATGGGACACCTATCAAACGGGCTTTCCCCTGGAGTTCACATTCCTCGATGATCTCATTCAACGGCTCTACGTATCCGAAACGCGGCAGGGCAAGGTGTTTACGCTCTTTTCAATTATCTCCCTCGTGATTGCCTGTCTTGGTATCCTGGGGTTGGCCTCGTACATCGCTGCACAGCGGACCAGGGAGATCGGTATTAGGAAAGTGATGGGAGCGACGTCGAGGCAGGTTTCCCTTTTACTGATGAAGGACTTGCTTCGCCTGGTGGTCGTCGCGAATGTGCTGGCAATACCGCTCGGCTATTTTGCAATCGAACGATGGTCGGAGAGTTTCGCCTACCGGGTTCCGATAAATGCCGGGTTGTTTGTCCTCGGCGCGGTAATCGTTCTCGGGCTTGCCATGCTCATCGTCGGGTTGAATGCCTCGCGTGTGGCGACGAAAAATCCGGTGCTTTCATTACGGGCGGAGTAGCATAACTTTCCGACCACAGTTCAAAACTAAAGTATTTGAAATTCGGTTCTCAGGTGCCATGATCTTTGTTCACTACTTATGGTGAGGCCTATGACGAATTCAGTATAATACTTGCCCGGCAACAGTTCAGGATTATCCGGGTTTGCGCTCCACGGCATTTCGACCAAAATCGTCTCGCCTGGAACTATCATTTGGGGCGGTAAACTTATCGCCGGGCAATAGACAGGGGTTTGGAATGGTTGCCCAACGGGAGGACCCGTTTCGTTTGGGTTCCCGGTTGTTAATTTTCTCCTGACAAGCAGGAAATCGTCCGATTGAAGCAGACCACATGTGTAGTCATAGCGCCATTCAAACGAACGGTCTGATCTATTAACTATTATTACCGCAAAGGCTACATCTTCACCCTCGTCAAAAGCAACTTTCTCTGTGCCGTTTTCCTTGGTAAGAACTTTGAACTCGATCTGGTTTGAAATGAAATCATCATTGTCGGTGCAGCCTGTGAGTCCAGAGGCCAGCAGGATCATAGTGAGAAGGGTTCCGGTACTTTGCATTACCAACGTCGTTTAGGTTTGACACCTATTCCCCGTGCTCAGTTGCAAAATAGCGCTACTCCCACCTGAGAGGTCTGGTGGATGTACTTCGTCGTCCCAGCCGGCATTTGGAAACCGGGAACAGTCGGAACCCGGAACCTCAAAACCCCACCTCGCCGACCACTTCCGCATTTTCCAGCGTGTAGATCATTTGGTCGGGGTCAGTGTCATTGATGCGAAGCACGCCTTTTACTTCGACCGGCTTGTCGGTATAGGTGATTACCTCCGTGAGGAAAACTTCGACGACGGTTTCCGGGCCGCCCACGCCGCAGAAGAAGCACGCGTTGAGCGGAAGGGAAGAGAACATGAAATGGTCACTTCTGATGCCGTTTTCAAAGGGCACGATGTATCCCGGCAGTGAAACCGTTTTTCCGTCCAGGGCCCGCACCCCGTCCGTAAAGACCGGCTTGTCGTATTCGCCGAGGTCGTCCTTCGCTTTCACAAAGGTGATGTCATAGAGCGTGGGCCATACCAGGGACGGGAATCCCTGGTAAACGCCCTTTTGCCCAAAAGCCGGAACGGCAGAGGCGGCGATGATTATTGCAAGCGAGAGTGTTTTCATTTTCCTGAACGGAAACAGAAATGATGCCACGTCCGGTATCATGCCCCTGTGGTTAAGCGACGACATTCTCTTCGCGGCCGGTGTACATCTCCAGGGGCAGGCAACTGCAAACGAGGTTGCGGTCGCCGTAGGCGTTGTCGACGCGGCTGACGGCAGGCCAGAACTTCGCCTCCTTGACGAACGGAAGGGGATAGGCGGCCTTCTGCCGACTGTACGGTTTTGTCCATTGATCCGAAGTTACAGCGGCGGCGGTATGCGGCGCATGCTTGAGGACGTTATTCTCTCGGTCGGCTTTCCCCTCCTCGACTTCGCGGATTTCATTGCGGATCTCTATCAGCGCATCGCAGAAGCGGTCGAGTTCTTCGCGGGGCTCACTTTCCGTAGGTTCGATCATCAACGTTCCCGCCACCGGGAATGAGACGGTGGGCGCATGGAAACCATAGTCCATAAGGCGCTTGGCGATGTCCTCCACTTCAATTCCGGATTTTTTGAAATCCCGGCAATCAACGATCATTTCATGAGCACAACGGCCATTGGCACCCGTGTAGAGAATCTTGAAATGTTCCTCCAGGCGGGCCTTGATGTAGTTTGCGTTGAGGATCGCGTATCGCGTGGCGTTCGTCAATCCTTCCGCGCCCATCATTGCGATGTAGGCGTAAGAAATCGTCAGGATACTGGCGCTGCCCCATGGCGCCGCGGATACGGCGTGGATGGCCCTGGCGCCACCCGTAGGGACAATGGCATGGCCGGGTAAAAACGGCTTGAGCTTGTCATTCACACAGATAGGCCCCATGCCCGGGCCGCCGCCGCCGTGAGGAATGCAGAATGTCTTGTGAAGATTCAGGTGACAGACGTCAGCGCCAATGTTCGCCGGCGACGTCAGGCCGACTTGCGCGTTCATATTGGCGCCGTCCATGTAAACCAGCCCGCCGTTGCGGTGAACAATCTCACAGATCTCCGTGATCGCCTCTTCAAAGACGCCGTGCGTCGACGGGTACGTAACCATGAGGCAGGCGAGTTTATCGCGATGCTGATCCGCTTTCTGTCGCAGGTCGTCGACGTCGATCTTTCCGTTGGCATCGGATTTCACGACGATGACCTGCATGCCCGCCATGACCGCACTGGCTGGGTTCGTCCCATGCGCGGATGCCGGTATGAGCGCCAGGTTGCGATGTGCCTCATTCCGGCTTTGGTGATAGGCACGGATCACCATCAGACCGGCGTATTCGCCTTGTGCGCCGCTGTTGGGCTGCAGAGAAACGCCCGTAAAGCCGGTGATCTCCCTCAGCCACGCTTCCAGGTTAGCCGTAAGTTCGGTGTAACCCTGCACCTGGTCAGCAGGGGCAAAAGGATGAATGCCCGCAAACTCAGCCCACGTCAACGGGATCATTTCCGAGGTGGCGTTGAGTTTCATGGTGCAAGACCCGAGTGAAATCATCGAGTGCACCATAGAAAGGTCCTTATTCTCCAGCCGTTTGATGTATCGCAACATCTCATGCTCCGAATGGTGCATGTTGAAAACGGGATGTTTGAGATAAGCCGACTTTCGCACCAGCGGGGCCGGCCAACTGAGTTCCTGCCCGTTGACGGACAACAAAACCGGTTTCTTCGCCATGGCGGCCGCAAAGACTTCTAGGATGTCGCTGACGTCCTTATGCGACGAGGTTTCGTCGAGGGTGATGCCGACGTGGTTGTCTTCAAAATAGCGGAAGTTCATTTCCCGCCGGAGGGCTTCCGATTCGATTGCTTTCCTATCGGCTACAGCGACTTTAAGCGTATCAAAGTAATGTTCATTGGTCTGGGCGAGGCCGAGGCTCTGGAGGCCGGCATCGAGATTCTTGGCCAGCCCGTGGATCCGGCCAGCGATCTTTTTCAATCCATTGGGCCCGTGATAGACGGCATACATTCCCGCCATCACGGAGAGCAGCACCTGGGCGGTACAGATGTTGGAGGTGGCTTTTTCTCTGCGGATATGTTGTTCGCGGGTTTGCAACGCCATGCGGTATGCCGGATTACCCGACGCATCCATCGAGGCGCCGATGATCCTTCCGGGAATCTGTCGTTTGAATTCATCCTTCGTGGCAAAAAACGCGGCATGCGGACCGCCGAAGCCCATGGGAACGCCAAAACGCTGTGAGGAGCCTACCACCACATCGGCGCCCATTTCTCCGGGCGATGTGGCGAGCAGCAAACTCATCAGGTCGGCGGCCATAACCACGGAAATATCGTTTTGATGGGCGGCGGCAATCAGTTCCGAGTAATCTTTAAGCGCGCCATTGCTGTCGGGGTTTTGGACGAAGATGCCGAAGAGATTTTCATCGGCCAGGCTGACCGCGGTCACATCCCCGACAACGAGTTCAACGCCGATGGGGGCCGACCGCGTGGTGAGCACGTCGGCCGTCTGCGGGAAGCAATTTTTATCGACAAAAAAACGGCGGGCGTTCTTCTTTGCCGGTTTGCGTGATGCGAAGAGCATGTGCATGGCTTCGGCGGCCGCCGTAGCTTCGTCAAGCAGTGATGCGTTGGCGATGTCCATGCCAGTGAGGTCGATGACCATCGTCTGGTAATTGATCAACGCTTCCAGGCGGCCCTGGGCGATCTCGGCCTGGTAAGGCGTGTAGGCGGTGTACCATCCCGGATTCTCGAGTATGTTTCTTTGGATAACGCCCGGTGTGATCGTGTTGTAATATCCTGTGCCGATAAAGGAACGGAACACCCGGTTTTTTGAGGCGAGTTTCCTGAATGATTGTAGGAATTCGGATTCCGACTGCGCAGGAGGCAGTTGAAGCGCTTCTTTTAAACGGATATTTGAAGGTATGGTCTGTTCGATCAACTCATCGACCGATCGGGCATTGATGACCTTGAGCATCTGTTCGGTTTGGCGCTGATCAGGCCCAATGTGCCGCGATTCAAACCGCTCTTCATAATGGGAATCTATTTTCATGGATTTTACGGTATTTCTTAGTGGGGATTGAGGATCCAATGTGGTTGAATTAAGCCCCCTCCCGCGCACCCTCCAACTCCCTACCTTCGACTTTGCTCAGGTCAAGAAAGGGAGCCCTGCGCGCAAGCGTCCCTTAGGGCCATAGGGCGTGCGGAGGAAAGCAAGACGATCATGCCCTTAATTCAACGACATTGAATGAGGATCAACGCCGTTGTGTTTCCAGGTCCGTCGGCCATCCCGGCCGCAAAGGTAATCGAGTTGATACACAATTAACAGAGGCGATTAACAGATGGTTGCAGATTGTGCCGCCCGGGGAAAAAAGCCGCCTTCCGGCCCGAAGGCATTGAAGAAATATGAGAAACTCTCTTAGTTTTGGGTTTAACCTAAATGAGTGAAGTTCATGAAATTACGATTTAGTCTCTTTATATGCATCCTGGCCGGTTTCCTGACCGCATCTGCGCAGGACCAGATTGCAGAAAAATACGGCAATACGATTACGCCGGAAGCGCTCCGGGAAAATCTGACGATCCTGGCGTCTGACGCTTTGGAGGGACGCGCCACCGGCGAGCGCGGTCAAAAAATGGCGGCAGCTTTTATCCGTGCTCATTTTGAAGAATTGGGACTGAAAGGTCCTGTGCGGGGTTCCTATTTTCAGCCGGTCGAATTATACAGCAGTAAACCCGGCGACATCTATCTGAAGGCGGGCGATGAGACTCACAAAAATTTTGAGGGTGTAATTTATGTCGGGTCGATGGACACCGAGGGTGAAGTTTCCCTTCCGGCTGTATTTGCCGGTACAGGCTCCAAGGAGGATTTTGATCAGGTCGATGTAAGTGGCAAGGCGGCCATCGTACTTTTAAGTTCGGAGCAAAGTTCACGCGGTCCTTCGGGCCTTGCCCGGGAAAGGGGTGCGAAAATGGTTCTTTTCTTCAATCCGGATAGTGAGGCCTCGAAAAAGCTTATGGGACAGTACAAGCGTTATCTTTCGGGTTCACGCCTGTCACTGGACAAAGGCACGCCGCGCAACGCGGGCATCTTCTTTATCTCACCGGAGATAGCGGCTACCATCCTGAAGACCACGGTCGACAAACTGGTCAAGGCCGTTGAAGGCGGGAAGAAAAGCGCTTTAAAGAGAATAAAAGCGGGCTCGATAACCTACAAGACGTCGCAGGAGTGGACAACCGTAAAAACGGAAAATGTGTTGGGCTATCTTGAGGGCACCGATAAAAAGAATGAGTTGCTGGTCATCACCTCTCATTACGATCACATTGGAAAGCTTCCTGAAGGCGAAGGCGACCTGATCAACAATGGTGCCGACGACGACGGATCTGGAACGGTGACGGTCCTTCAGCTTGCCACAGCGTTCGCGAAAGCAAAGGCCGACGGTCACGGGCCCAGACGAAGTATCCTTTTTATGACCGTGACCGGTGAAGAGGAAGGTTTGCTCGGTTCGGAATATTATTCAGAGCATCCGGTTTTTCCGCTCGAGAATACCGTGGTCGATCTCAACATCGATATGGTTGGCAGGCGTGATCCGCAACACAAAGACAGCGCCCCTTATGTCTACGTTATCGGATCGGACAAACTCTCCACGGCGCTTCACGAACTGAGTGAAGACGTTAACAAGCGGTTTACCAATCTCATCTTCGACTACACCTACAACGACCCGGCGCACCCGGACCGTTTGTACTACCGCTCCGACCATTGGAACTTCGCGAAAAAAAACATCCCCATCATTTTTTATTTCGATGGCATTCATGAAGACTACCATCGGCCGAGTGACGAGGTGGACAAGATTGAATTCGACCTGTTGACGAAACGCGCGCAGTGCGTTTTTTACACGGCATGGGAAATTGCCAACCGCGACAAGCGAATTATGCCCGACGTGAAACCGCAGGAGTAGCGGCATCAAAAAAAGCAGGTGGAACGACCTGCTTTTTTTCTTTGAGCCAGGACTCGCCCTTAGAGGGAGTCTTCGTCAAGTGTATTATTGTCTGTGTTGTCTTCATCCATCATCGGGTCGCGATTCTGGTCCCACGTCGAAGTGGTATCCGTTTCATCGTCGCGATATTCAGTTGATGTAGTGTCGGCAGGTTCGATGGGCTGCCTGTTGTCAAGATTATCCATCCCGTCATTGCGTTCACTAGACCTGTTGCCGCCATCGCCACAACTGAAGGCAAAAGCGGCCAGCATTATCAATATTACCTTTTTCATGTTCGTGATTTTTTGGTTTAACATTTCTTCAAGCTGCTTTTGGACAGCGTTGCCTTTTTATCACACGCCAGGAAAGGAAATTTTTATGCCAATGGCACTCCCGCTTGCGGACTGGTGGTTTGTCGGTGCGATGCAAAGGTTTGGAAAACGGATAACGGCGGTTGTGATGGCCGGTGAGCCGGCGAGGCACGTGAGAATCGAAATACCCAGGTGACTTGGGCGCGGATGAAACTAGTCGATGGGAACGTTCACATGACGCTCCGCATGGTAGGATGAACGCACGAGCGGCCCTGATTCAACATATCGCAGGCCGCGCTTTAAACCTTCTTCGCGGAACATTGCGAACGTATCGGGGTGGATGAATTCGATGACTTCGTGATGGAGTTTGGTCGGTTGGAGGTATTGACCCAATGTCAAAATAAGAAGGCCGTTTTCAACGAGGTCATCCATGGCTTCAAGCACTTCGTCCCAGGTTTCGCCCAGGCCGAGCATGATCCCCGACTTTGTTCGTTTGCCAGCCTCGCGTATTCTTTTGATCTCCTCGAGACTCCGATCGTATTTCGCTTGCGGCCGGACGTTGCGATACAGCCTGCGGACGGTTTCTACGTTATGCGAGACCACCTCCTGGCCGCCTTCAATCATCCGGTACAAAGCGTCCCAATTTCCTTTGGTGTCCGGTATGAGCGTTTCGATAGTGGTTTGTGGATTCTGTTTTTTGGTTTCGACTACCGTTTGGTACCAGATTTCGGCACCTCGATCTTTCAATTCATCGCGGTTCACCGAAGTGATGACGGCATGTTTCACCTGCATCAGCCGAATGGCCTCGGCCACACGTCGTGGCTCATCCACATCATATTCCGTCGGACGCCCCGTGGCCACGGCGCAAAACGTACAGCTTCGCGTGCAGATGTTGCCCAGGATCATGAAGGTTGCCGTACCCGCGCCCCAGCACTCGCCCATATTCGGACAATTCCCGCTCTCACAGATGGTGTGTAGTTTGTAATTGTCAACGAGCCTTCGGACACGCGCATAGTCAGGACCAACCGGCAACTTTACACGCAGCCAGTCCGGCTTTTTTCTCCCTTTCGGTTCTTGCGAAATAACGGGCAACTCAATCATCACTAAACGCTTTAAGGCAGGCTCGCCAAACCGGCCATGTGTTATAATAAGAAACTAATTATTTGCCGATTAGTTCCCGGTATTGGGCGGCAGAGAGGAGGCCGTCGGCAGATGCTTTCATTTCTACCTTGATCATCCAACCTTCGCCATACGGATCTTCATTGACTTTTTCAGGGCTGCTGTCCAGAAGTGGATTTACCTCGAGTACTTTTCCGGCTACGGGCATATAGAGGTCGCTTACCGTCTTGACAGCCTCCACCGTGCCGAAGACTTCGTGTTCGTTGACGTCCTGGCCCACGCTGGTGATATCGACATACACGATGTCGCCCAGTTCTCCCTGAGCGAAATCCGTAATGCCAACGATGGCCGTTGTACCGTCAATCTTGATCCATTCGTGATCCTTGGTGTACTTGAGTCCTTCTGGAATGTTCATGAGTCGATGTTATAATCCGCCCAAAAATACGGAAATTCCTGAATCAAGCGTGAGTAGCGTCCGTATCGGCGGAGGTATGTTACTGGGCGAGGCTAAACCGCAGTTGGACGCCAAATCGCGTGGTGGAACGCGGGTACGAATTGGTCACAAAGGGCTCATTGATGGTTCGTTCGAAGTAGGCCTGCAGTGTAAGTTTCTGGTTTACAGCGTAGCTAACATTGGGACGAAGCTGGAAGTTGATGTTTCCGTTGGTAATAACGTTCGGGGCGGCAATCTTTCGCTGGATAGTCTTCGTATCGCTGATGGTCACCATCATTCGGAAGGTAACATCGTTTTTCAACACGATCGTACGCCCCTGGAACTTGAAAGGGAGCTTTAGGTTGTCCTTGGTATAGCCGATGTCGACGGAAAAATCCTTGCTCGTGAGTTCCGTAACCTGAGCGTTGGGGATGTTCAGCGCGAGGTCGCGCCGGGTCTTGTATTCAGCCCGGGCTGTAAGCCTGCCCCTGGTGCGGATATTTATTCCGATCAACGGATTGAAAGCCTCGGAGATCAGCACCTGGCTGATTACATAGACCGGAAGAAAATTTCCGTCTTCATTCAAAGCGCCGAAGTATCTTTTGTTGTAGTCTTCCACCGGCCTGTCGATAGACAGATGTGTCGGATCACTAAATTCCAGTGAGTTGGAATAGTTAAGTACGGAATACGTGGATTGATAGGCGTGAGAGATTGTGACCGACTGGAATATATCCTTGAAGGCTTCCAGTTTATTGAGCCCGGTGTAGTCGAGTCGCCAGTTCGGCATGGGCGTATTTGGAAATGGACTAAAGCTTACGGTGTTGGCGTCCTGCCCGCTGTAGGCGGCGATGAAGGCTGGGATGAGCACATCCTGAACGGTGTCCATCTCGGGGATACCAACCGTTGCGGCGAAGCGGTTTCTTACTACGCCCAGGTTTTCTTCGAACCGCCTGAAGACTGTCGAGGACACTTCATCATTGGTCTTGTCGAATGCGGTATTGATGGAGAGAAAGGAGACTTTGTAACCGCCGCTGCGGCTGGGATTCAACGAATTGTACCGGTCGTTGGTGTCATCCCACCTGAAGATCTCCTGAAAGGCGGCATTGGTTTCCTTCTTCACGTCGAGGGTAATCTTGAGATCGGAGGCCGGCTCAACGCTTGCCCTGATGTTGAGCATTTCGTTGCGAACCTGGCTGAAAGGCATGGTGAGTTCGGTAGCCCTGGTCAGGAATCCCGTGCGTGCCAGTTCGTGGCGGATCTCCGGATCCTGGTCGCCGAATACAAAGTTCCAGCCCGGCGCCTTCCATTCTTCATCGACGCCGAGGAAACGGGGTGTTCCGGTGAAACCCGGAAGGATTGTTCCTTCGGCAAGGGTATAGGTGCCGTTGATTGAACGAAGCGACATCAGCAGTCGGAAAAAACCCTTCACCAGTCCGGGCGTTGACCTAACGGTATCCTGTTTATCCTGCGACGTGGTTCCTGGCCGCGACCGAGAAGGAATAGCGGGTCTTCGTGGTGTATTGAGTGTCTTCAGGAACTTTATTTTGTTATAGAGTTTTACGAGGTCGACTTTGCCGGTCACGTTGTGGTCGCGGCTGTTCTGGATCGTATTCTTGAAATCGAGTTCATCCGGCAGATCCTGGAGGTGCTTTTGCTCCGCGATTTCGTCGGGGATGTTCACCGGCCCGGCGGTCCAGTTGTACCCGGCCTGACCCCGGTAGTCAGCGCCTAGCCAGTCCGTTACCGGAAACTTATCAAGCGGAAGCGTGTAATTTAACGTGGCAGTTTGGGTAAAATTCTTCATCCTTCCCAGGTCTTTCAGGTTGTTGATAACACTGTCGCGTTCCTGGGGCAGGTCAAGATCGCCTTGCGGCTCATCGATGATGGCGTTGGCTGTGGCCTGGTATTCAACGGACAGGCTTCGCGAAAGATTCCAACGCATGTTGTACTGCCGGTTGAAGGTAAAATACTTCAGGTAGTTGGGCGGCGAATCCTGTCCTCCGGCATTGCGGTATATTTTCCGGTTGAACGAGCGGTCGAGATCGGCCCGTACCGAGAGGTTAGAGGGCATGAGACTGAGGTTGAAATCCTTGATGAATTTCAACCAGGGTGACCTCAGCCCCTTGGCATTTTTGAAGGGTTCTATTCCGGTGGCCTTTGGGGCAAAATTATAGGCTACCGATCCGCGGTATTGCCGAAGGAGGTCCTCGGTCGTGAAATAATTGCGGTGCGCTGCTTCACTGAAAGAATAACTGAAAGACAGGTTTTCTATGTCATAGATCCGTGATGGCGCGTCGGGCTTGACCTTCGTCTTCCTTACGTTCACAAAGTTCAGGCTCTTTCTGACCATCTTGTCCTGGATGAGTTCCCGGTAGTTCAGTTCTCCTTCCTGGCCGAAATAGGTGTCGTCGATCCGGATGTCGGGATTGGCCGGGTCGTAGAGGGGGTTGATCGTGGTGGTTTCATAGCTGGCGAACATGGGAAGTTTGATGCCAGTATTTCCCGGCAGCAGTTTGTCTACGTTGATGTTTGCCGAGACATCGTACGCGGTGGTCTGTTCGCGTGTCCGCTCTCCGATCTTTGAATTCACGCTTCCAAACCCGAACGTCGTGTGCCTCAATGCACCGGTGATGTTGGCAAAGTCGGCAAGGCGCGCGCTAACGGTTGTTGTCGCGGCCCACCCCGCGGTTCTGTTGAAATCCGTCACGCGAAGTTCATTTGCCCACACGCATCCGGAGTAGGGGCGTTGGTCATCACTTTTGGGATTTCGCACACCGATCATCATAAGCTGCAGGCTGCTCAGGTCGGGGCGACCGACGATCCGTATGAGGTGACGACCCACTTGCAGGCCGCCCTCCCGTGGAAACGGTTCCGACACTGGGGCACCCACCGCATCGCGTTGTGATTTCAGCTTGTACAACTCGTTGAGATCGAGGTCAATTTCATTCTCCTCGGGCCACACCTGCCGGTCGCTGGGATCCTGTATGGCGGCATCCGTCTTCACCAGCGGCACTTCAATTTCGTAGTAGTTCTGATCGAAGTCCGTTCCCATCCGAAGGAACGCGCGGAGCGCGCCATCTTCGGCGTCGGTGTTCAGGTGAAAGAACATCTTGATCCTTCCGTAGTTGAAAAGATCCATACTGACGTTCTTGAAGATGGCGCGGGCATCGCCATCCTCGAGGTTGTCAACGCACACCTGCACGGCCTGCTCATTGACCAGGCGCGAGACGGCCGACGTGTTGTCGCGGTCGCGTTCGACACCGGGCGGTATGCGATAGGGTGAAGTTTCGTTGTCGGGCTCCCATGCACCGTTCTCCTCCAGGTTTACTACAGAGACACTAAAGTCTTTATAATCTTCTTCCGATTCTCGCTGTAGACCGTCACGCAGGTTGGCCTGGTATCGCCTCCATCGGCTGCCGATCATCCGGAAGTTCACCATGCGCAGTACGACGGGCTGTTCGAAACCCGTCAGGATCATTCTCAAGTATTTGATTGACTTGAAGCCGGTGATGCCACCCTGCTCCCGCTCGAATTCTCTCACGGGAATACGGAAAAGGAACCATTCGGCAGTCTCGCCGCTGCTGTTGTCGGCCGAGGCAACGACCTTGTCAACGATGTATTCCTGTCCAACGCTCAGATTGGGAAGCAGGTCGATGTCGTATTCATAGTATTCCTCCAGTTCGTTGAGCGTATTGTCGGCGTTGAGGTCTTCGTTGTCCGGGGTCTGTGTTGCTGACCGTGCGATGAGTTGATCGCCCGTGTTTACCTCGGAGTTTCCATCCAGTCCGCTGTAGTTTTTATACCGTTCAAGAACTTTGGCGTCGACGTCCGCGTAGCGGGCGTCATCCCAATGGGCGAAGTCGTCCGCGGAGGGGTCGTCCAACACGATTTCACGGGCGGAGGGATTTACCTGGTTGACAAAATCCTGGAAGAATTCCGCTTCCTCGTCGGTGGGCAAGCCGTCGAAGCCGACATCCTGATGTTGTCGCGCGGACACCTCATTTGCAAACGCGTTGTTGATGAGTTGTGCGTTGGTAACGTAACCCCACTCGTTCCGCGTGGCGCCGGCACTCTGGATGCCATCGGCCGGCAGGCCATTTTCAAAAGCGTGTTTCCCGTCGGGGGCAACGTCCTCCGAAATATTGCCCAGTTGAAAAATCAACTTGCCGCCGGTGTTGTTGTTTTGATCGAAGATGCCATCGAGTACCCTGCCCTTCTCCGTGCTAATGAAAGGATTCAGCATCCAGAACTCGATGTACTCGATGTTGGCTTTGTCGAAATCGACTTCCGTGCGGACGGCGGTGGTAATCCCCGCCCAGTGGGTAGCGGGATCGCCCGCGAGCAGTCCGCTGCTGGTGAGGTTGGGGTTGTAGTTGTAGGGCCCCCGTTCATGCGGGTAGAAGGCGATGTCAAACACATCCTGGAAGTACTGACCCTGCTGCCGCTGGAAGTAGGGGAACACTTCTTCAGGCACTACGCCGCGTACGTAGTGGTTTTGTACATCAGCTTCTGTGATGTTGTCGGGTTTGTATGCACCGGACCTGCGGTAAAAGTTATTGTCAATCCTGTACCATGAGAGCTTGGCCCGGTTGAATCCGGACGAGAGGTCGTTCGTGACCACCCCGTTGGGGTAAAACGAGGCGTCGTGAATGGGAGTGGCTGCGAGGCTCCATGCCTGAGGCGTCATCAGCGTGTACGGTGTCGCCGTGTTTTCAAAGTCGTCGACGTATGCCGTTCCTTCACCGCCGACAATATTCGACGTCCCCGGAACCAGTTGCGCAAATTCGCCTGTGATGTTGATGGTAGATTGCTCCTTGGTTTCAAGGAACGGTATCGCATCGATGAGTTTGGTGAGGACGCGGCTTTGTTTGTTGACGTTGAAGTCGAATCCATACTGAAGGTTTCGCGCCGGTTCCGTGCCGATCTGGTTGCGGCTGATGATGGGCCGTTCGTTGTAGTACAACAACGTTGACCCAAAGTTGACATCGTCGTTGAGGCGATAGTCCAATCGCGTGCCCAGCAGGCTTCGTGTCTGGAAGGCAAACGGATCGGACTGCTCGTAGTCGATGGTAATGTTCTTTCCTGAACTCAACACACTTTCGTTGAGGATGGTGACTTTCCCGAACGTGTAGTCTACGGTGTAGTCTGTGCCTTCCATCAAGGGCATTCCGCCGGCGTACACCCGCACGGAGTTCTGTGAAAGGCCGAATCCCGGTATAAGAATTTCACGCGCCGAGCCGGCGCTGTACTGGCCTACAATAAAGAACTTATTCTTGGTGGCGAAGAGCTCCGCGTCGGCTTTGGTGGTTCGGTACAGTGTATCGTAGGCGTATTTTTGAATGAGGTTCGTTTCTCCGGGCAAACCGGTGAATGCGCGGCGGAGGGCGTCGCTGAAGGGTTCCAGGTAGGGAAAGATAATCATCCCCGTGGTCGTGTTGATGGTGATGCCTTCCACAAAATCGAAGTTCCCGTCGCGTTGGGGATCGTTTACAGGGTTAAGTTTGTCGAGGCCGAAGATCTCGATAAGTTGTCGCTCGCGCAGTGTCGGTGGCCCGTCCTGCAATTGGGGGTTATCGATTCCTGTCCGGTCGTCGCGGTAGATGATGCGCAACTGAAAACCCTCGCGCTCCAACTGGTTCACGTTGAGGTTGTAGATGTTTTTCATCATCAAATCCCAAGTGGGCACGACAACGTTGCGATCCTCATCGCGGATGGCGATCTTCTTTGGCCGGAGTAGTTTAAGGAAGATCACATCTTCATCCTCAAGGCCGGTGTAATCGTCGGAGAGTTCTCCGACCTTGTAACTTTGACCCTGGTAGGTGTATTCGAAGGCGACGGCAAGGGCTTCGTCGTTTTGCAATTTCCTGGTCAGGGTGATGTAGCCGAGCTGCGGGTGGATGGTGTATTCTGTTGGACTCAGCTTCCGGGCACTCGTGATTTTTTCAAAGTCCTTACCGTTCACCAGCCCAAGCGCTTCCAGGTCCACATCGACATTATCCGCGTTGCGGCTTACGCCGGAAAGCAATCCGTCGAGCCACAGGTTGTTTGCCTTATTGTTGACTGGTTGATTTGAATCAGTTGCGCTAACCACATCGGCATTATAGATGCGGCTGGCTTCGCCGACGTCGGTAAGGCCGATCACGTTGCGGATGGTTTGCGTATCGTTGTTGCGATTCATCAGATAAACCTCTGCGCGTGTAATGTTCACGCCCGAGATGATCTGCGGCAAGTTGGCGATCCATTTTTCATAGTTGTCCCGGAAGAAATGGGCGAGGAAGAAATGGCGATTTTCGTCATAGTTGGAGGCGACGATCTCAAAAGGTCTTCCCTGGCCGCTCCCGCCGCCGGGAATTTGTATCGATTCCACTTTGCCGCGCTGGGTAGACGCGATCGTCGTCACGTTGAGTTTACCAAACTGGAGTTGCGCCTTGATGCCAAAAAGGTTTTGCGCGCCCTGGATAAGGGTATTGTTCAGCGGCAGGCTGACGTTACCGATTTCCAGTTTTTGAAGGATGTCTTCTTTGAAGCCGGTATACTCTACCTTCATCCGGTTCTGGAAATCGAAGGAGTTATTGTTATCGAAGTTTGCCTGAACCGCCAGCTTCTCGCCGACCTTCCCCACCACCGACATGTTGATCTGTTGATCGAACTCGAAACCGCCATTGCGCTGCTGCCGGACGGGAATGGCGGGATTGCTTATTTTCTGAAATGACCCACCAAAGTCCAGCATAACAAAGCCACGCGGGATCAGTTCCACATAACTGCCCCCGAAGATCCGGTCAAGGATGGGGCTGATGTAGATTTTCGGCTGAAAGCCGCGTCCCGCCACCGCGCTTTCACCGTCAAGGGCCCTTGAGCGCGTCTTCCAGTATTCTTTAAGCATGCGGCGGTCCTGATACTGCCTGAACTCCTCCAGCGACATGCTTGTCGTGGGGCGGTAATTTAATTCGCCGATCTTTTCATAGATGGTATAATTGAAGGCTGTATCGATCTCCACATCGAGCTTTAGCTGATTGGGATCCATGAGAAAGAAGGGCGAGGTGGACGTTCTGTTGGAGAATGGATCGCCGTAACGGTCGGTTGGCTGGAACGTCGGTCTGCGTGTGGGTTGGTATCCGGTGGTATCCGTCTGCTGGGCGAGTGCAAATTCAGGAGAAAACGCAATGACGAGCCATGCGGGGACCAGACGGCTTAGTAAAAGACGCACGAATTTCGTTCGAGTAGTGAAAGCCAATCAATTACTGTTTATCAAGTCCATGATGCCGGAGTGGGCGCCGGCAGCCAATGCAAGGCCTGACGACACATCCTGGGATTCCGGATCACAACTGCCACGCAATCACGCGTTCTTCAGTGCTTGCTTTACTAAATCTTCCAAGGTAACGGTATTTCCTGATTTTTTCAGGACGGTATCTACGTTTTTCTCGGCCACTGCCCGCGGCAGGCCAAGGGTTATTAAAGCTGATAACGCTTCTTTTCGGAGCGTATTGTGCGTCCCCGGGGAAACACCTGGGATGGATTCTTCCCACGACTCTTTCTTCAGTTTGTCCCGCAGGTCGATGATTACACGTTGGGCAGTTTTGCCCCCGATACCTTTTATCGCCTGAAGGGCAGCTGCGTTTTCCTGGACAATCGCGCTCTTGAGTTCCTGCGCATTCATATAAGAGAGCATGACCACGGCTGTTCCCGGGCCGATGCCGTTGACGGAGATGAGCTGTTGGAACAGCTTTCGTTCCACCTCCGTGCCGAAGCCAAAGAGCACGTGCGCATCTTCGCGGATGGCCAGGTGTGTAAACAGCAGGATATTCTCCTGGTCTTTGATTTCCGAAAATGTTTGCAACGAGATGTTGACGTGATAGCCCACTCCATTTACATCGATAACGACGAACGTGGGGTCTTTGTGTACCAGTCTTCCTTTGAGGAAAGCGATCATGCGCGCCGGGGTTGTGATTGACTAAAGGTGATCATTCCGATCGAATAGCTGTGCGTCGACCACGGCGATGGCCGCCATGTTGACGATATCGCGGATGGAGCTTCCCAACTGGAGAATATGAACCGGTTTTTTCATACCCAGGAGGATGGGACCGATCGCTTCGGCGCCACCGATCTCCATGAGCAGCTTGTAGGCGATGTTTCCGGAAGCGAGATTGGGAAAAATCAGCGTGTTTGCTCCACGCTCCGAGATCGCGCTGAACGGGTAAGTTTCCCGTTGTATCTCCGTATCGAGTGCTACGTTCGCCTGGATATCACCTTCAACGACGAGGTCCGGATGTTTTCTTCGGGCGATCTGAACCGCCTTGCGGGTTTTATCGGGAACGTCTCCTTTGGACGATCCGAAGTTCGAATAGGAAAGGATGGCGATCCTCGGCTCGATGTCAAAAAATCGCACGCCGCGCGCAGTGAGTTCGGTGATCTCGGCGAGTTGTTCGGCGTTGGGATCCACGTTTACGGTGGTATCGGAGAAGAAATAGGTGCCTCGCTTGTGGGCGATGATATACATGCCCGCTACACGTTGAACGCCATCGGCCACGCCAATAATCTGCAAGGCCGGCGAGATGGTTTTCGGATAGTCTTTGGTGAGGCCGGAGACCATGGCGTCGGCATCGCCGAGTTCTACCATCATGGCGCCAAAGTGGTTCCGTTCACGCATCAGCCTAAGGCAGTCCTGGTAGGTGGCCCCCTTGCGCTGGCGTTTCTTGTACAACGCTTCCGCATAGCGCATGACGGTGTCTTCTTCTTCGCGGGGATAAATGATGGGGCAGTCGTTCAGGTCGAGCTTATGGTCTTCGATGAGTTGCAGGATTTCCTGCTTGTTCCCGAGGAGGATCGGCTGGGCGATGCCCTCATCCTTGAGAATCTGTGCGGCCTTCAGGACTTTGCGGTGTGTCGCTTCGGCAAACACTACGCGCTTCGGATTTTTCTTCGCCCTGTCGATTACGCGCGACATAAGCTTTTGATCGATACCAATACGTTTTTGCAATTCGTTGTGATAGCCTTCCCAATCGGTGACTGGCTTTTTCGCAATGCCTGAATCGATGGCGGCTTTAGCCACCGCAGGTGCCACGGTCGTGATCAGCCGGGGATCAAGGGGTTTTGGAATCAGGTAGTCGGGGCCGAACTTGATCTTATCGGCGCCATAGGCTTTCACGACCATGTCGGGGACGGGCTCTTTGGCAAGTTGCGCGAGGGCGTGGACGGCGGCGAGTTTCATTTCCTCGTTAATCTCCGTGGCCCTGACGTCGAGGGCGCCCCTGAAGATGTAGGGAAAGCCCAGCACGTTATTGACCTGGTTGGGATGGTCTGACCGCCCGGTTGCCAGGAGGGCATCTTCCCGCGTATTACGCGCGAGGTTGTAGTCGATCTCCGGATCGGGGTTGGCCAGGGCGAACACAATGGGACGTTCCGCCATGGCCGTCAGGTCGTCGGGTGAGAGAGCGTTGGCAACGGAAAGCCCGACAAAAACGTCGGCGCCCTTCACGGCTTCCTGAAGCGTCGCGATATCACGGTCAGTGGCAAACTGGCTTTTGATCTCGTCGAGGTTTTTTCGCCTCTTGCTGATCACGCCCTTGCTGTCGCACATGACGATGTTTTCCTTCCGCGCGCCCAACGCCATATACAGTTTGGTGCAGCTCACGGCCGCAGCCCCGGCGCCGTTGACGACGATGGTGATGTTTTCAATCTTTTTGCCCGCGATTTCAAGGGCATTGAGAAGCGCTGCGCTGGAAATGATCGCCGTGCCGTGTTGGTCGTCGTGCATGACGGGAATATTCATCTTTTCACGCAACTCAGCCTCGATACGGAAGCACTCGGGTGCTTTGATGTCTTCGAGGTTGATCCCCCCAAAAGTCGGCTCCAGGGATTTGATGATCCGGATCAGGGCATCAGGATCTTTCTCATCGATCTCAATGTCAAAGCTGTCAATGCCGGCATATTTTTTAAAAAGGACGGCTTTACCTTCCATTACCGGCTTGGCGGCCTCGGCGCCGATGTCTCCGAGTCCCAGCACTGCCGTCCCATTGGAGATGACGGCCACGAGGTTTCCTTTTGACGTGTATTTATAGATATCTTCCTTGTTGTTTGCAATCTCCTTGCACGGTTCCGCCACGCCCGGCGAATAGGCGAGCGCCAGATCCATCTGGGAGGAGAGGACTTTCGTCGGTACCACCTCGATTTTTCCAGGCTGTCCCTGCATGTGGTAATTGAGGGCATCCTCTTTGCGAATCTTGATAGACATTGTATTCCAAAATGGGTTTAGGGTGTCAAAGATAATATTCGCACCCGAAAGAAATAGCCTATATCGGGGTTCGTAAAATCCGCCTCGGAGATCCACCCTTTCACAAAAACGGGGTCAAAATAGTGCGATGTAAGATTAATCGGCTTTTTGGGTTGCAGCGAGCGGTCGATGTTTACCTTCTTATGGTCTTTAATTAATAACCGCACCCCATGCGCTCCTGGTTAAGGGAAAATTCCGTTTATGCAATCGCGTTGCTCATTGCGGTCTTGCTCGCATGCAACATTTACCTTATTTACCGGAACGCGCAGCAAATTGAACATAATCAAAATCTGTATCAGGAGGCGGAACAGGTCAAGTCGACGACGGTGGACGTTGTCCGGAATCTGCACCTGCTGGACATGGCGTTGAGAAGTTACGCGCTGGTGAAACAGCCGCATTTTCTTACCCTTGCCGACTCGTGCATCGACGTCAGGGAGTCGATCTTTAGAAGGCTTGAAAGCGCCCTGGATCGCCAGGGATATGAGATGCACCGCTTCCGCGCCATGAAGGATTCCGTTGACGCGTATTATCAGGTGATCGACGTGATGAGGGGCCTTTTGCGCGCAGGTCGGGTGGAAGAATTCCGAAGGGTGCTAGCACCTGACCCCGGGTACGCCGCCTGGGCGGCCTTTGTACCCTTCTCCGATCACGTGTTCGCCTTTGAGAGCGCCGTGAGCGCCCGCGCCGAGGCGCAATACAGGCGCGCGTTAAAGAACAGCTACTGGTTGCAGGTCGTTATTTTCATGATCGCCGTCCCCACCCTTGGCTATACGGCTTATTACACGCGCCGCTCGCTCAGGTTTTCCCGCAATGTGAACGCCTCTATGAGGGAGAACCTGCACAGCGTGGCCCAGCAGAAGGCCGTGCTTGAGAGGATGGTCGAGGAGCGGACCAGGGAGATCATGGAGCAGAAGGAAGAGATCGCGGCCCGAAACGAACAATTGCTTTTGCACCAGCGCGAAATTGAGGTTCAGCGAAATGAGATGTACGAGCAGAACGAAGAACTGCAGAACGCCAAGCGGATCATCGAGCTTCAGCACCGGGAGATCAAGAAACGCCACGATGTCCTCGCCCTGGAAGTCGATCGTCGTACGCGGGATTTGAAGAAGACGAACATCGAACTGGTTGAGCACAATAACCGGCTTGAGCAATTCACCTACATCATCTCGCACAATCTTCGGGCGCCTATGGCGAGGCTGACGGGCCTGGCTTCCCTGCTCCATCACAGCGAGGATTCCGGGGAGTCGCAGAAGATCATTCAATTGATGGTTCGGTCTACCGGTGAACTGGATCAGGTGATCCGCGACCTGGGTGTGATCCTTGGCGTGCAACGAACCGGTTCGGTGCCTGTGGAAGAGATCGATCTTGAATGCGCGCTGCAGAAAGTGGTGAATATTCTTGAGCCAGAGATTGCCGACACGGGCGCAACCATTGAACGCGATTTGAAAGTCAGGAATTTCTATTCCCTGCCGCCCTACATCGACAGCATCCTGTATAACCTCATCAGCAACGCATTGAAATACAGACATCCCGACCGCGCTCCGCAGATTGTGCTGACGTCGAAAATGCAAAACAAGAAAATCCGGATTGATGTACTCGACAACGGGCTCGGTATCGACCTGGAGAAAAACAGTTCCAACCTCTTTAACCTCTATAAACGCTTCCATTTTCACGTCGAGGGAAAGGGACTGGGACTCTATCTCGTAAAGACGCAGGTCATGGCACTGGGCGGCACCATCGATGTCAAAAGTAGGGTGGATGAAGGGACCACCTTCACCCTCTTGTTCAACCAGCGGCTGAACGGTGAGTCATCAAATCCCGACGATTAGCTTTTGGCCAGGATGGATCTTGCTGCCGGACAAGTTGTTCATGGCCTTGATCTTCTCAACGGTAAGCCCCTGAAACTTTCGCGTGATGTCCCAAAGCGTATCGCCGGGCTGCACGGTGTATACCTTTTGTCCTGATAAGTTGGTATTGATTGTTGGCTTCTTCGATGAGGAGGCTACCTCGGCCCCCGCCCGTCCGGGGTTCACCCACAATGTGAGGCGTTGACCGATGCGGATCGTTGTCCCGCGGAGGTTGTTCCATGTCTTGATGTCGCTAACCCGCACGCCGTAGCGTATGGCGATCTTCCCAAGAACGTCTCCGCTCCTCACCCGGTAGACAATTCTATCGCGCCCGTAGGTATTGCCGGCGGCATTCCGGGCAAGGAGTTCAAGTTCCTTGCGGCCAACTTTTGAAGCCGAGTCGAGGATCGCAACGCGGTTGTCCTCCAGATGTTCCTTGGCCTGCCGGGGCACACGAATCAGATAACCTTTTGGCGTGTCAGGGACGGCATTGTGGCGGATCGAGGGATTGAGCTTTTGAAGGTCCTCCACACAGGTGCCGGTGAGGGCGGCGAAGGTTTCGAAATTCAAGAACTGATTGACGTGCAACGTGTCGTGCCGCACGAGCATCTCCTGCTCCTCCCTGATGAAATTGTGTTCATCCAGATAGTTCATCGTGTACATGATGGCAACGAACTGCGGCACATAGGAGCGTGTTTCCCGCGGCAGGAAGGCATAGATCTCCCAAAACGTTTTCTTATAACCCGACCGCCGGATGGCCCGCTTCACGTTGCCCGGCCCTGTATTGTAGGCGGCCAGGGCAAGTTCCCAGTCCTTGAACATGCCATACAGGTCCCGCAGGTAGCGACAGGCGGCATCCGTCGATTTCTCGGGATCCATCCGTTCATCGATATACCAATCGTTGTGCAGGCCATAGTATCGACCCGTGGCAGACATGAATTGCCACAGGCCGACCGCGCGGACGCGCGACGTGGCCCGGGGGTTCAGGCCCGACTCGATGATCGAAAGGTATTTCAACTCGTCAGGCAGCCCGTATTTCTTGAGATACTTTTCGAAAATCGGGAAGTAGAGATTTTTCCGGCGAATCATCAGCCGGGTATACTCCCGGTCTTTGACCGTGAAGTAGTTGATGAAGGCGTGGATATTGTCATTATAGTGAAGCGGGACGGACTGCTCAATACAATTCAGCCGGTCCTCGATCACCAGGGGAATGTCCTCTCCGGGAATGTATTCGAGTTCCGGTGCGGCGTCGTAATACACGAAGTCGATCGAGTCCTCAATGAAGACCATTTGTCCTTCCGCTTCGGCCAGTTCGAGCGAATCAACGACAACGGAATCGGAGGGAAAAAAGAACTCCATTTCCGGCATCGGATCCTGGGCAAAAGCATATGGTGAGCAAAATAATAAGGGTAATAGATAAAAAAATTTCTTCATGCGCGTCCCCGGTTCACAATCAAGTTTGAAAAATGCAACAGCTTATCTTCCTCAAAATCATCACTGACGACCTGAATTCCTATGGGTAATCCGTGCTTGTCAGTACCGCAGGGCAGTGAAATGGCAGGCACACCCGCCACATTAGCCTGAACGGAAAAAAGGTCTGCCAAGTACATCTCCAGCGGATTATCGGTATGCTCACCCAGCCTGAAGGCCGTGGTAGGCGTGGTGGGCATTGCAATAAAATCATATCGACTAAGGATTTCCTTTGTCTGATCGCGGATTAATTTCCGCACTTTCTGCGCCTTGGTGTAATAGGCATCATAGTAACTGGCACTAAGGACAAAAGTACCTAATAAAATCCGTCTCTGCACTTCTTTGCCAAACCCTTCGGCGCGGGTTTTCCTGTACATGTCAATGAGTCCCCCGGCTTTGTCGCTCCGGTGGCCGTACCTTACACCGTCGTAGCGGGAGAGGTTTGAACTGGCTTCCGCCGTTGCGAGGATGTAATAGGTGGGTAGGACGTAATCCATGAGCGGAAAGGCGATCTCCTCCACCGTATGGCCGTCCTTTCGTAACGCGGAAAGGGTGAGGAGCATCGCATCGCGGATCTCGGGCTGTAACGTTTCGGAATTAACCTCACCAATGTAAGCAATCTTGTAAGGGTGATGACCCGCGCCAGCTAATGTTGCGGCGTAGGGTGGCACCACTTTTTGTGACGACGTGCCATCTTTTTCGTCGTGGCCGGCGATGACCTCCATGACGAGCGCGATGTCTTCAACATGCTTTCCCAGGATGCCGATACAATCAAAGGATGACGCATAGGCGATCAGGCCATACCGTGAAATTCTGGAATAGGTGGGCTTAAGGCCGATCACGCCACAAAATGCTGCCGGTTGCCTTACCGAGCCGCCGGTGTCGGAGCCCAGGGAAATCCGGCACATGTCGGCCATGACCGCTACAGCCGAGCCGCCGGAGGAGCCTCCGGCTACGCGGGTGTCGTCGATCCTGTTCAATACGGGTCCGAAGGCCGAATTTTCGTTGGAGGAGCCCATGCCGAATTCGTCGCAGTTCTGCCGGCCGATGATGATGGCGTCTTCATCGATGAGGCGTTGGACTACGGTCGCACTGTATTGGGAAGTGAATCCGTCGAGAATTTTACTCGAAGCCTGGAGGGGGTGATCTTTGTACGCAATTACATCCTTGAGGCCGACAACCAGTCCTGCGAGCTTTCCGGCTTTTCCGGCTTTGATCTTGTGGTCGATGTCCGAGGCGCGGGTGACCGCGTCGGCTTCGTACACGCTCAAGAATGCGTTGAGGTGCTTATGGTCGTGAATGTTCGAAAGGTGGAACCTGACTAACTCCTGACAGGTAAGGGCGCCGCGCTGCAGATCGTCTTGAATCTCGCGAAATGAAGCGTACGGTTTCAATCTTATCTGCCTTCTTCGATCTTGCTCGTGTCTTTCGTGGAATCTTCCACATCCTTTCTGACATCCTTAACCGCGTCCTTGAATTCGCGAACGCCTTTGCCGAGGCCCTTCATGAAATCAGGGATCTTCTTGGCGCCAAAAAAGATGAGCACAAAAAGGCCGATAATGAGAATCTCCTGCATTCCAACATTCGGCAAAAACAGCAGTATTGCGTTCATATGATGATTATTTTATGGGTAAACGCAAAAGTAGGTGAAAAAAGTTATGATTATAGCCTGAAAAACCGATTCTTTTTGGCCTACATGCTGGCCCGGAGCCAAAGCTGGGGATCAAGCGGTTCCATCTGCTTAAAGATCTGAAAACGCAATTCAGAGATGCCTTCACTGTTGGCGACGACCTGGCCAATTTCCTGATCGACGACAACTTTTTGGCCGGCTTTTACAAAAACCTCCTTTAATCCGGCGTAAACGGTGAAATAGTCGCCGTGTTTTATAAGAACGGCACTGCCGAGCGAGGGGACAAAAGCGACGCTGGTCACCTGCCCCTCAAATACACATTTGACCTTTTCGTTTTCCGGGGTCTGAATATGTACGCCCTCATTATCGATTTGGATGCCCTTGAGCACGGGATGGTTCTGGCGACCAAATTTTTGCGTGATGAAACCGGAGGCGACCGGCCAGGGAAGTTTTTTCCGATTTTCTTCAAAAGTTGCCGACAGGGAGACGTTTCGGGTGTTGCGGGCGGCCAGCGCTTCACGCGCGAGTTCTTCCTTGATCACTTCGTCGATGAGGCGGTCCAGCCGGGCAATGGCTTCGCGTGTACGGTCAAGATCGCGCTTCAGCTTTTTCTCTTCTTTTTCCAGCGACTTCACCAATTTGTTTTGCTTGTTCTTGAGGTCTTCAAGGCGTCCGTTTTCGCTGACGACATCGGTGAGCAATGAATTTTTTTCTGTGCGCTGATTTTGTATTTCCTTCACCTGCGACGACAACTCGCCCCGGACAGCTGAAATCATTTCAGCTTGTAGGGCGCGTGTCTCGCCATACTGTTCCATGTAACGCAGGCGCATGATCATTTGCTCGAAAGTGGGTGCGGAGAAGAGGAAGGCGAGTCGGGTGGTTCCATTGTTGGCTTTCTGGGCGGCAAACAGCATCGCAGCATACTCCTTTTTTAACTCCTTGAGGTCCTGTTCCAAAGCTTCGATGATATCTTTGTTCTCCGTGATGTCGGTATCGAGCAGTTCGATTTCCTGCTTGATGGAAGAAATGAGTTTTTCCTGTTCGATAATCCGCTGATTCAGCGCGGTGAGGGCTCCGAGGGTATTGGTTTTTTTTGCGGAGGTTTCAGACAGAATCTTCTCTACCTCCCTGATCTTCTCAAGGTTTTGCTGCTTTTCGCGCTGGAGTTGCGCCTTTGTTTTCTTTTGTCCGTAACCAACTGAAACACCCAACGTAAGGATGAAAAAAATCAGCAGTCGGCATCTACCTGCGTACATATCGCTTCGGAATATTGAAAGAGGGTATCTTTTCCTTTTCGTCGATCTCTGCTTTGTTGTACTCGAAAATGATGGTCGTGTTTAGCAAACCCGCCGCGGTCTTATAGAACAAGTTGATTGTGCCGTTGTAGGGGAACAGCATGTCACCGACGGGTTGAAAATTCGAATAGTTAAGCACCAGCGAATTCGTGCTGTTGCCTTCTTTAAGTTCCACCTTTTCTACTTTCATGCTCGCGGCGTTCACATAGTTGACAACGCTGATATCGCCCGCTTGTTGTTCGAGCCGGTACATGGAACTCTCTCGCGTGACGTTCTCTTCTTCGTTGCGCGGAATGAGAAGGTTGCCCAGCATGGCAGCCTGGATCATTTCGAAGCTGATCTCCATGTTAAACCGGTCGGAAAGCTCGGGATACTCGAACACGTAATACTCCTTGTCTACCGTGCTTACGATGGTAATCGAATCCTCGTTGATCAGCGCTTTCCCACCCTGTATGCCCACCACGTTGAAGCTCATCCAGATGACGCTGTCCTTGCGCATGCGGATGTGTGCCTTTACATCGCGCTCCTTATTGGCGTCGCGCAGGATCATGCGGGCCTTGCCCTGAAAGTTTTCAAAATCGAGTTCTTCCACGGCCAGGGACGTCCGGGGGGCGCCTATGGGGGCGGTAAGAATTTTCTTGCTACAGGCACTGGCGACAATGACGATGGCTGCGATGAAGAACCCGGGGCTCTTATTCATAGATTTTTCGGTTCGCTATTTTCCTGTTCAGGGTCTCACTGTCGGCATTCATTCCCCTGGCCTTTTCCCATTGCTCCACTGCTCCATCGGTATTGCCAAGTTGATAGAGAATGTCACCGTAGTGCTCAAAATGCGTGGCGTTGGCTTTTCCGGTACTGATCGCTCTTTCAATCACCTTCTTCGCTTCCTTGTACTTCTGCTTCATGTACAACACCCACGCATGCGTATCCAGAAAGGTAGGGTTATCTGGATTATTTTTTATCAAAGTGGCTGACATTTTTTCCGCCCTGTCCAGATTTTCCTTTCTCGTGGCCAGGCGAAAACTGTAGTTGTTGAGGACTACCGCGTTGCCCGGCTCGATTTCCAGCGCATCTTCGTAGGCCTGGTCCGACTTTTCATAATCCTTCACGGCGTGGTAGGCATCGCCGAGCATGGCGCTGATATCGGCCAGCAGCCGCTCGTCGGATTGAGCGAGCTTCTTCGCCTGTTCGAAAGCAAAGATAGATTCTTCATAGCGCCGTTTCCTGAAATTCGCATGGCCGTTGAAGAAGTAAATCATCCGCTGATTCGGATACAATTCGAGCGCTTCGTCAGAGTGGGCCAATGCCTTGTCCCACTGTTCCATCTGCACATCCAGGAAAAGCAGGTTTTCCCAAACTTCATAGCTCACTTCACCCATTTCAACCGCCCTCATGTACTCGCGTTGTGCCTCCCGGGGCCGGTTGATGGACAGGTACAAATCGCCACCCACTACGTGGACGCTGGTGTTTTCAGGATAAGCGGCGACGAGTTTCTCAAACAAGGCGGTCGCGAACGCTTCTTTGTCCGGGTCCGATAGCCGGTTGACTTTGTTCCGGTGCAATTCGGCATTGTAAGCCCCCAATACGATGATCTTGCTGTTAACATCAATGGAGGTATCGTCGAAGAGTGTGGTAAGGAGGGGACGCGCCTTTTCTTCCTGCGAGGCATCGCGGTAGAATCCCGCCAACAACATTCTCGCGCTCCCGGCGTCTTTATTGTCTTCGACAAATTTCTCGAGATGGGTGATCGCTTGTTCGCGCATGTTGCGCTGCGAGAGGAGTTCGGTGAACGCCATGATGAAACGTTCTTCATCCGGAAACGCGTCGATGAGTTTTTCACCTTCCTTCAGACCTTCCTCCGTTTTTCCCGCTTCAAGGTAAAGGCGCGTTTTCTGTATCGATGAGATCTCGTTGGTGCCGAAGAATTTTTCAGCACGGTCGTACGTAGCAATGGCCGCTTCCATGTCGTCGGCGTACTGGTAAACGGCTGCCAGCTCGAAAAGGTATTCTTCCGTACCCGGAATCTGTTTCAACATCTCTTCGTAGGCCTCGGCCGCTTGCGCGAAGCGCGCGAGACCATTGTAAATGTTGGCCGCCAGCAAGTAAAAATATTTGTTTGACGGGTCAAGGCGAAGCGCCGTTTCGATGCTTGCCGACGCTTTTATGAGATCGTCTTGCTTGCTGCTTTGGGAGAGGACCTCGGCAACCTTGTAATGGATGGTGGCATTATCGGGATTGATTTCCATGGCGCGCTGATAGTAGAGTAGCGCCTTGGCGTAGTCTTCCAAAATGAAGTACTTTTCTCCTTCCGTGAAATAAAACTCCGCTTCTCTCATGCGCAATCCCTGCGCCGCCTCGTCGGATTTCCTCCGCTTTTGGGCCATTGACTCTTGAGGAAGGCTTACCACCAGGGCAAGCAAAAGAACGACTGTATGAATTTTTCGGGAAGCCAAGTTCAGGAAGTAATTGTGTTGTAGTCACCAACGCTTAAGTCAAGCGGCTTTGTTTCAAAATTAACGAAATTCCCCAACATGCTGTTGTCCAGCACGGCGCAGGAAATCGAACTGTTGGACTGAATAATCGAGTTTCGGATGCGACTGTCCCGGATGACGGTTTGGTCACCGACAGAGACATGGGGTCCGACGACTGAATTTTCAATAACGACACCATCACCGATAAAGCTGGGGGAAATCACGATCGAATTTTTCACCACCGCGCTGGGGGAGATCAAGGCCTGATCGCGGATGAATTCGAGGTACCGCTGGTTGGTTTGGACCGTTACGTTCTTGTTTCCGCAGTCGAGCCATTCCCTGACCCGTCCGGTCGTGAACTTTGACCCTTTGCGGTTCAGGTTCTCGAGCGCGGTGGTAAACTGGAATTCACCTTTCTCTTTGATGTTGTTGTCGATGAGATGTTGCATTTCACGAGCGAGTGCTTCGCCATCCCGGAAAAAATAGATGCCGATGATGGCCAAATCGGACACAAAGGTCGAAGGCTTCTCGGCAAATTCCGTGATCTCACCCTGGGCATTGAGTTTGACGACACCGAATTGGGACGGATCTTCAACCTGCTGTACCCAGATGATTCCGTCGCGGGTGGTGTCCAACTGGAATTCTGCTTTGAACAACGTATCGGCAAAAGCAACGATGACCTTGCCCGTGAAGAGTTGCCGGGCAAAAAGCAGGGCGTGGGAAATGCCGAGGGCCTCCGTCTGGTAGAAGATATGCCCCTTCGCGCCCACCTGGGCGGCGATGGCTTTCAGGTTCTCCTCAACGTCTTTGCCAAATGAAGGATGGATGATGAATCCGACGTTGGAAACTTTTTCAGGACACACGGCCGCAATGTCTTCCACCAGCCGGTGGACAATCGGCTTCCCGGCGATGGGGATGAGCGGTTTCGGAACAGTGAGCGTGTGCGGCCTCATTCTTTTGCCGAGGCCTGCCATGGGGATGATAATGTTCATGTGTTTGCGTTCAGAATCAAAAATTCGTTGAGGTCGGGGCTTAACAATTTACTAAAAAATCAGGCCGCTGTGCGACGCAACCCCTTTCTTTCGATGATATACACCACGCCAACAAAAATGGCACAAATTGACAGATGAAAGGTGGTGGCAATCCATTGGTTTTCGATAGAAATAGCGTTCACTCCGTAAACGATACCCAACGTGAGGGCTATGTATGCAAGGGATGTGGTCACGCCGTAAGGAATGGGAAAATGGCGCTGCCCGAGGAGGTAGCAGATCAAGGCCATTGAAAAATAGCAAAGGAGCGCCGCCCAACTGCTGCCCTCGTAGCCCAGGACCGGAATCAGGTAATAGTTTGCGGCGATAGTGATCAGCGCACCTGCAATCGTGATGGCCGTGCCGAAATACGTTTTATCGGTAAGCTTGAACCAGACTGAAAGGTTATAGTAAGCGCCAAGGAAGAGGTAGGCCAGGAGGAGAATGGGAACGATATACAGCCCTTCCCAATATTCGGGTGAGCCAAGGAAATGTTTGAGGATGTCGAGATTCACCGATACGCCCAACAGAAGAATGCAGCACGCGATGATGAAGTAGTGGTTGACACGCGCGAATAGCTGTGGAGAATTTTTCTCGCTGGCGTTGGAGAAGAAGAAAGGCTCAGCGGCATAGCGAAATGCCTGGATGGCGAGATTCATCAGGACGGCCAACTTGTAGGCAGCGCCAAATACACCCAGCGCGTAAGTCGTACTGTGTCCGCGATAGAAGTTCTGCGGAAGCCAGTTCTCCAGTGTGATGCGAGAGAACATTTCGTTGGTGATCCCGGCGAGGCCCGTAAGCATGACCGGCCACGCGTACGAGAACATGACCGGGGACAGGTCCCGGTTGTACGTGGGACGCCAATGGAACAGCGAACGCCAGAAGAACGGGAGATAGAACGCGTTGGCGATCAGGTTGGCAAGGACAACAAATCCGACATCGGGAACAATCCCCGAGGCCAGCGTAAGAAAATAAATGTTCAGGCCGACGAGGATGGCGATGTTGACGAGCTTGCCCGTGACGAAACGAACCGCTTTCTTTTGCAGCCGAAGGCGCGAGAACGGGATCGCCGCGACCGCATCGATCAGCATGATTAATACCAGCCAGATCACCAGGTCGGGACGATCGGGGACCTCCATATACGTCGCGATGGGTGCGGCGAACGCGATCATCGTCAGAGATATCAGGACGCTCACCGCGACTACAACGGTGAGGGCGACGTTGAATACCTTCTTTTCATGGGCGCCGGGCTTGTTGGCAAAGCGGAAATAGGCCGTCTCCATACCGAACAGATAGACGGTATTCACCACGGCCACGAATGCATAAAGCTTGGTGATAACACCGTATTCATCGGGGGCAAATACGCCCGTGTGAAGCCGAACAAGAAGGAAATTGAGGAAGCGCGGAACGATGCTGCCAAATCCGTAAAGAACCGTTTCCCCGGCGAGTTTCTTCAGCTTACTCATTCCGGGTGCGATGTATGCATTTGATCCATTAGCTATTTACCCTTAAACGCAGGTCGCCGCTTTTCCAGAAAGGCCGAAGTGCCCTCCCTGAAGTCTTCCGTTTCGCTACAGGATGCAAAGTTAGCGGCTTCCGATTCATATCCAGCCCCTTCAAACGCGTAACCCGCGTTAACGGAACGTATGACGTTGGCGATGGCGACGGGTCCTTTCACGAGAATTTTGTTCATGATTTTTTCGGCCAGGGTCATGAGTTCGCCGGTGTCGGCAACCACGTGATTGACCAATCCAAGTGCTTTAGCCTCCTGGGCGCTGATCACATCACCCGTCATGAGCAACTCCAGCGCTTTGCCGCGACCCACCAACTGGGTCATGCGCTGGGTGCCACCATATCCGGGAATAATTCCCAGATTCACTTCGGGTTGTCCAAATTTGGCACCTTCTGTGGCAATCCGGATATGGCAGGCCATGGCCAGCTCACACCCTCCCCCCAGCGCGAAACCGTTTACGGCCGCGATGACAGGCTTGGGGCAATCCGCAAAGGATTTGAATATTTTCTGCCCTTTCAGGGCCAATTTCAGCGCTTCTTCACGATTTAAGCTGGAAAGTTCGCGGATATCGGCGCCGGCGACGAAGGCTTTTTCTCCCGCGCCGGTAAGGATCACGCCCCTGATCGCGGTGTCCTGGTGACATTCTTGCGAGACCTGTTCCAATGCCTCCATCACATCCCTGTTCAGTGCGTTCATGGCCTCCGGCCGCGAGATCGTGAGCGTGAGGATGCCGTTGGAGAGCGATCGGTTGAGGAGCATGGCTTGTAAATGTTGGTTGAAATTGCGAACTTATGCGTTTTATTTTACATCCAGAAACACTTAACAAAGTGTACCCCGCTGCTGTTACTCCCAATCTGGGCGTTCGCGTCCTCGTCTGCCTTGTGCTGACCTCTTCCGCCTTTTTCTGCGCGACCACCGTTACGAACGCTCAAAATGTGATCGAGGATAATGGGAACTGGAGCGACCAGGACATCTGGGAGGACGGCGATATTGCCAACAACGTCAATGAGAACGTCGTCCTGGATGACGACGACATGGGGACCATACGCGTCGACGGCAATTTCACGTGCGGGAACCTCGACCTGGACGAGGAGAACGAATTGCGGATCAACAGCAACCGGACGTTGAACGTTGGAAGCAACGGCGCGCCGCGGTCCGTCGACGGCGGCGACGACAGTGAAATCACGATCGACGCCAATGGAAATCTTATTGTGTGGGGAAACTTTCGCGTCCGGAACGACTTCGCGATGAACATTACCGGTACACTGACCATCAAGGGAAATCTGACCCTGGATGGAGGCGCCTCTCTTACGATCAATGGTTCTGGTTCCGTCGTGGTTGAAGGCGACCTGATCGCGGGTGAAAACGTGGACCTGATTGTGCCCGGCAACCTTGAGGTCCAGGACGACATCCGGGCCGACACGCGATTCGACATGAACGTGTCGGGATCCCTCAGCGTTGCTGACGATTTTGAAGTTGATGGCGGTGGCGATAATGGTGAGGGGGCGGACATTTCCGTGTCTGGCGATTTTCAGGTTGGAAACGACTTCCTTGCCAACGGCGACTATCACGATATCACGGTGACTGAAACGGGCAATATGTCCGTGGGTGATGATTTTCAAACAGACGATGACCTCGACCTGGTGGTGGACGGCGCCCTCGCTGTCGGAGATAACTTCACTGGAGATTCGAATACGGACATGAACGTTGACGGCAGCTTCGATGTCGGCCATGACGTGACCCTGGGGGATGAGGCGGATCTGGTCCTGGATGGCACGATGACGGTCGGGGATGATATTCAGGCTGCCGACGATTTTGACGTCGTCGTTGAAAATGACGGCGACCTGACCGTCACCGATGACTTTATTGTGGACGATGAAATGGATCTCACTGTCGACAATGGCGGAGAGGTGTCCATCGGGGATGATTTTGTCAGCGACGACGATGCAGACCTGAACGTCGACGGCAGCGTGGATATCGGCGGCGACATCACCACCGACGAAAATACGGGCTCATCCATTGACGGAACCGGGACGGTTGGCATTGGCGGCACCTGCACCGGAGACGCCGATGTCTTTTGCGGGAGTTCGATACTCCCCATCACGCTGTTGTATTTCAATGGCGAGGTTGCCGGCGAATCGGTGTCGCTCACCTGGGCAACCTCCATGGAAGAGCACTTTGACCGGTTTGTCGTGGAGCGGTCTTCGGATGGGATCACCTTTACGACCATCGGAGAAATTCCCGGAGAGGGAAGAAATATCGCTAACGTGGTCAACGAATATTCCTTTGAAGATGTGTTCCCGTTGCAGGGCCGGAACTACTATCGCCTGAAGAATGTGGACATCGATTTAAAGTATGCGTACTCCGGGATTGTAGTCGTCACGATCGAGGCCGCGAAGACTTTGGCGGTGCATCCGAACCCGGCCCATGCATTCATACACTTCAGGATAAATTTCCAGCCGGAGGAGGGAGATTATGTCGTGCTTATCAATTCCCTGGGACGGCCTGTGTTCCAGCGTGCCGTGACGGCCATTGAGCAAGGCGAAATCGTCTTGGCGCCGGAGATCACACCAGGGATTTACGTGCTGAAGTACATCTCCTCCAAGGGAGAATTATTTTCAAGGGTGGTGATCCGGTGAGGTGTTCACGTGGCTGAGTTTTTTCATGTGGGCCGCGGAAGCGTTGGGCAATGTTTTATTTTTTGATCCCAAATCGGCAATCATGCGCGCATTTTTTCCATTTTTGGGTCACACGACGAAGTTCCAGGGATGATAGGAATGTTCTTTCCAGCTTGTTTTTGAGGATTTTTTGCATGGCGTCGCCTTGGGCGCTGATTTTGCGGGCATTAAAGGCATAAGATATAATGATGCACCACGTTTTTTCTTTGTTACGGAGACTTTCGGGGCTCAGCCATTCGACGCTGATACTTTCTGTGCTTCTGCTGGGTTCATTTCAACCCTCGGTCGCGCAAAAGACCAGCCGAAACAATTTTATAGGCAATTGGGAGCAGGGCTCCAGTTGGGTCGGTGGTGTTTCGCCCGCGGTCACGAATATCGGTAGCGCAGACCTCGACCTGACGATCAATGGATACATCACACGTACGGGAAATTTGTCATTTACCAATGTGAACGCGAACGCGTCAGGCCCGGACCTTGTGATCAACGATACGCTCGTTGTTGTTGGCGACGTCACGTTTGCCAACAAGGCCGCGAATCTCATTCTTTCGGCTAATTCCATCCTTATTATCTCAGGAAACTTCACGGCGAACAATAAGATCACCGTTGAGAATGGTGGCGTGTTCGTGGTAACGGGTGACATGACTTTTTCAAACAGCGGCCAGGATAATTATGACGACTCGGGAGGCGGGTCGTTGTATGTCGGCGGAGCCGTGGATGGGAATCCGGATGCCGAGCCCGGCGAAACAAACTGGGATAATCTCGACGAGGACTTTCCCGACATAACCGATTTTATCGGCTGTGTGGGATCCGGCTGTTTACTGCCTATTAAGTTGCTTTCATTTTCTGCAGAGCTCGCGGGAGATGTGGCCATGCTGCGATGGGCGACCTTTATGGAAGAGAACTTCCAGAAGTTTGTGGTTGAACGCTCTGCCGATGGGTTTGAGTTTGAAGCCATTGGCGAGGTTTTCGGTCAGGGTCGGAACATTTATGAGTTGGAGACACGCTATACCTTCGAAGACTGGAATCCGCACATTGGCTGGAACTACTACCGGTTGAAGGCCGTCGATGTGGATTTGAAATTCGAGTATTCGAAAATCGTTTCCCTTCACATGGAGCAGCCGAAGACCATGTGGGTTTCCCCTAACCCGGCAAGTGGACGGATCACTTACTTCAAAAACTTTGGCGATGCCGAAGGTGATCGCGTTGTGCTCCTCGACCAGCTCGGGAAACCCGTATTGGATTACACTGCCTACGAGACGCACGATGGCATACCGCTGACCAGCGACGTTACGCCGGGGTTGTATTTTCTTCGGTACGTGTCCGGTGATCGCGAATATATGACGCGGGTGGTTATACGGTAAGCGGGCGGGCGCGATGATGTCGCCACGAAGCCACCAAGACACAAGAGGCCTTCAGGATACGATTACGCCTTTTTCCCTTGTGAGGTGGCCCTTTTCTACACGCCGGAGGTTTCCAGCACCTTGGGAAGGTTTTTCAGAATGTCTTCGGTCATCTCTTTCAGGCCGAACCGGTGTTGCCACCCCCATTGGTGCCGGGCGGCGGAGTCGTCAAGGCTTCTTGGCCAGGAGTCGGCGATCTGCTGACGGAAGTCCGGATTGTAGGAAATGGAAAATTCGGGAATATGTTTCCGGATCTCTTCTGCAATTTCCCCCGGGCAGAAGCTCATAGCGCCCACGTTGTAGGAGGACCTGATCTTCACCTTATCTGCAGGGGCTTCCATGAGGTCCATCGTGGCCTTTACCGCATCATCCATGTACATCATCGGCAGGTAGGTATCAGGCTTAAGGAAGCACTCATAGGACCGGTCGGCGATGGCTTTGAAGAAAATGTCTACCGCATAATCCGTCGTTCCCCCTCCCGGTTTGGCTTTGTAGCCGATGAGGCCGGGATAGCGGAGGCTGCGCACGTCCACGCCGCGGTTACGAAAGTACCAATCACACCAACGCTCACCCGCCTGCTTGGAAATGCCGTATATCGTGGTCGGATCCATGACGGTGTCCTGCGGGGTGTTGTCGCGGGGTGTCCCCGGCCCGAAGACGGCGATCGAACTTGGCCAGTACACTTTTTCCACGTTGAAGTCGACTGAGGCATCCAGCACATGGATCAATCCATCCATGTTGAGGTGCCAGGCGAATTTCGGGTTCTTTTCTCCTGTGGCGGAAAGCACCGCCGCGAGGTGATAGATTTGTGTTATACCGTTCTTCTCAACGAACGAAAACAGGTGTTTCTGTTTCAATACGTCGAGGATCTCGAAGTTGCCCTTTGCCAAGACGCCCTGGGGTTCCCGGATGTCGGTCGCGATGACGTTTTCCCTGCCATGGCGGTCCCAAAGGGACTGTGTGAGTTCAGAACCCAACTGTCCGCCCGCGCCGATAACAAGAATTTTCTGCTGTTTCATGGGAGCCGATGTACGGCGTAAACTTAGTCAGGATTTGAGAATAAAGGCGTCTTTTTTGAGAAGGTTCTATTTTCCGTCCCGTTCCTGGGCCCCTTTTTGATAATTCTTAAAAATTTCACGTATTGGCCGCTTTAAACCACCGGGTACTCCCGTTAATTTGCAGCGGTGAACTTCGAAGACTACCTCGTTGCGAAAAAAATTGATCCGGCCCGTTTTTCTTCGGCCGAACCGGATCTTTTCAACCAGTGGAAGCACGAGTTCGTTGAGATGCATCCCAACAGTTTCACGATGCAAAAGCTCAACCTGATCAACGTTGTTCGCAGAAAATATCAACACCGGCCAACGGCGCCGGGGGATCCACCCGTGCAAGCCAGACCCATCGTGAAACCCAAACCGAAATTTTGACACCATGTACGATACACTGAAACCCATTCTGGAGAAGGAGTTGGACGGCATCCGTGAGGCGGGACTTTTTAAGAATGAACGCATCATTGCCACCCCGCAGGGCGCCGAAATCAAAACGGCCGGGGGTATGGAGGTAATTAACTTTTGTGCCAACAATTATCTCGGCCTATCGTCTCATCCGCGTGTTATCGAAGCGGCGAAACGCACCATCGATACTCATGGCTACGGCATGTCGTCGGTGCGGTTCATTTGTGGAACCCAGGACATTCATAAGGTTCTCGAGCAAAAGATTTCCGATTTCCTCGGCATGGAAGACACGATCCTCTATGCTGCGGCCTTTGACGCGAACGGTGGCGTATTCGAACCCCTGTTCGGCGCAGAAGATGCCATTATCTCCGATGCGCTTAACCATGCCTCTATCATCGATGGCGTGCGCTTGTGCAAAGCGATGCGGTATCGCTACAAACACAATGACATGGCCGACCTGGAGAAGCAACTTCAGGACGCCAGGGCGGCGGGAGCAAAACAGATGGTCATCGTCACGGACGGCGCGTTTTCGATGGACGGCACCATTGCGCAGCTTGACAGGATCTGTGCGCTTGCTGAAAAACATCAAGCCCTGGTCATGTCGGACGAGAGCCACGCAACGGGCTTTGTTGGCAAAACAGGCAGAGGCGTGCATGAGTACCGCGGGGTTATGGAGCGGGTGGATATCATTACCGGCACGCTGGGAAAGGCGCTGGGCGGCGCGTCGGGTGGTTTTACGTCGTCAAGGAAGGAGATCGTGGAGATGCTCCGGCAGCGCTCGCGGCCGTACCTGTTCTCGAATACCCTGGCACCGTCCATTGTCGGAGCGTCGATCGAGGTTTTCAACATGCTTTCCGAAACGACCGCCCTGCGCGACAAGCTGGAAGAAAATACGCGGTACTTCCGCGATAAAATGACGGAGGCGGGATTCGACATCAAGCCCGGTGAGCACCCGATCGTCCCCATCATGTTATACGATGCGCCCCTGGCCCAACAGTTTGCGGAGGAACTCCTGAAGAAGGGCATCTACGTCATCGGATTCTTTTACCCGGTAGTGGCCCGGGGCCAGGCGCGAATCCGTGTCCAGATTTCTGCCGGGCACGAGCGGGTCCACCTCGACAAAGCGATTCAGGCGTTCACTACCGTTGGGAAGGCGCTGGGCGTGTTGAAGTAGCGGAGGTGACGAGGCAATCCTCGGCCGATGCCTTCAAGCGATCACCTGATGTTGAGCTTTTTCTTTTTCTTTTTAACGATGTCGCCCATTTTTGAGGTGTCCTTGGTCATGAAGCCGTAAGGCGGGTCGATGTTCTTCGAGGGGAAAAAGTAAATGGGCTTTTTCTTTCCTTTGATCTTGAGCCGGTACAGGTTGAAAAACGGAACGATCTTCAACGATTTGACTTCGGGCCAGTCAAAGCGGATATTCCGGTCTCCTTCAATGATAACAATCTTGTTTTTTCCCACGGCGACGCGTTTGATGCGGGCGCTCACCACCAGGTAAAGCGTGAAGAATAACATGCCGAGCGTGATAAACACCAGCGTCGTGAAGATGTTCTTGTTTGTCGCCGGAAACCGGACCAACAACGCGGTGGCTACAAGCCATTGAATGAACGCGAATCCAAGGAAGAAATATCGGGCGAGAAAAACTTTGACAGGACTGGCTTCTACCATTTTTTACTAAATGCTAACGGTTCACAGACTAATTTACAGATATAATCCGAACTATCTATTTTTTCAATAAAACAGAGGTATTTCCAAGTGGGAGAAATCGGATCTATGCGCGCCTTCGCCGGAGCCCGGCCAGCCTCTTTCGACGGGAGGAGGGAACCGAGGGTCAACCCAGGAAAACCGGGATGTTACGGGTATGAATTTGGTCAATGACATGCCAAAGGCCAGGTGCTTATGTTTTCCGGCGAGATACAGGAGGCGTTTACAAAGCTTATTCTTTCCGTGGTGGTCGGGCTGATCATTGGTGGGGAGCGGGAGTACCGGAACAAGTCCGCCGGCCTGCGAACCATCATCCTGATCTGTGTAGGGTCGACCGTTTTTACCATCCTTTCGACGCTGATGGCGGACGAATCTGAGGCCGCGCGTATTGCTTCGAACATTGTAACCGGTATTGGCTTCCTGGGTGCGGGCGCCATCCTGCGCGACGGGCTGACGATTTCGGGCCTTACGACGGCAAGTACCATTTGGGTGGCTGCCGCGTTGGGCATGGCCGTCGGAGCGGGGGAATACTTGCTTGCGTTTGCCGCCGTCGGGATCGTCTTTGTAGTCCTTACCGGCTTTACGTTGGTGGAGGAACGCATGTTTCGGATCTTCAAAAAGACGGTTGAACTTCACATCCGCATGAACCCAACCTCAGACGATATTGGCCGTGTGGAGGAAGAGATGAAAAAGCACCCGCTAAAATTTTCCCGAAAGAAGGAATTTGTGAAGGACGCGTGCGCCATTTACCACTATGAAGTGATCGGCCGCGACGAAGATATCAGCAGGTTCATTTCAGCGCTGAAGCAATCCGAGGCGGTTAAGGATTTCGAGTATTGAGAAAGGAAGCCCGGATTGTCCTGTCAATGTGGCGACTCACTTTCAGCGGCTTCGTGCTCGGCGAAGTTGTCGTCCCAATTTTCAGGTTCAATCTTATGCAGGTACTCCTGGATTTTCTTCTCAACCTGTTTCAATTTAAGCCCGCCTATGTACTTCCCATTGCGGGCGAGGATGAGTCTCCCGGTTTCTTCGGAGACAGCGAGTACCAACGTGTCGGTATTCTCGGACATACCCACGGCTGCCCGGTGGCGTAGTCCGAATTGCGCCGGCAGGTTGTCGTTCTCGGTCACGGGCAGAATGCACCGGGCGGCTTTGATCCTTCCCTTGTGAACGATTACCGCACCGTCGTGCAGCGGGCTTGTTTTGTTGAAGATCGCAATGAGCAGGCGCTTGCTCACCTGTGCATTCAGGCTGTCTCCGGTTTCCTGATAAAAGCGCAATTCACTGTCGCGCGAAAAGACGATGAGCGCGCCGGTCTTGGTTGCCTTGAAGGTCTTAGCCGCTTCGGTCACTTCCTGAATGTTGAAATCATCCTGGTAGGAGGTACGCCAGTTTGAAATGCTCTTGAAAATGTTTTCCCGGAATTCCGTGCCCCGACCGATAACCAGCAGAAATTTTCGGATTTCCGGCTGAAACAGGATGATCATGGCAAGCACCCCGACACCCATGAACTGCCCGAGGATGGTGGCCAGCAGTTCCATTTGTGCCGCGCTGACAATGAGGTACATGAGGTAGAGGGCCATGATACCTAGAAAAATATTCACGGCGATACTTCCGCGGATCAGTTTGTAGACCTGGTAAAGCAGCACACTGACAAGGGCGATATCGATGAAGTCCACCCAGCTTACTTCCAGAAAACCAATGCGAAAATTGAAAATCATGGTAGGCAAATGTAATAATAACGGATGGGGCGGCGAATATCAAAAAAAGAATGTTTGCCGGCCGTCTTTTCTTCACGGGCGGAACGGGGCAACAAGTTGGCGGAGCGATGGACCGCAACAACGAATGCGTCGCATTCATGCCGGCGTCGACATCCGCAACGCCGTGATGAGCCGGATCACTTCGCGGGCTTCCTTTACGTCGTGGACGCGCAAAATTTGGGCGCCTTTTGTCAGGGCGATGGCGTTCAGGGCGGTCGTCCCGTTCAGGGCCGCGTCCGGTTCGATTTCCAGCGTTTTCCAGATCATCGATTTCCGGGACAACCCTACCAGCAGGGGATGGCCGGTGATGTGAAGTTGGTCCAGCGCAGTGAGCAGCTGGAAGTTCTGTTCGCGTGTTTTGGCGAAACCAAAGCCCGGATCGACGATGACATCGGCAACGCCACGCTGTTTCAGTTGAAATAGTCTTGGATGAAAATAGTCGAGTACCTCCTTCACCAGGTGCCGGTACTGCGTGAGGCCGGCCATGGTGGAAGGGTCGCCACGCATGTGCATGAGCACGTACGGCACGCGGAGGTCGGCGACGGTATCCCACATCAGCGGATCGAGTCCGCCTCCCGAGATGTCGTTGACCATCGCGGCGCCCTCGCCGACGGCCGCCCGCGCCACTTCACTGCGGAACGTGTCGATCGAAATGAACGTCCCGGGAAAATGTTCGGTGATGAGCGCAATGGCTTTGCGAACACGGCTAATTTCCTCCCCGACGGGGACTTCCGTCGCGCCGGGCCGCGTGGAGTATCCTCCGACGTCGATGATATCAGCGCCTTCGCGAAGCATTTTTTCAACCTGCGAAAGGATGCTGGCTTCGGAAAAATGACGACCGCCGTCAAAGAAACTGTCTGGGGTAACGTTGAGGATTCCCATGAGGCGCGGACTGTCGAGCGTCAGTATCCGGCCGTTGAGTTTTAATGTTTTGTTTGTGGGAAATACCGTATTTTGCACCGCCTGTAAATTTCTCATTGAGCGAACCGCCGTCGAATATAGAAAGGAATCGCCACAGGCAAACGCGGACGACGAAAAGAAAAACGTCGAGGTTCGTTTGTTAACAATGTGTTAATGATGGCAGCCGTACAGACCGCTGCGTTATTTTGCGTTCACTAACTGAAGGAATAGAAATGTTTAAGAAGATTGCTGACCAGTTTTCGAGATTTTTTGTTGGCGGGTTGTTTATTTTTTCCGGCCTGATCAAGTTGAACGATCCCATCGGGACCAGGATCAAGATGGAGGAGTACTTCGCTGTGTTCGCGGATGACTTCGGTTCCATTTTTGAGTTCTTTGTGCCGTGGGCGCTCGAGATCGGAATGATCATGATCGTCCTTGAACTGGTCGTCGGGGTGGCCGTGCTGCTCTATTACCGCATGGAAGTCACAACCAAGGTGCTGCTCGCGTTGATGGTGTTCTTTACCTTTCTCACATTTTACTCCGCATACTTCAACAAGGTCACCGATTGTGGGTGCTTTGGCGACGCCATCAAGCTGACGCCATGGCAATCGTTTTTCAAGGACGTGATCCTGATGTTTCCCGTGCTGCACCTCTTCTGGTACCGGAAGCGGTACCAACCCGTATTGCGAACGCTGGAAGGACATGTGGTGATTGGCACGGCCACGGCCCTGTGCCTGTTCCTTGGAATTTATGCGATTCGTCATTTGCCGTTCATCGACTTCCGCGCTTACCGCATCGGCCACAACATTCCCGAGCAAATGCAGCCGGAAGAACAACCGCAATTTGAGTACGTGTTCGTCCGGAAGGACAACGGCGAAAAGATATCGTCGAAAGACTATCTGATGGACACCACCTTGTACAAGTACGAAAGCGTGCGTCAGACGAATGAAGACAAGACACGCCCGAAGATCACGGACTATGCCGTCATGGATGTTGATGGAAACGACATCACCCGGGAGACCTTCGTGGGCCCCAAGCTCTTTATTGTGATCTACGATGTGACCAAGGCATCCACGCGCAACATTGAAGAGATCCGCGCGCTGATCAACGAACTCGACGGAAAAATTGACGTGATGATCCTGACGGCATCCGGCGGGCCCGCGTTCGAGAGGTTCCGGCACGAACACCAGCTTGCTGCTCCGTATTTTTATGCGGACGCTACGGTGCTGAAGACGATCGTTCGTGCCAATCCCGGCCTCACACTTTGGGTTGATGGCACCGTAAAGGGCATGTGGCATCACAACGACACGCCGGATGCGCTGGAAGTGCTTGAGCTCGCCGTGGGCGGGAATGACTGATGTTGTAGCGGTTTCTGGTCGGTGATTTTTCGGTTACGCGGCATCCTCAGGGAGGAGACCTTGGGAGGTGCGTCCCGGAATTCTGACCCGATTTTATTCATGTACCTGGCAAACCTCCAGGATATTCCCATCAAGGTCAAAGAAGTTGAAATAGCTCACCATATGATCGGTAATGACCGGAGAAACGTCCACGCCCGCCCGTGCAAGTTTATCGTGTGCCAGCGCGGCGTCCATTGTCCTGAATATCGGGTAGGACGCCGTCCCGCGGTTTGGCGAGATCGGTTCATCGGTCTGCCAAAGGGTAAGGCTTGTCGCGCTCCGGGTGTCCAGGACCACGAGCCGATGTTTTTCATCTTCATGGACCGGGCTAAACCCGGCTTTTTCGGAATACCACTGTTTTGAACGGTCGATGTTAGAGACGCGGATAATAACCGTGTCGATGCCCTGGAGGAAATATTGATTCATGGGGCTCAATCAAAGACTGCGAAGCGGGTGGACATCATTACAGGGCAGACGGCCTGCCCTTTGAAGCCATCACCGGTTCCGGCTTGCGGAAGGAAGGTCCGAAAATCACACCCTTTAGATTTCTGAGGAGATACGGCTTGCTGATGTAGTGGTGGATGCCTTTGGTGGCCGCCCGTTGCCGGTCATTGGGATTGCTTGAAGATGTGAATACAACGAGCTCGATGCGATCCCGTTCGGGAAAGTCGAGGGCCCTAAAGGCATCGAGAAACTCAAATCCATCCATCTCTGGAAGGTTGAGATCGAAGATAATGATCTGGGGCATGGGCTTATCCGACACGAGTTGGGCTTGAAGGAATTCCAGTGCCTCCCTGCCGCTGGTTGCGATGTTCAGATCATCCACGATGCCTTCGGCACGCAACACTTTCGCATTGATCTTGTTTAGCTGAGTGTCGCTGTCGACAATAAGAATTCTTTTTTTCATCGTGTAAAAAATAAAAGTAAGGGAGCAATTGCTCCCTTACTGACCCTCCTCCTATAAGCACCAACAATCGTGGGTCTGCCACCAACATCTTTTATCCCTGCCGCGTCAGGGCATCGATCAGGATTGCCAGCCAAAACGACATCACCAGTGCGACGGTGATGTAATCAAAGCCTCCGCTCCTGGCGGTCGAATCGCGCGTCCCTGCCTTTGTCTTCAATTTCTTCGTTGTTTGTAAACCGGAGATTCCGGATGTTTTTGCCGCGCTCATCGTACACCCTGAAATATCCTTCCCTTCGCCCATTCATATACTGCCCTTCGCTGAACACCACGCCATTGGGATGGTATGCCGCGTAACGGCCATGCTGTATTCCATGCAGGTAGCTCTCTTCGATCATCAACTCACCGGTGTCATAGTACTCCTTCCAGAGGCCATGCTTGCGGTTATTGACATAGACTCCCTCCGCAATAAGGACGGCATGTTTGTTGAACTCTTTCCATTTGCCATTCCTGATGCCCTTCTCCTCCGTCGTACTCACGTTTTCTACCATGATTGATCACCGGTAATCGTTACATCGCCACACACCCGTTTTCTTCCCCGGCAACGCGCATGTCAGTGCGTTGTCACAGGACCGGCACAAGCCGGCCAGGGTAGAGACTTCCGACGGCTCAGCGCCGTCCGGCTCGTAAAGCTCACATTGGATGATCTCCTTGCGAGCGGTCTTGTGATAAACACAGGTCTCGGCATGTGCGCAGCTCATGCAAAGTCCCTTCAGCTCGCTCACGATCATTTCCTCAATGACTTCCCTGGATTGCATTAGCGTCGTTGTACGCGTTGTTTCCAAAATGCATACCACTTTGTAAACATCGGTTGAGGTTGCGGATTCAACCTTTATTCGTGCGGGAGGTCGCCGCTAAATGGTGCAAAAAGTTTCAGATGGTTCGTTTCTCCCCACTATTGCGGGCGACTGCCCTTCCTGATCTTTTCCCTTAGCGTTTTCCGGTCAATTCCCAGGACTTGTGCGGTTCGGGAGATATTGTTTTTGTTGGCGGCCAGGACGTCTGTGATATACTCCGATTCGACGTCCGCCAGGGTGCGGTTCAGGTTTCTGGACCCCTTCACCGAGAACCGGAAATTATCGGGCAGGTCGGTGATGTCGATGGTTTGGTCGTCGGCCATAATGACGAGCCGATGAACCAGGTTCTGAAGCTCCCGAACGTTGCCCGGCCACTCGTACGCGATGAGGGCGTCCATCGCGCGGGGTGAAATTTTCATCGGCGCCCTCCCCAGTTCGCGGACGTATCGGACAAGGAAGAATCCGAGCAGGAGCGAAACATCGCTGCTGCGTTCGCGCAAGGGGGGCAGGTCGATCGTGATGATATTAAGGCGGTAGTACAGGTCTTCTCTGAACAAACCTTTCTTTACCAGTTGCATGAGGTCCACATTGGTTGCCGCGACAATGCGGACGTTGACTTTGTTCGATTTTTTGGAGCCCACCATATAGAATTCCTTTTCCTGCAGCACACGCAACAGCTTCGCTTGCATGGCGAGACTGGTGTTGCTGATCTCGTCGAGAAAGATGGTACCTCCGTCTGCGGTCTGAAAGAATCCCGCCCGCGTTTCCGTTGCACCCGTAAAGGCGCCCCTTACATAACCAAACAGTTCACTTTCCAGGAGGGAATCCGGAATCCCGCCGCAGTTTACAGGCACAAACGGGGCGCCTGATGCCTGTCCACCATAGTGAAGCGCACGGGCCACGAGTTCTTTCCCGGTTCCGCTCTCACCGGTAACCAATACCGTCGCGTTTGTCGCCTTTGCTTTGTTGATCACGGCGAATACCTTTTGCATGCCGGCCGACTCGCCGATGATTCCAAAGTTTTGCTGCACCGTGGCCGGAGACTCCTTGTGCTTCGTGGTCTTTGACAAGACTCGTTCGACTGATTTAAACAGCTCTTCGTCAGTGAACGGCTTTACGAGGTATTCTTCCGCACCGATCTTGATGGACTCGACGGCGCCCTGAATCGACGGGAACCCGGTGATGACGAGCACGCCGACGGACTTAAGATTTTCCGCAACATGGCGCACGAGTTCAAGCCCGTTTTCACCGGGCATTTTCAAGTCGGTGATAACAAGGTCGATCTCGAGCTGTCCCAGCAGTTTCACGGCTGATTGCACTTTGCTTGCGCTGTAAACCGCGTACCCGACGCTCTCGAGGTTGCGACGGATCAACTCCACGGTCTCAGGGGAGTCATCCACCACGAGGATGTTTATCTTTTCACGGATGTTTTTCTTCATTGCTTTGTTCCTGGCTGCCTGATCGGCAATACGATTTCAAACTTCGCGCCCTTTCGCGGTGCGCTGGTCACCGCAATTCTTCCCGAGTGGGATTCGATGATCCCGGCCACAACGGATAAACCAAGCCCGGTGCCCTGGCCCGGCGGCTTTGTTGTAAAAAACGGTTCAAATATTTTCTGTTTCACCTGCGCCGTCATGCCGGTGCCGGTATCTTTCACGGTGAGGTTCAAATGATTCCCTTTTCTTCTCGTCGACACCACCACCTGCCCACCGGTCGGCATTGCATGTACCGCATTGGTGATGAGGTTGACGAGCACCTGGCTGATCTGTACTTCATCGGCGTGGATGTCGGGCAGCGATGCATCGAGGTCTTTCACTATGCGGATACCGCGGCTCTGGAAGCGCACGTCAATAAAATACAGGATGCTGTTGACGATATCGTTCAGGTTCACTTTTGTGATCTGCTGCGGCATCTGCCTCGAAAAGATCATCAACTTCTTGATAATTTCCCGTGTGTAGAGCGAAGCTTTGATGATGCGCTCGATGTCTTCGTCTTGTTGGTCACTCAACGCCCCGCTTTTTTTGATGAGTTGGGCAAACCCCAGGATTCGCGCGAGAGGTTCGTTGAGTTCGTGGGCGATGCCGGCGGTGAGTTCACCGACAAAGGCGAGGCGTTCGACATGCTGCAGTTGAATCTGCAACGTCACCTTTTCTTGTTCAATGTTCGCCCTTCGGATGAACAGTGCCAATTCCCGCGCCACCGCCTTGACGAGGTTCTTCTCCTCGACAAGAAAAGTAGGTTTGTTATCGCTGCGACGCGGACCGCTGCGGTATCCGACAATTACCCTTCCGACTTCCTTTCTTTCGATCTTCATTGCTGCTTCAATGAAGTATTTGCATTGCGAATACCGTCGCGTGGTGTAGGTGTGCTCGTTGACCTGGATGCAAACTCCTGCCAGTGCAGGAAATTGCATCGCCTGGGGGAGGATCTCCAGGGTTGTCGAAACCATCGCGTCAACGTTGCTACCCGCCTGCCAGGCCGCCCGCGACAGCGCGTACAGGCAATTGAGTTCCTTTATTCTTTCCTTTAGCTTGAGATCGCTGGACGGCATGTTCGGGCTTTGGGATACCAATTGCAAAGCAACGAAATAAGTTCCGGTTTTCGGAGAACGGGGTGGGTAAAAATACCCCGGTGGGGAAAAAATAGTCATCCCCACCCGCGCGAAACCGGCGCCGCGCCCCTTTAATGTGGCACGGATCATGCATGGCTTTGGGCAAAAATGACATGATTCAAATGGAGAGCCGTATTGCAATTACAACAAATGATTATCAACGCCTGGTCGAAGTTATGGACCTTTCGGCATTAAAGGCGAAGGTGCCTGATATGGTAAAGGCCCTCGGCGACATGCTTGCGCGCGCGAAGAAGCTTCCGCAGGAAAACATTGCCGATGGCGTGATTACCATGAACTCGAAAGTACACCTCCGGGATGTGAAGAGCGGGCGGGAAATCGAGGTGACCCTGACCTACCCGCAGGACGCGGACCCGCGCGAAAGGCGAATTTCTGTTTTTTCGGAGATTGGCGTGGCGTTGCTGGGCAGGAGCGAAGGTGACAAGGTTTCTTGGAAGATACCTGGCGGTCTGGGCTTCTTTGACGTAGTCAGAGTGACCTATCAGCCTGAAGCGGCCGGACACTATTATCTTTAAATGCGAAGTTTTTTCCTTTTTCTGGTGCTTGTCTCGTCGGGTGCGTATATTGAATTCACGGCTGACAAGGATGACCGTTCCAACATCAAATCCGGAACTGCAGCAATGAAGGGTACTGAGGCGACTTCTCCTGAAGATAGGGAGCATATGGCGCGCGCCTTTGATCTGAGTTTTCATGGTTTGGAGCATGAGGACGGTGGGCCTTTCGGCAGTGTGGTCGTAAAGGATGGGGTCGTCATCGGTGAGGGGTGGAATCAGGTGAAGCGTTTGAGCGATCCATCCGCGCATGCCGAAGTGATGGCCATCCGCGATGCGTGCAGCCGGAACCCGATCGACAATTTAAAGGGAAGCATAATTTACGCGAGTGCACAGCCCTGCCCGATGTGCCTTTCGCTGATCTACCTCACCGGAATTGAAAAGGTCTATTATTGCATACCGGGAGAGGCGATCGCAGAGGTGGATCCGGCCTTGTCCGTGAGGCATGTTTACGAAGCACTGCGTTCGCCCCGGCATGAACGTCCCCTCACGGAGGAAGCTATCATGCAGGAGGAGGTATCCGGAATGTTGGATGCGTACAGGAAGTTTGACTGGTAGAAGCTAATTTTTGCGCTTGATTATGGGTCGTTTCAAAGTCAGTATGCTCGAATACTGCAAGACGGTTCTTGAGAAATTGAGTTTTAACCGCAGGTTGTTTATCAAAGAATACCGAAAAAGCCTCGGCTATCTGAATGCCGACGACGGGAATAAATTCAAAACCTGGGCAAGGGAACGATTCAGGAAACCATAAGACTGAGTATATTTAGACCCGCGAGGCGCCGCGGGTCTTTACTTTTCCGTCGGTGTCCGCGCACACAACCCAAGCCCCATGACCGACACAACCGTTCTCTGGTTTTGCTTCAATCTCTTTGTGCTGATTATGCTCGCCCTGGACCTGGGCGTTTTCCACCGGAAAGCGCGTGAAATCGGCGTGCGGGAAGCGCTGACGTGGACGGGCGTTTGGATCGGCCTGGCCATGCTCTTCAATCTCTTTGTCTATTTTTATTTTGATAAGGACAAGGCCGTTGAATTCTTTACCGGGTATGTGATCGAGAAGTCATTGAGTGTTGACAATATTTTTGTCATGATCATGATCTTTTCGTATTTCAATGTCCCGCGTCCCTATCAGCACAAAGTTCTTTTCTGGGGAATATTGGGCGCGCTGGTGATGCGCGTGATCTTTATTTTTGCGGGAATCGAACTCATACACCGGTTTCATTGGCTTATCTATGTTTTTGGAGGCTTCCTGATTTTCACAGGGATCCGGATGTTAACCGCCAAAGAGACGGCGCTCGAACCGGAGAAGAACCCGATTGTGCGCGGTGTTAGAAAGGCTTTTCCCGTGACTTCCGACTTCCGCGACGATCGCTTCTTCTTACGTATCGATGGCAGGGTATGGGCTACGCCGTTGTTTCTGGTCGTCATGCTTATCGAAGGGACCGACCTTATCTTTGCGGTGGATTCGATTCCCGCCATCCTGGCCATTTCAGATGACCCGTTCATTGTCTATACCTCCAACGTCTTCGCGATTCTCGGCCTGCGCTCGCTGTATTTTGCCCTTGCGGGAATCGAGCAGTATTTCCGTTATCTCAAGTATGGACTTTCCACCATCCTGGTGTTCGTGGGGCTCAAGATGTGTCTTACGGACTGGATCAAGGTACCGGTCGACCTTTCGTTAATTGTCATTGTTTTCCTATTGGGGATTTCTATGCTGGCGTCCGTGATCATTTCGTCGCCGAAGGACAACGCGGAGAAAATACGGGATTAGAAACACTGCTGTCCGGGGAAAGTCCTCGCGTGACGTGTCAACTTTATTTGTCATCGTT